>CAYOOD010000029.1:0-75541 GCA_964405435.1 uncultured bacterium
GATAACTTGTTAGGTTTTTAAACAAAATCCCCTGCCTGTACAGGCAGGGGATTTTCTGTTTTGGGCTTTTTGGTCAGATGTGTGGTTGGTATATGAGTGAGGTTCTGAGAAAACTGCTTTTTTGAACAATCCCTTCGCCAAAAATAGGTAGATATCAATGCAGTAAAATAGTTGTTTTTCACAAATACAAATCATCAATCTATAGTCAGCCCATACCAGCTATATTGTATGTTTCATAGCGTTTTTCAGTCGGGTGAAGTACAGCTAAGAAACCCGGCTTCTCAAAGAAGCCGGGTTTCTGACGTGCCTCACTTGAAAAGAAAACTGCTATATTCGCTTTAATAGTTAAAAAAACATCTACACTTTTAAATTTATAAAGGTCGAAGATTTAAGTGCTGAATTGAGTCATTTAAAGGGCTTAAATCATGCTTTTTTAAACAGATATTATCCAATTAAAAAAATAAATAAATGAAACAAATAGTTTGTCTACCCTAATGAATTAGCGAAAGCCTTGTCTGAGAAACTAGGTTTTCCGTGAGGGGAGCAATGGCGGCACCCAAATTGAAGGATTTTTAAAATTTTCCGGATGAACTTCGTGCCGGTATGAATATAGATGTTTGATTTCCAGAGAGACGCGATCGCTTGCGTCTTTTCATTTTTCAACCCGACCGGATCGGGAAAAGCCCGTGCAGAGAAATTGTCAGGATTTCACAACTATACCCTCGAACTTACCGTCACTTTAAAGCGTCTCCACAACTAACAAAGACCGTTAGAAGCTCTCTGCGTATTAGCACTTAGAAATCTTTCAAATATGGTAGTAGCAACTACATATAATGACGTCAAACTCTCTGGGTTTACTCAATTATTCTCCCACTGGCGCGGCGATCTCGCGGGCGGAATCACCGCTGCCGTTGTCGCTTTGCCCTTGGCGCTCGCCTTTGCGGTTGCCAGTGGCGTCGAGCCAAAAGCCGGACTTTATACGGCGATTGTGGCGGGAATTGTTGCCGCAATGTTCGGCGGCTCTCCCGTACAAATCACGGGACCCACTGGCGCAATGGCGGTTATTTTAGTCGGGATTGTCACTAAATACGGGCTGGAAAAAGTTTGGATTGCAGGGGTGATGGCTGGCATCATTCAGGTTGCTCTGGGGATTGCTAAATTGGGGCGATTGGTGAAGTTTATCCCCTATCCCGTAACCGCAGGCTTTACCAATGGCATTGCCGTGATTATTTTTTGCGGTCAATTAAATAATTTTTTGGGGTTGAAATTGCCGCGCAGCGAACATTTTTTGCCGGGATTGTGGCAAACGGCTCTCAACGTACAGGCGGTGAATTGGGCAGCAGTCGGATTGGCGATCGCAGTCATCGCGACGATGTTGCTCTGGCCTAAAATCAATCGTACTATACCCGGTTCGCTGGTGGGATTGGTTTTAGCCACTGCGATCGCTTCCTTCTTTCACCTCAACGTTCCCACCATTGGCGAGATTCCCCAATCCCTGCCACTCCCCCAACCGATTCCCCACTGGAATGATTTTAATTTAATTCGGGAATTGATTAACCCTGCCCTAGCACTGGCAGCCCTGGGCAGTATAGAATCTCTGCTCTCCGCCGTCGTCGCTGACGGCATGACAGTGAGCGAAAAACACGACAGCGATCGCGAACTCATCGGTCAAGGTTTAGCCAATATCGTCGTTCCCTTCTTCGGCGGAATCCCCGCCACAGGCGCGATCGCTCGCACCGCCGTCAACGCCCGCTCTGGCGGAAAAACCCGCCTTTCTGGCATCATTCACGGCGTCGCCTTAGCGCTTATCGTACTAACTTTAGCACCCCTCGCCGCCAAAGTTCCCCTCGCCGCTCTCTCTGGCATCTTAATCGTCACCAGTTGCCGGATGATGGAATGGGAAGCCATCTCCTTACTCGCGCGCGCGACTCGTTCCGATTTCGCCGTCATGCTCCTAACCTGGCTGGTTACTATCTGTTTCGATTTAGTGCTCGCCGTAGAAGTCGGCTTAATCGCTGCAGGCGCTCTCTTTATCAAGCGGATGAGCGAACTGAGCATGGGCAAACTTCCCGAAACCGAAGTATTTCCCCCCGGCGTCCCCTTAGAATTAAGCCAACACATTGCCGTTTACCGCGTCGATGGCCCAGTTTTTTTTGGAGCCGCTGAACGATTTGTCACATTTCTGCGCGATGTCCCCCAAGTCAAAGCACTAATTTTACGGATGAGCTACGTTCCGAATATGGACACCACCGGTTTAGTCGCCCTAGAAGATATTTATCACGAACTAAAACGCCGCAATTGCCAATTGATTCTCACCGGTTTAGAACCTGACGTAAAAAGCCTCCTCAAGCGCAGCGGCTTGCTCTCACAAATAGGCGCGGAGAACTGTTTCGATCTGACGGATGATGCGATTCACTCTCTGACTCACCTCTTGCCGGAAACCAGCCGTCCGGCGATTCAGAAAAGCGAAGAATTCGTCAAAGCGCAAAGCAAAATCTAACGGAACGTCAAAGAAAAAACACTGATTTGCGTAAAACCCCTGCGCCCCAGAAACCCGGGTTTTCCAAAAAACCGGGTTTCTAGCTGACCCCGTTGCATTTTATGCTAAAATTCCGGGGATTTTTTATACAGTGCTTTGCCAAACTATTTCAGTTCTATGGATTGCCCGCCTAATTGCCCGAAGTGCTCCGGCGTTACGCGCCGCCATTTTCTGCGATCGCTCCTTCCCGGCGCTCTCGCCGCTTCCGCGCTGCAATTTTCCTCACCTGCCAGAGCCGAAACCCTGCCAAAAGCCCTCGTCCTCACTTGCATCGACTTTCGCTTCGTAGAAAAAGAGCGCTCATTTTTATCACAGCAATACCCGGGCGATCGCTACGATTTAATCGCACTTGCCGGGGCATCCCTTGCCTTAGTCGGCTTTCCCCACCCCGCCGCAGCAGAAACCTTCTGGGACGAATTAGAACTCTCCTATAACCTGCATCACATCCAAAAAGTCATTATCCTCGACCATCAAGACTGCGGCGCTTATGCGAGTCAAATCGACCCAGATTTGAGCCAAGATGCCCAGCGAGAATATCAAGTTCACAAAGATTACTTAAATCAGGCTTATTGGGCAATTCGCGATCGCTATCCCGAACTCAGCGTCGAGCTGTACTTTATCACCCTCAATGCTGAAGTTCAGCAGATATTACCCGAAGCGCGAGCGCAAGCAGGCAAAACCCGGTTTATTGGCTTTCGCGCTATTTAAATGTAGAGCATTCCCGCAGAAAATCTAGCGATCGCTGCAGAAAATCTATGTAGAAACCAGGTTTCTTTGAGAAACCGGGTTTCTGGCGTTTCTCAAAGAAACTGGGTTTTTGGCCATTCAGAGGGCTCGCAAATCATTGCGATCGCCCTCCCCAAAACCCCCATTTCCACGTCGCCGTCGATCGCCATTGTGGCAAAATGTAAACAGCAGCACAGTTTTTGACCAGTTCACCATTGCCAATCGCATGACTGCCACCACGATCCCAACCCTCCCCCCCCAATACGATCCCTTCGCCACCGAGGCGAAGTGGCAAAAGTTCTGGGAAGAACGCCAAATCTTCAAAGCCAACCCCAGCGCAGGCGGAAAACCTTACTGCATAATGATTCCGCCGCCCAACGTCACCGGCAGCCTGCACATGGGGCACGCCTTCAATAACGCCCTGATAGACGTGCTGGTGCGCTACCACCGCATGAAGGGCTACAACGCTCTCTATGTGCCGGGAACCGATCACGCCAGCATCGCCGTGCAAACGATTCTGGAAAAGCAACTGAAGGCGGAGGGCACAAACCGCTACAACGTTGGGCGCGAGCAATTTTTGGAGCGGGCTTGGAAGTGGAAGGCAGAATCAGGGGGCACGATCGTCAATCAGTTGCGGCGGTTGGGCGTCTCTGTAGATTGGTCGCGGGAACGCTTCACGATGGATGAGGGCTTGTCGCAAGCTGTCCTCGAAGCCTTCGTCCGCCTCTACGACGAAGGGCTGATTTATCGCGGCGAATACCTGGTGAACTGGTGCCCTGGCTCTCAGTCTGCCGTCTCGGATTTGGAGGTGGACAATCAGGAGGTGAAGGGGAACCTGTGGCATTTCCGCTATCCCCTCGCGGATGGTTCCGGGTTTGTGGAAGTGGCGACGACTCGCCCGGAAACAATGCTAGGCGACACGGCGGTGGCGGTGAATCCCAATGACGATCGCTACAAGCATTTAATCGGGAAAACCCTGACGCTGCCGATAATGGGGCGGGAAATTCCGATTATTGCAGACGAGTTGGTCGATCCGGAATTCGGTACGGGCTGCGTGAAAGTGACGCCGGCGCACGATCCCAATGACTTTCAGATGGGCAAGCGCCACAATTTGCCGTTTATTAACATTATGAATAAGGACGGCACGCTGAATGAAAATGCGGGGCCGTTCCAAGGGCAAGATCGCTTTGTCGCCCGCACGGGTGTGGTGCAGCAGCTTGATACTGACGGCTTTTTGGTGAAGGTGGAACCGTACAACCACACGGTGCCGTACAGCGAGCGATCGAAGGTTCCTGTCGAGCCGTTGCTTTCGACGCAGTGGTTTGTGAAAATTCGCCCCCTGGCCGATCGGGCGCTGCAAGCTCTGGATGGGAAGAATTCGCCGGCTTTCGTGCCCGATCGCTGGACGAAAGTTTACCGCGACTGGCTGGTGAAAATAGAAGATTGGTGCATCTCGCGGCAACTGTGGTGGGGGCACCAGATTCCGGCTTGGTTCGCTGTCAGCGAAACTGGCGGCAAAATTACTGACGCGACTCCGTTTGTGGTTGCTAAAACTGAGGCGGAAGCGCGAGAAAAGGCGATCGCTCAATTTGGCAAGGATGTTCAACTCGAACGCGATCCCGACGTGCTGGATACTTGGTTTTCGTCGGGTTTGTGGCCTTTCTCTACTTTGGGCTGGCCGGAAAAAACGGCGGATCTGGAGTTTTACTATCCCACCAGCGTTTTAGTTACCGGCTTCGACATCATCTTTTTCTGGGTTGCCCGAATGACGATGATGGCGGGGCACTTCACTGGCAAAATGCCTTTCCAAGACGTGTACATTCACGGCTTGGTGCTGGATGAAAAGGGCAAGAAAATGTCCAAGTCGGCGGGCAATGGCATCGATCCGCTGCTGCTGATTGACAAATACGGCACCGACGCCCTGCGCTACACGCTCATCAAGGAAGTGGCGGGTGCCGGTCAAAATATCCGTCTGGAATACGATCGTAAAAAAGACGAGTCGGCATCGGTGGAAGCGTCGCGCAATTTCACAAACAAGTTGTGGAATGCGGCGCGTTTTGTGATGATGAATCTGGACGGGCAGACGCCAGCTCAGTTGGGGCAACCAACAGAAGGGCTGGAACTGAGCGATCGCTGGATTCTCTCCCGCTACTATCAAGTAGTGCAGCAAACCAACAAGTATCTCGAAAACTACGGTTTGGGCGAAGCGGCAAAGGGACTGTACGAATTCATCTGGGGCGACTTCTGCGACTGGTACATCGAACTGGTGAAATCGCGGCTTAGTGGCAGCAATGCCGCTTCCCGGCGAGTAGCCCAGCAAACCCTTGCCTTCGTGCTGGAAGGGATTCTCAAACTGCTGCATCCTTTTATGCCGCACATCACCGAGGAAATCTGGCACACTCTCACCCAGGCAGGGGAAGAAGAAAGTCTGGCACTGCAAGCGTATCCAGAAGTTATTTCTGTGGGGGGAAGCGCTCAAAAACCGGCAGCCGCCGCCAAAGGAACAGCAGCGCCCTCGCCGCAACTGAAGACTTTTTGGGCATCGATATCATTGCCGCCGCTGTTGCAGGAGGTGGGGAACTTCTTTAAACCGTGGCGAAATTCGATCGGGGAACTGTTCGACACCTACAACAAAGCGATCGCCATCTTTATCTTGCTGGTTGTCGCCTCGTTCGCGCTGAGAATCGGGCTCGTGCCGGTAGCGGCAGTCAACCAGATTCCGTTGCTGCCACAAACTTTAGAATTGATAGGTTTGGGGTATTCGACTTGGTTTATCCTTCGCTATTTGATTTTGGCAGAAACTCGCAAAGAACTGTCAGGATCGATTGAATCCTTCGTCAGTGAGACGCTGCTGGGCAAGGAAAAAGCCGAACAGCAGGGGATTCGCCAGGGAGCCGCGAAAATTTCCGCCCCCCGCACGAGCGCTGCCGCAGATTTGGCGGTGCCATTCTCTCCGAAGGCAGATGCAGGCTACATCGATGCAGCGCTAGAATCTGACTTTGAGCTGCTCATCGGTGCGATTCGCACGATTCGCAACTTGCGGGCAGAGGCAGATATTAAACCGGGTGCAAAAATTAAGGCGATTTTGCAAAGCGAGAGCGATCGCGAACGCCAAATCCTCACCAATTGCCAATCGTACATCAAAGATTTGGCAAAAGTCGAAGAATTAACCATCACCCCTGCCCTAGAGACAGAACCGACGGGAACCATTGTCGGCGTCGTGGGAACCGTGCAAGTGCTGATTCCCCTCGCTGGCGTGGTGGATGTCAAAGCGCTGCGCGGCAAAGTCGAGAAAAGCTTGGCGAAAGTAGAAGCCGAAGTCAAATCCCTCACCGCGCGCCTGAGCAATGCCAGCTTTGTCGGTAAAGCGCCAGCCGACGTCATCGAGGGAGTGCGCTCCTCCCTCGCCGA
This sequence comes from uncultured bacterium, assembly GCA_964405435.1. Lineage (GTDB taxonomy): Bacteria > Cyanobacteriota > Cyanobacteriia > Cyanobacteriales > Oscillatoriaceae > DVEG01. The sequence continues at coordinate 6,677 of CAYOOD010000029.1, forward strand.
AGCCGAGAAACAAGCAGAAATTCTGCGCGCTCGACTCAGCAAACTCTAAACTCTAACGTTCGTAGTGAGGGCTTTAGCCCTCAACAGATAAGAGAAGACCGGACGTGATATAACTGATGGCTGACAACTAACCGCTAGCAATACGCTAGAGCGAGAGAATTAGAAAATGCTTTATTTAGCCCAGGTGCAAAAAAAAGGATTCTTAGGCAAAACTGACTTAAAATTGCTGGCTCGCCAGAAATCCGAAGACACCTGGGCTATTCTCTCCGGCGAAGAAATTATTCTTTCTACAGAATTGCCAACTCCGGGCGAAGGCGTCCTCGTATTAGTCGAAGTTTCCTCCAACCGCCAGATTCTCAGCCTGCAAGACGCCACCGGCTGGGTTTTAGAACTGGTGCAGCAATCTCTCGTCGAGGGGCTGACACCGGCTTTCTTGCAGCAGGAAACAGAACGAGTCGAACAGTGGCGGCAGTCACTCACCCTGCAGAGTCAAGAACTCGCCCGCCGCACTATCGAACTCGAAGCGCGTCGAGAACAGCTTCAAAATCTCGAAGAAGAACTCAAACGCGAGAAGAAAAAGCTCGAATCTCTCGCCGCCAAATTGAAATCTCAAAGCAATCCGTCGGCGTAGTGAGATGGAAGCGATCGCTCCTATCTAAAGAGAGCTGCTCCCGCCCTCAACTCCCTTGCACCCAAAAACAAAAAAAGTTAAAATATCATTCCAAATGCCTTTCTCAGTCTCCATCGCCTCAAGTTCGGCAAAATACTCACCCTTAACTCGCTCTAATTTTTCCGGCTCTAATTGCCTCAACGGATAGCAAAGCGGAAATTTTAACATGCTTTCCCACATCCCTTGTGCCTCACCCAAAGTGACGTAATTGCCGAATTGCTCGGCTTTCACCTCAATCTCTTCAAACCCCGCCGCTTGCAGCAAAGCGCAGCATTTCTCTTCGGTGCCGGTTAACTCACTGAAGATTAACTCGATTCCGTACTTTTTAGCAACTTTCTGCAACACGAAACCCGCCACAAAAGCGGTTTCTGCAACAACCTGAAGTCCGATGCGCCCACCCGGCACGAGAAACCGATGCCAGCGGCGCAAAGCTGCCGGAATGTTTCTCATAAAAATCAGTGCTGAAGCGCAGAAAATGACATCGAAACTGCTCTGTGGAAAGTCCAACGTCTCGGCATCGGCTTGAATGAGTTGGATATTATTTAAACCCCCTGCCTCGATTTTACGCTTCGCCACCTCCAACATACCCGTAGAAATATCTATTCCCACCACGCGCCCTGACTCCCCGACGAGCTGCGCCGCTGCTAGCGCCACCAATCCCGTCCCCGTCGCGATATCTAAAATCCGTTCTCCTTTGCGGAGTTCAGCATATTCCACGAGACGGCGAACCCATCGCGGGTGCAAATCCCCTTCCTCATCATATTTGTGGCTCCTCTGGCTGTAGATAGCGGCGATTTGTTGTTTGAAATCGTCCTTGCTCATCGGCGTTCTCCTAGAAATCGCTTTACTATCCTACCTCTACACTCCATTTAAGAAAAATTTAATATTAAGATTAGTAACGAAAGCAGTTACAATCGGGAAAATTTTTGTACGATAAAGCAGCGCTACCCGTGATAGTAGTTGATTTAAATTGAATCTTAAATTTTGCAAAAATTTCATGCAATCCATACAGGGATCGCATGAAATTTATCGTTGAAATAGCACCTCAAGGCTGCCTTGTAGTAAACTAAGCAATCTGGCAATATAGCAAGAGCAGCGAGGAAGCGATTGTGGAACGATTAATCAAAGGGTTGCACGAATTTCAAACCAACTATTTCAGCACCCACCGAGAGCTGTTCGAGCGCCTGTCACTCGGGCAGCATCCGAGAGTTCTCTTCATCACTTGTTCGGATTCTCGGATCAACCCGCACCTGATTACGCAGACAGAGCCGGGGGAACTCTTCATCATGCGCAATGTGGGCAATATTATTCCCCCTTATGGCGCGGCACAGGGGAGCGAAGCCGCCGCGATCGAATATGCCATTCAAGCACTGGCGATCGAAAATATCATTGTTTGCGGGCACTCCGACTGCGGAGCCATGAAAGGGCTGCTGCAGCTCGGCAAATTGGCTGAAGAGATGCCGTTAGTTTACGAATGGTTAAAGCAGGCTGAAGCCACCCGCAGCGTTATCAAAGAAAACTACAAACACCATGCGGGCGAAGCGCTCTTAAATGTCACCGTTCAGGAAAATGTTCTGACGCAAGTAGAAAACCTGCGAACCTATCCAGCGATTCGCGCAAAACTCCGCGCCGGCAAAATCCACATCCACGCCTGGATTTACCAAATTCAAACTGGAGAAGTCTACGCATACAGTCCCCATGACGGACAGTTCGTAATTCTGGAATCGCAATTTATCCACTCCTTGGATTGCGGACATGCCGATTTAGCAGCCGAACATCCAGAGACAGCGTTTTTACACGCAGCGCCAGCCGAAGCGGTGTTGCTATAGCAGCGCGAGAGTAGCAGTGAAAAGCGCGATCGCATTTTTTAACAGTTGCAAGCAAATGCTAGCGCTCGCGCCTAAATCTTGACAAAATGCTCTTAATTGGGTATACTCTCCCCTGAGAAAGTACAGGGGAAAGCCCGCCTGGAAAAAGCAGAGTGTGAGGAGGGCGATTAGCAGGGAGACTGAGGTGCCAAATCCGGGAGTCGGAGGAAATGGGACAGCATCAGAGTTTGGCGATTTAACAGGCATGACTCGTCAAGAAGCCGATGAGTTTTTGCGCGGGCTAGGTGCCAATGTCACAATGACTCAAAACGGCTATCTTGAATATGAGTTTCCTGACAGGTCGAGAGTAATGATTCGTCCGACTGGTGAAGTGATACGAACGCCAGCACCGAGATATGGCCCTGATGGGAGCCGAATAAACAAAGGTCTCCGCCTCGATCAAGATGGAAGTTTACTGTTCACCCGAGATCGATTTGGAAATAAGATTTCTGGAACGCATAATACGGGAGAGAGGGTCAATGAGTGAGTGGAAAGATGATTACAATTTGCTGGGATTGGGAGGATTGACCTCATTAATTACAAAGGTCATCGTTTCCAAGTGGGGGAATGAAGTATTAATTGAATGCGTGTATAATCCCGAAGAGAGAGTGCCTTATGTGATGCTCTTCCAAGACTGTCGGGAAATCAGATGGAATGTATATCATCCAGAAGACGTGCAGGATTTAGAAGCAGACATTTTTGGCATTACTTTGGGTGAGGGCGCGCACCGAAAGCCTGCAGTGATTACTACAGATATTTTTGATATCTCAATTCTTTACGGCAGTTTTAGCATTCACAAAGGAAAACCCGAAGAGTACAGCCAGCAGAGTTTACCCGCAGCCGAGCCTGTGGCTGGAGGTGTCGAGGCGCGATAGAGGGCATTCGTGCTGGCGGCAGGGGCGATCGCTCCAATGCCTGCACCTCCATTCATCTCGGCAGTAGCAGCGCCTCTACTCAGTCAGTCGAGATAAATAAACATAACGTGACAGCAGCCAGAAACCCGGTTTCTCGAAGAAACCGGGTTTCTTTCAGATGCGGTTTATTGATGTCTGCCTCTTGATTACCGCCGTGGCAAGGCGAACAGGGAGGAAAAAATAGGTGCTTTCACCCTGTCATCTAACCAATGAAAGATTTTTAGCGGTTTGAAAGAGCGATCGCACGCTACAGATCGATAATTTTTATTTGATATCTCAAAATCAGCAACGTGCAAGTTCTCCCTAGAGAGAGAGGTTGCCATATCTTCTAAAAGACTACCTTGAATGTAGTGGATAAATCCCCATAAAAGCAAACAATTATTATGCACGAGCAAGACAGAACTGAAAAAGAATTTGACGCCAACCGCGATCCGCTTTCCGGCGAAACCGGGGCGCATCCCGTGAGTACCGGGATCGGTGCGGCGAGTGCAGGAACGGCGGGGACGGCACTGGGTGCTGCAGTCGGCGGGCCGGTGGGTGCAGTCGTTGGCGCTGCAGTGGGTGCAGTTGCAGGCGGCTTGCTCGGCAAGGCAGTCGGCGAAGCGATGGACCCCACGGTGGAAGAGGCTTACTGGCGCGACAATTACGTCTCCAGACCGTATGTAGAACCGGGCTACCAATATGAAGACTATCAACCGGCTTACCGCACCGGTTATGAAGGCTACAGCCGCTACTACAAAACGGGCAGAACTTACGACGAAATCGAGCCGGAGCTGCAGCGCGATTACGAAATGAATCGGGGTCGGTCGAATTTAGCGTGGGAAAGAGCCAGACACGCTACCCGCGATGCGTGGCATCGAGTTGAACGCGCTGTACCCGGCGATCGCGACGGGCGCTAATTTCTCAAATTGATTCGGGTTGGATAATGGGTTTTTGGATTTTTCAGGGAGAGGGCGCGGTTGAGCGCCCTTCTTTTATTTCGCTTTATTTTTAAACGAGTGGGGGCGTTGGGAGTTTACGCGGGCGATCGCTCTAACTTTTTCCCCGCCCTATTTTTCTGTTCGTACCAGTTCATCAGCGGCGTGGCACTAATCCCGTGCAGAACTACGGAAATCGCCACTGTCATAAAAGTAATCCAGGCAATTTGTTCGCCGATTTGGTCTTTTAATCCTTCCCCAAAGGCATAGGTGAGATAATACAGCGAACCGACGCCGCGAATGCCAAACCAGCCAAACAGCAGGCGAGTTTCCGGGCGAAAAGGATAACCGAGGGTGCTAATCCAAACTGCTACAGGTCGAATTATAAAAATTAACAGCCCGGATACTAATAAAATGTCGCCAGCAAAGGCTAAAATAGGTTTGAGCCGCAGCAGCGAACCCAGCAGCAAAATGGTGCCTACCTCCATGAGATTTTCAATGCGATCGCTAAATTTCAGCAGAGCCAGGGGCTTTTCTGTATCGCGGTAACTTTTGCGAACGACGACTCCTGCCACGAAAACGGCGAGAAAGCCGTAGCCGTTGACAAGTTCTGTGAGGGAATAGGAGAGCAAAATCGTGCTGAGGGCGATAAAATCTTCCCGGATTTCGTCAACCGGTCGCCATCGCTGCAATTTCCGTTCAACCCAGATAACGACTTTGGCTGCGAAAATACCCATGCCGATACCAGCGGCGATCGCCCAGAGTAAATCCACAGCTACCCATTCTCTGAACCAATTTTGCCAGTGATTATCTTTCAGCCAGTACAGCCCGAAATAAACGAAAGGAAAAGCCAGCGCGTCGTTTAAACCGCCTTCGGAAGTCAAGCCGAAGCGCAATTCGTCTGTATCGTCGATATGCGCTAGCTGTACTTCGGAGGCTAAAACCGGATCGGTGGGGGCGAGAATGGCTCCGAGTAAAATAGCGGCTCCCCAATTGAGATCCAAAAACCAATGCCCGACGGCTGCGATCGCGAAGATTGAAAGCGGCATTAAGAATCCAATCAGCCGCGCGGTGGAGTGCCACGCCCCCCATTGCAGCGGGCGATTCATTTTCACACCGCAACTGAATAGCGATACAATGACGACAAATTCAGTCAGTCTTTCCAACAATTCGGCATTCGGTCGCACCTGAATCAAGTGTACTCCATACGGTCCGAGGAAGATGCCAGCGACTAAATAAATGAGGGCATAGGAAAGCGGCAATCGTGCAATCCAGCCCGATCCGAGGGTGACGATCAGCAAAAGCAGACCGATAACAAGTAACTGAAGGATGTAGGTATCCATGAGAGCGATCGCTTCCACTAAACAAGTTAAAGCGAATTTAGCGCGATCGCCTCTCCCTCAAAATCCTCCTTTAGGACGTAATTGAAAACGCGAATGGGCGTAGATTGCCTTTTCCAAAAAGCTTCCCTCTCTCCTGCTCCCCCTTCCCTACGAGAGAAGGGGGCTGGGGGGTTAGGTTTCCGCTACACCTCCACAGGGGATTTGCCAGTCACCAAATCGCGATCGCGACTTTTTTCATCCATTCCTGCCAGCGGCGCTGCCTCTTGATTCGTAATCAACCGCGCCCCGCGATTGCGAGTAAAATAACTCCACCCCCACTGCAGCATCACGATTAGTTTATTGTCATATTCAATTAAAAAGTAAATGTGAACAAACACCCAGGCAAGCCAAGCCAGCAAGCCAGAAAAACGCACGAAACCCAAATTTACAACGGCAGAATTGCGCCCGATTACGGCTAAACTGCCATAGTCGGTATAGTGGAAGGGCTCCAAAGTTTTGCCAGCCAATCTATTTTTAATCAGTTTGGCGATATATTCTCCTTGCTGCATCGCCACGGGACCGACTCCCGGCAGCGGTTTGCCGTCTTGGTGAGAAAAATTCGCTAAATCGCCGATTACAAAAATATTGGGATACCCGGGCACGCTCAAATCGGGTTCTACGATGACGCGCCCGACGCGATCGCATTGAGCGCCGGTGCGTTTGGCAATGACTTCTCCCATTGCCGAGGCTTTGACTCCCGCCGCCCAGAGAATCGTTTGCGCCCGAATTTCTTCGGTTTCATCGTCGCAACGCAACGTCACGCGATCGCCTTCAATATTCGTCACCAGGGTGCGAGTGCGCACGGTGACGCCCAACCGTTCTAGAGATTCTTGTGCTTTTGCCGACAAATCCGGCGTGTAAGGCGGCAGCACTCGCTCCATCCCTTCCAGCAGCAAAATTTCGGTTTCTGTGGTGTCAATATTGGCGAAATCGTTCTTTAAAGTGTGGTGAGCGAGTTCTGCCAAAGCTCCGGCTAATTCTACCCCCGTCGGTCCTCCGCCCACGATCGCAAACGTCAGCCAAGCGCGGCGCTTTTCCGGATCGGGTTCTCTCTCTGCCGCTTCAAATGCCAGAAAAATTCGGCGGCGCATTTCGATCGCGTCTTCTACCGTTTTCAAGCCGGGAGCCACTGCCGCCCATTCGTCTTTTCCGAAGTAGTGATGGCTGACGCCCGTGGCGACGATTAAAGTATCGTAACTCAGCTCTTCGTCGGTGAGAATAACTTTTCGCTGTTCCGGCTCAATATCGACGACTTCTCCCATCAGCACTTGCGTGTTTTTCTGGTGGTTTAAAATGGCACGCAGCGGCGAGGAAATATCGGCGGGCGACAGAATCCCCGTTGCAATTTGGTATAAAAGCGGCTGGAAGAGGTGAAAATTTCGCTTGTCTATCAGCGTGACTTGCACCGGAGCCAGCTTGAGTGCCTTGGCTGCATAGAGTCCGCCAAAACCGCCCCCGACGATGACGACGCGGTGAGGAGATTGATTTTTTTCTTCTTGTAAGCTCATGGTGTTTCTGTTATATCGCTCTCGTTAATTGGTGTTCGAGTCAAAAAAATTATGGCATCCCTCTCGTCCAGTATAGCGGAAACCTTCAAAAGTCTCCGTATCAGAAGATACAGTCAGCTACAGCGAACGCGATCGCGACTGATGAATCAGACTCTTCCCTTTAGACAGTTGACATTTTCCCGCCCATACGTTATTCAAAACTCCCGCCATCAAAATTTACCGGGAGTTTTCCGGCAGCGCGATCGCAATTTTTCTAGTTTTACGCGAGACTTTTCCCTATTGTGTGGGATTCCAAATAAATTTTCCCGTTTTGTCGATATAGCCGTACTTGCCGCCAACTTCTACTAGGGCTATATTTCCGCTAAAATCAAAAGCAAAATCAAACTGTGGCTCGATAACCATCTTGCCAGTTTTGTCGATATAGCCGCGCTTGTCTCCAATTTCTACCCATGCCAGCCCGTTAAAGAAACCAGAGGCTTGCTCGAACTGGGGCTTTATGACTACCTTCCCGGTTTTGTCGATATAGCCCCACCGACGTCCAAGTCTTACGGCGGCTAGCCCTTCAAAAAAGCCCCAAGTCTTTTCAAATTGCGGCTGAATAAGCATTTTGCCTGTTCGATCAATATAGCCCCATTTGCGATTAACCTCTACGGCGGCTAAGCCTTCGGAAAAATTCCACGCTTCATCAAACTGCGGCTGGATAACTATTTTGCCAGCTTGGTCAATATAGCCCACTTTGTCTTTGATTTTTACCCATGCCAGCCCCTCTGAAAAGTTCCAAGCTCCGTCAAACTGTGGCTCGATCGCCAGTTTGCCCGTTTTGTCAATATAGCCCGCTTTGCCGTTTATCTTGATATAAGCAAGCCCTTCAAAAAACCCAAAAGCCTGCTCGAACTGAGGCTTGACAACCAGATTTCCAGAAGAATCGATATAACCCCACTTCTCGTGCACTCTGACATTTGCCAGCCCTTCGGAAAAGCGCCAAGCTGCATCAAATTGCGGCGGAATGACGAGATTGCCGTTTGTGTCGATATAACCCCATTTTTCCTCAATCTTTACGGCTGCCAGCCCTTCGGAGAAACTCGACGCTGCATCGAACTGCGGCACGATCGCCGTGTTTCCCACCGCGTCGATATAGCCCCATCGCTCGTTATAGAGAATGTAAAAGAGCGGGCTTGACTGCGGTGCCGGCGCGCTTGAAGGCGTGGAAACTTGCGCCAGTTCCGGGAAAGCGGGCATTGATGCTGGGGCGGGTTCTTGGCGTCCGCCAGTCATTAAACCTAAAAAAGAAAGGCCAATCAATAAAGAAGTGGATCGATTCATTGTTGAGATCGTTGGTCTGGGGGAACTGTAGACGCCGGAAAGGGCGATCGAGTTGCCGGAGCGTGAAGCGCTTGCTTTTCGATCGCGGTGCGAATCTCTGTTCGCATTTTAAACGCGATCGCGACATTTGCGAGCCTGTCAGCCGCCAATTGAAATCGGATTCCGGGCAATTCTCTCGAAGGGTAGCGATCGCGCCGCGACTTTTGCTAAGTTATTTAAATCGCCGACCAGCGAAGGAAATTATCAAAAAATAGCCTTTATGAGACTTCCTGACGGGCCAAAAACCGCACCTCTCCTCCAAATGCTTCACTGGATCGCCAAGCCCTATTCTTATATGGATAGCTGCGCCGAACGCTATGGCGATATCTTTGCAGTGCCGCTGGGCAATAATTTTCGCCGGATCGTATTCGTCAGCAACCCGCAAGCGCTCCAGCAATTTTTGAGTCCCGATTCCAAACAATTTGACGCCCCAGGCGAACTGAACGGGCTGTTTGAACCGTTGCTGGGGACGCGCTCGGTGATAGCAGCGAGCGGCGATCGCCACCGGCGGGAGCGCCAACTGATGATGCCGCCATTTCACGGCGATCGCATGAGGGCTTACGGCGAACTGATCGGCGAAATTTCCCAGCAGGTGACTGACTCTTGGGAAACGGGCAAAGCTTTCTCAATTCGCGAATCAATGCAGGCAATTTCCCTCAAAGTGATTTTGCGTGCCGTATTTGGTTTAAATGAAGGCGATCGCTACCAAAAGCTAGAGAAACTCCTCAGTTCAATGCTGGACGTGATGAGTTCCCCCTTGAGCGCTAGTATGCTTTATTTTCCCATCCTGCGAAAGGATTTTGGGCCGAAAAGCCCCTGGGGAAACTTTTTGCACCAGCAGCGGCAAATAGACCAACTCATCTATGCCGAAATAGCAGAACGCCGCGCCCAAGCCGATCCCTCTCGGACAGATATTTTAACCTTGCTGATGTCGGCTCGCGACGAAGCAGGCAACCCGATGACGGATGAGGAATTGCACGACGAATTGATGACGCTATTAGTCGCCGGTCACGAAACAACAGCAACGGCGCTGAGTTGGGCTTTCTACTGGATTCATAAAATACCGCAGGTGCGCGAGAAACTCCTCGAAGAACTCGACAGCCTGGGAGATAATTCAGACCCCAACGCGATCGCGAAACTCCCCTATCTCAATGCTGTTTGCTCGGAAACGCTGCGGATTTATCCCGTGGGGATGCTGACTTTCCCGCGCGTGGCGAAAGTACCCGTCGAATTGGCGGGCTGCCACATCGAAGCGGGCACGTCAGTGATTGGCTGCATCTATTTAACCCACCATCGAGAGGATGTTTATCCAGAACCCAAGCTTTTCAAACCAGAGCGCTTTCTGGAAAAGCAATTTTCCCCCTACGAATATTTGCCCTTTGGCGGGGGGAGCCGCCGCTGTATTGGCATGGCTTTTGCCCAATTTGAAATGAAATTGGTACTGGCGGCGATTCTCAAGCGCTATCAATTGGCGCTGGCTGACGATCGCGCGGCGCGCCCGGTGCGTCGCGGCTTGACTTCTGCACCCGATCGCGTGCAGGTGGTTGTTACCAGCAAGCGTCAGTCAGGGGCGGCTAAAACCCCAGTTCAGGTTTAATTGAGATAAAAACTTGCGATCGCCTTTTGGTGTTATATACTCTTATCAGAAAGCAAGGCGATCGCTTGCTTTTTTACCGCCAAGACGCAGAGGACGCAGAGGCAGGAGAAACCAAGAAATCTCTGGGGATGGTTATTATTCAATCTCCCGGCTAAGGCGATCTTAAAAGCCGATTTCTAAAGTTCCTTGCTCTAGAAATAATTTTTTGAGCTGTCGTCCGATCCCTTTTAGCCCGCCTTTTCCTGCTTCTTTCAACGCCTCACCTGCCTCAGATCCGATCGCGGCTGCTAGGGTTTTGCTCAGTTCTGTAGCAATGGCTTCTGGTGAATAAATCTCTTTCACTTGTTCGATTTCTCGTTCCAGTTGGGTACAGCGTACCGCCCGTTCTCGCAGCTGAGCGATCGCGCGTGACTGCTCGGAATGTTCGGCAGCGAGACTCCGGCTCAAGTTGATTTCCACGAGTTCGGCGGGAGTCAGATTCACCGATTCTAAAGCTGTCTGCCACTCTTTTACGAAGATTGGCATCGGATATTTCCCCCCTTCGTCGATGAGGATTTTCGCTTCTACCCACTCGGCTAATCCGTTATCTTGTTTCTCGAAACCGAGGAAACGTCCGATTTTGCCGATGTTGGCAGCTACGCGGTGCGTTTTGACGCGCACGATGTCATTTTCTCGCAATTCCGGTTCTGGTTGCGCGTTTTTTTCAGTTTCTTTCTCGCGCCGCAGTTCTTCAATTATTGCCAGCAATTCTCGTTCTCGCTCTTGCGCGGATTCGCGCTCCGCTTGTCGTTCGGCGTGTTGCTGCTGGATTAATTCCATCAGCTCGTTAAAATCTCTGGTTGACATGGGAATGCCGCTGTTGCCTGTTTTCTTCGCAGGTTTGAAGAGGAAGGATGCGATCGCTGCAGTTAACTGTTCGGCGGTAAATTTTGGCTCAGTGTCTCCAGGGTTTCTCAGCCGCACTGGTAGTTTGGCTTTGGCTAAAATCATCTTTTTGTCGGCGTCTTCTGCAATGTTGTAGGCGTTAAAGGCTTTCTCGCAAAAATCTGGCGTTGCCAGTTCGTTCGGGTTGACGGGCGGCAGGTTTTTCAGCAATTGGCTGCACGAAATTTCGCTAATTCTCAGTTTCATACTCAGCAGTCGGCGGCACTGAGTCAATCGGGCGATTTTCGTTTCTATTTCTTTTTGCTCTAGGCTACAGTTGAGAGCGCAAGCTGTTTTAAATTGCGCGTGCAACGCTTCTGTTAAATACAGCACCAGCAGCAGTTGTTGGAAAATATCGGGGTTGAGGGGTTGAGCGTCGGCTGGGTGCAGTTGCAGGTACTCGCCAGAAAACAGTCGCACGCTGATGCTGGATATTTCTTCCTCGCTGCCTTCTAGGGCTTCCACGGTGCCGATCGCTCCCTTTTCGATTCCTTGCGTTTCTAAAAGAACTTTTACCGGAATGCCGATCGCGATCGCTGGCGGGGCAGCGGTTTCAGGCGTGGCGTCGGGGCGGAGGTGTTCTTCGATGAGTTTAATCGTCCACTTCGGCTCGTTGCCTGCGGCGAAGTCTTCGAGGATTTGCGCGACTTGTTCCTCGCTTCCTGCCAGCAGCGCCGATGCGTAACAGGCGGGCAGGTTGAGGATTTTGTCAAATAGCTGCGGGTACAAGTCTACTAATTTCGCTTGCGCGACACAGTTGCGGAAGTAACGGACTAACTCTTGGGGATAGTAGTATTTGAGCAGCCGCAGCAGTTCGCGCTTGCCGGCGGCTTGTTCAAAAGCCTTGAACTTATAGCCCGCTTCTAAGCCTTGATACTTGAGCTGCTGGGCATTCTGGGCGACGACGTTGCCGAACTCCACGGCTTTTAGCGCCAGCGATATCGTTTCGTCGCTGGTGGCGGCGTCGAATTTAAATGCTTGAGAGTCTTTATTTGTCTGGTTTTGTCGGTTTTCAGCTACCATGATTTTACCTTTTCCCGTCTGTTGCGGGATTTTAATTTTTGGCCACCATCACCGATTTCTTGTCGGAATGGTGGGAACTTTTTGACGAGTCCTATAGAATCAGTCCGTCCGGTCTGGCGCTTTGGAGAAGCCGAATCGGCTTGTTTTCCTTGCCGCCAGCTACAGCGCGGTTGCGAGCTTGCCGGGGAGAGACTGGCTCTTTTACCTGTACGCTTGCCAAGCTAACACAGTAGATAGGGGTTTGACAAGGGGTATAAGAAAAAATCATCGATCGCCCGCGCGAGACGCCGCAGGCTGAGGGCGGCGAAATCGTTTCGCCTTGGCGAACACTTATTTCTGAGAACAGCAGTGAGAAATAAGTCGCGATAACAGAGCCGAGAAATTTATTCCTCGCTTTCTCTGCGTTCTTCGCGTCTTTGCGGTTAAAAAAATCGCGACTTATTAACCCCTGCCCCGCTCAATTCGTGGGATTCCAAACAAGCGTTCCGTTCTTGTCGATATAGCCCAATTTTTCCTCAATCTTGACTTCTGCCAGCCCTTCTGAAAAACCCCGAGTAAAATCAAACTTCGGCGGAATGACGAGCTTGCCTGTTTTATCGGTGTAGCCATACTTTCCGCCAAGTAGAACGGCTGCGAACCCTTCCGAAAAAAGTTGAGTATAGTCGAACTGCGGCTCGACAACTTGCTTTCCTGTCGCGTCGATATAGCCCCACTTGCCGCCAATCGAAACGGATGCTAACTCTTCGTAAAACCCTCCAGTTTCGTCAAACTGCGGCTCGATAACCTGCTTTCCTGTTGCGTCGATATAGCCCCACTTTCCACCGATTTGTACGGCTGCCATTCCTTTTGAAAAAGACCTAGCTTTTTCAAATTGTGGCTCGACAACTAGGGTTCCTGTTTTGTCGATATAACCCCATTGTTCGTAAATTCTTACTGCGGCTTTTCCTTCGCTGAAGGAGTAAACTTCATCAAACTGCGGCTCGACAACCAGATTTCCCGATTTGTCGATATAGCCCCATTTTTCGCCTACCTGCACGGCTGCCAACTCTTCAGAAAAGTCCCAGATTGCGTTAAACTGGGTTTCTATAACGACTTTTCCCGTCGTGTCGATGTAGTTCCAATTCGAGCCGGTATAGACTGCTGCCAGCCCTTCATCGAAGCCACCGGCTAGCTCGAATTGCGGCTCGATAACCAGTTTCCCGGTTTTGTCGATATAGCCCTCTTTGCCGTTAATTTTTACGACTGCCAGCCCTTCCATGAAGTTAGAAGCTTCATCAAACTTCGGCGCGATCGCCATCTTTCCCGCCGGATCGATAAAGCCCCACTTGCCGCCAATCTTTAAGGCTGCCAGTCCTTCTTGAAAGTGCCGAATTTCCTCAAATTGCGGCGGAATAACGATCTTACCAGTGCTGTCGATATACCCGTATTTGCCATTCTGAATAACCGGAAATAGCGTCTTGCTGGGCGCGCGTGCCACCTCTGGTGCAGGATTGGGTGCAGAATTTGACACAGGCGCGAGCTGTTTGACGCTAGTAGATGCAGTTGTCCCCTTTGGAAGTCCGCTGACGTTTTGGGAGAGCGCCCCCAGGCGAAGCGCCCCCCAAATTGCCAAGCATATCAAAAAATAAATGGATGATTTCACGGTGACATCTCCGACGTTCTCTCCATTTCTACGTTCTTTTTACCACAATATTTCTATTTTGTCAACTTGACGCCCCGAATCGAGCAATCGAGCAACTCTATCGGGTGCATCAGGGGCACTGCCTTCCCTTTCAGTTGCAGGTGCTTTTTGATTTGCAGCGAACAGCCCGGATTGGGAGACGCAATTAATTCCGCCCCCGTATTGAGCAAATTCTCTACTTTTTGCTTGCCCAATTCGTCTGCGACTTCCGGCTGCAACATATTGTACACGCCGGCGCTGCCGCAGCACAAGGCGGCGTCTATGGGTTCGCGCAGCTTCACCCCCGGAATTTGCCGCAGCAGCAGGCGCGGTTGCAGGCTGATTTTTTGTCCGTGCAGGAGGTGGCAGGCGTCTTGATAAACTATCGTCAGTTCTCCATCTGTCAGGGGCGCAAGTTTCGCCGTCAAGCCGATTTGCGCGAGAAATTCTTGGGCGTCTCTGACTTTGCTGGCAAATTCTTCGGCTTTTTCTCGATAATTGGGGTCATCTTGTAAAATGTGACCGTATTCTTTGAGAGTGTGACCGCACCCGGCGGCGTTTATAATAATTGCATCGACGTCAGTGCCTTCAAAACTGTCGATCATCTGGCGGGCGATCGCTTGTGCTTGTTCTTCTTGCCCTTGGTGCGCGGGCAGCGCCGCACAGCATCCCTGCGATTTGGGAATCACCACTTCGCACCCGTTCGCCGTCAGCACCCGCACCGTCGCCTCATTCACGGGCGAGAAAAATAACCGCTGCACGCAGCCTAAAATTACCCCGACGCGGTAGCGTTTTTCTCCTCGGGCTGGGATAACTTCTGGCATGTCATCCCGGAAGGAATCGAGGGTGACTTGCGGTAAAATTGACTCCATCGCCGCCAATCGCGGGAATAATTTTTGCAGCAATCCCGTCGAACGGACGGCTTTCTGTAGGTTTAATTTCTGATAGAAATACAGGGGGACGAGGAGGGGGCGCAAGCGGTTGGGATAGGGGAAAAGATTGAAAATCAGGGAGCGCAAGACGCGATCGCCGAGCGATCGCTCGTAATTCCGCTCGACTTGCGGGCGTGTCGCGGCGATTAATTTATCGTACTGCACGCCGGAGGGGCAGGTACTCACGCACGCCAGACAGCCCAAACAGGAATCAAAATGCTGCACCGTCGCCGAATTCACTGCCGCCTCGCCTTCATTAATCGCATCCATGAGATAGATGCGCCCTCTGGGAGAATCCATCTCTTTGCCAATGACGCGATAGCTGGGGCAAGTTGACAAGCAAAACCCGCAGTGAACGCAGGTGTCGATCAGTTTCGGATCGGGCGGGTGTTTGGGATCGAAGTTGCTCAATTGTGCGGCTGTTGCGTTGTCTGGGTTGCTGGCAGAGGGTTCTAATGTTTGCATGAGTTCAATAAATTTATTGCTTTTAGAGATTGACTATAGCAGGCGGTTGTGGAGAGTATGCAGTGTGGAGTGTTGAGTGTTGAGTGTAAAAAAAAATTGATTTTTAACTCCTAACTCCACACTGGGTCAGCACACTTCTCATTATATACCGCCGACAAACCGATGAGGGCTGAGGATATTATCGGGGTCGAACTGCTGTTTGATTTTTTTCATTAAATCCAGTGCATTGCCGCTGTATCCCCAGACATCGACTTGCTGTTTGACGGCAATCGGGGCTTCTAAAACCGTGAGAAATCCGCTGTTGGCTGATAAGAGCGATCGCAGTTTAGAGATGCGATCGACAGCGCTTTCACCGTCGAATCGCAGGGCTCCCAAGCCACTTCCTGCGCGAATCGCGCCCAAACCGGAACTGCCAACTAAGTCGTCAAATTTCGTCAGAGCCGCCACCGCTGCGGAAGCTCTGACTCCTATTTTGGCAAATACAGCGCTTTCCTCAGCAGCGGGCTGCATGAATTCTCTCAATCTTTGCCATAGAGCCGACTCTTCTGTTTCGGTGTAGGTGCTGCTTTGCAATCCCAATTTTTTGCCAACTTCTACGACGCGATCGCTCTGTTCGGTGACGCTTTCCGGGATGCTTTGGAAGCGAACGAGCAATCCCATTCCCGATGGGGCTCCGAGCTCGCGGGCGAGTTGGCTGGAGAGCAAGTCAGCGGCAGTGGGCGTCAGGGCAGAAGCGAGGAGGGTTTGTGCGGCAGAGGCGATCGCTCGCGCCTCTCCACTCAGCAGCACCGTTTGCGAGGCTTCCGGCAGCGGATAAACCCGAAATGTGACTTGACAAATCATCCCCAATGTGCCGTAAGAGCCCGCAAACAACTTCATCAAGTCATAACCCGCTACATTTTTCACCACGCGCCCGCCGGCTTTGGCCACCAAGCCGTCGGAGCGGACGAAGGAAAACCCGATCAGTTGATCGCGCACGCCTCCATAGCGCTGCCGCAGGGAACCGCTGTCAGCGGTGGCGACAATGCCGCCCAGGGTGGCGCTGTCTGGATAGGCGGGGTCGAGGGCGAGGAATTGGCCGGCAGGGGCGAGGAGTTGCTGGAGCTGGCTGAATTTCATCCCGGCTTCTGCCGTCACCGTCATGTCGCCTTGGGCGTGGTCGATCGGGCGGTTGAGGCGTTCGGTGCTGACGGCGACGATCCCCCGTTGCCCCCCTTGATGAGGGGGGTTGGGGGGATGAACCAAACCGCCCCAACTGAGCTTGCTGCCGCTGCCACAGGGCAGGACGCCCCAGCGCAGGCGGCGGGCCAGGGCCAGGACTTCGGCGAGTTCGGCTTGGGTGTTGGGATACACCGCGCAATCAATGGAGGTGTTTGGGGCGATCGCTCGCGCCATCCGTTCTTTCAGGGGTGCGGGCAGGGCTGCGCCGGAGATGACGCTGCCGGCACTGACAATGCTTTCGAGTTGGGGGGCGATCGCCGAGAGTACCACTTCGTTATCCTCTGAGTTGAAAATAGTGCCGATTGTCTGGTGCTGAGTAGGTAGGGGCGCGTCCTGTCACGCCCCGGTTTTGCTGAGCGCGCGAAGAAAAAAACGCCTGATTGTAATTTAAGTGAGGTAGCTTTCAGAGTTTCATCGGGGGTGGCCTGTGAGGTTCAGAGAGACTATTTAGTTTTGTTTCATTTTTATCCCTGTAAGGGATTCTGGGAAAGCGGGAAAATGCCGCAGTGCGTGTATTCTACAACAAAAATCGCGATCGCGCGCGCGGAAATTTTTGCAACCCACAGCCCGAGCAGAACGGGTGCAGGCAGGAGCTTTTCCCGTACAGGGACCTACCGCCATTTATCTGCTAGAGAGTAAGAAAAAGCACAGGATGGAGCGTATTTCTGTCACCATAAAAAATAAAGGTCAAGCACGATCTCGCTCAATCTTGGCAATTGGGCATAAATAGTGACATCGCAACGCCGATGGACTTAAAACAATTGACTGAGGCAGTGCGGCAGCCGGTCGAGACGGGCCGCTGTTCAAATGGCCTGCTTTTAGGGTTTGGGGTTTGGGAATTGAGGGACTGGGTTGATGATTGGGAAAATTGGCAGGGGTTTCGGGCGATTCGCTGGCGCGGCGAACCGAAGCGATCTGGCTTTCCAACTGTCGCGAAGGCCCCCCGCCCGATCGAGGGCCCCAACAGGGAGACGCCGTTTGCAAGTCCTAAAATGTTCTTCCCTGCGTCAGGTGTTCAATGCCAGAGCTAACACCTGAGATCCTAAAACTCCGAAAATACAGCCGTTCTGTTTTAGCTTGCGATCGTGAAAACTCAATTGCGCTTGTTAATTGTTGAGGACTCCTCCCCCGACGCCGAGATCGTGCTGGGGGAACTGAGCCGCTTTGGCTACCAGCCCGACTGGAGGCGGGCGGAAACCGAGGCGGAATTCGTGGCCTTTCTCCAGAGCCGTCCCGACGCGATTCTCGCCAAATGCGGCCTGCCGCAGTTCAGTGTCTTTCGAGCGCTGCAGCTTTTGCAAGAGCGCAGCTTGGACATTCCCCTGATCGCCCTCAGCGAACCGGCTGACGAAGCCGCCGCCCTAGAGTGCCTGCGAAAAGGGGCGGCGGACTACCTGCTCAAAGATCGACTGGCGCGACTCGGGCCGGCACTGGGCGCAGCACTGGCGGTGAAAAAACTGCGCGATTCCCTTCGGGTTGAGCTAGCTTCACGCCAGCGCCACGCCGAGGAGGCGCTGCAAAAAGCGAATGAAGACTTAGAACGGAAAGTCCAGCAGCGCACTGCCGAACTCCAACAGGCGAATCAGCAGCTCTCGATCGCCCTGCAAGAGCGCGAACAGGCACAGGAAGAATTTCGCCAGCGCTTCAGCCAGCTACAGGCGGTTTACCAACTGACTGACGCTCTCAGAAGAGCGGCAGCGATCGAGGAGATTTGCGAAGCCGCCTTGAATGGCATGGGCAGGACACTTGCCAGGGGAGGGCCGACAGGGACGGCTATTTTTCTATTTGACTCGGATGGCATTCTGCGCCTGAAATCGTGGCGCGAACTGTCTGATTTTTCCCTGCGCAAAATGAATTTAAAAAAAACGCCCATCGGGGGAAAATCTTATCTAAAAAAATCCGACAATGCCTGTGTTTCTAATAATTTATGCAGGGCAGTGGAAGAATATTTTCGCCTGGGAGACAGCGAGAACAATTGGCATCCCCTGCTGATATCCAATGTTGAAGAAGAACTTTCGAGAGAGCCGTTGCGCTCGGTTTTGCTGCAGCAAGGCATTCGATCGGTGGGGTTTATTCCCCTAATTTTTCAAGGGCGGCAGTTGGGGAAATACATGCTCAGTTTCAGCACGCCTCATTCGTTCAGCGATCGCGAGGTGTTGCAAGCGCAAGCGATCGCCAGCCACATTGCCTTCGCCCTAGAGCGCAAACAGGCAGAGGCGTCGCTGATCGAAAGCGAAGAACGATTCCGCCGGATTTTTGACGAGGCACCCATCGGCATGTCTCTGGTGGCGTCGGATTCTCGGCTGTTCAAAGTGAATCGCGCTTTCTGCGAAATGCTCGGCTATACAGCCCGCGAACTGGCACGGCTCAGTTTTGCGGACATTACCCATCCCGAAGACTTGGAAAAGGAAATGCCCTACATCCGGCAAATCCTGCGGGGAGAACTTGACAGCTATCGACTGCAAAAACGTTACATTGCCAAAAATCGAGAGATTCTCTGGGTGAACCTGACGGCAACAGTCATGCGCGATCCGACAGGAGAAATCCTCTATGCCTTGGCGATGGTGGAGGATGTCAGCGATCGCTTTCGCGCCGAGGAAGCCCTGCGATCGAGCGAGGAGCAGTTTCGCCAGCTCGCAGAAAATATTCGCCAAGTCTTCTGGATTTCCTCGCTGGATAACCGCCAGCTCCTCTACGTCAGCCCCGCCTACGAGGAAATTTGGGGTCGCACTTGCCAAAGCCTTTACCAGCAGCCGCTCTCCTGGCTAGAAGCCGTTTGCCCGCAAGATCGAGATGCCCTCAAAGTCCTCAACAAATCCCTGCGCCGAGGATGTGCCTCTCAGCAAGAATTTCGCATCGCCCTACCCGACGGCTCGATCCGCTGGATTTGGAATCGCGCTTTTCCCATCCGCAACGAATCGGGGGAGATTTATCGGATTGCCGGCATCGCCGAAGACATCACCGATCGCAAGCACGCAGAAGCCGAACTTCGCAAGGCTCTGGAAACCGAAAAAGAACTCAACGAGCTCAAATCTCGCTTCGTCTCGATGGTGTCCCACGAATTCCGCAATCCGCTCACGTCCATTCTCATGTCCGTGAAATTGCTCGACGAATACGGCGATCGCGCTTCTTTTGAGAAAAAACGCAGCTACCTCCAGCGCATCAAGTCAGCCGCAAAACAAATGACGAATTTACTCGAAAGCGTGCTGCTCGTCGGCAGAGTAGAAGCGGGAAAACTCGCCTTCGATCCCGAACCGATAGATTTAGAAGCGTTCTGCCGCGCTCTCGTCGAAGATATGCAGCTCAGTGCCGGTCACTTGCACGTTATTACATTTGTCAGCCCCGATCGCGAAGCCAATCCACCCGAGCAGAAATTCCCCGCCTCGCCAACCAGCCCCGTCACCTCCTTTCCTTGTTTGGATGAAAAACTCTTGTGGCACATCCTCAGTAATTTGCTCTCGAATGCGATTAAATATTCTCCCCAAGGCGGAACTGTACAACTCACCCTCTCCTACGAACGCGAGGAAGCCGTCTTTGAGATTGCCGACGAAGGAATCGGCATTCCCGCTGAGGACTTGCCGCACCTGTTTGAGTCCTTTCACCGGGCTGCCAATGTCGGCAAGATTCCCGGTACGGGGCTGGGGCTGGCGATCGTGAAAAAGGCTGTGGACATCCACGGCGGAAAAATTTTGGTTCGCTCTCAAGTCGGCGGCGGCACGACGTTTACGGTCAAGCTGCCCCTGGCTAAAAAATAATAGTTTTCCCTCCAATCATTTGATACTTTTTTTGACAGACACTTTGATAAAATTTTATTTTTTAAACCCATCCGCCCTTTAAAAAGTTCATTCTGCCCCCGGCATGACGCCTTCCCGAAAACAGGGGGCAGAAGCGATTTGACTGTCAACTTTTAACGGTAAAATAACGGTCAAATGGCAGTGTTCGCTGCCCGTGCAGTCTAGCTAGCACTACAAGAGCGCGGGTTCTCCAAAATTTTCACAATAGCAAACTTTGTCCAGCCCGAATCGCCCGCCATAGCCTTTAAACGGCTCTGCTGCAAAGCCCAGCGCGAGCAGGCAGCAAACATCGACTTCTGGGGGAATGTTAAATGCCTCCTTGACGCGATCGCTGACAAACCCCTCCATCGGGGAACTGTCCACGCCGTAGCTCTTCGCCGCAATCATCAGGTGAGCGACGGCTATCATGGTATGCCGATTCGTCCACGCTTCGATCGATTCAAAGCAGGGGTGCATTTGAAATAACGCTCCTATATTCTGGCGCATGACATCGGCATAATTGTCACTGACAGTTCCGGCTTTCTTGCCCAACTGAATCACCGATTCGACGTACTCCGGTTCGGCAACTCGGCGATCTCCGCAGCAAATCAACACCACCGGCGCTTCTCCTACTTGTCGCTGGTTAAAGGCACAGGCTTTGAGTTTTTCTTTGTTCTCTTTTTCCTTGACGATAATAAACCGCCAAGGCTGCAAGTTATAGCCCGAAGGCGCTCGCAACCCCAATCGGAGAATTTCTTCTAAAAGTGCGAGCGGCAAGGGATCGGGGCGGAACGATCGGGCAGCTCGGCGCTGTTCGATGGATTCTTTTAACCCCATAGAAGGTTGCATGTCAATGGTCATACGTTCGTTCTCAGATTCTCAGTTTTTCTTTGTTTTTGAGAGGCAAGCGGCACGTTCAATCGGGCAAATATACCGCCACAGGCGTCGCCCTAGGGCGATATAAAAGTCACTTTGACTGCTGCCTGCCTGCTCGTTCCTTGTCCGCGTTGCGGGCGCGAGGATTTGATTTGACTCGGGCAGGCTTGTTAGTACAGTCTCAGCTTTTACTCTGAGAAGGCAAGCTGTTCTCATCATTCTTTATTATCTCTGAAACACTGGCAGAAATATTTTCTCCTGTCAGCAAGAATATTAATTTATTACTAAAGAAAGTGCTTGACTGAATTTTCAGCTCGTCCAGCCGCAAACATCCGAGCGATCGCCCGCGTCTCGGCACTATTTCAATGCTCGTCCCGGTTTGGCAAGTCCCCTGTCGCGATCGCCAGACTGCCCGCTGCTCTGACTGGCTGCCGCCGATCGGGGGCCACGGGCAGCAGTCAGAAAGGGCCATCCCCAGCGATCGCCGGATATAAGCTGCCGTGCATTTGAGAAAGTTTGTTGTGACTGAGGGAGGGCAGGGGGAGAGGGCTTTTTCGTTTCTATATACTGTAGAACTCAAACCCATAACAAATGGCGCGGACTCGCAAAGACACGCCAATGGCCGTCAAAATATAGATCGGCCAGGTTTTTTTAGAATTCAGGTACTTGTTATGCCCTCGGAAGTAGTGGAAATTCTCTCAGGTGACGAAGTGCGCCGGACTGTCAATCGCATGGCGTCTGAGGCGATCGAAAGAGCTAGGGACTTGTCCAAACTGGTACTTTTGGGTATTTATACCCGAGGCTTCCCCCTCGCCCAGCTCTTGGCGCGTCAAATAGAAGCCCTCGAACACGTCCAAGTGCCCGTGGGCGGCATCGATATTACCTTTTATCGAGACGACTTAGACCAAATTGGCGTGCGCACTCCCACAAAAACAGATATCCCGTTCGACCTCACCGACAAGACGGTGGTATTAGTCGATGACGTCATCTACAAGGGGCGCACCATTCGCGCTGCCCTGAATGCCGTCACCGAATACGGCAGACCGGAGGCGATTTGGCTGGCAGTCTTGGTCGATCGGGGGCACCGCGAACTGCCGATTCACCCAGATATCACCGGCAAAAAACTGCCGACAGCCAAAGAAGAAAAAGTGAAAGTGTATTTATACGACGAAGACGGGCGGGATGCCGTGGAGCTAATAAAATCAAGCAGTTAAACGGGATTCGGTGAAAAACACCGACGGGCGGGATGCGGCGAACTACCTAGACCGTGCCTGCCCCACCCCCTCAAATGTATATTTTAGATTAAAAGTTTCACCAAAAGCTATTTTTTTTTGTTAGCGTAGCGGTCAAAGCATGTTAGCTCTGGCTTCAGGATATGACAGAAAAAATAGTCCTACCGACGCTACACTGTCCGTTTCCATCGGCTGTCAACAAGCACGCCGCTACCCTACACCAGCGCACCCTAGAATGGGCTCGGCGCTTCCAGTTGCTGGAAAAAGAGGCAGATTACCAAGATTTGAGCGCGTCAAAAAATAGCTGGCTGGTTGCCCGCACTTATCCCAACGCTCCCTTAGAAAAATTGCAGGTTGTCTCGGATTGGATTACCTGGCTGTTCATCCTCGACGATGTTTCTGAGGAGAGCGAAAAACAACCCGATAGTTTAGCAGCGATGTATGCGAGATTTCTCGATATTTTGAAGGGTTCGCTCGCTTCTGACTCCGCAAATCCACTGGAGTGCGGCTTGCAAGATATGCGGCTGCGGCTGCTGGAACAAGCCCCGCCAAACTGGATGAGTCGTTTTATTCGCCGATGCGAAGAGTGCTGGGACGCTTGGGGGTGGGAGGCAACTAACCGTCAGAAAGGCATCGCCCCGGCGGTGGACAGTTATATCAAAATGCGACCTTTTACTGGCGGGTTGATGAGTTTTCTAGAAATGATTGATATCGCCGAGGGAATCGCCCTGCCTTTAGAAGTGCGGGAAGATTTGCGGGTGCAGCAGTTAACCCTGATAGCGAACAAGGTCGTTCTTTATGCGAACGATATTTTCTCGCTCGAAAAGGAAATGAAACAAGGGGATTTTCACAATCTCGTGCCGATCTTGAAGCAGGAACGGCAGCTCTCGCTTCAGGAGGCGATCGCGCGCGCTGTCGAAATTTACAACGGTGAAGTGCAAGCCTTTCTCGATTGGGAGCAGCGGCTTCCTTCCCGGGGAGAGCCTCTAGACTCCGCGCTAAACTGCTACATCTCTACCCTGCGGTTCTTCATGCGCGGGAATGTGGAATGGGCGCTGTCGAGCGGGCGCTATCAGTCGGCTGTAATGGCGGGCTGAGTTGCCTGTTTGTTTCTGCTCTCGTTGAGTCGGGCTTTTTTGCGCCGTTTTCGATGTTAATCTGGTGAGGAGCCTTTCAATCACCTGCGGTCTTTTAATTCACTGTGAACTTGTCTCTAAGCTCCCCAAAAGAAACTCAGAACCGGAAAGCAGACCACTTGCGCGTCTGTTTGGAAGAAGACGTACAATTTCGCGAAACAACGACGGGTTTAGAACGCTATCGCTTTATCCACTGCTGTCTGCCAGAACTCGATTTCGCCGAAATCGATATAACGACGACCTTTCTGGGCAAGCCCCTGGGCGCGCCGCTGCTGATTTCCTCGATGACGGGGGGAACCGAATTCGCCAAAGCGATTAACTATCGGCTGGCTGAGGTGGCGCAGCAGTACAAATTGGCGATGGGGGTGGGTTCTCAGCGGGTGGCGGTGGAAAATCCCGACGTGGCGGATACGTTCGCGGTGCGATCGCTCGCCCCCGATATCCTCCTGTTTGCCAACTTGGGCGCAGTGCAGCTCAATTACACCTACGGTTTGGATGAGTGCCAGCGCGCGATCGATACCTTAGAAGCCGATGCCCTGATTTTGCACCTCAATCCCCTGCAAGAATGCGTGCAAACCAACGGCGACAAAAATTTTCGCGGGCTACTTGACAAAATTGCTAAATTATGCAATGTACTCCCGGTGCCGGTAATCGCCAAAGAAGTCGGCAACGGCATATCCGCAGCAATGGCGAAAAAACTAATCGAGGCCGGCGTATCGGCGATCGACGTGGCGGGTGCGGGGGGCACGTCGTGGGCGAAAGTGGAGGGAGAGCGGGCAAAAGATGCCCGTCAGCGCCGCCTGGGCAAGACGTTTGCTGACTGGGGCTTGCCCACCGCCGAGTGCGTCGCGAATGTTCGCGCCGCAGCGCCGCATATTCCCCTGATTGCCTCCGGGGGACTGCGGGACGGCGCGGACGCGGCGAAGGCGATCGCCCTGGGTGCGGACTTGGCCGGGTTAGCGTGGCCGTTCTTGCAGGCGGCAGCAGAATCCGAGGCAGCAGTCCGCGAACTGGCAGAGGTGTTAATGGCAGAGATTGCAGCGGTGCTGTTTTGTACCGGCAACGCCACTCTATCGGAACTCAAGCGATCGGGCGCTTTGCAGCGATTAGGATAGTTAGTAGAGGTGAGGGGTAGATGTATGAGCGTCTGGATTTTGGATTCCATTTAAGGACTGAAATCGCCAATCTAAAATCTCCCCTGCATCTACAATCTTGCCAAGGACGGCCACAATGCGTGACTTTTTAAAATATACCTTTGCCAGTCTGGTAGGAAGCTTGCTCGGACTCGCGCTGCTCTCGACGCTGGGAATTGCGGGATTGATATCTCTGATAATTGCCGCCGCATCCAGCGACAGTGGCCCCAAAGTCGAAGATAAATCGGTGCTGGTTTACGACTTGTCACTGAAAATTACCGACAGCAAGCCGGTTTCGACGACGGGAGAAGCGATCGAACAAGCGCTTTCCGACGAGGGCGGCGAATCCTTAACCCTGCGAACGGTTCTGGATTCGATCGACAAAGCCGCCAGCGACTCGCGAATCGCGGCCATCTACCTCCAAGGCAGCAGCAGCGGCACGGAAAACGGCTTTGCCACCCTCAAGGAGGTGCGCGAAGCGCTCGAAAGGTTCCGCAAAGCTGGCAAAACGATTGTCGCTTACGACGAGGACTGGACGGAGGGAGAATATTACCTCGGTTCGGTGGCGAATACCGTGGTGGTGAATCCCCTCGGTCAGGTGGAACTCAACGGGTTCAGCTCCCAGATCATGTTTCTTTCCGGGGCACTACAGAAGTACGGCATCGGGGTGCAGGTGGTGCGGGTTGGGAAGTACAAGTCGGCGGTGGAACCGTTCGAGCGCGCCCAGATGAGCCCGGAGAACAAGCAACAGGTTCAGAAAATGCTCGGCGACTTGTGGGGCGAGTTCCGCACCAGTGCGGGCAAGTACCGACAGTTGAGCCCGCAACAGGTGCAGGCGATCGCGGACGGTCAAGGCGTCTTGATGGCCCAACAGGCGCGCGATCGCAAGTTGGTTGACAAGGTGGCTTATTTTGACGAATTAGTCGCCGACCTTAAAAAGCTCTCTGGCAAGGATGACAAAGAAAGCTCGTTCCGTCAAATCGACCTGAGCTCCTACGCCAAGGCGATCGAAGGCGAGATCGAAGCCAGCCGCAGCAGTAAAAATCGCATTGCCGTTCTCTATGCCGAGGGCGATATCGTGGACGGCGAAGGAGGTTCGGCAGATATCGGCGGCGATCGCCTCGCCAAGGACCTGCGGAAACTGCGCCTCGACGAAGATGTCAAAGCCGTTGTCCTGCGGGTGAACAGTCCCGGCGGCAGCGCCACCGCCTCTGAAGTCATCCAGCGGGAAGTGAAACTCACTCGCGCCGTCAAGCCGATTGTCGTCTCGATGGGCAACTACGCCGCATCTGGCGGTTACTGGATTTCCACCTACGGCAACCGCATCTTTGCCGAACCGACGACGATCACCGGTTCGATCGGCGTGTTCGGGCTGCTGCTGAACGTGCAGCAATTAGCTAACAACAACGGCATCACCTGGGATGTGGTGAAAACAGGCCGCTATGCCGACGCTCAAACCGTTTCTCGCCCCAAAACCGAGCAAGAACTCGCCATCTACCGCCAGTTTGTCGAGAAGATTTACGACCAATTTTTAAATAGAGTAGTCGAATCCCGGAAACTCTCGAAACAAAACGTCGCGGCGATCGCTCAGGGGCGGGTTTGGTCCGGGATGGAAGCGAAAAAGAT
This sequence comes from uncultured bacterium, assembly GCA_964405435.1. Lineage (GTDB taxonomy): Bacteria > Cyanobacteriota > Cyanobacteriia > Cyanobacteriales > Oscillatoriaceae > DVEG01. The sequence goes on from CAYOOD010000029.1 coordinate 32,896, forward strand.
CGGCTTGGTTGACGAGATCGGCGGCTTGCAAGACGCCATCCAATCCGCAGCCAAGTTGGCCAAGTTGGAGGACGACTGGAAACTGGACGAGTATCCCAAAACGCGCAGCTTGGAACAGCAGATTTTGCAAAAACTCACGGGTGCTAAAGCGTCTCGGACTGACAAGCGGCTCGACCCCCTGACCGCAGAGTGGCAGAAACTCCAGCAAGATCTGGCGGTTGTGCAAACCTTCAACGATCCAAAAGGCATTTACGCTCGCTTGCCTTTTAATTTTCGACTCGATTGAGTTGATAAAAACTTTAAACGTGAGAAATTCAGGGTTGACTCATTCGCTTGCGCTGTGAAATTTAGCGATCGCATCAGGAAAAAGGGAGGTTTTATCTCTCCCTTTTTTCTGTCTTCCCAACAAAATTTAGGGTTTTAGAACTGGCGCTTTAAACTGAGTTTATTGACAAAATCTCAAGGCTTTCAGCCGTCCCCACAAAAACCAGAAACTCGAAATATTCCTGTTAGTGCGTAAGCCCTAGTTTTTGGCAGGCAGGCATTCTCTTTAAAGTATAAAATCTCCCCGACCATGAGAGCCTCCCATTTATTCAACTCTATTTTAATTCTCTCCCCGTGGCTCCTGCCACAAGCCGCCCGCGCGCAAATCATTCCCGACGCCACCCTACCCGCAAATACCGCCGTCACAGTGGACGGCAGCACGCTCCGCATCGAGGGCGGCACGGCAGCAGGCAGCAACCTCTTCCACAGCTTTCAGGAATTTTCTCTTCCAACCGGCAGCACTGCCTATTTTAACAACTCTCCCACCATTCAAAATATCCTCACCCGAGTCACCGGCGGCAACCTTTCCAATATTGACGGACTCATCCGAGCGAATGGCAGCGCTAACCTGTTTTTCATCAATCCCAGTGGCCTAGTTTTTGGCCCGAATGCCCGCTTGAATATTGGCGGTTCTTTTATCGGCAGTACCGCTAACAGCATTCAGCTATCAGATGGCAGTTTTTTCAGCGCCACCCACCCAGAAACTTCACCCTTGCTAACCGTTAACGTGCCAATTGGCTTGCAATTCGGGTCAAATCCCGGAGCGATTCGCGTCACCGGCACCGGTCACGCGCTCACAACAACCACGTCTCGATTGTCACCACTTCTGAAAAACAGCAGCGATATCGGTTTATCAGTCAGCTCCGGCAATACCCTCGCTTTAATTGGCGGTGATGTCAGTTTAGACGGAGGCGTACTGAATGCCCCAGAAGGACGAATTGAATTAGGCAGTGTTGGCGAAGGTTTCGCCAGCCTCAATTTTATCCCTGAAGGCTTGCGGATTGACTATACTGGCGCGGTTTCTTTCCGAGATATTCGACTGGCGCAGCTCTCCCTCGTCGATGCCAGCGGTGCGGGTGGCGGCTCTATTTCCGTACAGGCTCGGAATGTTAGCGCCAGCGGTGGTTCGCTCATTTCCATTCAAAATCAAGGTACGAACCCGTCTGGAAACCTGACGGTGAATGCGTCCGAAGAAGTAAGACTCACTGACAACACTCCAGATGCAAAGATTCCTAGCTTCCTGAACAGCGAAACCATCGCGTCGGGAAATGCAGGGGATATTTCAGTAGCAACAAAACGGCTAGTTGTTGAAAATGGAGCCGCCATCGCTACCCAAAGCTTCAGCGCCGGTCAAGGCGGCAATATCAATGTTAGCGCCTCTGAAACCGTCGATTTAAATGGGTTTTCAGCCGCTAATCTCAGCCTGTCAAGCTTCATCTTTGCGGTTGCTTACAATTCAGGGCAGGCAGGAAATATCACCGTCAATACAGGGCGTTTGACGGCGAGAAATGGAGGAGGTGTTATCTCTTCTACCTTTGGAATCGGAGCGGGTGGAAATGTCAGCATTCAAGCCTCTGAATCGATAGAACTGACAGGAGTCGTACCGGGTATTTTTACGCCGAGCCTTTTAAGTGCTTCAACTTTGATTGCTGGAAATGCCGGCAGTTTGAATATCAGCACGGGAAAACTAATCGTTCGCGATGGCGGAAGGGTCGATGCTTCTACGGTGGGGGCTGGCAGCGCCGGCAGCGTCACGATCAATGCGGCGGAATCTGTAGAAATCAGCGGCACAGTCCCCGGCTCGATCAGTCCCAGTTTGATCGTCTCTTCTGGAAATCTTCTCGATAAAATCTTGCAAGAAACATTTGGACTGCCTGCAGTGCCTTCTGGCGACTCAAAAGACGTGACGATTAATACACCTGTTTTGCGGGTTACGGATGGCGCTCAAATCACCGTCAGGAATGACGGCACGGGCAATGCTGGCGCGATCGCCATCAATGCAGGCTCGATTTTTTTAGACAGCAAAGGTAGCATCAGTGCTTCAACCACATCCGGGGAAGGGGGCAATATCAATCTCAGGGTTCGCGACTCATTGCTGCTGAGAAATGGCAGCTTTATTTCGGCAGAAGCCGGCGGCAGCGGCAATGGCGGCAACCTGACTGTTCAAGCGGCAACGATCGCCGCTCTGGAAAATAGCGATATCACCGCGAATGCCGCGCGCGGGCGGGGAGGCAATATCGCGATCGCCACGCGCGGGCTCTTTGGCACTCAATTTCGTCCGCTACAAACACCCGCCAGCGATATTACCGCCAGTTCGCAATTAGGACTTTCTGGCACGGTGACTCTCAGCAACCCAGAAGTCAATCAAAATTCTGCCTTTGTAGAATTGCCGCACAATTTAGCCAACTCCGCGCAGCAAATTGTCGCCGGATGTGCGGCGGATTCGGGAAATGTATTTGCCGTCACGGGGCGGGGTGGGCTGCCTTCCGATCCGACAACAAAACTCAGAGGTGCCACAGTTTGGTCGGATTTGCGCCCTTTGCGGGAGAATCTGGGGCATCGGGTGGAACTGGGGCATGACAATCAAAATAATTCTCCATCTCCCAATTCCCCAATCCTAGAAGCAACGGGAATCGCAATAGATGCGACTGGAAAAATCACGCTGGTTGCCATTGCTCCGGGCATCACTTCTGGAGAATCGTGGCAAAAATTCGCTCAGTGCGGAGGTTTCTAAATATGCAGCCAATCCGGGAAATATTACAACAAGTAGCGCACTCGGTCAAGTTTTTAATTAATGGAGCAGCGTTGGGTGCCGCGATCGCAACCCTGCTCGGTTTTCTCGGCAGTTGGTGGTGGCGCTTCGAGCTGCTCGATCACCTGCGATCGCACTACTGTTTGATATTGCTAGCCGCCATAATCGCCGGCAGTCTTTCCCGTCAGGCAACAACTTTTCTGTGGTGTTTCCCCCTCGCCATCAACCTCGCCCTGATTCTGCCGCTCTTTTTCTCATTCCCGCCACTCTCCTACTCAGAACAAGCTTTTCCGCCAGAGAATCGGTTGCGCCTCCTGCACTTTAACCTCAACCGCGACAATGACAATAAAAGCCGAGTCATCCAGTACATAGACTCCCAAGCAGTAGATATCATATTCTTGCAAGAAATTAATGCAGAATGGCTGGAGCGGCTGCAAGCTGAATTCTCCCGCTACCGCGTAAGCATTGCGGTTCCCGACGAGGGCTCTCTGGGAATGGCAATGCTCCTGCCAGTACAGCCCTCAAAGTCTATCCAGATAGAAGAGAAAAAAATCATACACCTGCCGCCTTCCTCGCCGCGCCCTCTGCTCGAAACTACGATTCTCTGGAACCAAAAAAAGGTCGCGATTCTCAGCTTCAGCGCCACGCGAGTGCGCAATAAAGAAACCTCAAACTTTCAAAAAAACGAGTTTATTTCTGCTGCTGGTTGGAGCAAAAAACAGCAAGACAATCGGCAAGATATCATCATTATCGGTGATTTTAACAGTACCCCGTGGTCGGTTCGCTTGCGCAATTTTTCCAGAGAGGGCAATTTAATAAATTCACAGTCCGGTTTCGGATTTCAAACGACATGGCCGACCCTTTTATTCGCGCCTCTGCAAATCGCCATCGATCATTGCTTTCACAGTCAAGGAATTCAAACCCTCGCGCGATCGCCCGGTGAAGATGTGGGGTCCGATCACCTGCCACTTTTTGTAGAATTAGGGTATAAATAGAAAAAAATTGGTAGTTATGCAAAAAATTAAAGCTATCTATTCTAATATTTATTTAGGATTGGTGGTGTTATTTCCGACAAGCGCTGTTCTGCCAGCGATTCCCTACGGGATAGCTCCGCTTCACGCCCCGCAGCCGCCTGGGGGAGCATTCCACTTTTGTAGGGACGAGCAGAAAGCGAATAAATCTTTACCACCAACCGACAATCTGTTTTCGCTTTCTGCTAACCCCTACAGCCAGGGTTGCCAAATCGGGATGCTCCAGCCGCCCAGCGCCCCTATCGCGCAGCTAAATGCCGATAACTTATTAGAACAAGGGCGAACTCTCTACGAAGCCGGACGATTTTATGAGGCGGCTGCTGTCTGGAAACAGGCGGCTGAAGAGTTCGATCGCCGTGGCGACAAAATCGGTCAAGCGTGGAGTCTCAGCTATTTATCCCTCGCGTATCAAAATTTAGGACAGTGGGAGGCGGCTAAAAATAGTATCGATGCCAGTCTCAATCTTTTGCAGCAACCGAACCAACGAGAAGGGATGAGAATTTTAGCGCAAGCTTTCAATACTCGGGGGAGTTTGTTGCTGGCGACGGGCAAAACTGAAGCCGCTCTCGACAGTTGGCAGCAAGCTGAAGCAGCTTATAAAAAAGCTGGCGATAATGTCGGAATGCTCGGCAGTCGCATCAATCAAGCGCAAGCCTTGCAAACTTTGGGGCTGTACCGGCGATCGCAAGCCCTTTTAACGTCTGTCAGCCAACAATTGCAAGCGCAACCGGATTCTCCCCTGAAAGCGCAATCTTTGCGCAGTTTGGGAGTCGCGCTACAGGTGGTTGGAGAGTTGCGCCGATCGCGCGAAGTGTTAGCGCAGAGTTTGGCGATCGCTCAGAGCCTCGATTCTCCAAAAGATATCGCGAAGGCGCTTTTCAGTCTGGGCAATACTGCCAGAGATATGAAAGAGCTGGAATTGGCTTTAAATTATTATCAACAAGCAGCCGATCTGGCAAATTCTGGCAACAATATCGAGTCGCTGCTCAACCTGCTCAGCCTCTCTATAGAGATGAACCAGAAAACGCAGGCTGAGTCTTTGCTGCTGCCAGTCGAAGCGAAAATTGCCAACCTGCCAGCCAGCCGCCTGTCAGTTTATGCAGGGGTGAATTTTGCCAAAAGTCTGGCTGATTTGTCACGCTACCGATATGCGGCAAAAATTTTGGCGATCGCCCTACAGCAGGCAAGAAGTCTGGGCGACTTGAGAGCAGAAGCTCACGCCCTGACTCAGTTGGGTTCTGTTTACGAACAAACCCAGCAACAAGCTGAGGCGTTGCAGTTGACAGAACGGGCGCTGGCGATCGCGCAGAGCATCAATGCTGGAGATATCACCGCGCGTGCTTCTCGGCAGCTCGGGCGCGTACTCAAACAGCAAGGAGACATCGAAGGCGCGATCGCTGCCTACAGCTCGGCGGTTAAAACCCTCCAGTCTCTCCGCAGCGACTTAGCTGCGATTAATTCCGACGTTCAGTTTAGCTTTACAGAAAGTATCGAACCGGTTTATCGGGAATTAGTCGGCTTGCTACTGCTACGGGAAGCGCCTACTCAAAATCACCTCAAACAAGCCCGCGAGGTGATTGAATCGCTCCAGCTTGCCGAATTAGATAATTTTTTTCGAGAAGCGTGTTTGGATGCAGCCAAGCCTGTAAAAATCGACGAAATCGACCCGACTGCAGCGGTGATTTATCCGATCGTTTTGAGCGATCGCGTCGAGGTGATTTTATCCCTGCCCGGGCAGCCCCTGCGCAATTACAAAACGGCTGTCCCCCGTCAGGAGGTGGAAAAAATTCTCAGGCGAATGCGCAGTTCCCTGAATCCCGCTTTTTCAAATGAAGAACGCTTGCAGCTTTACCAGCAGGTTTATAACTGGCTGGTACGACCGGCGAAAGCTGAGTTAGCCGCTCGCGAGATTAAAACTCTGGTATTTGTGTTAGATGGTTTTTTGCGGAATTTGCCAATGGGTGCCCTGCACGATGGCGAACAATATCTCGTTGAAAAATACAGTATTGCCCTCTCGCAAGGGCTGCAGTTATTGAGCCCGCGATCGCTCCCGCCCGGGCAGATAAAGGCGATAGCGGCGGGGCTGAGCGAGGCGCGTCAGGGTTTTAATGCTTTGCCCGCTGTCAAGTCGGAAGTCGCGCAGATTTCTGCGGAACTCTCAGGCAAGGTACTGCTCGATCGCGACTTTACCGATGCGAACCTGAAAAAGGCGATCGGCTCAAACCCTTACCCGATTCTGCACCTGGCAACCCACGGGCAGTTTAGCAGCAATGCTGAGGATACTTTTATTCTCACTTGGGATGGGCGCATTAACGTGCGGGAATTGGATGAATTGCTGCGCGTCAGGGGAGGGGGCGATCGCAATCCCATTGAGTTGCTGGTTTTGAGCGCTTGCCAAACTGCCAAAGGCGACAGCCGAGCCGCCTTGGGCTTGGCGGGGGTGGCGATACGCAGCGGGGCGCGCTCGACGCTGGCGACGCTGTGGGCAGTCCGCGATCGCTCGACCGCCCAGTTCATGGCGGAATTTTACAAACAATTGAGCAGCGGAGCCCGCAAAGCCGAAGCCCTGCGAAGCGCTCAACTCGCTTTGCTGAAAGATTCGCAATACCACCATCCTTTTTACTGGGCACCGTTCGTGCTGGTGGGAAATTGGCTCTAATACCCGCGCAAAAATTCGACCGATCCGATAAAATTCGGACAGGCTTACCAGCATTCGAGCCCGTAGATTTACTGGAGGAGGGGAAAAACAACTTTACAGCGTTTCGATCGCTTGTCCGGATCGAACAACTGCTGCCCGTTTTTTCTTTACAAAAAGACAGGAGGAAGCATTTTAGGCTTCCTCGATTCGGGCGTTTTTTCAATTAACAAAACTTCAAAAAAAGCGAAAATCGTTGCAACCCTTTCAGGGAAAGAATCGCCGCCCCATTTAGGAACATAAAATCTTTGTGAAGACTATAGAATTGAAATGGAATTTACAAAGATAGAGAGGTTCCTTTATGGCGAGAATCAACAAGTTGCCCAGCCGCTATGCAGGCGTCCCGATCGCCGTCTTTGTAGGGGTTGCTTCGTTCCTCGCCTGGATGACGCCGCTGGGAGCGGTGACATTCGAGCCACCGGGCGATCGCGCGCCCAAGCAGGCGAACGGAGGAGCTTCGCGAAACGGCGGGCAGTGTCCGAGCGATGCCGCAGAGACGAGCAAGTCGCTCACCCCGCTGATTCCCGGGACGAACCTGGGTTTGACGATAGCAGAACGCCCGACGCTGTTTGCCTACATTCCCGCAACCTCCGCCAAACAAGTGTTTTTCAGCATTCAAGAAGAAAGCGGAAAGCACCTGTACCAGACAATGTTACCGCTGCCCGCCTCGGCAGGGGCGATCGGCATCCCCCTTCCCAAAGAGGCTCCGCCGCTGCAAGTGGGCAAAAATTACCTGTGGTCCGTGGTGATGGTTTGCGGGGAAGAGTTGGAACCCGACAGCCCGATGGCGAGCGGGTGGATTCGCCGCACAGAAGCACGGGCTGCTGTTTCCGATCGAACAGAAGCGGGAGCGACGCTGGAGGCGGCAGCAGAGCTAGCTGAGGCGGGCATTTGGTACGACACCCTGGCTGCACTCGCCCAGTTGAGGCGATCGCAACCAGAGAATGCCGAAATTACCGCAAACTGGCAAGAACTGTTACAATCGGTAGGGCTAGAAGCGATCGCAACTGAACCGCTAGTAAATTAGCTTATCTTCTCAATGTGGCGCGATCTGAAAAAGCTGTTTTGGCGATGGCGTTTTGTATTCCTCACCGCTTCGGGCGTCGCAACTTTCTGCGTAGCTGGCGGCGTGGCAGGATGGTTTCAAATTTTGGAGTGGGCGGCACTAGATGCCTTTTTTCGCCTGCGTCCGGCGGAACCCACTGACGATCGCATTTTGATCGTGACGATTGACGAAACCGATATCCGAAAAGTCGGCAAGTGGCCGATTCCCGATGCCGTCTTGGCTGAGGTTATCGACACCCTGAAAAAACAGCAGCCCGCCGCCATTGGGTTGGATATTTACCGCGACCTGCCGGTGCATCCCGGACAGGAAAAATTGGTGGAGGTGATGAAGTCCACACCGACTTTGATAGGCGTAAAAAAAGTAGTGGGAGAGAGAGTTGCCCCTCCTCCCGCCCTAGCGCAACTCGGTCGCGTGGCGATCGCCGATGTCGTATCCGATGCAGATGGCAAAGTCCGCCGGGGGTTGATGTCAGCAGCCGATGAAACGGATAAAATAACATTAAGCTTGGCAGCGCAGTTAAGCTTGATGTATTTAGAAACCCGGGGCATCACCCTAGAGGTGGAAGATGCCCAACAAAAATCTATGCGTCTGGGAAAAGCCGTTTTTATTCCCCTGACGCGGGATGCGGCGGGTTATGGCGGAGTCGATATCGGGGGCTACCAGATTTTGATGAATTATCGCGGTACACAAGAGCGCTTCGAGACCATTTCCATGACAGAGGTGCTGGAAAATTCACCCGCGCTGAAGCGGGCGCGATCGCGAGTGGTTTTGATTGGCTCAACTGCCCAAAGTACCAACGACTTTTTCCCGTCGCCCTACAGCGATCGCATGGCAGGGGCGATCGTCCACGCCAATTTAGTCAGCCAAATTTTAAGTGCGGCACTAGACGGACGCCCGCAAATGCGCGTCTGTTCGCAACAAGCCAAGTGGCTGTGGATTTTTGGCTGCTCTTTCACTGCTGCCGCCGTTGTCTGGCAATTGCGGCAAGCCAACTTAGCGAGAAAAACTCGCATTCCCGGACTGACAATTTTTGCGATAATCGCCACAGTCGGCATTCTCGCAGGCAGCAGTTATCTAGCCTTTTTAGCGGGCTGGTGGATTCCAGCAGCTACTCCGATCCTGGCGGCGATCGCCTCCGCCATTGTCGCCAGCGACTTGCACAATCAATGGCAATTGCACAAAGCCAACGAACAACTGCAGGAGTATTCCTACACGCTAGAATTAAAAGTGATCGAACGCACCCGAGAATTAGAAGCCGCCAAAATATCGGCTGAAGTCGCCAATCAAGCGAAAAGTACCTTCATCGCCAACATGAGCCACGAGCTGCGCACGCCCCTAAACGGCATTTTGGGATACGCTCAAATCCTCCAGCGCTCTGAAATTCTGACCAAATCAGAACGGGAGGGAATCGGCATCATTCACGAGTGCGGTTCGCACCTGCTCACCCTCATCAACGATCTTTTAGATTTATCCAAAATTGAAGCGGGGAAATTAGAGCTACAACACGCTGACTTTCATCTCTCTTCTTTCTTGACAGGCGTTACAGAAATTTGCCGCATTCGCGCCGAGGAAAAAGCCATCGAGTTCACTTACCAGGCAGACGCGCGCCTGCCCGCCGCCATTCGCGCCGACGAGAAACGGTTGCGCCAAGTGTTAATTAATTTACTCGGCAATGCGATTAAATTTACCGACAGAGGCAGCGTGACATTTAGAGTGCAGGTATTGGAAACTGGGAATGGGGCATCGGGCATGGCGGGCACGGGGGCACTCTCCCCACTACTAACTCAGCACTCAGCACTCAGCGCTCAGCACTTAGAAAAAATCCGTTTTGAAATAGAAGATACGGGCGCGGGCATGACGCCAGAAGAGTTAGAAAAAATTTTCTTGCCCTTTGAACAAGTCGGAGATAAAAAGAAACAGGCAGAAGGCACGGGGCTGGGATTGGCGATTAGCGTCCGGCTGATCGAGATGATGGGGAGCGAACTAAAAGTCGAGAGTACCAGGGGAGAGGGCAGCAGGTTTTGGCTTGATTTGGAGGTAGAACTCGCTCACAGCCCTCACGCGATCGCCACCCACGGAGATCGAGCGATCGCGACGCACGAAATTGTCGGCATAAAAGAGAAAAAGCCGAAAATCCTCATCGCCGACGATCGTCCGGAAAATCGCACCTTTGTCGTGAAATTCCTCGAATCGATTGGCTTTCAATGTTTTGAAGCTGCCAACGGTCGAGACGGGCTGGATAAAGCCGCAGACATTCAGCCCGACGCGATTCTGACTGACTTGGTGATGCCGGTTATGGATGGATTGGAGATGATTCGCGCCGTCAGGCGATCGCCCCAACTCAAAAATGTGGCAATCTTTGTCTCATCGGCTAGCGTTTTTGAACCCGACCAACAGAATAGTTTAGAAGCCGGAGCCAACGAATTTTTGCCCAAACCGCTGCAAATTGACAGCCTCCTCGCTCACCTGCAGAAATACCTGCAATTGGAGTGGATTTATCGGGAAAAGGCAGAAAATAACAGTGAGAAAGCAGAAAATTTTACTCAAACCCCTCCTTTTTCTGCCGAAATTTACTTCGTGGCTCCCTCCACAGAAGAACTCGACAAGCTTTTTAATTTAGCCATGAGAGGCAACATCCAAGGGATAGAAACCGTCCTGGCTGAACTGGAACAACTCGATACGCGATACGCGCGATTTATCGCCGAAATTCGGCACTTAGCCGAGAGCTTCCAAGTCAAGAAAATCAGGGAATTTATCCAATCTTTCCGGGGAGAGACAATCCATGACGCCCAGTAACCTCGAACAAGCCACGATCTTGCTCGTCGATGACAGCCCGATGAATTTGAAAGTTCTCTCCGCCGCGATCGCTTCGGAAGGATGGGAAATCCTAGTCGCGACAGATGGCTTTCAGGCGATCGAGCAAGCCGAATATGCCCAACCCGACCTGATTTTATTGGATGTAATGATGCCGGGAATAGACGGGTTTGAAACGTGCGATAGCCTGAAATCCAATGCGGCCACTTGCGACATCCCGGTGATTTTTATGACAGCCCTTTCTGACCCCCTTGATAAGGTGAAAGGTCTGTCGATTGGCGCGGTTGATTATATCACAAAACCCTTTCAACAAGAAGAAGTAATTGCTCGCATAAAATTACACTTAAGACTCAATTTTTTAACCAAAAATTATGCCGAGCAAAATTGTTTATTGAAACAGGAAATTGCCGAAAAGCTCGCCGCCGAAACGGCACTGCAGCAGTTGGCGGGCGAGCTAGAGAAACGAGTCGAGCAGCGCACGGCTGAACTGAAAAAAGCCCTGCAAGAGCTGCAGCAGGCTCAAATCCAGTTAGTCCAAACGGAAAAAATGTCTGCGCTCGGTCAGTTGGTGGCGGGAGTCGCCCACGAAATTAACAATCCAGTCGGCTCTATCTCTGGCAATCTCAAATATATTGAAAACTACCTGCCCCAGATTTTAAAAATTTTAAAGCTTTACCTCGCTAAATTTCCCTATCCCGGCAAAGAAATTGAAGCCGAAATTCAAGGGTTTGATTTAGAATTTTTAATGGAAGACCTGCCCTCGCTGCTCAAATCTCTGAAAGCCGGAACGGAGCGCCTCCTCAATATTAGCACGTCGCTCAGGGTATTTTCGCGATCGGATGCCACCGCTAAAATGGCTTTTAATATTCACGAAGGAATTGACAGTACCCTATTAATTTTAAAGCACCGACTCAAAGCCAATAAAATCCGCCCTGAAGTTCAAATTATTGCCGAATATGGCAAACTCCCGCTGATTGATTGCTACCCGGGGCAGCTCAATCAAGTGTTTATGAATGTCCTCGCCAACGCGATCGACGCTCTGGAGGAAAAGAGTGTGGAGTGTGGAGCGTGGAGTGTGGAGTGTAAAGAAACTTCTACTAATCCACACCTCCCCGCCAGCACTCAACACTCACCTACGATTTGGATTCGCACCGAAGTCAGCTCGGATAACAGGAGTGCGATTATCTCCATTAAAGATAATGGCCCCGGCATGTCTTGCGAAGTCATGCAGCGGGCGTTTGAGCACCTATTTACCACTAAAACTGTGGGGGCTGGTACGGGATTGGGGCTGTCAATTTCTCGCCAAATTGTGGAGGAAAAACACCAGGGCAAGTTGAGCTGTATTTCGGCACCGGGAGAGGGTGCGGAATTTATTATTGAGCTGCCGATATCCCCCACCCGCAAGGGTGGGGCTGCGCTGACAAAGCCCGCCTACGCGGGCTGAAAGATGAGAGGCTAGAAGCGATAATTGCGATCGCGCACCCAGAAGCTCACCGGTACGGCATGACCTCGCTCGTCTACTTTCACCTCTACGACAAATGGTTGCGGCTGCGCAGTTTCCCCGGGTTGGCGCTGCTGGGCTTTGCTAATTTCCTCATTAATGCGATCGCGCTCATTTTCTGGCATGTAATACGTTTCCAAACCGTACTCGATTCGCCAGCCGTTGTACTTTCCCCTGAGAGCCACCTGATTTTCTGACATTTTAGAAGGAAGTTCCCCGCTCACTCGTACCGCCTTCCACGGCTTCGGACGCCCAGAAGACTTCGACGATTTCGGTTTCTCCAGAATCACATAAAAGCTGATTCCCACATCGATTTTTTTCTCCTCTTTGCAAGTTTCTTCTTCTATTTGTTCTGGCTGGCACGGAATCAGCGTTCCCGGCAAGTCTTTCCAGCCAGGGAGATTTTTCAGGTTATTGGGGATGGAAATATCATAGCTGAGCGTCTGATAGTAGCCCGTGAGAAAATTATAAGGGTCTACTGGCGCAGTCTGCAAAATCGCAGTTTTTCCCGTCATGTAGGTATAAACAGACTGTGCCGGTACGGCAGCGATTAGCGCGGTTTGCAAGAGCAAGGGCACCCACAACCGCCAAGCCTGCATCGGCTTTTGGGGCGTTTGCCAATTCACTGCCGGCTCGGTGTCTATTTCGCTTTCAGAGGATGCTGTTTCTTCTAACACTTCCGGCGCGGAATCTTCGCGGTTCGAGGTCATAGAGAATTCTCCTTTGAAGGTTTCAAACCCGATGAATAGCGCTCAAACCACAGTCCGGCAGCAATGACAGCGATGCCGCACGCGAAAAAGGCAAGCGCTTTCAAAATTAAATCGGTATCGTACTCGATGGTGCGGCTGAGAATTTGCAGCGTCAGCAGCAGCATCCCGCCCCAAAAAGAGAGGCGGCTTCCCAGGGATAGCCCTTCCCGAATCAAGCAAGCTGCTAAGAAAAACAGCAGCACGTTAAAAATATAAACGGCTAGTTCGGGAATTGGATGAACGCTCAGGTGCCAGATAGGAGTTAAGGTGGCGATCGCGATGAAACCGGCGATCGCGTCCGCACTCAGAATCGCGCTAGAGCGCGCCCTATCTTTTTTCTCTCGACGCGCTAGAGAGAGCCATTCCCAGATAGCCAAAGCGCCGAGAAAGATGATGTCAATTCGGGTCGGCCAGCTCAGCAATTCTGCAATTTCTACTGGCTGGATTGGAGAATCAGACCACCAGTTAAAGGAAGAAAAATAAAAGAAAATGCTCAGAAAAGCCAGCGCTAAACCGCGCGCGATCGGCTGAAACATCCGCCTGCGTAAAGTTGGAAAATTTCTGTCGTCATAGCCCCACAGCAGAGCTGGCGGCAGCGCGAAGGCGATCGCCCAGAGAAAACCGGGCGCTATATCCAACACTTGACCGATAGAGGTTAGCAGGGTGAAAATCACGGCGATCGCGCCCAGGACAAAAATCGCTCGCGATCGGCACCAATAAGCCAGGGGAATAAATAACAAACTCCCCGCTAGCGGCGCGTGTTGAATGAGTCCCTGCAGCCAGGAAATATCCTGTTTTGAATTCCAATCAAATACACCCAGCCAATAACCCCACCCGATGAGAATAATTGCCAGAACCCCCAGAGAAGTCAAGCGCAGGCTGTAAGCCATTGCCAGCACGCCCAGCCCCCAAACGAAGTAGAGCTCGTAAAGCGAACCGCCGATGTGGAACATCTGCGCCATCAGCGCCATATTGGTTCCCAAGAGGATGGCTCCGAGCAGCAACAATCCCTGCCCCAGCCGCTGCTGCCAGCCGCTTTGAGAAGGGATTTCTGTGTTGATTTTGGCCCTGGATAGAGGAGCAATTCGCCACAGGTAAAATCCGGCTGCATTCACGCCAATAAAGACGCTCAGCAACAGCATAACGCGAAAATCCCGCGACCAAACTTGCCAATTTGCTGCCACGAAGGCGATCGCCCCCAAGCCGAGCAGGATTCCCCCCAGCCCCATGAAAATGCCGATAAAGCGGTTGCGCGCTGCCATTTCCAGGCTGTCGAGTTGATAGCGTTCTTCTAATTGTCGATACAGCTCTGCGTTAATCAGCCCCTCAGCCCGCCATTGTTCGGCTTCCTGGCGCAACTGGTGGCGAAACTTTTCTGAAACCATATCCTATGGCCTCTATTGTTTGAAAGGATTGGCTTGCTTGCCTGCTTCTAATCTGTCACTGTTTTGATTTTTTGAAAATAGCGCTATGACACCAGTGTCGCTGTCATATTCCCTTGGTTGACGGCGAAGCGATCGCCCTGCCCGATATCGGACATGGCAGCGGGGCTGTGCTGCCCGCGCCATCGGGCATTCGAGCCGCTGAGAATTTGTGCGAATGTTGAGGTTTCGCTCCGGCAATCTGTCGGTAATCTAAACTATAAAAATTAAACCTCGACTGGCAACTGGGGCTGGATGCGGTAGGCGCAGCGGCGATCGCCCTGGACGAGGTGTTCGACGCGCTCGATACTCACTCCTGGTCCTAATAGGGTTTTGAAGACTTCTTGTTCGGCGCGGCAGAGCAGTTGGCAGGTGCGGGCGGCGGCGTTGATGGGACAGTGGTTTTCGACTAAAAGCAGGCTTTCGTCTGGCTGGGAAATCACCTCTGCCATGTAGCCTTCTTGACTGCGCAACTGAGCGATCGCCGCTACGCGCTCTTGCCAGTCACTCCCCCGGGCTGTCTCCGCCAAGCGATCGCTGTAGTTTTGGATTTGCCGGAGGGTGCGATCGCGCAGCAGTTTTTCTAGGGCTGCCGTGCCAAAAGCGGCCTCAATCCCCCGCAGCAAGTCAACCATCAAGTCCGCGTGGCTGTCGGCAAAGAAATCGCTCGATCGCTCCGTCAGTTCCCACAGCTTCACCGGACGCCCCAGGGGACGCCTCTGTTCCGCATAGCGAACCCACCCTTCCGCCAGCAGCGCTTGCAAGTGCTGCCGTACCGCCATTGGCGTCACCTGGAGCTGCTTGGCGAGCGCCGCCGCACTCTGGGCTCCCTGCATTTTCAATAGGTGCAGAATTTGACCTTTAGCTTTTTGTTTATCTTCCACAGTTAAAAAAAGTTTAAGAATCTACACTTTTACCTTAGCTTGACTTATGGTGAACCACCATCGCTGGCAGAAAAAATAAAAATAAACTTAAAAATTAAAAGCCATCCGTGCCAGAAAAAAGAGCGGGAAGGTCGCGCCTGCCCGCAGAAGAGTTTTTACTCCTGCCGCTCGACATTTGCCTTTTCCGGGCGTCCGAAAAGGAGGAGGGCGATCGCCTTGACAGCCGAAGAGCCGGGGAGCGATCGCGCGGCGGTGGCGGTGCGGTGGCTCCTGCCCGCAAAAGAGCCGGCGCAGACCTGCAGGCACAGTCCGGCAGCGAGAAAGGCGGCACCGCACAACAGCAAGGCCACGGCGATCGCGAACAAGTCGCCGCCGTATTCGAGCAAGCGGCTGAGCAGTTGCAGAACAAGCAACCCCAAGCCGAACCAGAAAGCGCGCGATCGTCCGGCGGCGGCGGCGCGAATCAGACCGGCGGCGAGAAGAAACAGCAGCCCGTTGAAAATCAGCGTCGCGATCGCGCCGATCGGGCTGATACCGAGATGCCAGAATTGCGCGAGGGCAGCCACAGCAATCAAGCAAGCGAGAACGTTGCTGGTGCGGTTGGCATCGCTGCCCTCGGCGCGCCGCCGCCAAAAAAGCGCCACCCAACCGCCCGCAATCAGCAGCACGTCGAAGAGATAGAGCAACCCCTCCTGCAGCTCTGTCGGATCGGTGGCTTCGCTCAGAGAAAGCACCTGGGCGTCATCTGCCCAGAATCCGTGGAAAGACAGGATGTAAAAGGCGATCGCCAGAAACACCAGCGCTAGGGCGCGGGCGTCGCGGCGAAAAGACGGATAAAAAAGTTTGGGTGAGGGACGAGGGGATTCGCTCGATCGCCCGAGGTAGAGGCAGTCGTCGTAGCTCCACAGCAAGGCGGGCGGGAGGGCGATCGCGATCGCCGCCGTCCAGTGTAGCGGCACGCGCGCCGCCGCGAAAGCCGCCCACAAATTCACTTCCAGGGAGCCGCACAGGGCGATCGCGGCGAGGACAAACACCGGGCGCGACCGGCACCAGTAGGCGAGGGGGACGAACAGCAAAGCCGCGAATAGGGGGGCGTGCTGTACCAGCGCTTGCAGCCAGGAAAACTGCCCCGATCCCAGCTCGAACCAAGCCAGCCAGTAGCCCAGCCCTATTAGCACGATCGCCAGTCCGCCCGTTCTCGCCAAGCGCAGGCTGTAGGACATGGCCAGAACCCCCAGTCCCCAGCTTGCCAGCAGCTCGGCAGCCGAACCATTGACGTGAAATAGCAGCCGCACCAGCACCAGGCTGGCTCCCAAAACCAGAGCACTTAGGACTAACAATCTTTTGCCGAGTTCTTTTTGCCACTGGCTGCCCGATGCCGGTGAAGTCTGCCGCCACAGGGAGAAGCCTGCTGCATTCAGCGCGACAAATAAGCTCAACAGCAGCATAACCTTGAGTTCCCGCGAACAACTCGGCCACAACGCTGCTAAAATCGCGATCGCGGCGATCGCCAGGAAAATCACTCCCGCGCCGATGAGAATTGCGATCGCCTGCGGTACAGCTTGCTGCTTCACCGCCGCCGCTCCAGTCTTTCCCGAGCAGTTTCCGGCGCGATTGACGGAGCAGTCGAGTTCGTATCCCTCGGTGACTTGCGGGTATTCGGACTCGTCCATCAAGCCCTCAGCGTGGCATTTTTCCACTTCTGGGGGCAAATCCTGGCGGAATTTATCTGATACCATCTCGAATGGGCTCATCTCTTTGAGAATATTTTCTCTTTCTCGGGCGCTACTTGGAAAGTTCCGCTCGTTCCCTTCCCTCTCGGGCCAGAATCCAGCCGCCTTGGAAGCAACAGCCTCTGCGATCGCCGAGAAATCAGATGCCCCATCTCAGTTTAAACAATTTATAGCAGTTTTCAGCCTTGACGAGAGACGGAGAAACCCGGTCACTTCTGCTTGCACCGGGTTTCTTGGCGGTTTTGCATTCGGATCAAACCCGCTATAAAAATGAGAGACACGCGAGATAAAAACGAGGTCAACGCCAACCTATTTTTTAGGCTCTTTTGTCCCCTTATCATTGCTTGCCTTTGCCAGCATCCTGCCGCAGCGCCTCAATAATTTTGACATTGGCGGCGGGAAACGGAAATTTATCGATTTCATCTAATGTCACCCAGCGAATTTCATCGCATTCGATCGCCTGGGGTTCTCCTGAAATCAAGCGGCAGTGATAGACATTGAGGGTGACGCGAAAGTGAGTGTAGGCGTGATCGATGGTAATTAAATGTTCGCCGACTTCAATTGCGATCGCCAATTCTTCCAGAATCTCCCGCTGAATGCACGCTTCCAGGGTTTCCCCTGCTTCCTGCTTGCCGCCGGGAAATTCCCACAAGCCGCCCAGCAGCCCGCTTTGCTTGCGCCGGTCGATCAAAATTTCTCCGCTGTCGTTCCAGATGACGGCAACGCCGATGTTTTTGTGGGGGATGGGGGCAGAAACTTCGCGCATGGGCAGCTCTGATTGCATTCCTAAATTATAAGCCTCGCAGTGTACCTGCCACGGACAAATCAAACAAGCCGGATTGCGCGGCGTGCAGAGCGTCGCCCCCAAATCCATCAGCGCTTGGTTGAAATCTCGGGGATTTTCGCGATCGAGCAGGGATTCGGACAACTGCCACAGTTGTTTAGTGGCTTTGGCGGGGGGCACCGGCAAGGCTGTGAGTCGGGCTAAAATGCGCTTGACATTGCCGTCGAGAATCGCAACCGGCTGGTTGAAGGCGGCGCTGAGGATGCCGCCGGCGCTCGTGCGCCCGATTCCCGGCAGGGCTGTGACTGCTTGAAAATCCTGGGGAAATGCGCCGCCGTATTTCTGCACGATTTCGCGAGCGCACGAGTGCAAGTTGCGGGCGCGGGCGTAGTAGCCCAAACCCTGCCACGCTTTCAGAACTTCTTGCAACTCGGCTGCCGCGAGCTGTTCAATGGTCGGAAATCTTAAAAGCCACCGCTCGTAGTAAGGGATGACGGTTTTTACCTGGGTTTGCTGGAGCATGATTTCGGAAACCCAGATTTTGTAAGGATCGCGACTGCGACGCCACGGCAAATCCCTGCCGCTGTTTGCGTACCATGCCAGCAGACTTCGCCGCACCTGCAAAATGGTAGACTTCGGCAGACTCCCTGCACCGCCTGCCGAGCTGTTTAGACGTTGAACGCTCGAGGCTGTCTTTGGCTTCCCGGTGCTTATTCGTCTTCACCCCGGCTGCTCTCAGCCCCGTGCAAGGATTTTTCAAAGTGCATCCGCTGTTCGGCATTGCGCAAGAAATAGCCGCTGATCATCGCCGAGGCGAGGAGCCTGCCGAGATGTTCGCGACTGGTGGTGACGGTGATCCCGAAGTGTTCGGAAGGCAGATTGCCCAGCAATCCGACGATGTTGCGTTCCATCACCTGAAACACTTCAGCCGAGGTCGGTTTTGACAACTGCGCGATCGCTTCCGGGCTGAGAGATTGGACGTAGTGCCAGAGCACATTACCCACTTCTGGTTCGCTGCCATAAGACTCTGGAGCGCGATTGGATGGATTGTTCATCTTGTACCTCCTAGCAGCTTCCGCTGCCCCCTTAAAGAGCTGAATTTGCTAATATCGGGAATTGGCGAAAGAGTTTTCGTTACGCTTCTACATATTAATGTAGCAATCCCATCGAAAGCCGCACAGTAGGCGGAACCGAACCAAAAGGGGCCGATCTCCCGATTTGAGATTTTAGATTTTAGAGGGGGGAGAGAATCTCAAGTCTAAAATCTAAAATCTAAAGTCAATCTAGCTTGCGACATATTCGCTGACGTCAGCTTTGCGCTTGCGGAGCTTGGTTAGGGCTTCGCGCTCGATTTGCCGCACCCGTTCGCGGCTGATATTGAGGCGATCGCCTATCTTCGACAAGGTGAGAGCTTGTCCGTCTTCCAGACCGAATCGCATCGAGAGGACTTGCCGCTGTTGCGGCGTCAGGTCTGCCATGATAATGTCTAGGTCGGCTCTCAGGGAGGAGTGGACGGCGAAGTCTTCTGGAGAAGGGCCGGCATCTTCCAACAAGTCTCCTAATTCGGTATCTTGATTATCGCCTACGCGCAAATCCAGCGACAAGGGCTGGCGGGAGCGCTCTAAATATTCCCGAATTTGCTTGGGCGTCAATTCTAATGCTTCAGCTAGCTCGGAAACGGTTGCCGATCGCCCCAGGGTTTGCGCTAACTGGCGCTGTGCCTTTTTGATTTTATTGAGTTTTTCGGTAATGTGGATGGGCAGGCGAATCGTGCGCCCTTTCTCGGCGATCGCCCGCGTGATCGCTTGGCGAATCCACCAATAGGCATAAGTAGAAAACCGATATCCTTTCGTCGGGTCGAATTTCTCTACCCCGCGCTGCATTCCGATGGTGCCTTCCTGAATTAAATCCAGCAAATCTACATTGCGCTTAATATATTTTTTCGCGACCGACACCACCAGTCGGAGATTCGCCTCTACCATGCGGCGCTTGGCTAGCTCCCCTTCATCAACGGCGCGCTGCAATTCGTCAGCCGACAGTCCCGCTTCAAGAGCCCACTCCGCCAGCGCGGGCTCGTAACCTAACCGTTCAGCCAGTTTTTCTCTGAGTTCCTGCAAAGCAGTCAGCCGCTGCACTTGTTTGCCGTAAACAATCTCTTGCTCGTGCGTCAGCAGGGGAACCCGACCAATTTCTCGCAGGTATGCGCGGACTAGATCTGTAGAAGTCTGAGCAGTCTTCATAACGCTTTCGTCCCAGATTGATAACGACGGATTGAGGAGGTGTGCGTGCTGAGAAATTCCCCAGCCGCCTGCGAAATGTGAATGGCTGCCCTATCCGAAGCAAGCAGCCATCTCAGACTTGGAACCGCTCAACTGAGTCAGTTTTTGTACGGACTCGGCTGATTTACGATCGCTCTCGAACTCTCACGGGAATTGGAACGACCGCTGTTTCGGCTTCTTGCCGGTCTTGCGCCGCTAGCTGCGCCGCCAGCGCGATCGCCACAGATATTGCTGCCACTAAAATAATTGCCGTTGCCATCAATTTTCGATTTTCTTAAGTTTTCCGGTGCTATGTAAACGATTGTAACAGCTTTATAAGAATTGTCTAGTACCCTGTACAGAATTTCTACTCAGGCAGGTGGGACTTGCGGTAGAGACAAAGGGTGAGGATACCCTGAAATCCCCTAAAAAACTGCATCGCAGGCAACAAAACGGCGGCAACTTTTTCGAGTTGCCGCCAGATCTCGGCACGGGCTGTGTTTCCCGTTCTTAACATTTGCGCGAGTGCGGGAGAGGGGAGGGGGGAGTGTTGAGTGCTCTTCGGCCTCGGCTGAGTGGAGTTGGAGTGTGGAGTGGGGAGTGTGGAGTGTGGAGTGTTGAAGAATTTAACTCCTGACTCCTGACTCTGGACTCCTGACTCAGCCGAGGCCGAAGAGCACTTTTTACTTGCCCCACTCCACACTCCACACTCTCGATTACCCGATATACTCCTGCAGGGCTTTAACTTCCAGCGGATCGGACTTGAGGGAGCGGAGGGCGGCAGCAGTTGCCTTGGCACCGGCGATCGTCGTGATAATCGGCAGTTTATAGTCTAAGGCGGTGCGCCGAATCGTGCGGGCATCCGTTTGCGACTCTTCTCCCGTGGGGGTGTTGATGATGAATTGAATGCGCGTGTTTTTAATCCAGTCCACGACGTGAGGACGCCCTTCGTGCAATTTGAGGATGACTTCGACATCTTCGATGCCGTTTTCCTGCAAGACGCGACGGGTGCCTTCAGTGGCCACGATTTTGAAGCCCAAATCGATCAAGTCTCGGACGACGGGGACGACATCGGCTTTGTCGCGATCGCTCAGCGATACAAATACCGTCCCTTTCTGCGACAAGCGCACGCCCGCCCCTAATTCGGCTTTGGCAAACGCCCGCCCGAAATCGCGGTCAATCCCCATCACCTCACCGGTCGATCGCATTTCTGGCCCGAGCAAGGTGTCGGCTCCGGCGAACTTGTCAAACGGCAGCACGGCTTCTTTCACCGAAATGTGCGCCGGAATTTTTTCCTCGGTAAATCCGAGCGACTCTAAGGTTTCGCCAGACATGACCCGCGATGCCAGCTTCGCCAGAGGCACGCCGATCGCTTTGGAAACAAACGGCACGGTACGGGAGGCGCGGGGGTTCGCTTCCAAAATGTACACCTGGTCGTTTTGCACGGCGTACTGGATGTTCATCAGCCCCACGACTTTCAGGGCTTTGGCGAGCTGTACTGTCCACTCGCGAATGGTTTTCAAAACGGACTCGGAAAGGGTGATGTAGGGAATGGAGCACGCCGAGTCGCCAGAGTGAACCCCGGCTTCCTCGATGTGTTCCATAATGCCGCCGATGACGACGCGACCGGTTTGGTCGGCGAGCGCGTCCACATCCACTTCGATCGCGTGTTCTAGGAACTTGTCGATCAAAATCGGGTGATCCGGCTCCACCTGCACCGCAAAAATCATGTACCGTTCCAGCTCGGCGTCGGAATAGACGATTTCCATCGCCCGTCCCCCCAAAACGTAGCTGGGACGTACCACCACCGGATAGCCGATGCGGCGCGCCACCACCTGCGCGTCTTCGTAATTGCGGGCAATGCCGTTGGCGGGCTGTTTGATATCGAGCTGTCGCAGGATTTTTTCAAACCGCTCCCGGTCTTCTGCAATATCGATCGAGTCGGGAGATGTTCCCCAGATTTTAGTTTGCACGCCCGAGAGCATATCGGGATGTTCCAGCGCTTTTTGCAGGGGCACTGCCAATTTCAGCGGGGTCTGACCGCCGAATTGGATAATCACGCCTTCAGGATTTTCTGCTTCGATGATGTTGAGGACGTCTTCTTTGGTTAAGGGCTCGAAGTAGAGGCGATCGCTCGTGTCGTAGTCAGTCGAAACCGTTTCCGGGTTGGAGTTGACCATGATCGTCTCGAACCCGGCAGCCCGCAAGCTGAAGGAGGCGTGACAGCAGCAGTAGTCAAATTCGATCCCCTGGCCAATGCGGTTCGGCCCGCCGCCCAGAATCATCACCTTGCGCTTGTTGGAGGTGCGCACTTCCGAGTCTTCTTCGTAAGTGGAATAGTAGTAAGGCGTGAAGGCTTCAAACTCGGCGGCGCAGGTATCGACTAGCTTGTAAACTGGCGTGACGCCCAAACTCTTGCGGTAAGCGCGGACTTCATCTTCCGTGGTTTTGGTGGCGAAGGCAATTTGGCGATCGCTGAATCCCTGACGCTTGATATCATAAAGCTGGTCTTTTGTCAAGTCTTTGAGCGGCGTCCGCTTCAGGAATTTCTCAGTTTCCAGCAAGTCCTGCATTTTATCGAGGAACCACACGTCGATGCCGGTGAGTTCGTAGATTTCCTCTGGCGTCATGCCCATCTGCATGGCGTGGCGGAGGGTGAAAATGCGCTCTGGGTTGGGCGTGCGCAGACCGGCGCGAATTTGTTCGAGGCTGGGGAGGATTTCTTGGCGATCGCACCCCCAGCCGGCGCGCCCGGTTTCCAAACCGCGCAGTGCCTTTTGCAGCGACTCTTGGAACGTCCGCCCGATCGCCATGACTTCGCCGACGGATTTCATCTGCGTTGTCAGCACCGGCTTGCTGCCGGCAAACTTCTCGAACGCAAACCGGGGGATTTTGGTCACTACATAGTCGATAGTGGGTTCAAAAGAAGCGGGCGTTTTCTTTGTGATGTCGTTGGGGATTTCATCGAGGGTGTAACCCACCGATAATTTAGCCGCAAATTTGGCGATCGGGAATCCCGTTGCCTTGGATGCCAGCGCCGACGAGCGAGAAACGCGGGGGTTCATTTCAATGACGATGACGTCTCCGTTAACGGGATTGACGGCAAATTGGATGTTAGAACCGCCGGTTTCCACCCCGATCTCGCGGATAATTTTTATCGAAGCATCCCGCAACCGCTGATATTCCTTATCGGTGAGGGTTTGGGCGGGCGCGACGGTAATCGAGTCGCCCGTATGAACGCCCATCGGATCGACGTTTTCAATCGAACAGATAATCACGACGTTATCTGCCGTATCGCGCATCACTTCCAGCTCGAACTCTTTCCAGCCGATCAGGGACTGCTCGATCAGGATTTGCGAGACTGGGGAAGCGTCGAGCCCCGCTTGCGCCATGTCTTCAAATTCTTCCTGGTTGTAGGCGATGCCGCCGCCCGTGCCGCCCAGGGTAAAGGCGGGGCGGATAATTAACGGGTAAGTGCCGATTTGTCGGGCAACCGCTTTGGCTTCATCGAGGGTTTGGGCGATTCCTGACGGACAGCACTTGACGCCGATGCGCTCCATCGCTTGCTTGAACAGGAGGCGATCTTCGGCTTTTTCGATCGCCGGCAATTTCGCGCCGATCAACTCTACACCGTACTTGTCCAGCGTGCCGTTTTTGGCCAGGGCCACTGCCAGGTTTAAGCCGGTTTGCCCGCCCATCGTTGGCAGCAGGGCATCCGGGCGCTCTTTTGCAATGATTTTTTCTAGTATCTCTGGCGTCAGCGGCTCGATGTAGGTGCGATCGGCGGTTTCCGGATCGGTCATGATCGTGGCGGGGTTGGAGTTCACCAGCACGACTTCGTACCCTTCTTCGCGCAAGGCTTTGCACGCTTGCGTCCCCGAATAATCGAACTCACACGCCTGACCTATAACAATTGGCCCTGAGCCAATCAGCAGAATTTTATGGATGTCGTTGCGACGGGGCATAGCGATTTTAGATTTTTGACTTTATCGTTTGGATCGGGCTAATCCCTGAATCCAAACTATTTTAGGGGTTTGCTCTCGGAAATTGCTGATTGCTTTAGCTTAGTTTCACAAGATTCGATGACAAGAGCCGATCGGCGGATCTGTCTGGCTGGTTTGCAGTGGCGTCTGGCTGCTGGAGTGCCTCCCTTGCCTGGATTGCCGCTAGATAAAGCTGTCAGTTGTTCCACGGGAAAGTATGCCCGATCGCTGCCTGCTTCTCCCCCTACAGTTTGTGAACAAATATAACAAAAAAATTTAATATTTTCTTTAGAATTTCGCTTTTAAAACCGGGTTCAATTATTTTTACTCAAAATGGGTATCGCCTGTCAAGTGGGGAAATGTCGGCGCGCGCGATCGACCGGCGAAAGCAGATAAATCCGGTGCATCTGGCAGAAATTGCCCAAACCCGGGCTACATTTCTTTACATTTTTTCAGAAAGACCAGGGGGCGAACGTGGTATGGTAAGTAAGAATGCCATACTAAAACGCTTAAAGCTCAGGGATGACTGAACCGAATTTACTGGAGAGAGCCAAACAGGGGGATGCAGGAGCGATCGCCGACTTGCTCAACCAAAAACTTCAACCCCAAGGTATCGCTGCCAAAGCCACTCTCAAGCACGACAGCCTCAAGGTCGTATTGGAGTCATCAGAAGTTCCAGATCAAAAAGCTCTGATTGCTTGGCTCGAAACCGAGATAATTGGCTTGGGAATAAAATCTATCAGGACAATTAAAGTTTGCGGGAAGCAGTCGGGGAGCTTTGATTATGCTTGGCAGGAGGAAGTCGAGCCAGAAAAACAAGAATGCCAGCTTGAAGAGGAGAAAATAGAGAGCGACAGCCGACTTGAAGAAGTATTGGATGCAGCGTATTTGTATCTAGATTTAGAAATTAATTTTGAAGAAAATATATATAATATAGGTTGTATAAATAACTTGACAGAGGCCCTCTGGGAAGAGGATTTAGAGGCGGCTTATCAACAGCTTGAAGACTGGCGGCAGAGCGGGGTCGCGATCTGCGGGCATAACTTCCGGCGATTTGACTGCACCTATCTTTTCAAGGCAAAACCAGAGTTGCATCCCTGGTTGGTGGTTGATACCCTAGAATTGTCAACTTTGGCATTTCCGCTAGAACGATCGCACAAGCTCAAAAAAGATTACAAGCAAAGCCAGTACGCCAGCAACAATCCCCTAGAAGACGCTCGCGAAACCAAGCAATTACTGCAAGAAATTATAGCAGAATTGCAGGAAAAACCCAAAACCCTGCGACAGACATTCTGCTGGCTGCTAGCCTGCGGAAATGAGGAAGCAGACAGGGCATATCAGCAACTATTCGAGATTTTGGGATGGAAAGAGAAAGCGGCTCCCGCCCTAGAGACACTGCCAGAAGAAGCGATCGCTGGTTTCGATGAGGAATACCTGAGACAATTCTGGTTTGAAGCCCCAATCAGAGACTTTAACAGCCGCCTGTGCATGGCAGCACTCCTAGCCGGGAATTATGAAAGCCGGGTGACGGAATCCGAGCGGATATTTTCAGGGTGGATTGCCCACTTGCCCGGGTTTCAGGAAATATGGGATGGCGCGAAACTGCTGCCCGATTATCAAAATTGCCTGCAAAAATTTGGCATTGAAAAATTTCGGGGTAAGCAAGAACAAGCCGTTCGAGCCATTTTGCGCGGCGAACGACCGCTGGTTATCATGGCGACTGGAGGAGGAAAATCTCTCTGCTACCAGCTTTCAGCCTTGATGCTGTTTGAAAGGCACGCCTCGCTGAGCGTGGTGGTTTCGCCCCTGCAAGCCCTGATGGCGGATCAGGTGGCGGATTTGGAAGAACAGGGGATAAATTTCTGCACGTTTATTAATGGCAATCTTTCGGTTGAGGAGCGATCGCAGCGGCTGCGGGGACTGCGGGAATATTCCAAGGGATTGCTTTATATCAGTCCAGAGCAGTTGCGATCGCCCAGCATCCGGGCACTGCTAGAAGAGCGATCGCCCGCCCTGTGGGTGATAGACGAAGCCCACTGCATCAGTCAGTGGGGGCACAATTTCCGCCCTGACTACCGCTATATCCCCAAATACATTAAAGAGCTGTACAAAAACAAACCCCTGCCGCTCTTGGCGCTGATGACAGCCACCGCAACGGTGAAAGTCCAAGACGACATTCAACAACTGTTTAAAACAGAAGGCGCGCAGGAAATAGGCAGCGTCATTGCCGAATCGAATACCCGCACGAATCTGGAGTATAACGTCATTCCTGCCAATGGCAATAAAGACCAACTGATGATTCAGGAGGTGCAAAACTCTCTCCAACAGGGGGGATGCGTTCTCGTCTACACGACAACGCGAAGAAATGCCGAAAAAATAGCCGGCTTGCTGGAGCGAGAAGGAATCGAAGCGAGATACTACCACGGCAATCTGGGGAAAACCGAAAAAGATGAAGTCTTGCAGGCATTCAAAGCAGGAGAATTGAACGCAGTCGCGGCGACTTGCGCTTTCGGGATGGGAATCAACCGCAAAGACGTGCGGGCAGTCATTCACCACGCCATCAGTGCGAATTTAGAAGCCTACATTCAGGAAACCGGACGGGCAGGGCGAGACGGAAAACCGGCAACCTGCACCCTTTTATTTGACGAAAAAGATGCGGAGAAAATATTTTACTTGCAAAGTCAGATGCAACTGACCGAAGCGGAGCTGAGAAATATTTTCGTCTCGATAAGAAATCTGCGCGATCGCGTCCACGGCGGGGCGTCAGAAAACTGGTTTTGGGCGACAATTAGTGAAATCTACCAGACGAGCGATCTGGATGAAGATTTCGCAGGCGATGCCGAGTATCGCGACATCAAAATTAAAGTAGCCCTGCAATATTTGGAAAACTTTGGCTTGCTGGAACGGGCGGAAAATCTATCCGCCTACGTTCAGTTTGAACTGGCAGACAAAACGCGCGACGAGTCTGAAAGAAAGTTTGAAGAGTACGCGCGGGGTAAAAATCTGCCTTCGAGGCAGGTAAAAATTTTCAAAAAACTGATTGCTGCCATGCACCTCGCCAAAGCCCAGCACGCGCAGCGGAACGAACCCGTGGCCTTCGAGCGCCTCAGCGACGAGTCAGGGATTAACCCAAAAGAGCTGACGGTCAGAATTCAAGAATTGCAGAAAGCGGGCGTTGCCAGCGTGAATATTCCCCTGACTTGCCTGCTGACAAAAGAAGTCAAAGGGGACGCGCGCATACAATACGAGCGCTTGCGGGTGTTGGAAGAGAAATTGCTCGAAGCTCTGTTGGAAATTATGGGCGATCGCGAAAGCATCCAGGTAAATCTGAGAAATCTAGCTTCTCGCCTAGATCCCGATCGCAGTAAAAAAATCCGCGCAACCGGCCTCATGGATATTTTAAAAGGCTGGTCATCTCAGAAATGGGTGCGTTTGGTTAAACTCAACCGCGATTTAGTGCGGCTAGAGCGAATCGAAGTTCTCGACTATCTGGACGCTCACAAAGAGCTATCCAGCGTTGTTTTAGAAGTTTTCTACGAAAAACTCTCCGAGAAAACAGGGGCTCGCCTGCGGGTAGAATACGAACTAGGGCAACTGCT
The DNA here is from genome assembly GCA_964405435.1 of uncultured bacterium. GTDB lineage: Bacteria > Cyanobacteriota > Cyanobacteriia > Cyanobacteriales > Oscillatoriaceae > DVEG01. Next base: position 60,490 of record CAYOOD010000029.1, read on the forward strand.
TGAGGACGTTAATCAAAAAACGCACCCCCTCAAAGCATCCGAAGAAGAGCTGAGAACGGTACTGCTGTGGCTGCACCATCGAAAAATCCTCCGACTCACCGAGGGAGCGAATCTCTTCCATCAGGCGCTCAAACTGCGAGTCATAAAAGGGCGGAAAGAAACCGTCATTACCAGCGGATATCAGAAAATCAAGACTTTCTACGAACAGCAGGTACGCCGCACCCACCTGATGTTAAAGTACGGCCAAATTCCAGACGCCGCCGCGCGCCAGAAATTGGTAGACGATTACTTCCGGGTGTCGGACAAAGAATTTAATAAAGCCTATCCCGAACTTTCTACCAAAGCCGAGGCAGTCAAACGCCCGGTACTCCAAGACGACTACACGCGCATCGTCGGGGATTTAAACGCAGCCCAAAAAGAAATCGTTCTTGCCGAAGATCCGGCACTGTTGGTCATTGCCGGCCCGGGTTCGGGCAAGACTCGTACAATTGTCCGCCGCATCGCGCACCTAGTCAAGGTGAAGCGCGTCGATCCCGACCGAATTTTAGTTTTAGCCTACAACCGCAACGCCGTGCGAGAACTGCGCCTGCGATTGCAGGATATAATTGGCTCTGCTGCTGCCCGACTGCGAGTATTTACCTTTCACGGATTGGCACTTGCCCTGCTCGGATGCACCCAGGGTGAAAACAGACTCTCAACTGATGCAGAATTTCAACAGTTGCTCAAAGAAGCCTGCGATCTAATCGAGCAGGGAGATGAATCAGACGACGAGGATACCCAAGCTCGGCGCATTCAGCTACTCGGGCACGTCGAGTATATCTTTGTCGATGAATATCAAGATGTGGCGGAGGAAGAATACCGCCTGATTCAAGCGATCGCCGGATTGGGCGATTCCGGCGACGAATCGCGATCGGTGCAAATCAACCTCTGCGTTATCGGCGACGACGATCAAAATTTGTACGAATTCAGAGGCACCCGCCCTCAATATATCATACAGTTTGAAACCGAGTACAAAGCTCGGCGCTTCCTCCTGACGGAAAATTACCGATCGACGCAACCAATTATTGAGGCAGGAAACAATCTCATTCGCAACAACCGCCAGCGCTGCAAGCAGACGCCTGACGAACAAGTGCGCATCAACGCGGCGCGGGAAAGTCAAAGCGGGCTGCCGGTTGCCGCCTACAATTTTGAGGATATTTCATCTCAATCTGCCTGGATTGCCGAAAAAATTCTCACTTGGCGCAGGCAAGGAATTCCTGCCAACGATATTGCTGTCTTAGCGCGTCATTGGGATAGTTTGAGCCCGATTCGCCTGCTCTTAGAAAGACAGGGGATTGCCACCTACGCCCTGAAATCCGGGGACATCAAGCTAGGGCGGCATCGCGTCACCTGTCAGATTATTGACGAGTTAAATGCGCAATCTCCGATTTTTTCGGCTGAGGAGTCGGTAAAAGATTGGTTTGCCAGTCGATTTGTCCAGTGGAATCGCTCTTTAGAAGAACCCACTGTCAAAACTTTGCTGGAAATTGCTAAAGATTTAGACTTAGAACGGGGCTGGGGTTCTGAAAATCCGGTATTGCCGACGAGTGCGGGTGAGATTGTGACGTCTTTGCTGGAATTCAATAAAAGCGAAGTCTTTTTAAACGAGAAGGCGGTTTTGGTTACGAGCTGTCACGGCGCGAAGGGACTGGAGTTTCGCAAAGTCATTTTGTTAACAGATGGATTCAGCACGTCATCTGATAAAATTGAATCGGAGCGGCGACTATTCTATGTAGCGATGACGAGGGCGAAGGAAGAATTAATTTTGTCCTCCACTCAGGCGAGCCAGTTCGTGCGGGAGACGGGCGTCAGCAGCCAGCCGATAAAGCTGCTGGGCGGGGAACTCCCACAATGGATGCTCTATTTAGATTTGTCTCCGAGAGAGGTGAATATAGGATATCCAGCCACTGTCAACCAGCAGGCGATCGCCCAAAATTTGCGCGAAGGCGCGCCGCTACAGGTGACTGTCAATCGCTATGGCGATGGGTGGGTCATTCTCACGCCAGAGGGGCAGGAGATAGGGGCGCTATCGAGAAACGGAGTTGAAGAATTGCGGCGCAAGGGGATTCAGCCGAAACAATTTCAGTTTCAGCCGGGAGAGGTAACAGTGGCAAGCATTTACCATCACCTCAAGATGGAGGAAACGACGGGGGAAATTCTAGAAGATTGGTTTGTAGTGATTCCTCAAATTCGCATTTTTCGGTGATGGGGAAAGTGGGGGCGATCGCGCCTCCTGCACCTTGACCTGTTCTGAGCTATGCCCAAAAAAAGCCCAGAAAAAGCTGTTGCGCCCTTTTATCTTGTAAAATTTCGTTTTCTTTACGCGATCGTCTGATTAGTGGTATCAGTCTCCGATCGCATCTATTCCAAAAATTCTTTCAAACCATATAGCAGTTTTCAAGAAGCGCGAGGGACGTCAGAAACCCGGCTTCTTAAAGAAGCCGGGTTTCTTGCCTGTACTGCATCGGACTGAAAAACGCTATATAGCGGTTCGATTTGAAAAGCGATCGGCTGACTGAGAAACCCGGTTTCTTCAAGAAACCGGGTTTCTGCGGTTTCACGACTCACGGCGCAAGTTCCTCTGGGCGTAGAGTTGGGCATTTGGGAAGGTCAATATCAAAATACTACCCTGCCTTGGCTGCGGTTGTGGGATGCGCAGGGCAATCTCTTATTAACGGGTTACGAACAGGCAGAACTCGAACGCCAGCGGGCAGAAACCGAACGCGAACGGGCAGAAACCGAACGCCAGCGGGCAGAAACCGAACGCGAACGGGCAGATCGTTTGGCGGAGCAATTGCGATCGCTCGGAATAGAGCCGCAAGCCCGATCGAGGGCGGCAATACCGATATCAAAAGGCGCGATCGCCGAACCCGCGCGATCGCTCCACCTGCCTACACTTTAACCAGCAATCGTTTACAGTCGTTCGTCTATCAGCTATGCAACCAACTAACCCCAACCAATTTACAGAAAAAGCCTGGGAAGCGATCGTCCGCACCCCAGATATCGCCAAACAAGCCCAACAGCAGCAGCTCGAGAGCGAACACCTGCTCAAATCCCTGCTGGAACAAGACGGACTCGCTACGAGTATTTTTAACAAACTCGGCGTAGACGTGCAGCGCCTGCGCGATCGCGCGGAAGCCTTCATCAACCGCCAGCCCAAAATTTCCGGCGCAGGCGGCTCCGTCTACCTCGGGCGCAGTCTCGATACCCTGCTCGATCGCGCCGACGAATATCGCAAACAATATGGAGATGAATTCATCTCAATAGAACACCTGCTGCTAGGTTATACCAAAGATGAGCGCTTTGGCAAAGCCTTATTTCAAGAATTTAGAGTAGATGAAAAGAATCTTAAAACTGCTATCGACCAAATCCGGGGGAGTCAAAAAGTGACCGATCAAAATCCTGAAGGCAAATATCAATCTCTCGAAAAATATGGCCGCGACTTGACAGACGCCGCCCGTCAAGGTAAACTCGACCCCGTGATCGGGCGCGATGACGAAATTCGCCGCACCATTCAGATTCTTTCTCGCCGCACGAAAAACAACCCCGTACTGATTGGCGAACCGGGAGTCGGCAAAACCGCGATCGCAGAAGGATTAGCCCAGCGCATCGTCAGCGGCGACGTGCCCCAATCACTCAAAGATCGCAAGTTAATCGCCCTAGATATGGGCGCTCTCATTGCCGGTGCCAAATATCGCGGCGAATTTGAAGAACGCCTGAAAGCCGTGCTTAAAGAAGTCACCGACTCGCGCGGTCAAATTATACTATTTATCGACGAAATTCACACCGTTGTCGGTGCGGGCGCGACTCAAGGCGCGATGGATGCGGGCAACTTGCTCAAACCCATGCTCGCCCGGGGGGAATTGCGCTGCATCGGCGCGACGACGCTCGACGAATATCGCAAGTATATCGAAAAAGATGCGGCTTTGGAACGCCGTTTCCAACAAGTTTACGTCGATCAGCCCAGCGTAGAAGATACTATCTCCATCCTGCGGGGTTTGAAAGAGCGCTACGAAGTCCACCACGGGGTTAAAATTTCCGACAGCTCTTTAGTGGCGGCGGCGACTCTATCCGCGCGCTATATCAGCGATCGCTTCCTCCCCGACAAAGCGATCGACCTCGTAGACGAAGCTGCCGCTCGTCTGAAAATGGAGATTACCTCCAAACCCGAAGAACTCGACGAGATCGATCGCAAAATCCTCCAGTTGGAAATGGAGAGACTGTCGCTGCAAAAAGAAAGCAATCCCGCTTCGCTCGACCGATTGGAACGTTTGGAAAAAGACCTCGCCAATCTCAAAGAGGAACAGCGGACGCTCAGCGCTCAGTGGCAGGCTGAAAAAGACGTCCTGACTAAAATTCAGACGATTAAAGAAGAAATAGACCGGGTTAACCTAGAGATTCAACAAGCCGAACGCAACTACGATCTCAACCGCGCTGCCGAGCTTAAATACGGCAAATTAACCGACTTGCACCGACAATTAGAAGCTGCCGAGGCTCAGCTAGCGCAAACCCAAAAGAGCGGTAAATCCCTGCTGCGCGAAGAAGTCACCGAAGCGGATATTGCTGAAATTATCTCCAAGTGGACGGGAATTCCTATCAGCAAGCTCGTCGAATCTGAGATGCAAAAATTGCTCAACTTGGAGGAAGAACTGCACCGCCGCGTCATCGGGCAAGATGAAGCCGTCACCGCCGTTGCCGATGCGATTCAGCGATCGCGCGCTGGCTTAGCCGATCCCAACCGCCCGATCGCCAGCTTTATTTTCCTCGGTCCTACGGGCGTCGGCAAAACCGAACTCGGCAAAGCCCTCGCCGCCTATCTATTCGATACCGAAGAAGCGATGGTACGCATCGACATGTCGGAATACATGGAGAAACACGCCGTTTCTCGCCTGATTGGCGCGCCTCCCGGATATGTCGGTTATGAAGAAGGCGGGCAATTAACTGAAGCCATTCGCCGCCGTCCCTACGCGGTGATTCTATTCGATGAAATCGAAAAAGCTCACCCGGATGTTTTCAACGTATTCCTGCAAATTCTCGATGACGGGCGCGTCACCGACGCTCAAGGTCATGTGGTAGATTTCAAAAATACTATCATTATTATGACCAGCAATATCGGTTCGCAGTACATCTTCGATCTGGGCGGGAATGAAGAACTCTATGAAGAGATGCGCTCTCGCGTCATGGATGCGATGCGGGCGAGCTTCCGTCCGGAATTTCTCAACCGGGTTGACGAGACGATTATCTTCCACAGCCTCAAGCGCGAGGAACTGCGGCAAATCGTCAAACTGCAAGTTATTCGCCTCGAAAAACGGCTGAGCGATCGCAAGATATCTTTGAAACTTTCCGATGCAGCGCTTGACTTTTTGGCAGAAGTCGGCTACGACCCTGTTTATGGCGCTCGTCCGCTCAAACGTGCCATTCAGCGGGAATTAGAAACCCAAATTGCTAAAGCTATTTTGCGCGGAGAATTCAACGACGGCGACACCATTTTTGTCGATGTGGAAAATGAGCGCCTCGCCTTCAAGCGCTTGCCGGCAGAATTGCTTGCAGCTCGTTAATCAGCCATGTGATGGCAATTGAGAAACCCGGCTTTTTGAAAAAGCCGGGTTTCTAGATTTTCTGAGAGAAACTTTACTTATTGCCAAGTTTATTGCAAGCAAATAACTTGCCGCATTCGCCGCATATTCGCCGGTAATTCTAGGTGCATCGCTTGTTCGATGAACATCGCCGGGACTGGAATTGTGGGAGTTGCCTTGACTGAATAAGTCAGCAAAGTACCCGAACCGCAATCGTGGAGTTTCAAGTCAGCCGCAAAATCTACAAAACTGCCTTTTTCCAGGCGGAACTGAATTTGACGGTGAACGATTTCAACAACTCTCAGATAAGCCTCAACCTGTATGGTCAAAAATAAAAATGCTTTTTTAGCAGCTTGGTAGAGACGCTTGCCACCCTGAGTAAAATCGACAATCTGAGAATGGGTGAGGTCGGGGAAATAATGTACCCAGCGGGGGTAATCGGTCAGTTGTTCAAAAACGCGCGATCGCGCCAGCGGCAAATACATCGTCGCCGTCACCGCGCCTCCCCAAGCCGTATGAGATTGAGTCTTGAGTAAAATTTCCCCTCGCAAGAGTGCGGTTTGTTCAGCCTGATTCCAGCCTGAATCCGCAGCCGCATCGCTATTGTCTGATGGAATCGGTACAGTCATGTTGGTGCCCGATGAACTCATGCTTGTCGAGTCTGGAATAATTGTATCTTAGAACTAAAAGAGACTGGAGCAACTGGCAAAGCTGGATTTCGTCAGGAATTCACTACATATTTCCGGACAGTGACAACCCGTTGAATGGGTGTCGGATTCGGCAGAAAGGTTGTCTTCCTGCTATTGTTGGTGTAGGTAAATTGCAAGCGATCGCGCAAGGAATCAAGTCCATGAGCCGCTCCTCCAACTCGGAAACCCTGATACTTTCATACCTGTTTGGCATCGTCTTGGGGCTGACAGTCGTGATTTGGATGCTCAGAGGTTTCGGCGTTCTCACCTTCCTCCCCGGATGGGTGATCTGGGTATTGATTTTTCTTTCTATCGCCACCGGCATCCTCAGTCGCGCCTTCAACTCCAGGGGACGATACTGATCTAAACTAATTTTCCCTCCAACCGCCATCTCTCTAGAGTTCGGTTGCAGAGGTTTGCCGACTCGCTCTCGCGATAGCTGCGCTTCACGCGCCTTTCGGCAGTTGCCTCCGTCTAGAGGCGCATCGCCTTATCGCCTGGGAGCATCCCATTTTTGGAGTGCGAACGTCTCGTTCGCTCAATGTCTCGTTCGCTCTGGGATTGATAGGGAGCGAGACGCTCTCACTTCTGAAAAAAGGTGTTTTTACAAAAACGGGATGCTCCCCATCGCCTTGCCCACAGTGACATTCAACTGAGCCCCGATCAGCATCACCCAAGCGCTCAAGTACAGCCAGAGCATCAAAACAATCACAGCTCCCACTGCCCCATAACTGCGATTGTAGTCGCCGAAATGGGCAACATACAACCGAAACAGAGCGGATATCACAGCCCAAGACACTGCTGCCAAAGCCGCTCCGGGCAGGATCGGCGTGCCAAGGTGCCAGCGGCTTGGCCCATACCGATAAACAAAGGCAAACGCTGCCGAAACAATGCCCAAAGCTATTGGCCAGCTCCACAGCCGCCAAACCCGAAGCAATCCCGACTCTACCAAGCAGCGACCACCGGGCTCAAACTGGCAACTCTGCCGAGCGACAGCTTGCACGATAAAATCGCTGACGAGTACCAACCAAGAAGCGACGATCAGCAGCGCGATCGTGCCCACAGCCAGACCGACAGAAACCAGCTTGGCTTTCCAAAAGGGACGTGCCTGCTCTAGGGGGATGCGGTGGATTTGATCCAGCGCCGCCATCGCAGCGCTGATCGCTCCAGAAAACGCCCAAATTGCCCCAACAAAACTGAGCGAAAAGAGATTGGTGTTTTTCGAGACGCTCAGCTCATCGACAAACCCGCGCACCAGAATCTGAACTTCTGTGGGGGCCACGGTACTCAACTGACCGGCCATCTGGTTCAGAGTGGATTGCAAGGATTCAAATAACCCGATCGCCGTCAAAACAGCCAATATTGCCGGAAACAGGGATAACATGGCATTGTAGGCCATCTCAGCCGCCAGACCGGCCAGCCGCTGCTCTCCGGCGCGGCGGAAAACTTCCCGCAGGGTGGCAAAATTCAGGTGGCGAAAGAAACGGACGACGCCCGCAAAGCCGAGCAATCGCCAGAAGCGGGTTAAGAGATGTTGGAATTTGGCAGGCAAGGATTTCGGATTCATCTCCCATCTAAAATCTAAAATATAGAATCAACGGGATGTTTTGGGGCGATCGCCTCTCGCGGCAAGGGGTTGTTCCTGGCGGGAAAAATCTAAACTCTAAACTCTACAACCTAAAAATTGATATGACTTACGAAGTAACGCAGTGGTTGGAGGAAATCAAGTCCCTGCAGCAGCAGTTGGCGCAAGCGCAAAGCGATCGCGAAGCCGCGCAAGCTTCTGCCGAACACTGGCGAGAACTCTACAACACGGAAGCGCAACAGCGTCGAACCGAGGCAAAGCAAGCCGAGCAAACTATCGAAACCCTCAAAGGAGAAATCCAACAGCTCAAACAGGGACGCGCCCGCATCGCATCAGACGATAGCGGCGAGGGTTCTTCCATCGAAAAAGAGTTGGAAAAACTGCCAGCGGGCGAACTGAAAGTCAAGCTAGCCGAAGTCATGCAGCAGCGCGATCGCCTCGATAGCGAAACTGAGCGCCTCGCGGAAGCCCTCAAAGCCGAAAGAGCCGCCCACCTCAAAACCCGGCAAAGTTTGACAACGGCTCTGGGGGACACGATGGACAGGCTGAAGGCGACCCGCGCCGCCATTCTGGGGCCAGAAGCGGCGACCGGCCAGCTCCCAGCCCAGCGCTCCGCGCCCGCGCCAACCGCCTCTGCGAACTACCAGCTTCCCCCTCAGACTAAAAACCCATCGCTGCAGCTACCGCCGATAAATCCGGATCGATCCCCTGCTTGAGCTGGTTGTTGCAGTGATTGATAGCTGAATCCGGATCTTTGAGCCCGTTGCCGGTGAGGACGCAAACCACCGTCGCGCCGGCAGGCACTCGATCTTTGACTTTCAGCAAGCCGGCGACGGAGGCAGCAGAAGCGGGTTCGCAGAAAATGCCTTCTTGACTCGCCAGCAGGCGATACGCCTCTAGGATTTCGGCATCGGTGACGGCGTTGAATTCGCCCTGGCTGGCGTCAGCGGCGGCAACCGCTTTCTGCCAACTGGCGGGATTGCCGATGCGAATCGCGGTGGCAATGGTTTCTGGATGCGCCACCGGAAAGCCCGTAACGATCGGGGCGGCTCCGGCTGCTTGGAATCCCATCATCCGGGGCAAGCGATCGCACTTTCCTTCCTGGTGGTACTGACAAAATCCCATCCAATAGGCGCTGATATTTCCCGCATTTCCCACCGGAATGCACAGCCAGTCCGGCGCGTCGCCCAGGGCGTCTGCAACTTCAAAAGCTCCTGTTTTCTGCCCTTCCAGGCGATAGGGATTCACAGAGTTTACCAGCGTCACCGGGTAGTGAGCCGCCATTTCTTGGACAATTTCCAGCGCCCGATCGAAATTGCCTTTTACGGAAAGCACTTCTGCTCCGTACACCAAAGCCTGGGCTAACTTGCCGAGGGCGACATAGCCGTCGGGAATGAGTACGAAGGCGCGCAGTCCAGCCCGTCGCGCGTAAGCGGCGGCTGAAGCGGAGGTATTGCCGGTGCTGGCGCAAATCACTGCTTCGGAGCCTGCTTCTTTGGCTTTAGAAATGGCCATCGTCATCCCCCGGTCTTTGAAGCTGCCGGTGGGGTTGAGTCCGTCGTATTTAACGAAAACTTCTACTTGTCGCCCTATGAGTTTGGCGATCGCGGGAACGGGAATCAAAGGGGTGTTGCCTTCTTGCAGAGTGACCACCGGCGTGGTATCTGTGACTGGCAGATAGCGGCGATAAGCTTCGATCAAACCAGGCCAAACTTTCAGGGCGACGCGGCGATCGCCCGAAATGGCTGCGGCACCAGAGGCATGAGAATCAGCGGCAGACAGACTGAGAGTCACGGTTTTTTTGGGGTTTGGATGCAAACAGTATCGGTCTTTACCTTTAGTTTACCTTGAGACTCCGGACTCGCTGACTTTTCAGCGCAGATGCGGGTCAAAGCAGTGCCCAGTCATAAAACTGACACTCGCGCAAAAAATTGTTACATAGATAGCGTTTTTATTTACAGTTCCCTGTAAAATTCTTTAATGAAGTGAGTAAGCAAGAATGACTACCCAATTGCAAATGTCAACTCGTACCGCCACTTTGTCCACTACCTCCAACACAGTTGCTAACACCGCAATGGTTGCCAATCTGCGATCGCCCTCCTCTAACCAGTCCGCACCCATGCAGTCGGTGAAATGCCTCTACCAAGCCGATCAGCAAGTCAAGCTCCTGCACCTGCACGCTGAAATAGAATCCTTGCTCGTGCAGTTACAAGCCCTCAAGCGCCAGCGGCTAGAGGATCTGTCGGCAACCGCAAGCTACCCTGCCATTACAGTCAAACCAGAATCGGTTAATTAAACGATCGGCACTTTCTCGACCCCTCGAAAGCAAGCCCCTTGTTTTAAATCCTGCTGGTTGAAAGTTGCGCGCTCGCCGTGCGTCGGTTGCAAACTCGATATACTATGCTTAGTTGCAGTAAACTCGCATAAAATCAGCGCTTGGCCAGAAGCAGAGCCACAAGTGAGAAGTGAGATTGCCTCCGGTGCCTCACTCTTGTACATGCTCTCTTTTCGGAGGCGGAGAGAGAGCCCGTCACGACCGAGCAGTCTGAAGCGGCTTTCTGAGATGGGCGACAAGTCAGGAGAGGGGTTTGACGCGCAAGCCGCGCCAATGGCACTGGCGGTTTCGGCAGCGATAGCGCCCGACGGGTACGAAACAACCGATCGCCCGATCGAGCAGGTGTCGGTGGCTGCGGTGCAGTTCGCTGCCGCACTCGGGACACTTGAGAGCAGTCAAACCCCGAGAGGTCTGCAGGCGATAGCGGATGCGCTGAGCGACTAATGCCGTGCTGGCAACCAGCAGCAGCAAACCGACAGCGTGGTAAGCCGTAACCTGACGCAGGCTGCTGACTAGAGACTGGGCGATCGCCGCCCCCATTTCTCCGAGATGCGCCAAAGTGGCGCTCACCTGAAACGGTGCCACCAGCAAGACAAATCCCGCGCCTCCCAAAAACAGGGCAACGACCTCAACCAGACTTTTCTGCCGGATGTACTTCCACAACATAAATTCTCTATCAGGGGTTGTTCCTTGAACTAATGATTCCCCGCGATCGCTTCAGAATCGGGATTTTAGGCGATCGCCACTATAACAATTCTTGCATAACCCTGGCCCGATCGCGGAAAAAGGGCGAGGGGGAGAAAAACAAAGAAAGCGAGAGTGTGGTATAAATTTTGAGGCTTTATAAATTGCAATGCTATTTTTCCCGCCCTACCGACCGGGGACGGGAGCGATCGCGAAAACACTCAACCGCGCGATTCGCGCCTCGCTTTTGCTAAAGCTTCACGCGCGATCGGGTTTTTTAAGTGAAACCACTGATTCACTTGTCGAAGTAACAACTGGAGAAAATAAATCTATACATGACAGCATCAACCATACAGCCCCAGAAGTTGGCCCCTGTCCCCCCCAGCGCAGATCTGCGGCTGAAACACATCATAAAGACGCTGCCGCGCGAATGCTTTCAAAAGGATCGGCGCAAAGCTTGGACATCAGTGGTCATCAATGTTTTAATGGTTGGTTTGGGATATTGGGCGATCTCCCTAGCGCCGTGGTATCTCCTGCCGATCGCGTGGATTTTTACCGGTACAGCGCTGACCGGTTTTTTCGTGATCGGACATGACTGCGGGCATCGCTCATTTGCAAACCGCAAGTGGCTCAACGATTTAGTGGGCCATATTGCCATGCTGCCTTTGATTTACCCCTTCCATAGCTGGCGCATCCTCCACAACCACCACCACCGCCACACCAACAAGCTAGAAGAAGATAATGCGTGGCAGCCTTGGAAACAAGAAGTATATGCCGATTTGGGACGTCCGATGCAGTGGTTCTATCGCCAGATGCGGGGTCGTTTTTGGTGGTTGGGCTCAGTTGCCCACTGGGGGCTTTTGCACTTTGACTGGAGTAAATTCAAAGGCAAACAGCGAGAGCAAGTGCGATTTTCTGCACTATTTGTCATCGTCGGAGCCGCGATCGGATTCCCGGTACTCATCGCCACCACCGGCATTTGGGGAGTCGTCAAATTCTGGCTGCTGCCCTGGCTGGTGTATCACTTCTGGATGAGCACCTTCACCATCGTACACCACACCGCCCCTGGCATTCCCTTCAAATCCCCCGAACAGTGGAATGAAGCTGAATCCCAGCTTTTCGGCACTGTCCACTGCGATTATCCCCGCTGGGTGGAATTCCTCTGCCACGACATCAACGTTCACATCCCCCATCACATTTCCACGGCAATTCCTTCCTATAACTTGCGGATGGCTCACCGCCGCCTGAAAGAAATTTGGGGCGACAAACTCATTGAGTCCAAGTTTTCCTGGTCGTTGATGAAAACGATTACTGACGAATGTCACTTGTACGATGCGGATAACTGCTACCGCTCGTTTAAAGATTTTCACGCTGCCAATAAGCGCTAAGCTGCCGCGCTGTCAGACGGCAGGGATGCAAATCCCCGCTTCACAGCCGAATAATCGCAACTGATATAAGGGCACGGATGAAAGCCGTGCCTTTATTTTTTTGTAAAACTTTACATCACAGCACAAATAAAATGCACGGCAACCTATCCAAAGGCTATTTAGCGAAATATAAGTAGAAATGTTATAAAGACTGGAGATACAAAAAAATTCCCGAACAATAGGGGGTTGCCATGACCGATCCGATCCCAAAGCGAAAAAGTGCCAAATCAGAGCCGATCCGCCTCAGCTACCAGGGCACCTACACTTGCCCCGTGTGCCGCCACGGCGAGCTATCTGCGATCGCCCTCATGGATGCCTTTGGGTGTGACTTTTGCCGCCACATCTTCACCGCCAACCTGGAAAAACAGGTACTCAAAATGGCTGACAGCTCCCTGCCGCTCTCCTGGCACTGGAACGGGCGGGCGTGGAAAGGAGCTCATCGCGCGGGAGACGAGCTGGGATGGGGGATTTGGATAGCCGCGATCGCCTTTGTCATCTTTCCGCCCGCGATCGTCGGGATGGGAGCCTATCTTTTTCCGCCCTTACCCGGCAGCCCTTTAAGTTGGTTTCCTCGCTTTTGGACGGGATTTGCTTTTCTATCTCACCTGAGTATTATTATTTGGCTGACTATTGAGTATTATCAATTTCCGGTGTTTACATTTTTTAGAGTTTGGCGGCAACAATTGTTAGGTCGCAGGTAGAAATTTTACGAACCGCTTTAGACGCAAAGGACGCAGAGGGAAGAGAAGGAGAGAGCGGATTTTCTGCGATCGCCCTTCCGTGAGAAGATGGAAGAAAATCACTCCTGCTGGGTGGAGATTGAAGAAGATGTCCGAGCTAGAGCGCGAAATAGCCTCTCTCCAAAACCGGGTGCTGCAGTTGGAAACCCAACAGATTGCACTGAAGAAATCTTTTTCCGAGTTAGAATTCCGCTTAGACGTGCTGACTGAGCGCTTCAACAGCCGAACTGTTGAAAGTTTGCCGCCAGATTTTCGACAGGAGCTAGAAAATTTAAGGCGGGAGATGTTGCAACTGCAACAGCGGAGCGATCGCCTGGATAATACCGAAGCTGACACGCGATCGATACAGACAGAAAGTGTCGCGTCTGCGAAGGTTGAGGATGAAGATAGCCTTCAACAGGAACTCAACCGCCTGGAAGAGCAAATCCGCCAACTGGCGATCGCACCTGCCGCGATTCCGCAGCCCACCGCATCGGCAGAACAACCTGCTGATACTGTAGTCAGTGTCAGCGATGGGGAAACTGACGAAGAGGCTGAGGAAGATACTCAAGAGAGTCAGGAACCGCCTGTCAGTGCTGAAGAATTTTTGAAGCGCTGTAATGCGTTTGAGAAGAATTTTACGGGAATTAACCTAGCTGGAGCCGATTTGAGTGGAAAATATCTGAGCGGAAGCAAGATACGATTGAGTCAAGCCAATCTGACTGGAGCCGTTCTGAGTAAGTGCAAATTGAGCGAGATCGATCTGAAGGGCGCAAATCTAAGGGGAGCAGTTCTGAGGGAAGCAGATTTATCTAGAACTAACCTAGATGAGGTCAAACTCGATAATGCAGACCTCTCTAAGGTACTTCTAAATGCTGCTAAACTAAGGAAGGCAAAGTTAAGAAAAGCAAACTTGAGTGGAGCTTTCTTGAAACAAGCGAACCTGAATGGTGCCAACCTCAGTGGTGCAAATCTGAGTAATGCCAATCTTCTAGAGGCAGACTTCGATGAAGCAAATCTCCAAGGAGCCAATCTCCAGCAAGCGCTTTATAATGAAAAAACTTTACTTCCCCCGGATTTCGATCCGGCTGAAGTAGGTGCTTTATGGATAGGTCCTGGCGCTTCACTGCAAAAGGCAAATCTAGCTGCTGCTGATATAAGTCAGGTAAACCTGATAGGTGCGAATATGCAAGAAGCTAACCTGAAATCAACAAACTTGAGTCGGGCTGATTTAATTGAAGCCAACTTGAGTAGTGCAGACCTCAGTAGTGCCAATTTAGAAGAGTCCAGACTCATTCAAGTAAATCTAAGTGCAGCCAACTTGAGGGAAGCAATAATGAATAGAGTGAACCTAAGTAAAGCTAACTTAGTAGGAGCAAATCTTACTCAGGCATCGCTCATCTATGCTAACCTGACTGGAGCAGACCTTTGTCAAGCGAAACTCACCAAAGCAACACTCTCTTGGGCCAATTTAAGTGGCGTTAACCTAACTCAGGTAAATTTTATTGGAGCAAAGCTTGATGGTGCAAATATGAGTGGGGCCAACTTGAATGCGGTCAATCTCTGCGGACTTTCCCTCTCCAGTGCCAACTTAAGTGGGGCAGACTTAACTTCAGCCGATTTGCGTGGGGCAAACCTGAATTCAGCAAATCTAGAGAAAGCCAACCTGAAGGGAGCAAATTTGGTGGGGGCTAACCTAGAGGGTGCAAAACTCAAGGGTGCAATTATGCCGGATGGAACGGTTCACGAATGAAGGAAAGGCGATTCGCTTTTGAGGAGCGAAGCAAGCGCTCACTACGAACGAAGCGATCGCCCTTTTTCCCTCTCAACGCTACTGAATAGCGCTCAGAAACCCGGCTTCTTCAAGAAGCCGGGTTTCTAGTCCACTTTCTCGAAACGTAGGGGCGAAGCATTCGGGCAAATAAGCTAGCAGTCAAAACCGATAATATCATGTCCGGTCGATTAATTGGGATATAATAGTGGGAGACATTTGAAAGA
>CAYOOD010000030.1:0-75422 GCA_964405435.1 uncultured bacterium
GGGAGAGGGGGAGAAATGAATTGAACAGACCAATTTTTTTCTCTTTTACAAAAATAGGATTCTCCCTCTGTACTCTACCCATTACCCATTACCCATTACCCATTCCCCGTTCTCTTCTGTAGTGCAAACTTCCAGTTCGCGTCTGTAGCAACTGGAGTGAAAATATCAGGCGGGCAGTGCCCGCCCGAATCGTTTATGGGTGCGAATACGCCTCCATCGGCAGGCAGGAACAGACAAAATTGCGATCGCCAAAAGCGTTGTCAATCCGCCCGACTGCCGGCCAGAATTTGCGATCGCGGTTCCACGGTGCCGGATACGCCGCTTGTTCGCGATCGTAGGGATGTTCCCACTTTGTCGCCGTCACCGCTTCTGCCGTGTGGGGTGCATTCTTGAGCACGTTATTGCTGGCGTCGGCTTGCCCCAATTCGATCTCCTCTATCTCGCGGCGAATCGAGATCATCGCATCGCAAAAACGATCGAGTTCTTCTTTCGATTCGCTCTCCGTGGGTTCCACCATCACCGTCCCCGCCACCGGCCAGGAAACGGTCGGCGCGTGAAAGCCATAATCCATCAGGCGTTTGGCGATATCCTCCACTTCGATACCGGCAGATTTCTTGAGCGATCGCAAGTCCAAAATGCACTCGTGCGCCACAAAACCGTCTTTCCCCTTGTACAGCACCGGATAGTAAGCCTCTAACCGACGGGCAATATAATTCGCGTTCAGAATCGCTACTTTCGTCGCTTCTGTCAGCCCCTCGCCTCCCATCATGGCGATGTACATCCACGAAATCGGCAGGATGCTGGCGCTGCCCCACGGTGCGGCTGAAACTGCCCCAATTCTGTCTTTCCCCTCCAACTCGACAACTGAGTGCCCGGGCAAGAACGGCACCAAATGCTCGGCTACGCCAATTGGCCCCATTCCTGGCCCGCCGCCGCCGTGGGGAATGCAGAACGTCTTGTGCAGGTTCAGGTGGCAGACATCCGCGCCAATCTCTCCCGGGCGGCACAGCCCGACTTGGGCATTCATATTCGCCCCGTCCATGTAAACTAAACCGCCGTGGGCGTGCACGATCGCGCAGATTTCTTTAATCTCTTCCTCGAATACACCGTGAGTGGAGGGATACGTCACCATCAGCGCTGCCAGTTCGCGGCTGTGCTTTTGAGCCTGACGCTTCAAATCGGCGACGTCAATATTGCCCTGCTCGTCGCAGGCGATCGCCACCACTTTCATGCCGCACATTACCGCACTCGCCGGATTGGTTCCGTGTGCCGATTGCGGAATCAAACAGATATTGCGGTATTTTTCCCCCCGATGTTCGTGATATTGACGAATCACCAGCAATCCCGCATATTCTCCCTGCGATCCGGCATTGGGTTGTAGGGAAATCCCTGCAAACCCGGTAATTTCTTTCAGCCAATTTTCGAGCTGCTCGAACAGAATTTGATAACCCTGTGTTTGCGATCGGGGAGCAAATGGGTGAATCTTGCCAAATTCCGGCCACGTTACGGGCACCATTTCCGCTGTGGCATTCAGTTTCATCGTGCAAGAACCCAGCGGAATCATTGAGGTGGTGAGCGACAAATCTTTTGCTTCTAGTTTGTGCAGGTAGCGCAGCAGCTCGGTTTCGGAGTGATAGCGATTGAAGACGGGGTGGGTGAGGTAGTTGCTAGTACGGGCGATCGCGCCTTCATACTCGAAGTTTACTTGACTAGCCAATTCTTCCACGGTGAAAGGAATTTCTTCCCCTACTGCGAAAATTTGCCAGAGATCGAGCAAGTCTGCAACCGTTGTGGTTTCGTCTAGAGAAATCCCAACGCTACTCGCATCAAAAGTCCGCAGGTTAATCCGACGCGCTTCAGCAGCTTTTAAAATCTCTTGCAGGGATTTCGCGCCCAACTCCACGCGCAGGGTATCGAAGAAATTTTCTGAAACTATCTCGTACCCCAGACGTTTCAGCCCTTCTGCCAGAACGACAGTCAACCCATGCACTCTTTGAGCAATTTTTTTCAATCCTGCCGGCCCGTGATAAACCGCATACATGCTGGCAATGACAGCTAAGAGCACTTGGGCGGTACAGATGTTGCTGGTGGCTTTTTCGCGGCGGATGTGCTGCTCGCGGGTTTGCAGGGCCAGTCGCAGGGCGGGATTTCCACGCGCGTCTTTTGAAACGCCGACTATCCGCCCCGGAACTTGTCGCTTGTATTCTTCTTTGGTGGCGAAATAGGCGGCATGAGGCCCCCCATACCCGAGGGGAACGCCGAAGCGCTGGGTGCTGCCGACGGCAATATCCGCGCCAAATTCGCCGGGGGGTGTGAGTAGCGTGAGGCTCAAGATATCGGCGGCGACGGTGACTAGGGCTCCGGCGGCGTGGGCGCGATCGATAAAGTGGCGGTAGTCGTAAATGCTGCCGTCGGTGGCGGGATATTGCAGCAGCGCGCCGAAAATGGGCGTGTCGAAGGCAAAACTCTGGCGATCGCCGACGATGACCTCGATCCCCAGGGGTCTGGCGCGGGTTTGCACGACTTCGATCGTTTGCGGGTGGCAGTCGCTGGCGACAAAAAAGGCTTTCGCTTTGTTTTTGCTCAGCCCGTAGCTCACCGTCATGGCTTCGGCGGCGGCGGTGGCTTCGTCGAGTAAGGACGCATTGGCAATTTCCAAGCCGGTCAAGTCGATGACCATCGTCTGGAAATTTAACAGGGCTTCCAGTCGCCCTTGGGCGATTTCGGCTTGGTAGGGGGTGTAGGCGGTGTACCAGCCCGGGTTTTCTAGGATGTTGCGCTGGATGACGAAGGGAGTGATGCAGTCGTAATAGCCAGTGCCGATGAACGAGCGGAACACTTGGTTTTTGGCGGCTATTGCTTTTAGCTGCGCCAGTGCTGCCGCCTCGCTCTGCGGTTGTGGCAGGTGCAGGGGTTGGGCCATCCGAATCGCCTGCGGGACGGTTTTGTCGGTGAGGGCGTCGAGGCTGGGCAGTCCCAGTGCGGCGAGCATTTGCTGGATTTCTTCGGGGTTGGGGCCAATGTGCCGCCGCACAAACGCATCCCCTGGAACGAGGACGTCGAGCGGGGTTTGTCGGGCACTTTGGGGCGATTTCGGGGGCAGCGCTTCTACGGCTGTGGCTTTCAAATTAGGCATGTCACTCCAATTTGTTAAGAGGTTGAGCGGGTGTCCAAAAGCGAAACGCTTTTCGGTTTTACCCCCTGTGCCAGGTTGTGAAATGCAGGCATCGCGGAGGATCGGCTGCGATCGCCCGCCATCGGCTTACATCTGAACTTATTTTGCAGCAACCTTTCAAAGTTTGCAGGCGGTTCTCCGGACGCGATCGCCCTCTGGTTTTGATTTCTCCTGGCGTTCAATTCATGCACTTTTTACAAAACTATATCTCTCAATCTGCGCTTTATAGCTTATATAACCGTCAAATTAATCGCATATAAATAATTTTATTCTTTTAATCTTGCATAATTTAGGGGGTCTCCACATTTCTCCTGCCACCAACATTTTCAAGCCAGCAAACGGGGAAAGGAAGTTCCGCAGTGAGTTGCTCTTGCCTGCACCAAAAAGAGAAATACAGCCCTGGGAAAGGTGCCGAGAAGCCTCTCCCGGGCGCTAGGGGCTGCGGAAAATCCCCCTCCAGGTATCGGCTGTGCGAAAACTAAATCCAACTGGACGTTCTGGCTGTTCTGTCTCGTCTCGCGCAAGCGTGCTGCACTTCACGCCAGAGCGCTTCCGGCGGCAGAAGCCCCTACAGAGTTGAACCTGTTTGAATCTCCAGGGCATGAAAAAAAATCCGGCTGTGCAGCAATCGTTAAGTGACGGTAGTGGTTTTAAGTGTTGAGCCGCGAAGGCAAGATATCTAAATAGATTGGATTCTCTGACAATGAGCCACTACCCGTTAGCCCTCCTGAATGTACATGGATGAATCATTCGGACTACTCTAAACAAGAGGATTGCACGGCGCTGGGGGCGATCGCTAATCCCCCTCAACCAGCACGCGGTACTCGCTGGCTGTCATGGCATCCTCTATCTCGTCGGGATCGTCGATGCGAACCTTAATCAGCCAGCCTTCCCCATAAGGATCGTCTCCCACCAGTTCTGGCGCATCCACAACCTCGGCGTTCCGTTCGATGACGGTGCCGGTGATGGGAGATTTCAGGTCTTCAACGGCTTTGACGGACTCGACTGTACCAAAAGAATCTCCCTTGATGAGAGCTTCTCCAATTTCTGGCAGTTCGAGAAAGACGATATCGCCGAGCTGATCGACAGCGAAGGCACTGATGCCGATGGTGGCAATCTCGCCGTCGAGTCGGACGTACTCGTGAGAGTCGAGGTACTTCAAGTCTTCAGGATATTCTAGAGTCATGTTCCTTCCTCACACAAGGTCAATGCAGGGGTTCACGCCACAACTGCTGGATTTTTCACGGCTCGGTTCGGATGCCCGATCGCTAGAAGCCGGCAGCAGTGAGTTCCCCGTACAGATTATTCCGCAAAGTTTTAATTCTGGGTATCTGATGCTGGCAATGGACAAAAAAACTCTTCACAAACTGCTCGTGGGTGATTTTTCCCTCAAACGCATGGTTCGCTCTGCCATCTTTATCTATGCTTGCCTGTGTGGTTACGCCTATTTTTTTAGCGATCGCCAGATTTTTCAGCCGCAAGCCGCCAGCTACTCAGACACCCGCGAGATTCTCAAGCTCTCGCCAGCAGAAGGCGTGCAAATATCTGCCCTCTACCTGCCCAACCCCAAAGCCACCTACACGATCCTTTTCAGCCACGGCAACGCCGAAGACTTGGGAGATGTTCGCTGGCTGTTGGAAGAATTGCGGCAGGAGGGATTTTCTGTCTTCGCCTACGACTATCGCGGCTACGGGACGAGCCAGGGAACGCCCACCGAGCAGAATGCCTATCGGGATATTGATGCCGCTTACCATTATCTAACCCAAAAACTGGGAATCTCGCCGAATCGAATAATTATTTACGGGCGATCGGTGGGCTCTGGCCCTTCTGTAGATTTGGCCAGCCGTTTGCCGGTGGCCGGTTTGGTGCTGGAAAGTCCGTTTATCACGGCGTTTCGGGTATTGACGCGGGTGCCGATCGTCCCTTTTGACAAGTTTGCCAATATTGACAAAATCCAGCGGGTGCGGTGTCCGGTTTTGGTGATGCACGGAACGGCGGATGCGGTGATTGCATTCTGGCACGGGGAGAAACTCTTTGCAGCAGCGAACGAACCGAAACGCTCTTTGTGGGTGGAGGGAGCAGGGCACAATGACGTGATGGAGGTGGCGGGCGATCGCTATTCTCAAGCCCTGCGGGAATTTGTCGAGTTAGTCAAAAAGCGCAACCGCTAGCCTCTCGGAGTGAATTGAAACAATCCGTTTACTGGCGCGCTCTGAGTTAAGTTTTAGACAGGCGAGAAGGCGATCGATAAAAAGGTTTTTTGACCACTTCTGCGGGGTAGAGTTTGCCCCGGATTTCGATTTCGAGCTGCTGCCCGAGATTGGCGAGTTCGGTTGGGACATAAGCCAGCGCGATCGGGTAGCCCAGGGTGGGGGAGGGAGCGCCGCTGGTGACTTCTCCGACGCGCGAACCGGCGTGAATCACGGCGTAGCCGTGGCGGGCGATGTGACGCCCCTGCATTTGCAGCCCCACCAATCGCCGCTTGACGCCTTCTCGCTTCTGGGTTTCCAGGGCTGCGCGCCCGATAAAGTCGCCTTTGCTGTCGAGGTGGACAACCCAGCCCAGTCCAGCTTCTAGGGGGGTGGTGGTGTCGTCGATATCTTGGCCATAGAGGGCCATTGCAGCTTCGAGACGCAGGGTATCGCGACAGCCGAGCCCGCAGGGAGTGACGCCGGCTTGAAGGAGCGATCGCCACAATTCCACGCCAGCAGGCGGATCGAGCATCACCTCAAATCCATCTTCGCCGGTATAGCCCGTGCGGGCGAGAAAACCCTCCGTTCCCAGAATCGGTGCCTCTAAATGGCCAAAAGCCTTGACTGCTGACAAATCGGCTTCTACAAAGGGCTGGAGGTTCCTAACTGCTTGAGGTCCCTGGACGGCAATGAGGACTTTTTCCGGGGATAAATCCTGCATCGGCAATTGAGCGATCGCCTCGACAGAGGAGGATTCCAGGTGTGCCAACAGCCACGCTTTATCCCGGGATTTGGTAGAGGCATTGACGATCGCGATTCCCCGCTGTTCGCCGCTGTCGTCTTCGCCCTGATAGTAAAAGATGATGTCGTCCAAGATAGCGCCTCGGGCGTTCAGCAAAACGGTGTACTGCGCCTCCCCCGGTTGCAAGCGGGACAGATCTGAGCTCACTAAGGGCTGCAGGCGATCGATGAGATTTTTTCCCTGGAAGGAAAATTTGCCCATGTGGGAGATATCGAACATCCCCGCCGCAGTGCGAACGGCTTGGTGCTCTGGGTTGATGCCCGCAAACTGCACGGGCATCTCCCAGCCGGAAAAGTCCGTCATCCTGGGATTGAGTTGAGCGATTTCCTCGTAAAGGGGAGTCCGCGCTAGAGAGCGGGCGGGTTCTGGGGGCATCGGTTGGGCTTGGCTTGCTGCTGTTGACTTCGCCACAAATAGTTCTTTGTTTTGCTTGTCTTTTCTTTTTCAATCCCTGAAAGGGATTCGCACAATCCCTGTATTATAACGGACTCGGCGTGCCCGATCGCTCTTTTCCAAACACGACACTTGCGATAAACTATTTCTATATTGAGGAAGCGCTGCTAGCCACGCGGCAGTCTTGGCCCAGAACAGAGGAGAGGCGATCGCCCTTCAGCCTTGCCCTGCTCCTGCCTCCTGCCAGCGATCGCAGCCAGGAAAGTAGCTCCCGCCTTTAACCGAGCGAGCTTCTAGGATTTTCTTTCTCAATGCTTGACAGTTCGCTCAGTTTGTGATACAAGTTTTTTTCAATCATAATTTTGAAGGCAGCATCTTCGCAGTTGCGAAACATGCTGTGAAGCCGCTCTGTCTGGTCGCTTCGCAAATCTTGATAGATACGCCCGTTAGTAGTAGGCGATTGACTCGCCCGGAAAGCGCGATCGCCTTATCAGCTATTAGCGATTCGAGCCGCGCTCTGATAGCTCATAGAGAGCTTTTAGCTTCCGAAGAGAACTGTTTGCAGCAGATTTCTTTGGCGAGTTAATTTAAGCTGCGCGTTTGGCATCGCCATGAGCAAGATTACTCAAGCGATCGCGTAGGAGTTTTCACTCAGGAGATTCTCAGGTTAAGATTGTTAACTTTTTATGGTCACAGATGCGAAGTCCTGTTAGTGTTTTAGAAGTAAGAGGACGTTGTTTTACAGCCGTCACCCTCTCGTAACAAGCCTTAACAAACCTTGACAAAACGTTTCACTAGCCAGGGGTTGGTCAAGCTTATAATTGAGGAAAGACAGGTGAATACCAAATATTAAAAATACTTGAAATTTAGACGGGGAATAAAAATATGAATCACTACTGCGATGAATGGATAAACGACTGGTGCAATGAAAATGGCTGGACGGATTTATTTAGAGAACGTTATGGGAATTACTGGGCATTTCCGCCGGGAGCCGTGATACCGGAGCCAATCCCGACGAAAACGCTGCGATTGATAAAGGCAGCAAAAGGAATGAGCCCGGATGAAAAAAGGTGGTCGATCGCAGCCAGTGTTGTAACGGTGAGTGCTGTGATTTTGAGTTATATGCTGAAATGTCCGATGCCGATGGTGCTGGCGTTTGCATTTAGCGCGATCGCGGTGGGGATGCTCGAAGATGAGGACTTGTAGCCGTCGGGGAAACAACTTATAAGGGTGCAGGGGGTGGCAAAATTCACCCCCTTTCTATGTGAGTCGTGAAAATTCTTCAAACCCGGTTTCTTCAAGAAACCCTGTTTCTAGCCGTCAAAGCCGTTCGCCAATCAAATAAAACCGCTACAATACCCCGCCAGCACTGTCCGATCGCGATCGAATACTTTTGCTGCCAGTCATAGAAAACCCACCAGATCCTTCTGAGGCTTCGATCGCATTATTTGCAGGCGATGATAATTCAAAAGAGTTCAGGGGAGCATCCCATTTTTGGAGTGCGAACGTCTCGTTCGCTAGACGTCTCGTTCGCTAGACGTCTCGTTCGCTAGTCTCGTTCGCTATTGGATCGATCGGGAGCGAGACGCTCCCACTTCTGAAAAAAGGTGTTTTTACAAAAACGGGATGCTTCCAGAGTTAAGCGAGTGAATTGGATTATTTATCGTCTAGAAGACATAGAACGGAGCGCGCCGCGCAGCCTGAAAAAAAACCTTTAATTCAGGAAATTCCGAATTAGATGTATATGTAAAACAGTACGCTCAGAAAAACGAGCGATAGAGCGCAGGCATAACTTCTGTGGCTTTGGCTGCTGAAGGCGAACTAGCGATCTTTGCGATCGTGGAACCTCCTACGGCTCAAAACCGGGGGCTGATGATATGCCAGGATTCGCACTGCTTCCGCTTACCACCCAACTCCCGCGGCATCTCATCCAGCCACTTACTGGCTCAATCGAAAGCAGAAAAGCGATCGCTCCCCGCTCCCTCTATCACAGACTTGAAGCCCAGCAACCTACGAGCTTTACTCGGGCGGCTGGGCTTCAATGCCATTTACCTATAACTTTCCTATCTATGGAGCTAAGCGGATTCGAACCGCTGACCCCCTCAATGCCATTGAGGTGCTCTACCAACTGAGCTATAACCCCTTGCGTGCTTTATTATATTCGCTCAATCTCTCTGCATTTGTCAAGCCCCTGCGTAAAAAATTTTTTTCTTTTTTTCCAAACTGGCTAAAAGACGCTCCAGCCCTTGGTTTCAGCCGCCTAAATCTCGATCGCGCTTAGCGGAGGCTGAGCTGCCTCTCGACTGAATAGGCTTGAACGGGCCTAATTTCCGGGGCTCTCAACGGATAGGCATCGTCCATCATGCCGTCCCACTGCGAAACCCAGCTCGGGTATTCGGCATCGAGGGACCCAGGGGGGAGATAAGACTGCTGGGTCATTTCCGTGACGTAGCCAACATAAGCGCCCATGAGAAAATAAACCGCTACCATCGCTGCTGCTGCCGTGGCCACCAGCGTGCCCGCCAGCATCAGCGCAAACTCTTTATTTTCGATCGCCTCCTGCATCAGGTGCAGCGACCAAGCTACCAGGCCAATGACAATAAGCAGTATTATGAACATCACTTTACATATTTTAACTCATTTTACCTTGACATATTGTAACACTTGCTTCAGAAACCGCTACTCATCCGTGCTGGAAATTCCCGGCTAGTGGCGTTTCGCCGTTACCGGGCGGCTGTGACTGCCGTAACGAAATGTAAAGCGGGAGGTGGAGTATTCCCCTTTTCCCAGCGATCGCGGCGTTCAGAGCAACCGCACGGGTACTTGATGCTCGCCTAGGTAATGTTTGATCTCCGCTACCGTTAACTGCCCGTAGTGGAGCAGAGACGCCAAAAGAGCCGCCTCGGCTTTTCCTTCCGTGAGCGCTTCGTAAATGTGATGGCAATTGCCCGCGCCACCGGAGGCAATCACCGGAATCTGTACTGCGCTGGCGATCGTCCGAGTTAGCTCCAAGTCGTACCCAGCTTGGGTTCCGTCGGCATCCATACTGGTGACCAGCAGTTCGCCGGCACCCCGCTGTTCGCACTCCTTCGCCCAAGCGATCGCGTCTATCTCCGTATTTTCCCGTCCGCCTCTTACATAAACATCCCAGCCCGGGTTGCTCGTATTTTTACGGCGGCGAGCATCTATGGCTACTACAATACACTGATTCCCAAAGCGGTCACTTGCCCGGTTAATGAACTCGGGATCTCGCACTGCAGCGGAATTGATGCTCACTTTATCCGCTCCGGCGCGTAACAATCTTTTAATAGTTTCTAAGTTTTGTATACCGCCGCCCACCGTCAGCGGGATAAAAACCTGCTCGGCAGTGCGGTACACCACGTCAATAATGATGTCCCGGTCTTCGTGAGTGGCCGTGATGTCCAAAAAGACCAACTCGTCAGCCCCGGCATCGTTATAAGCCTGGGCCAATTCCACCGGGTCGCCGGCATCTTTCAGATCGACAAAATTTACCCCTTTGACAACTCGACCCGCTTTGACATCCAGACAGGGCAAGATTCGTTTGGCCAGCATCGCGATTCCTTTGCGTAGAAGTGACAGGGGACTGGGCATGGGGAATTGGGCATAGGGCATGGGACAGGCCATATTCCCTACACAGCACTCAGCACTTTCCACTCAGCACTCCCTTAATGCCCCATTCCAACTCTACAACGGGGGTGCTGCCAGGAGACGAGAGCGCGAAAAGCGAAAATTCTTGGATGGAATGACCCACATACACTGATAAACTTTGGAGTGGTCTACGAGAGTGAAGTTGGAATGGAAATCGGTCAGAAGGTAAAAGTGCGTCGTCTCAGAGATCGGCTGCAAGCAGACATCATCAACAAAATCAAGCAAAATCCCGTCGGCACAGTTTCTGGCTTCAAGCCAGTCGATGGGCGGGGCGTTGGCGTCGTCGTCAAGTTCGAGCAGGGATTGTCCACCTGGTTCTTTGAAGACGAGCTAGAAGCAGCCAGCTAAGAGCGGGAAAAGCCCGAGAGGCTTCCAGCAAGAAGAAGAATCTCAACTTTCCCCGCCCCTGCAAGCTGTCATTTGTCACCTGTTGGGAATATCCCACCCAGGACAAAGGGCAACAGACTTCTAATAAGGGACAATTGAGCCAGAGTGTGGCACGCAGCCCGAAGCGATCGCTAACATAGCGGTAACTTTGGACCTTCCAGTGCTGCACTCGAGCATTTGGACGCATTCCCTCAAAAAAACGCAAAAAACCGGGAACAAAAATGGCCCTGATTTTAACGTTTTTGGGCAAGGGCGGCACGGGTCGTACCACGATGGCGATCGCCGCAGCCAAGCGGTTCGCCTCTCAAGGGCGGCGCGTGCTCCTTGCCGCTTCTGACCCCAGCCCCGCGCTCGGTTTAATGTTGGGCGCTGAAATCGGCCCAGACCCGACAGAAATCGCACCCAACCTCAAAGTTTTGCAGTTTCAGATGGCTGTGCTGCTCGAACGCGGCTGGGAAGAACTCAAAAAGCTAGAAGCGCAGTACGTCCGCACGCCGTTTTTCAAAGCCGTTTACGGTCAAGAATTGGGCGTGCTGCCGGGGATGGATAGCGTTCTCACCATGAACGCCATGCGCGAGTATCAGGCAAGCGGACAGTACGACGTCATTATCTACGATGGCGACGGCGACCAAACCATGCTGCGGGCGATCGGCTCGCCAGAAATTCTCAGTTGGTACATCCGCCGATTTCGTCAGGTTTTTGCCGATTCCGACCTCGGCAGAACCCTATCCCCCTTCGTGCAACCCGTCACCAGCGCCGTCCTCAACGTCGATTGGTCGAGCGATAACTTCTCCCAGCCGCTCGGACAATTTAACCAGTTGCTGGACAAGTGGAAGGACACGCTAGCTGACGCCAACCGCGCTGTCGCTTATCTCGTTACCACCGACAACCCGGTTGCCGTTGCCACTGCCCGCTACCTCTGGGGCAGCGCCCAACAAGTAGGGCTGATTGTTGGCGGCGTCATTCTCAATCAGGCGATCGCTGCGGATACACTCTCCGTCGATGCCGCCCAGTTCGCGCCCCTACAAGTCAGCTCGGTTCCCTTGCGCGCGGGCGACGACTGGCAAAGTCTCTCCGACGCCCTGCCAGATTTCAGCCAAGCCGATCGGGCTCCCAAACCCATCTCGATTAACGTCGCCGATCGCCAAGTCAGCCTCTTCTTGCCCGGATTTGACAAAAAACAGATCAAACTCACCCAATACGGGCCAGAAGTCACGATCGAAGCAGGCGACCAGCGGCGCAATATCTTCCTCCCCCCTCAGTTGAGCGGCAAACCCGTCAAGGGGGCTAAGTTTCAGAATCAATACCTGATTATTTCCTTCGGGTAGCGGTTCAAAGCAGAGCGCGGGACATGCAATCGGGTCGCGGTGAGAACTTTAGTTCGCTAAGGCTTAGGTGAGAACGCCTGTAGGGGCGAGAAAGCTTTCTCGCCCCTACGCCAAAAATTGACGCAGTTAAGTATTCACAAAAGGGCATGTCTAATCCTCCCACTTCTTCCCCCGATACCCCCTACCCATCCCCGGAAGGGGCAGCAGCAGCCCAGACCGATCGCAGCGCTAAAACCAGACAATTGCTGGGAATGAAAGGCGCAGCCAGCGGAGAAACCTCGATCTGGAAAATCCGCCTGCAGCTAATGAAGCCCATCACCTGGATTCCCCTCATCTGGGGCGTCGTGTGCGGGGCAGCTTCTTCTGGCGAGTACACTTGGACGCTAGAAAATATCTTGAAAGCAGCAGCCTGCATGTTGCTGTCTGGCCCTTTGATGGTGGGCTACACGCAAACGTTGAATGATTTCTACGATCGCGAAATCGACGCCATCAACGAGCCCTACCGTCCGATTCCCTCCGGTGCCATCTCGGTTGCGCAAGTCGTCACCCAGATTCTGGTGCTGTTATTCGCTGGGCTGGGTTTGGCTTACGTTCTGGATAAATGGGCGGGGCACGAGTTTCCCACGATTACCCTCATCGCCATCGGCGGGGCGTTTCTGGCGTACATTTACTCGGCTCCGCCCCTGAAGCTGAAACAAAACGGCTGGCTGGGCAATTACGCTCTGGGTGCGAGCTATATCGCCCTGCCGTGGTGGACGGGACACGCCCTCTTCGGCGATCTGAACGGCACGATTGTGGTGCTGACGCTGTTCTACAGTTTGGCGGGGTTGGGAATTGCGATCGTCAACGACTTCAAAAGCGTCGAGGGCGATCGCCAGTTGGGCTTGAAATCCCTCCCCGTCATGTTCGGCATCCAAACCGCCGCCTGGATTTGCGTGCTGGCGATCGACATCTTCCAAGCCGGCATCGCCGCCTACCTCATCGCCATTCACCAAAACCTCTACGCCGTGATTCTGCTGCTGCTCGTCATCCCGCAAATCACCTTTCAGGACATGTATTTCCTGCGCAATCCCCTAGAAAATGACGTGAAATATCAGGCGAGCGCCCAACCTTTCCTCGTGCTGGGAATGCTCGTTGCCGGCCTCGCTTTGGGGCACGCCGCCATCTAGCCGCGTTGCCATTGCAGAAGCGCGATCGCCCCCAAGGGATATTTCTGGGGCTTTCAACCCTCGGAAATACCTAAAAGTAGCGATCGCTCTTCTGCACCCACCCAAAGTCACAAATCCTCACTGACCGCACCAATTTCTTGCCCCACCCCCTAAAATAAATTTCAGTCCATAATAAAGATTCATCCATCCTTTGGACTGCAGCAACCCCTATCCTGTCGCGTATCAGAGTGCAAGCATTCGGTAAGTTCATCCGGGATGAAAACCCCTATAAAAATTTGGGTACAGCTTAAGCCTGCAAAGCATTTCGGAGATTTTCTTACCCCACTGTTGCACGAATGTCAACCCTTAGTGTATGCTGCGTGTATTTAAAAAAAGAGATACGAAAAATCGGTTATCTGGTTGTGTGAGTGAGGATCTGTCGTGTCAAAGTTTCTCTCAAAGCTCAAAGAGCTAGCAGCGATTCCAGGCAAAGGCTCCCAGCCGATAGAGTCTGAAGCGCTTCTTCCCGAAAAAGAGGAGAGCGAACCCCTTCAGCATCAGGAGCCAGAGCCAGAGGTTGGCAATTCCCAACCAGAGAGCTGCGCTTTACGCGCCCAAAACCCTCAACAAATAGACTCGGGCAGCACTTCCGAGTCATCTCCTTCGCATCCAGAGCAGGCTCCTTGCGAAGCCGAACCAGAAAACACAGCCCAGCCAGCGTCTCGCCGCCGCAAAACTCTCCTGCCCCTGGTAGAAGCTGGCTTCAAATCTGTCAAGCCACTGGCTTTATCCGTGCAAGCCAGTCTGCGCGAGAAACCCTTGCACAAGCGGCACTCTTTCTGGATGGGTTTGGGCGCAGCCAGTGTCGGCAGCGCCTCGATCGCCGCAGTCTTGGCATTTCAGTCTCTAGAACGCTCCCTGCCGCCAACCGACGATATCTTCACCTTTGCCCGGGAAGGAACGCTGACGATCAAAGCCGCAGACGACACGATCTTGCAGCAAGTAGGCCCCGCTACCCGAGAAAAACTCAAAATTGACCAAATCCCCGACAAACTCGTCAAAGCTTTCATTGCCAGCGAAGACCGGCGCTTTTACAAGCATACGGGCATCGATTTTCAGGGCATTCTGCGAGCCACGGCTTCCAACCTCCTCGCCGGCAATGTCGTGCAAGGAGCCAGTACCGTCACGCAACAGCTCGCTCGCATTGTCTTCCTCGATCAAGATCCCAGCGCCAAGCGCAAAATTCTAGAAGCCCTGCTGGCGCTGAAAATCGAGCGGGAGATGAAAAAAGAAGAAATCCTCGAACGCTACCTCAATCTCGTTTATTTGGGATCGGGAGCTTACGGCGTGGCAGATGCCGCTTGGGTTTACTTCGGCAAGACGGTAGACAAACTCACCCTCCCAGAAATGGCCACGATCGCCGGCTTGCCCCCCGCCCCGACGGATTACTCGCCGCTGGTGAATCCAAAAGTCGCCCGAGAGCGCCGCAATCTCGTCCTCGGAGAAATGCAGGAAGCTGGCTACATTACCGCCGCTGAAGCACGGGCGGCTAAGGCAGAAGAACTCAAAGTCGATCCGAAGACTCCCAAGCGCCTGCAGTTGGAGGCTCCCTATTTCACCTCCTACATTCAGAAGGAATTGCCGAAGTACATCTCTAGGGAAGCGCTGGAAATCGGCGGGCTGACAGTAGAAACAACTCTCAACCTCAAGTGGCAAAAGCACGCCGAAAAGGCTGTTAAAGATGCAGTAGAAATCGATGGAGCCTCGCAGGGATTCGAGCAAGCGGCGCTGGTGGCGATCGATCCGCGCGACGGCGAAGTCAAGGCAATGGTGGGAGGCACCAATTTCGGCGACAGCCAATTCAATCGCGTCACCCAGGCTCAGCGCCAACCCGGTTCGACGTTCAAGGGATTTGTCTATACTGCAGCAGTCGCCGCCGGCTTTTCTCCCTACGACGGCTACCGCGACGCGCCCATGTCGATCGACGGCTACAAACCGGCAAACTACGGCAACTCCTACACCGGCGGCTGGCTGTCGATGATCGACGCCCTCACCAAATCTACCAACGTCGTCGCCGTCAGGCTCCTCGCCGACGTGGGATTTGAACCGACGATCAAACTGGCGCGCCAAATGGGCATCAAATCGGACCTCAAACCTTACTATGCCCTGGCGCTGGGTGCTATTGAGGTGAACTTGCTGGAACTCACCAGCGCTTACGGCACCCTAGCGGCACAAGGCAAACACGCTGAAGTCCACGGCATTCGCCGCGTCACGAACGGGCGCGGAGACGTCCTTTATGAAGCGAAATTCAAGCCCAAACAGGTTGTAGACAAAGACTCTGCCGCGATTATAACTTGGATGCTCGAGTCAGTCGTCAACAGCGGCACCGGTCGCCCTGCCTATATCAACCGCCCCGTCGCTGGCAAAACCGGCACCTCGGAAGAAGCTCGCGATCTTTGGTTTATTGGCTACATTCCCCAGCTCGTTACCGGCGTTTGGCTGGGCAATGACGACAGCTATCCGACTTGGGGCAGTAGCGGTACGGCGGCTTTTACCTGGCACGAATTTATGTCTAAGGCAGTAGAAGGAATGCCCGTTGCGGAATTTCCCAAACTGCCGGAATTAGACGGGCGCAAAGGCAGTATCGCGGCAAAACCCGTCGAAGCGAGTATTTCATACTACGACATTCAAAAACCCCAGCAAAGCGCCAGCACGGCTGGTTACAGTGCGGATAGCGCCTATTACGACAGCGGCGCGAGTTCAGGACAGTATTACGATGGGGGTTATTCCGGCGGGTATCAGAACAATGGCTGGTAGCTTGCTGCTGGCAGTTCGGGCAATGATTCGCGCTGTCTTTTGAAGTGACCAATTCAATCGCCAGCGCGCCGGAGGCGGGATTGAGAATGAACGAGTTCGCCTTCTCCATCAATTGCTTCTTCTCCACGCTGGCAGCCCTTCAAAAAACAGCAGTTTAACTGGGTTTTTCTGTCTAATGGCTGAACCAAAGCAACCCGATACCTGGTTATACTGTTTTTTGGATGGGTGCGGTACTGTCGCGCTGACTCTGAAGTGCTATGCTGTGTATAGCCAGAGAAAATCGGCTTTACCAATCCCGATCGGGGACTGAAATATAGTGGCTTTGCTGTCGTTTAAAGGTGTTTTATGAATATCTTGATGGATGTATCTGCGGGTGCTAGCAATTTTCCAGTCGCCTTTACTGCGGTGTATGTTGTGGGATTTATTGCCGCCGTCGTGCTGGGCTCTATTGCTTGGTATAATTCCAAGCGTCCCGCAGGTTGGGAAGATAAAGACCGTCCCGGAATCGTGCCGGAAATTAAAAAAGAAGAAACGCCTGGTCTGTAAAGTATAATCGGGCCTGCTATTGCGATCGCGACTCCAACGCCAAGACTGGTTAATACTTGGTGTTGGAGTCGATTGCTGCTGTTATCGGCTCAGTCTCGATCGCCGAGCCAGCGCTGGTAGAGTTCTTGAACTGCTTTGAAAAGGGTACTGATACTGGCTTGTTCGGAAGCCGTCGCGGGATCTAACAGTTTGATTTTGGTCAGCAGTCTGGCTTCTTCCATCGCGACTTTTCCGTCGCTGCCAACGAGAGTAACGACTTCATCAATTAAGCGCTGGTAGGATTCAGCGGTGGGGCGATCGCCTAAATACTGTCGTATAAATTCGTAGCACTCTTTGGGTTCGACAGTTCTGAATTCATACAGCAGCAATTGAATTTCTGCATCGTCGGCTAACCCCGCAGCTTTAGCCAAGCGGTACAGGTACTCGCGTTCTTCAGGCTGGATTTGTCCGTCTATCCAAGCAGCCCCAATCAAGATTTTGAACAAGAGTTTTACGCGATCGCTCTGTGCCATTGTTGCTTCCCCGAAAAAATATCGATCTGGTTCTCAGCCTTCCTCCTTTCCCCGTCTCAACCGCACCATAAAAAATCCATCCATCTGATGTCGGTGGGGCCAAACTTTCACCCAGCCTTCAGGCGTCGCAAACGGGGCGGCGGGAGAATCAGGGGCAGGCGGTTCGATTTTCCAGTTGGGGTGGCGCTCCAGAAAGGCGCGAATCAGGGTTTCATTCTCTAAAGGATGCAACGTACAGGTTGCGTAAACCAAGATCCCGCCTTCTTTCAACCACCCCGCCACTTGTTCGAGCAGTTTTCCCTGCAAGTCGGCGAGTTCCCGGACATTTTCTGAGGTGTGCCGCCAGCGAGCGTCGGCGCGTCGGTGCAGGGTGCCCAATCCCGAACACGGGGCGTCTAGCAGCGCGCGATCGACGGCTTTCTCAAACTGCGAGAATTTGAGGAGATCGCCGGTGAGAATTTCTATCGATTTGTGCTGCAAGCGTTCCGCATTTTCTCCGAGCTTTTTCAGCCGGGATTCTGTTTTGTCGCAGGCGATAATTTTTCCCTCATCCCGCATTAATTCTGCAAGGTGAGTCGTTTTCCCTCCCGGCGCAGCACAGGCATCGAAAACCACCTCACCCGGTTGCGGATCGAGCAAATAACCAACCAGTTGCGCGCTGCTATCCTGCACCGACCACCATCCTTCCCTGTATCCGGGCAAATTTTGAATCGCGCCCGCACCCCCCGTCAACCTCAATGCCTGTGGCAAGTGGGGAGGGCGAGTCACCGACGCGCCGGCTGCCTCTAGCGCTGCCTCAACCTGTTCGACCGACGCCCTTCTCGGATTAACGCGCAAGTCAATCGTCGGGGATTTGTTGAACCACTTGCAGAGCTGTTCTGCTTCCTCAAAACCGAGCTGTTCTATCCACAATTGCACGATCCAGTCGGGGAAGCTGTGCAAAATTCCCAGACGTTCTGCGGGATTTTCTGGCAGTTGCAGGGGATCGTCGGCGGGCGGATGCAATTCACTGTCTATCTTGCCAGCGGAATCCTTCCCCAGGCGGATGTATTGTCGCAACAAAGCATTGACAAATCCTGCAAGTCCTGCTAAAGAATTTTGCTTGCAGAGTTCTACTGCGGTATCGACGGCGGCGGCGGCGGGAATGTCGCTGAGATAGCGCAGTTGATAGAAGCCCAGATGCAGGATTGTTCGCAAGTCTGGGGGTTGTTGGTTGGATTTTTTCTTAGCGAGTTGGTCGATGAGGGCGTCGAGGGTTCGCATCCGGCGGACGCACCCGTAAACTAATTCGGTTGCCAAACGGCGATCGGCATCGCTGAGCTTGGCTTGACGCAGCCAGCGATCGAGGGCGATATCGGCGAATGCGCCCCGGCGGTGTACGTCTCGAAGTGCTAGAAAGGCGATTTGACGGGGATTGTCCATAGAAATTTAAGAATTTGAACCGCAGAGTACGCAGAGAATGCGGAGGAAGTCTCTCGTGACGGGAAAGCGCGCTTTTCCGTATTTGACAGGCGGCGATAAATTTTAGGTGACGTAGATTTGGGGTTTGAGATTCAGTGCCGCGCTTTCTAATGCAGCTTGGCGCGGTGAAAACCAGTATTTTTGTCTGGAAAACGCGAGGGCGATCGCAGAAGTTAGCATGACTGCACAAAAAGACGCGATCGCCTCTAACAAGACGAGGTGCCGGAACAGTTTATCTCACCCCCGACACCTTCGATAAACGGCTGCGCAATTCTTGGTGAAAAATCCAGCTTTCTCAGCGTAGTTTTTTCTTTTTAAACAGGTTCGGCGGTCTTTCTGCCGGGGGAACTTCCGGTATTTCTGGTTTCGGAGGTTCGGCGGCAGGAGCAGCAGACTGTTTCGGAACTGGCGACTTGATGACGGGTTTCTGACCAGATGGTTTGCCGGGAGGCTGTTTGCCTTTGCCTTTTTTACCCTTTTTCGGTTCTTCTTTTGGCGGCAGCTCGAACACGATTTGGGCCATGAAGTTCGCATCTTCTAGAATCAGCTTGTTTCCCTCACGGCTGACATCGAAATCCCAGAACTGGCCATCTACTTTTCCCGGTAAGAATCCTTCAATAGCCAAAATGAAGGGCTGGTATTTCTTTCTCAGTTGTTTCTCTGGGGGGACGATATTGCGACAGATGCGGATGTTGATCGTACCGGTGTGGGGGTCTTGATTGACAATCTCGCCCCGCACGGAAAAATAGTCCACGCCTGCGCTCACGTCCTCGATCGTTTGCCCTTCTAGGGGCAGGCGCAGATTTTTTAGCTGCATGTGCAGGACATTTTCGTCGGTTCTGGGCCACGCAACCCAGACGTGTTCGGTTTCGATCAGTTCCGGTTTGAGCTTGATCAGCCAGCCGGCAGTCTCTGTCAGGTTGGCTGGCAGTATAGTGCCATCCTCCATGACGATAGTGCCTCGGGTGATCTTCTTTTGACTGGGCAGATAGCGCCCGCGCACGATGCCGATCGCCCTAAACTCCAATGGCATTATGGGCGGTAGCAATACGAGATTTGTCATAGCGCGGAGTTCTCCAACTTCTACTCTCTAATTATTTTCGTTCGCCTGATAGCAAAATAATTGCTTATTTAAGCTTAAGGTTCTAATTTCTCATAAATTTTTAACTGACAGGCGCTTTCTGGCTGATTTGGTTAAGATATTCTCAGTGCGGTGAGGGCTTTGCTTGTGCTGTCAAGCTCCCCAACTTTTCGCCCAGAACGCTCCCTCTGGCAGCTTTCTGGGTGATAGCGGCGTGCTCGTCAAACTAGAAAACCATGACAACCGACCCAAAATCTCCCCACGCAATTCAACCTGAGTCCAATGTAACGCTTTCCAGCGCCAATGGAGCCAAAGACCCGATCGCAAATGGAAACGGGGCGGCAGTTGAGCCAACGGCAGCGATCGCTGCAAGCGGACACTCACAACTCTTACCGAGCCCTCCTGCCGAGGCGATCGCAACTGCCAAACAGTCGCCTGGTGAAGTTTGGAGAGCCAGTCCGACCGTGGCGATCTTGGCGGGTATCGCCCTGACGATCGCGGGTTTGGCCATTAATAACCTGTTTCTGGGACTGTCGGGCGCGTTCGCGACCCTGCTAGTATCCGTTTTAGTCATTTTACCTCGGTTGCAAGCCGTCCTCGATGAATTAATGCCCGCGCGAACGCGAGTGCAACTCGTCGCTGTTTTGGGCATCTTGACGGCACTGCTGGGTTCGCTGAAATTTTTTGGCGTCTACGATCGCCTCGCGGCTCTCAGTCGCCAGATCGACTGGGATGCCTTCGGCTCAATGGCTGAATGGATTGGAGCCTTGGGGCAAATCTTCATTGCCATCTTAGCCGTGTACATTGCTTGGCAGCAGTACGTCATTTCTCGCGACTTGACGCTAGAGCAAAACCGCCTCACTACCCAGCAAAACATCCTCACCCAGCAACAAACCATTGATGCCTACTTTCAGGGCATCTCCGATTTAGCCTTGGATGACGAGGGCTTGTTAGAAGATTGGCCCCAAGAGCGCGCCTTTTCAGAAGGGCGCACGGCAGCGATTCTCAGCAGCGTCGATGCAGCCGGGAAAGCCAAGGTGCTGCGGTTTTTATCCCAGTCCAGATTGCTCACACCGCTGAGGCGCGATCGCCACTTGGGGCGACCGATTCTCAATGGCACTGGCGGTTACGAAGAAGATCGCAACGACGGCGTGCGCGTCATCGATCTGGGCATCATGCTAGCCGGAGCCAATCTCGCCGGCACCGACTTGCGCTGGACAGAATTGAGCGATGCCAATCTCATTCGCGCCAAACTCATAGGCTGCGATCTCGTTAAAGCCAACCTCTCCCGCACTATCTTGTACGAAGCCGATCTCAAAGGTGCCGATCTCAAAGGCGCTCGCTTATACTACGGCTCCGTCGAACATGCCTCCCCGCGCAGCCGCACCGATCGCCCCAACTACCAAACCGGGGAATATACAGGAGCCGTGATTGAAAATG
The DNA here is from genome assembly GCA_964405435.1 of uncultured bacterium. Taxonomy (GTDB): domain Bacteria; phylum Cyanobacteriota; class Cyanobacteriia; order Cyanobacteriales; family Oscillatoriaceae; genus DVEG01. The sequence goes on from CAYOOD010000030.1 coordinate 20,952, forward strand.
CAGATTTTACTGATGTCCAGGGGCTTTCAGACTCCCAGCGCTACTACTGCTGCGCGTGGTGCGGTTCTCAAAGCCGAGCTACGATTCCGGGGGGTTGCGATGGCATTCCCAATAAACTAGGACGGTGAATTGGTAATTGGGAATAGGGCACGGTGCATGGGGCATTGGATAGAGGGAAGAACAATCCCAGCAATTCCCTTTTTCCTCAGTAACAATTACCCGTTACCCATTACCGCTTTCCGAAGGCCCCATGCTTTTAATTCTCCGTCGGAAACGTCCCCCGTTTTTTGCGCGCTTCCATTGCTCTTTCTAATACTTCCAGCAGTCCGGGCGCTTCTTCTTGCAGCGTCAGCAGCAACCTTTCCCCCATATCTTCGTCGCCCGGGTCTTCGCCAGTTTCCATAACGTGTTTCAGGCGCGGCATGGCTACGTCATCGACAATTTGAATTAATCCACTCAAACAGCGGTTGAATTGTCTTTCTGTTAGAATCGAATCTTCTAGAGGAAATTCAATAATTGCCCGAATTTCTCCGTCAGTTGGATCGTACTCCCATTGCAGCATTTTTGTTTCCCAAGAAATGCAGAGCATTGCTTGCAAAATAGCATCTTTGTGGGGATGATCTTGGATGCCAGAAAGCACTTGGGGGGCAAATAATTTAAAAAATTCTCCGTCTTCGTCGAGCTGAATTACGATGAGGAAATTTTCCACATTCTCAGCCGCCACTCCTGTAATAATGCGACTATTTTCTCCATCTACCTTGTATTGCCACCCTCTTTCGTCCAGATAATGGGCAATCTGTTCCAAGGTCGCGGCCATGAGATCCTCCTGGGTGAAAAAGAGAAAACTTTAAGCAGCTAAAAAACTGGTGAGAGCTTGCTAATGTCGAGGGCCAATTTTATTTAGAGCTGAAATAGACCTCAATCCTGTCAATCATAGCAAAGTACAAAGCCTGACGGCTGAACTCGTCGCGGCTGCCGGCAAAAGACTTGCACGGGAGCCACGAGCGATCGGGTTCAGCCAACGGCCACGGTTTGGCCAGTTTCAGCCGAGCGACGGGCGGCGTCGGCAACTTTCAGGGCGTACAAGCTCGCCTCGGGGGCGATGTAGAGAGGAGTGCCGTCTATTAAGTGGTCTAAAACCATCGCCGTGTCTTTGGCAAAGAGCCCCCGGCGGCTCCCCACTTCGACGGCAGTGATTTCGCTGCCCCGCACGAGCCGTCCCTCGTCTCCGTCGAAAATCAAGGTGCCGCGATCGCCGTGAACTTCCAGCTTGCGTTCGGTTTGCCAGAAAATTTCCCCTTTGCCGTAAACCACCTCGGCAATCACGCCGCTGTTGAAGCGCAGTTGGGCCGTACACAGACAGGCAGTGAAATAGCCCGATTCCGTTTGAGGCGGCGGGGCATCCCAGTATTGCGCTTGGCAGCTAGCGGTTTCTACTCGGCCAAATACGTCAGTCAGTCGCTGCACGCGGGAGAGGGCACCGACGAGGGGAAAGCCAAATAAATGGCGCTGATAGCTCCAGCGGCGGGGTGCCGGTCGCTGGGGGCTGAGGGTGGCATAGCGGACGTAAAAAACTCGGCCCGCGTCCGGCAAGGATTTCGCGAATGCCTGATGCACGCCGCCAAGCAGTTCCAAGTGTTCGACGTGCAGGAGTTTGCCGGCGTTTTCTGACAGGGCAATAATTTCGGAAGCTTCGGCAACATCCAAGGCGAGAGGATATTCGACAACGACGTGCTTTCCTGCTAAAATCGCCGCTTTGGCGATCGCCCCGTGATCGCGACTGACGGTAGCAATTATGACTAAATCTATATCTTCCCGCTCTACTAGCTTGCGCCACGAAACTGCCGCCTCGGTTTGATAGGTTTGGGCAAATTCCTCGGTTTTTTCCGGCAGGTGACCGGCTACGGCGACTAGCCGCGATCGCCCATCCGCTAATAGCGCCTGCGCTCGCAACTTGGCAGCATACCCAGTCCCAACCAAACCGATCCTTATAGGAAGCCTTGCCGCCAATTTAATATTTAAATCCATGACCTTACCAGAAACAGTGACAAATTGCAAGCTTTTCGCAGAAAAGAACATACCCTGGTTGCAACAAGGCAACTTCCGCGTCTACTCATTGCAGCAGGAGGCTAGCTACAGCCCTCAAGATATAAGTAAATAAGATTAAACCAGGACTTTTAATTAATTAATCCCGTTCAACTTATCGGGCAATTGGATGTTACATATTTTAAAGAGCCTGTAAAGGCGGCGGGGCTGGAAACCAACCTCGCCACTCGAACTACCTTGGCTGCTTGTTCTGGTCGTGACTGACTGGAACCCGATCGCCAGTCGGGGCGTTCGCGGGAGGAGCTACCCCATAGTGTAGCGAAAGCGGCCTGCTGTTCCGCTTGTCCCGCAGTTTCAAAACGCTTGCTTCTGAGTCAACCGCCAGACATTGGAGTTCATAGCTATCGCTCAGGTGGCTCAGACACTTTTACGCTGCCGTATTACACATTTGAGAGGAACGCTGCATGGCAACTTACAAAGTCACGCTCATCAACGAATCAGAAGGGCTGAACACCACGATCGACGTGGACGACGATACCTACATTCTCGACGCGGCTGAGGAACAAGGTCTTGACTTGCCCTATTCCTGCCGCGCCGGTGCTTGCTCCACCTGCGCTGGCAAGATCGTCTCTGGTACTGTAGATCAATCTGACCAGTCATTTTTGGATGACGATCAAATCGAAGGTGGGTATGTCTTAACCTGCGTTGCTTACCCCACTTCTGACTGCACTATCCAAACTCACAAAGAAGAAGACCTCTACTAAGCAGGTCCCCCTGTAGGAGACAGAGAGCTTGACTTATTCCTGATGGCTCTCTGTCTTCGGGCAAATGCTACGATTGAGTTTTCAGTTGATTGGTGCTTTGGAGATAATTCACCACTTGGGACGCTCGTAAAGCGTCCCTTATTCATCGGCAATAAAAATTTAATATCTCGCTAAAATCAATGCAATTTATAGAGATTCACTATAACTCAAGCGGCTCCTAAAAAAGCCGAAAAGTGGTAAGAGGTTATGGGGAATTGGCTGAACGCCGTGAATATTCACGTCTTTCAGTCGGTTCCCCATTCCTCATTACTCGTTCTCTTCTGAGTAGCCACTTGAGTTGGCTGGGTTTGGGGGATCGGGCATTAGTTGCTTGCACTCGGCTGTGTGGCATCGATCGCGGGATCTCGCCAAAGGGCGATCGCTTCGCTGATGGGCTGGATGGAAGTTCCGGGATAGTAGAAACTCAGAATGCGCGAACTCGACCAACCTATCTCGGCGAGTTTGTACGAGCCGCTTTGGCTCAATCCCACGCCGTGTCCGAATCCACCCCCGACAAACGCAAAACCCCAGAGGACTTTCTCGGGTTGGTAAATCGGCTCCACATAAAATAAGGTACTCAAGGGAGCGTAGAATCCTCTGAAAATCTCGTCTTTCTCTAGTTCAACCCTGCCGCGATCGGTGGTGACGGCTAGTTTCAGAACTCGTCCCGACGGGGCGCGCTTGACCACTTGCACGTCTTTAATGGTTTGAAAATTTGCCAGGGGATGTTTTTTCTCTTTGAGATACTCTTTGAGGTTTTTGTTCATCTGAGCCAGAGAACTCGGCTCGCGCCAGCGGAATACTTCCCAGTCATCCCCATTAAACCCTTTTGTGAGGTTGATAAAGCGCCGGAAGTTGGACTCGATCGCCAAACTCTGCTCGGACAAGTTCCAAATATTATTGGCGGAATCCACCACCGCCTGCAGGTAGGGGCGATCGGCTCCGTGCCACACGTCGCTAAATGAAGCCGTGACGCCGCCACTGCTGGAAAAATACAGGGCATCCACTAATTCGTTTTGATAGGTGAGCACTTGACCGGCAGTGTTGGCGATCGCCCGATCGACTTGCGGCCACGTTTCGCTCACGCCCTTGTAAACCTGGCACTCGGTATCTGCACACAATTGGTAATTATCCACCGCAAACCGCCGCAAATTTCTCAGCGCGTAAGTCCTGGCTATAATCGCCTGTGCTTCCATCGACGCATAGGGAGCCTCTGCTCCGATTTCATAAGGCACCACCCCTCGCAGGTAGGTTTCTAGCGGCACCTCGTTCACTAGGGTGTAGGTGCCGTAGGCATTGGGTTGTAGGTGCAGGCGTCCCCCGTACAGGCGCTCCGATCGCTCGTCTTTGCCTCGTTTGACGGCGATCGCTCCTGAAGACGACGCGATCTCGACTTGTTCGCGATCGTAGCGCTGCCCATTCACGACTAAAGTCGCCTGCGGCACTTGCTTGAGGATGTTTGTCTCCAAGTAGGCTGTTTCGTACCCCTGCTGGCGCAAGCTCTCTACCAGCAACCGCCGCAATAAAGGGGTGCTGTACGTCGCCCGTTTGGCCCACACCTGCCACCGGCGCGGTTGGCTGATTTCTACCTCAATGCCTTTGGCCCGCCACTCATTGGCCCTGTCTTCAGCATTCTCAAAGCTGCGGTAGCTGCCCAAAACCACCCGTTCCTCTACCACCGGTGCCGATAGTGGCTTCATCTGGATTTCTAGCTTTACCTCCGACGCTTGCACGGCGATCGGTTGCCCGTCGTTTCCTTGAAAGCCCAAGATCAGGCGATCGCCCTCCGTTGCCTTCAGCGTCAATTGGTCACTCGGTTTAGAACCAAACCGCTGCACGACACCGACTCGCAGCTCCATATCTTTGCCACTCTGCGCCCGTGCCGACTCACCAGGAAGTCCCACCAGACACCCGATCAGCACGCTCCCAGACAACCAGCTCAACCACTTGCTCCCCTCGGCTCGACGTCCTCCCTTCCCGCCGCCAGGAGAGATAGAAGTCAGTTTATCCCGCAAAGGGAATAATTCAGAAGTTTGCAAAGCCATCTGCTTCAAAGACGAACCTGTTTGCCCCATCAGATGTCTCACCATAGCGCGCTTTTGCCCTCAATAGCCTTCTGCTCCGGACTAGCCCGGACGCTCAGCCACTTCTTATTATGGTTTAACTTACAATCGGCCAAAGCCGCGAAACAGGTTTTTTATTTTAAAAGTTCACTTTTTATCTGCCAATTTCTAATTAAAAAGTTTGTTTTTATAAAAGTTTTATCGATTAATGACTATACAAAAATTTGCATATTTAAAATAAATTTTTATCATCCTCTCCAGCTTTGTCAGGATTTCTTCACTTTTTCTAGTAACTCGAAGTCATTATGAGTATGATTAAATGAGAAGTCAAAAAGAGAAACGCAATGAGGATAGAAGAAATACCCATCAGGCGAATTCGCCGCCCCCTGCCGCGACAAAACGACCAAAGCAAAGTAACCGCCCTGATGGAGTCCATCCAAGCCATCGGACTGCAAGAGCCCATAGACGTTTTGGAAGTAGAGGGAGAATACTACGGCTTTTCTGGCTGCCACCGATTTGAAGCTTGCCAGCGCCTGGGGCACGAAACCATTCGCTGCAAAGTCCGCCGCGCTCCCCGCTCGGTGTTGCAGATGCACCTCGCCTGAAATTTCAGCTCGCCCTGAAGAGCTGAAATCTTTCCAGCGGGGGATTTGGCCCGAGGGCAAAGTCACTTATTAAAGAAGAGCGGCTGAAAAACACAAAATGCACAGTCCGTTGAATCCTATAGTTAAAAGAGGAAGCTTTATGCAGGTTCAAGCAAAACCCATGAAAGTTGACATCGGAATCGAAGAGAAAAGCAGACAAGATATTGCCGAGGGGCTGTCTCGGCTGCTTGCAGACACCTATACGCTTTACCTGAAAACTCACAATTTCCACTGGAACGTCACCGGCCCGATGTTCCAAACCTTGCACCTCATGTTCGAGACACAGTACACCGAGCTAGCGACAGCGGTTGACGAAATTGCCGAACGGATCAGAGCTTTGGGGTTCCCCGCTCCGGGTACATACAGCGATTTTGCCCGGTTAAGCTCGATTCCAGAAACCACCGGCGTGCCGAAAGCACAAGAAATGATTCGCCTGTTGGTAGAAGGGCAAGAATCCGTGGTGCGGACGGCTCGGTCGATTTTCCCGATCGTTGAACAAGTCAACGACGAACCCACCGCCGACCTGCTCACCCAGCGGATGCAAGTCCATGAAAAGACTGCTTGGATGTTGAGAAGTCTGCTGGAACAGTAAGGCTGGGGAATTAGTGATGAGTGCTGAGTGCCGAGTGCTGAGTAGATTGCCCGCGCGCTTGGGGCGGAGTTTTGAGCACTTCCTTCCCCATTCCTCATTCCCGCACTTCCCACTCAGCACTCAGCACTCAGCACTTTCAACTCCCCACACCCGATCTTCTATTGACAAAATTTACAAGATAAGATATGGCAGGAGCGGCGAGTCGAAAGTATGCCGAGCAGTTGCGGCAGATGATGCGGCGAGCGGGTATTGCAGATTTTAAGGCGCTGCGAGAGCAAGCAAGGGTTTCCAAACAGCAGGTAAAGCTGTTGCGGCAAGGCGTAGGAGCGCAGATGCGGCTGGAAAACCTGGAGAAAATTGCAAAAGCGCTGCAAGTGCCGCCAGGGGAGTTGCTGGGGATTTTGCTCTCCGGGGAAGCGGCGGCGGTAACGGCTGCGCAGCTACAAGAGGAATGCGCGAGGCTGCGATCGCAGCTAGAGATTCAGCGGCAGGAGCTGCAGCAAGAATTTCAGCGAGACAGCCTGCAAGTGCTGGAATCCTGGCTGGTACAGTGGCCAACGGCTGCCCGCGCGGCCCGGGAAAAACCCGACTTGCCGGCAGAAAGGTTGCTGCCGCTGCTGCGCCCGGTGGAGCAGTTGTTGCAACAGTGGGGGGTAGAGGCGATCGCTGCAGTCGGTGCCGAAGTCGCCTACGATCCCAAGGAACACCAACTCATGGAAGGAACCGCCGAACCGGGCGATCGCGTGAAAGTGCGCTACACGGGCTACCGGCAGGGCGACAACCTCCTCTACCGCGCGAAAGTCAGTCCGGTTAGTTAGTCGCGATGAACTTTACCCATCGTCACCGATGAAAATGTGCCGGACTTTCTCACTTCCTCCCTCTTCTTCTACTCAGCACTGTTGCACTCACCACTGTTGCACTCAGCACTGTTGCACTCAGCACTGTTGCACTCAGCACTCAGCACTATTTACAAGTTAGTGCCGAGGGGATTGAGCCAGCGGAGGATTTCCTGTTTGAGGCGATCGGGTTCGCGGGAGATTTCTTGGCGGAACCACTGGGCGATCGCGTCTGCGGGCGAAAATTCCGAGCCCGCTTGCCAGTTGAGATCTTGACTCAAAGGAGTCAGGTGGTTGCCGGGGAGTTTTTGCAGGGCAACCATGCCGGGAAAGCGCTGCTCGAGTACGGGAATCAGCGACAGGGTTTGATCGATGTCGTCCTTGGTGAATTTAACGGCGAGATTGCGCCGGATTTGGTAGCGCTCGGCGACGAGCTGGTTGGTTTCCAGGGGGGAAGGGGTAAACTCGACCGCAAACAGGGGTGAAAACTGCTCCCCCAGAGGAATGGCGCGGCGAGCGGGGTAATTGTTGTAGGAAATCAGGATATTGCCGGCGCGTTCGACCTCAAATAAGCTGCCGATGAGCAGGTGCAGCTTGCAGCCCATACTGTGCCCCATGCCGTAGACGGGCAAGTATCGCTTGCTGAGCAGTTTGGTTGCGTGCAGGCGATCGAGGGTTTGCTCGAAGCTCCAGAGTACGGAACGGGCGATCGCCGCGTGATCGAACGTATTCACGAATGGCGTCGCCACCACCGCATAGCCCGCGTTTCCGATTTGCTCTAACAACCGCCGATAGGTCAGTTGCGGGGCGGCAGCGACGAAAGCGCCCCCGAGAAAATGTACCACGGCTGCAGGCCGTGGGGGAATAAATACCCAGTTACCCGCGATTTCCTGCCAGTTCATGCCAGTTTTAACTTCAGGTTTTGGATTTTTAGTATATTTTTATTTATCTTATCTTAAGATTCTCTGCGATCGCTTACAATAGCATCGCTGACTCGCGCTTTATTTTTAGATTATTTTTGGGATCGCTGGCAAAAAACAAGTCAGTTGGGGAAGCCAGAGCGATCGAAGAGCGCAAGCCCTGACAGAAGGGCGATCTCCTTATCCCCAGTTTTTAGGGCTAAAAAACGCCTCCCCCACCCCGCAGTCAAGCAACTCGCCTGCAAGCGATCGTCAAATCAGCTCCCGTCATGTTAGCTGGAAACCCAGTTTCTCAAACAAACCGGGTTTGTTCCTGGTGAGTTTCATGGATACCTGCCAACTTTAGAGCCACCCGATGCGCCGCCCACCGCTGATTTTCTTCTATCGAGAGAGATAGATGGGGACGCATCCTCAGACAGAGATTTGGTAGCCTGCGATACTTCAGTCACCTTCCTCGCGGCAGAAGCAAATACCCCCGCCATTATCGTCTCTTTAATGTTTCTTAAATATGGGGTTAAGTGGCAGCTTCTAGACGAACCGCCGAGGTACTGTCTGGGAGCACGATGTTGGTTTTCGCAGTCAATATAGCCAACCAGAGAGTCTGAGAATGCCTGCCTTCAGAGGCAGCCTTTCAGCAAAATTGCTCGCGCAACTGCGGCTCGACTGTGGCTCGACAAGATTCTGCAAAGAAAATAAAAATCAAGCTAGGGGCATGGGACTGGCGGAAAAAGCAGCATCTTGTGATATATCTCAGTTTCTCTTCTCTCCTCCCCCCCTTTCTCCTCTAGGCGAGCCTGAAGCTTTCAAAATTAAAAAATGTAACAATGTAATCTAGGTAACAAAAATCTAGCCCGAAATTTACAATTATAAAAAAATACTGGAAAAAACCTTACCCGACATGGAAAAAGAGTAAACTAAGTCTTGTGACGAAAAAGTTCCCTATGGCTGGATCGGAAAGCGAGAAGGCTAACCTATTTTTAAAGGGCCACAGCAAAAAAGATTCAATAGGGAATCCAATGTACGACCTCATTCTTAAGAGTGAAAAAAACGCTGCAAAATCCGAACCCTTATAAAGTCTAAACCAGGAGATTTAAATTGAAAAGTTGGTCAAAAAGAAGTCCCCAAAAAATATAGTCGTCAAACAACCGAGGAGCAGCTATGGTTATTGCTAACAGCGACAAGGTAATCAGCCTTGCCAGAAGGAAACAGGCAATAGACAAGCAGATATCTGCCATTAGAAAAACCGCCGACAGCCACAAAATCGAACACTCATTCGAGTTGCTGCATTCGATCCGTCAGGCGCTCGACTGGCACCAGATGCAGTTGGAGATTCAGCGGCAGAAGCGGGAACTGCAGATGCTCGAGGCTCGCTTCCGCAATGTCATCGACAAAAATGCAGACAGTATTGTTATATTAGACTGCCAAGGGATTATTCGCTTTGCCAACCCCGCAACGGCTTCTCTGTTTAACTGTCAGATAGAGGAATTTGTGGGCAAAGAACTCTTCGACCAATTTGTCGTAGAGAAGAAAGCCTGCGAGATAGACACCTCGATAATGTCGCGCGGAAGCGGCAGCGGAACCGCTGACATGCGGGTGGTGCAAACGCTGGTGGATATTATTCCGGTGACGGGAGAAAAAGCGATCGCGGAGATGCGGGTGGTTGAAACAGAATGGGAAAGCAAAATCGCTTTCCTGGTACTGCTGCGCGACATCACCGATCGCGTGCGGGCAGAAGAGGCGCTCCGGCAAGAAAGGGACTTTAGCAGAACCCTGGTAGAGGCGTCGCCCGCCTTTTTCGCCGCCATCAGCGCCGAAGGAAAAGTGCTGATGATGAATGAAGCCATGCTGGCGGCGCTGGGCTACACCTTGGATGAGACGATCGATCGGGATTACCTGTCGAGTTTCGTCATCGCAGCCGATCGCGATCGCGTCAGGGACAGCTTCGCGCAACTGATCGAGCTGAAAACAACCCTCACCGACGAGAACCGCATCTTGACGAAAAACGGACGCCAGTTGCTAGTCGAGTGGCACAGCAGACCGGTATTCAAGACATCCGGTGAATTAAGCTTTATTTTTGGCGTGGGGCTGGACATCACCGAGCGCAAGCAAGCCGAGGAAGCCCTGCGGCAGTCGGAATCGCGATTTCGGGAGCAAGCGCAGCAACTCGAGCAAGCCCTGCACGACTTGCAGCGCACCCAAGCCCAGTTAGTTCAGACAGAAAAAATGTTTGGTTTGGGGCAGATGGTGGCGGGAGTGGCGCACGAAATTAACAACCCGGTCAATTTTATTTACGGCAATCTTTCCCACGCCAGAGAGTACACGAAAGAATTGCTAGAACTCGTGCACTTGTATCAGAAATACTACCCCGCTCCCGTCTCGGAAATTCAAGAACACCAGGAAGACATCGATCTAGACTTTCTCATGGAAGACCTGCCGAGACTGCTCGCGTCTATGGAATTGGGCGCGGATCGAATCCGGCAAATTGTCTTGAGCTTGCGCAACTTCTCCCGCCTGGACGAAGCCGAGAAGAAACCGGTAAACATTCACGAAGGGATTGACAGCACGCTGCTGATCTTGCACAATCGGCTGAAAGCGAAACCAGGGCATCCCGAGATTGAGATTGTTAAAGAATACGGCAACCTTCCGAATGTGGAGTGCTACGCCGGACAGCTCAATCAGGTGTTTATGAATATTCTCAGCAACGCGATCGATGCCTTGGATCACGCAATGGCAAATCCGCCAGAATCAGGGGCTGTCAAATCGCCGGCGATCTGCATCGCCACCACTCTCAAGGACGACAAGTGGGTACAGGTAAGAATTCGGGACAGCGGCCCGGGAATGAGCGAGACGGTTCGCCGCCGCTTGTTCGATCCTTTCTTTACCACCAAACCGGTTGGCAAGGGTACTGGGCTGGGATTGTCCATCAGTTATCAGGTTGTCGTAGAAAGACACGGCGGGCAGTTGCAATGTCTCTCAGAACCCGGACAGGGCGCGGAATTTATCATTGAGATTCCCCTTAAGTAGGAGGCGATTCATTGAAGAATTTTTGGCAGCCGCACGGAGAAGAATAGCGGGATACAGACAAGCGATCGCTTGTATTTTGGGAAAATCAGGGTGTATGTTTTCGCGCTTCCCATTTCAGGCTGTGTTGTCTGCGTGCCGCAGCATCAAAACTCACTCGTGTATCAACGGAAAGAGAGACAGGGCCAAAAAGGTAGGCGATTCAGGGCGTGTTTTGCAAAACCTCAGCGTGCTTCGGCACAGCTCTGCAAGAGCGCTGGGGAATAGGGCAAACAGGCAGCGAACCTCGCCATAACAAAAGTTTACCTGCCCTGCACGGTGATAAGTTTACGGACGTGAATTTACAAAAATAAAAAAAGATATAAAAAAAAGCGAATATTCTGCTATATAATAGAGATCGGTACTGAAAAAGCATCGGGTCAGCAGCGACCTGAAGCCGGAGGGTGTTTCACCAAAACTGGCCGAGAGAACCGACTGCGATCGGGGCTGAATAAATAGCCCGTTCGGACAAGCGAACAAAGAGCAGGAGGGAAAAGCGCCCAGATTGTATAAAATCGTGGGGTAGCGGCAAGCGCAAATAGCCCGAATTGTCCCGGAAGATATCTGGAGAATTAGAGAGCTGAGCAGAAAAGCGCCTGCGCTGAAAAAATTGGGGTTTTGGGTGAAAAATCAAGGGCGCAAACGCGCCCGTACCGGACAGAAAACTCGCTGAAAATCGCAACGGTCTAAAGGCAGGTCTTTAGCCAGAGCAGCCCGGGCAGGGGATGGTGAAAAGACCCCAATAATGGAACAAAGCAGGAAATCTTATGATGTCCCAAAGGCCAAAAAACGAAGCGATCGAGAGCGATGCACTGCGGCAGTACGAGCCGACAGCCGCTTTGGCAGATATCACTCGCTTAGCGGCTTATATTTGCGGGACGCCAAGGGCTTTGCTCTGTCTGATTGACGGCACCCGACAGTCGTTTAATTTAGAACTGCCAGAAAGTTACGGAGAGGTAGACTTCTGGGCACACGCGATCGTGCAGTCCGAGGTGTTAGTGGTGAGAAATACGGTTTTGGACGTTCGCTTCGCCAACAATCCAATCGTGACGGGCGCGCCAAACGTCCGCTTTTATGCGGGAGCGCCGTTGATTGCGCCAGACGGGCACGCTATTGGGGCGCTGTGCGTGTTTGACTCGGTGCCGCGATCGCTGACGCCCCAGCAAATCGAAGCCCTGCAATCTCTCAGCCGCGCCGCACTCGCCCAACGAGAACTGCACCGCCACCTCAGCGATTTGGCAGAAGCTGCCATCAAGTGCCGGCAGATGGAGGGGGAACGATATCAAGCCGAGCGAGAATACTTGTCGCTATTAAATCACCTCAAACAAGGCATCTTTATCGTTCAAGATGGGTTGCTGGCATTTGTGAATCAGGCATTTGCGCAAATGCTGGGCTACACGCCAGCGGAAATGATAGGGATGGAGTTTTCAAAAGTGATGACAAGAGAAGAGTGCAATGGGGTAGGGCAGCGCCAAAGGTCTAGAGTCGGGGAAGGAGCGCGTGAAGCGCCAGCTATCGCGGAACGCGAATCGCGAGAATCCACCCTGCGCCTGCTCCACAAAGAGCAAAAGCAGTGCGTCAGCGTCACCGTACAAGTAGCGCGCATCGCTTATCAGGGAAAGCACGCCAGCATCGCGATCGTCAAAGATATCAGCCCCTACCAGCCCTCAGAACCGCTGCTACTTTCCGATGCTTTTTACGATGTCCTCACCGGCGTGCTCAATCAAGCCGGGTTGATGGAGTGCTTGGGGCGAGCTGTAGAGCGCGCCAAACAGGAGCCGGATGCCGGGTTTGCCGTGCTAATTCTGGACATCGATCGCTTCAAAATGCTCAAACACAGCCTGGGATCGCAACTGAGCGAACTGCTGCTCGTCGCCCTGGCAAGGCGGATGGAAACCTGCTTGCGCCCGCGCGATCGCATTGCCCGCATCGGCTCCGACGAATTTGCCCTGCTACTCCACAACATCACCTCCGTCTCAGACGCGACTGACTTTGCCGACATCCTCTACCAAGCACTCGAAACCCCATTTCACATAGATGGAAAAGAGGTATTCGTGACGCTCAGCACGGGTATCGTCACGAGCCGCCAGCATTCAGCCCTTTGCTCGGATTTGGGTGCTTTGCCCGAGGTAAAAAGCTGCGACTGCATCCGATCCGAAGATATTTTGCGAGACGCCGGCATCGCCATGTACACTGCCAAAACCCTCGGCAAAGGCAACTATCAAGTGTTCGATCGCAAAATGTCCGATCGCGCCCTAGGAAGCTGGCAGTTAGAAATCGACTTGCGGCGCATCATTCGCGAACAGGTTGAGTGGGTTGAAGAAGCGAATTCATCCTTTCCGCCCTTGTTCCGAAAAAGAAAATCCTCGCCCCAACAAGAGATTCGCCAAAAGGCGGGAGAAGGGCGGATAGCAGCGATCGGCGCTGCCTCAACAGCGTCGGCGATCGATCGCGAGGCTCAGATCGATGCACTGGTCGCGCCACCTTCGACACTTTTCCTGAACTACCAACCGATCGTGTCTTTGGATACGGGCAAGTTGGCAGGATTTGAAGCCCTCGTTCGCTGGCATCACCCGACTCGGGGGTTGATTTCGCCGGCAGAATTTATCCCCGTCGCAGAGGAAACGGGGCTGATCGTTCCCCTAGGAGCGTGGGTTTTACAGGAGGCGTGCCGCCAAATGCGTTTCTGGCAAGAAGAATTGCCACGGGCGAAAGATCTGACAATCGCCGTCAACCTGTCTGCCAGACAGCTCGCTCATCCCGATTTGATTTCTCAAATTGACGAGATTTTGCAGCAGACCGGGATCGATCCGAGCTGTCTGAAACTGGAGATTACCGAAAGCGTCCTCGTGGATAATGCCGACGCCGCTACAGCAGTGTTTGACTGTCTCAGAGCCCGGAATATTCAACTGTGCATTGACGATTTCGGCACGGGCTATTCATCGCTGAGTTACCTGCGACGCTTCCCCATTAATATATTAAAAATTGACCGTTCTTTCGTCATGGACTTGCTCGGGGAGTCCCTAAATTCGGAAATCGTCCGGGCGATCGTCTCTCTGGCGCACAATCTGGGAATGCAGGTGGTGGCAGAAGGAATAGAAACTCAGGAACAAATGGTACAGCTCTGGGCGCTCCAGTGCGAATACGGGCAGGGCTATTTTTTCGCCAAGCCACTCGATAGTGCGGCGGCTGACGCGACGATCGCAGCCGATCCGCAGTGGTGAGAAAAGTGAGGAGTTTTGAGTGTTGAGTGAAGTAAAAAAAGCTGAGTGTTGGCCGCAGATTTCACTTAAGAGTGATTTTTCGGTCGTTTTAATCAAAAAAGTGAGAAACTAAAGTTTCTTCAACTCAACACTCAGCACTCAGCACTCAACACTCAACCCTCCACACGCCACACTAGAAATCTTCCAGCCGATCGCGAGTGGTCAATTCTGAAGGGGGGCGATCGCTGCTCCACGCCCACCAAGCAAAGCCACACTGACAGTCGTAGAACTCCTGCCACTTGCGGCGGTGATCCTCCGTATAGACAGGCGATCGGCGGTTGATCCAAACCTGCTGCGCCTGCATCGGCGTAGATTTACACTTGGGACAGCAGAACTCGCTGGCGTGAGTCGCCTTACTCGTCCACTCGGGCGGTACTAGATCGAAAGCGTCCATGCGTCAAAATTCCTAGAAGCAATTGCCGGCAGTCGGCGGTTTCGGGTTGGGAGCGTCTGGTACGGCTGAGCCGAATGTATATAAATCTTAAGATTTGGCAAAATAATTCTGTTCTGTGACTATTTTAGAACTCCGGTCGCATTGGAGCGCGTCATTTTTGGGTATTGTCTTATTGTCTTCAAGTCTCCTCAACTGACTGGTGCATCAAGCCAATTCCATCACGGACTGGACGAAACCAGTGCCGTGCGGCACCTGCAACCGCACGGGCTTTGCCGCCGTCAACAAGCGCGAGGATTTAGCTCATGCCTACTTGGATCTACAACATCATCTCGTTTCTCGGTATCTTTGGCTTGTGCGCGATCGCCTGGCTGTTTTCCGAAAATCGCCGCATCATCCCCTGGCGGGTGATGATATCCGGCATTGCCTTGCAACTCATTCTCGGAGCGCTCGTCTTTCAGGTGCCCGTCACGAGAGAAGCCCTGCAGTGGTTTAGCAGCTTGCTAGACAGCGTTTTTGCCGCAGCAGAAACCGGGGCGCGCTTCGTTTTCGGCGCTCAGATCGTTCCCAGAGTCTACGGCAGCGATCCTCCCCTCGGTTATATCTTTGCCTTCCGCGCTCTGCCCACGGTGATTTTCTTTTCCGGTTTCATGGCATTGCTCGAAAACATCGGCGTCATTCAAAAAATCACCGAAATCTTTGCCGCTGTTTTTTATAGAGTCATGGGTTTGAGCGGAGCAGAAGCTTTAAGCGGAGCCTCCAATATTTTTGTCGGCATCGAAGCCGCGATCGTCGTCAAACCCTACCTCCCCAAAATGACGCGCAGCGAGCTTTGCGCGATTCTCGCCTGCTGTTTTGGCACGGCGGCGTCGTCCACCCTCGCCATCTATGTCAGCTTTCTCAGGCCCGTTTTTCCAAATATTTTGGGACACTTGGTTTCGGCTTCTATTATCGCCATTCCGGCTTGTTTTGTCTTGTCGAAAATATTGGTGCCGGAAACCGAAATTCCCCTAACAGCCGGCGGCATTAGCCTGGAAGAGAAAACTTCAAAAGAACTCAAAGATTATACGGGAACGGACTTGGAAGGCGAAAAGTTAAAAGAAGACCTAGCAGGCGAAAAACTAGAAACCGTCGCCGGAGAACCCATCCAGCGGGTGAGTCCTTTAGATGCTGCGATTGTCGGGGCATTAGAAGGGGTGAAAATGGCCGTTTCGATCGCTGCAGTGCTGATCATAATTCTGGGCATGGTTTCTCTCATTAATCAATTCTTTGGCTGGCTGGGGACTTTGCCAGGAATTGGTTACATTTTTAAGGACTATGTAAACTTGGCCAATATTCAAGGGGTGTTATTTTACCCCGTGACGCTGCTAACGGGCGTTCCCCTCGAAGATTCCTGGCAAGCCTCGGTGATTATCGGTCGCCGCCTCCTCGAGACTGCCATCCCCCCGTATCAAGCCCTGGCAGAAGCCGCAAAAGCAGGGCTGGTGAGCGATCGCACCGTGATTATCGTCAGCTATGCCCTGTCTGGATTTGCGCACCTAGCGTCTGTGGGCATCTTCGTCGGCGGCACAATCGGGCTGATTCCCTCCCGGCGCAAAGATATCTCAGAATTGGGCTGGAAAGCCTTATTCGTCGGCACCCTAGCCACGCTGATGATTGCTTGCGTCGCGGGAGTCTTTGACAACGGCAGCCCCAGCATTCTCGGCGAGAAGGCACCCGCCGCCCCCGTAACTGCCCCCGCACCCGTTCCCGCGCCGCCCGCCCCGCCGACAGCTAGCCCGTCGCCGCAACCCACCCCCGCAGCAACGGCTTCTCCCACTCAACCCGCACCGAAACCAACTCGTTAGAAGTGCTTGATGCTTCGGCTGAAGTGCTGAGTGAGAAGTGAGAGATTGTGAGTGAGAAGTAAAAAAGTGATAAGTGACAAATCAAAAATTAAATTTTTTTGCACTTATTCCTCAAAACTCATTCCTCAAAACTCAGCACTCAGCAATCTCCCGCACTCCACACTCCTGACTCAACACTGAACACTTCCTCTCTCTCCCCCACTCAGCACTCAGCACTCAGCACTTTTCTCTCTGTATGGAGCCTACTACTGAAATTCAACGCCTGTTAGACTTAATGCCGGCTTCCGGGCGGATGATGGCAAAAATCGTCAGCAAACCGCAGCAGCCGAAGGTTATTGATGTTCCTTTTCCCCTGCCCTGGAATCGGGAACGACCGATTTTCATCAATTTTGACTTGTGGCGGCAGTTAACGAAGCCGCAGCGAGATTTGCTATTGCTGCGCTCGGTCAGTTGGACGGTCGCCATCCGCTGGTTTAAGCCGGATTTGTATCAGGGATTGGCGGTTTCTGGCGCGTTGGGCGGTTTTGTGGAATTGCTGCAGGGAGATGCGGTGGGGGTGGTGGTTGCGGGCGGACTCAGCGCGATCGCTGCCCGTCAACTCTGGCGCAGTTACCGCAGCTCTCAAGCGGAAATCGCCGCCGACGAAGCGGCAATCCGAGTAGCCCTGCGGCGCGGCTATAGCGAAGCGGAAGCGGCGGGGCACCTGTTGGCAGCCATTGAAGCGATCGCCCCGATAGAAAGGCGTTCCAGCTTGAATTTTATCGAGCTGATTCGATCGCAAAATTTAAGAGCGATCGCCGGTTTGTCGGCGGTGGGCGTCCCCGATCGCGTCAAGCAGGAATAGAGATGCTTGAGAGTTTTGCCGGTGAGCGATATGAGATGATATAAAAATATCTTTAACCCATCAAGCGCTGATTTGCCCATGCCCTACAAACTGCTTTTTGTCTGTCTCGGCAATATCTGTCGATCGCCTGCGGCAGAGAATATTATGAACCACCTGATCGCAGAAGCCAACCTCAGCGATCGCATCACCTGCGACTCTGCCGGCACTGGCGGCTACCACATCGGCGCTCCCCCCGATTCTCGCATGAGTGCCGCTGCCAAAGCGCGGGGAATGAATTTCGTCGGAAAAGCCCGCCAATTTCACAAATTGGACTTTGAAAAATTCGACCTGATTCTGGCAATGGATCGGGAAAACTACCGCGATATCCTTTCCCTCGATCGCGACGGAAAATATAAACACAAAGTGAGAATGATGTGCGATTTCTGCACCGCACATAAAGATAGAGAAGTGCCCGATCCCTATTATGGCGGCCCCGAGGGATTTAACTACGTCATCGACCTGCTCATGGATGCTTGCGACGGACTCTTGCAGCACATTGTGAGCGATCGCCTCAAAGAAGTAGTATAACGCCATGTAGAGACGCGATCGCCGCGTCTCTACGGGAAAATGCAATTTGTATAGGGGCGAAGCATTCAGGCGAATCGTTTATCAGCCAAAACCGAAAATTTATAATCCGAATGCTTCGCCCTCCGCGAGAGATGCAAAATACGGACGCTCCCATCTCTAGAGGGTGCCAAATGTTACCCTAGGAAGCAGACACTTTCAAACTCGCAGGCTCTCCCAGATTTCCCTCTAAAACAATGTCCCGTTGATTGGCGTAGAGGTGACGGACGATTTTGTAAATCGCCTCGACGCGATCGATCGCCCCGACTTTTTCCGCTAGCGCTTCCAGGGAGAGAGGAGCTTTTTCAGCTTCCAGAACTTGCACCACCCGTTTTTGCAAATCCAAAATCGCCGCCGCTGCCTTTTTACCCGCTTCTACTCCAGGCTGGTGATAGGAGTTGATATTCACCAAAAAGCCATAAAGCCCCACAGCGCGCTCGTAGAGGGCAATCAAAGCCCCCACCGTTCGGGGATTGACTTGAGGAACGGTCACCGTAATCGAATCGCGGTGGTTCTCGTAAAGCGCCTGTCGAGTTCCCTGCAGGAAACCCGACAAATAATCTCCCGACGTCACGCCCGGGTCAATTTCTGGCGAAGGGCCGGTTCGGTCTTCTAAAACTTCTATCAAAGTCGCGAAGAAATTGGGCACCCCTTCGCGCAACTGCTGAACGTAGGCGTGCTGATCCGTAGAGCCTTTGTTGCCGTAAACGGCAATTCCTTGGTGAACGATATTGCCGTCGAGGTCTTTTTCTTTGCCGAGGGATTCCATCACCAACTGCTGCAGGTAGCGGCTGAACAGCAGCAAACTGTCTTTGTAGGGCAGCACCACCATGTCTTTTTCGCCGCGTCCGTTGCCGGCATAGTACCACGACAGCGCCAGCAGGGCAGCAGGATTGCCTTTAATCTGGGGCTTGCGGGTTGCCTCATCCATTTCTTTTGCCCCAGCCAGCATTTCGCGAATCGCAATCCCCTGCAAAGCAGCAGGCAGCAACCCGACTGCCGACAGTTCGGAGGTACGCCCTCCTACCCAGTCGTGCATCGGGAAGGTGGCCACCCAGCCCTCGGATTTGGCCACTTTTTCCAAATTGCTGTCGTGCCCGGTGATGGCGACGGCGTATTTGGCAAAAACCAGGTTTTGGGATTCAAAGGCTTTCTGAACCTCGATCATGCCGTTGCGGGTTTCGGGAGTGCCGCCAGATTTGGAGATGACGATAACCAGGGTGGTTGCGAGCCGGTCTTGCAACTGCAGGAGAATTCTGTCGATGCCGGCGGGGTCGCTGTTGTCGATGAAGTGAATGGCCATCCACGGATAATCCGGGGCCAGGGCTTCGGCGACGAATTGGGGCCCCAGGGCGGAACCGCCGATGCCAATTGAAAGAATGTCGGTAAATTTGGAGGCGTTCGGCGGGTGGATGGCTCCGCTGTGGATTTTTTCGGCAAAGGTTTCGATTTGCGCGAGGGTTTCGACGATTTCTCGTTTCAGTTCCGGGGTGGGTGCCAAATCGGGGGCGCGCAGCCAGTAGTGGCCAACCATGCGGTTTTCGTCGGGGTTGGCGATCGCGCCGCTTTCCAAAGCGGCCATATCTTTGAAAGCCTTTTCAAACTTGGGTTTTAGGGATTCTACAAAGGCGTCGTCAAATCGCATCCGGCTGACATCGACGTAAAATCCCAGCCCGTCGTGATAGTACAGCCAGTCCTGATAGCGTTGCCAAAGTGCTGCTGCGTCCATAACTCGCCTCAACTTCTGCGGTTTTTAGCAATTACAAGGTTACCGAGAGCAGTTTATCGGACTAGATAGCTGGAGCGGGCAGAATGTGGGGAATTTTAATAATGTGCTTGCACGAGTTTATCCCACTTCGGCAAAAGATTGCACCACCCGCGAGGCCCCTGTTGATGTCGCTGTTGCCTTTGTCGCGATCGACTCTCCCGTTCTCTGAGGCTGTTGCTGCTGGGCGATCGCATTTTCAGATAAAAACGGTTTATTATAGCGTATTTTTTTCCGTTTGGGAAGGCAAGCGAGCGCTCGCGATCGGAACGCTTGGCTGAAATTGGGGCTTTTTCAAGTCCAATTTTATAAAAAAATAATTTGGATAAGACAGCGATCGCAACCTTCGACCCTCAAACTTGAAAAGTGTCTAAATAGGAGTCCAAACCCCTCTTTTAGACACTTTTCTCATTCAATATCTGTGATTAATCACAGGGTTATAGATGTAGAAGTGGCGCTAGCTGACGCGAATCCCTCAGAGGTGAAAACAAAACTCAAAGCTTCAGCAAATACGTCATTCCCATAAGCACTCGCATCCGCCTCCGCTAATGCTGAAATCCCTTCAACCGAAGATTCAACGTAGAAATTCTTGATAATCTCGACATACTCAATGAAAGTGAGATTGGTATTGGCAATGTTGACCAGATCGTCTGGGTAAGAACCGCAACCGCAGGGCGATTCCGTCTCCACCAAACCCGCATCCAAGGTGAGGTTACTTTCACCAGCAGCCAGAGTCACCACCTGAGTCATGCCAGTCAGCGGATCGGCATCCGAATCAACCGCATCATTGCCCCCCTGATTGGCTGAAGTAAAGTCAAAGCCTGTGGGGGCGCTAAAACTCACCTTGTAATTGCCCGGAGTGAGGTTGTCAAACAAATATTCGCCCGCAGCATCGGTGGTAGTTGTGTCCACAACCGCATTAGCCCCATCGAGCAAAGTGACACTCACGCCAGCCACACCCGGTTCGCCACTATCTTGAATGCCATTTTCGTTCAAGTCTTTCCACACAAAATCTCCCAACTGGGCTGGTTGCGGTTCTGGCGGTATCTCCAGTTCGAGTTTGCTGCTACCTTCTCGATCCTCGCCGACAGACTGCAAGCGCACGCCAATCTTACTAAAATCACTGACATCTAAACCTGTGGCTGTCAGGTTGAACGTAACCGATCGGTAATCATCTCCCTGTCCGATACCTCCTTGACCAATTTGCACGGCGAGATCGAATTCCCGCTGATCTCCGCCGCCGTTGAGATTGACATTATTGTCAACATCTTCACTGCTATCAGTCGTCGAGCCCGAATCATCCAAATATAGCTTTCCCCTTCCTTTCGTCCCATCGACAATTAATGCAGGGCCAGGGCTGGCGTCTACAGGAGTAATCGTAAAATTGTTGTTGACAGTAAGGCCATCAAAATCGGCAAAGAATCCCACTGTATCAGCTATGTAGCCTGAAACTACCTCTATTTTTACCTCAACGGTATCCGTGCCAACATCGGTCAGGGTGACTTGGACTTGGGCATCCGAGCCGGTAAATTCATCGAGGGTAAAACTTCTAGAAGCCATTTTTTCTGTCCTGGTATAGTCGGTTAATTTGCAGTTGAATTGAATGGGTACAAGTCCGGGATAGAGCGAGGTAATTTGTTTAGCGTTATTTTCCGCAGTGTTAATTGCCCGCTTGAAACGCGGAACCTACGGAAGTGCCGTTGAATTTTCGCTGTATCCTTTTTGAAAAATGTCGGGGGTTTCCCCGGCAATCAATGCAGGTTAGATCGCCCTGCTTTTTGCTAAAAAATACCCAATTTTAGGCATCGTTTAGGAGCAATCATGTGAGGCAAAATCGAGGTTTTTTGATATTTATAATAGCCGATTGTAGCTGTCCTCCAAACTTCTGAAATATAACGAGAAGTAACCTGACAAAACAATCGGCTAATACTGTCTTAGATTCGCCCGGTTGAAAAAAACATGGCGGAGACATTAGCCGTTTAATGTCACTCCGTCTTTTTATATAGCTTGCAACAAAAAAATTAATCGATAGTCAGACCGTCGCTTTCCAATTTTTGGGAAAAGCTTGCAAACTGTCAGATGTTCGCTTGGGTTGGCTGGCAAGTTTTTTGTACCTACTATTTAAAGTTACACGCCGCATGTTTGCGATCGCGTCTGCGCAAATGGTTGACTTTTGTATGAGTTGTATGATTTGCATGTTTTTTCAATAGCCGCGTCAAGCCAAGCCGATTTTGGGGCTTGTCTGATTGGCTCTGTACAGGGGGGCATGAAGCGAGAGAGCAAGGTAATTCTCGTATATGTCCAGTTGCTTGCGGGTGTCCTGCCGAGAGCGAGGCGTTTCCTGCGGGGCTTCTGAAGTCGCGACTGGAAAATGCCCCCTGGTGTTCCTGCACAGAAAAAACGCTGAAGCGATCGCCGATTTTGGCTTTTGGTAGATTGCCAAGTCCAACATCCTGCTATTCCTACTTTTTCCAACGGCTGAGACTGATGGCTAAAAAGGGCAGGCTTTTCAGGGCAGTCTGATAGGGAGAAGTGCGTGCGGTATTGAGATTGGCATATTGGCAGCAGGCAACATCATACCTCGTGTTCAATTGTTTTAACTGTTTCTCGGTTCGGGGTTGCAGTTCTTGGTTTATTCAGCACCGCGCGCTCACCCAGCAACGAAGCCACTTCGGTTAGATGGGTGATGGAACCGGAAAAAACACCTGTGAAAGCAACGGCAGTGCGGGGCTGCGAGAAACTAGACCGGAGGAATTATATATTATGGGCAAACGTTCTCTACAGGCATCTGAAACAGGCAGGGCAAAAGCCCGAAAGGCTTTCAAGCGCAAAGCTTGGACGCAAGAATATCTAGCCGGAGTGGTGGGAGTCGAAACGCGCCAGCCGATTTGGAAATTCTTTACCGGCAAACCGGTCGATCGCCACATTTTTATAGAAATTTGCTTCCAACTGGGTTTGGAGTGGCAAGAGATTGCTGAGGTTCCCGGCGAAGATCTGCTAAAAAGCAAAGCAGGCGAGAAAGAAAGTCTTTCGGACATTGAAGATTTACTCAAAGCCGCGCGATCGCAGCATTCCGCCAAAATTCAAGTTCAGTGCGGCACTATGCGGCTGTTGGATATTCCCCGACCCATTAATCTAGAGGATATTTACATTAATGTCAACATTTTGGACGGGATTGTCGGGGAACGGTGGTTGGATATCTCTGACTTGCAAGATTTGAATTTAGACCCGTTCGATCGCGTGAAATCGGAACTCGATGGGCAGGAAAATATCCCCGCCTTGGAAGCTGTCATCACTTACCCCAAGTTAATGATATTCGGCAAGCCCGGATCGGGAAAAACAACTTTTTTGCAACATGTTGCCCTGCAATGTTCTCAAGGAGCGCTGCACCCCGACCGACTGCCGATCTTTATCAAGCTGAAGAACTTTGCAGAGCAGGCGAGAGAAAGCGGCGATTTTAGCCTCTTTCATTGGATCGAGGGTGAACTCAACAACAGTCAAATTACTAGCGAAAAGGTTAAAAGGCTAATTGAAGGAGGCAAGCTTTTAATTTTGCTAGATGGTTTAGATGAAGTTCGAGATAAAGAAAGCGGTAAGATTCTCAAGAGTATCGGTTGCTTTTCTGAAAATTTTTATAAAAATAATTTAATCTTGACGTCTCGGATTGCTGCTAATCAGTGTCGATTTGAAGGATTTACTGATCTCCAATTAGCAGATTTTAATAAAATTCAAATCGAAGCATTTGTAGGCAAGTGGTTTGCAGCCGCGTGCAGCCATTCTCGATCGGAGGGATTGGCAAAAGCCTCGCAATTTTTAGAAAAGCTCAGGCTGCCGGAAAACCGCTCGATTCGAGAACTAGCCGTGACGCCCCTCCTGCTGCACTTAACTTGCTTGGTTTTTCAGACGAAAGCGAATTTCCCAACAAAAAGAACCGAACTCTACAAGCAAGGATTGGATATTTTGCTCGTGCGCTGGGATAAAGCGAGGGGAATTCAACGGGATGAAATGTATGGAGAGTTATCGCTGCCTCACAAGCTGAAATTGCTCGCCCAGATTGCCGCCAAGAACTTTGAAAATGGACGTTATTTTATCGAGCAAAGCACCCTACAGCAGCAGATCGAGGAATACCTGCGATCGCGAACCGGTACGAGTGCCGATCCGGAGGTTTTGCAGGTGGAGAGCGAGGCGGTGTTGAAATCGATCGAGGTGCAGCACGGACTGCTAGTAGAGCGGGCGCGGGGGATTTACTCTTTCTCGCACCTGACGTTTCAAGAGTATTTGACCGCGAGAAAGTATGCGTTCAATCCAGAGCCGCAGGCATTAGAGGAAAACCTGAATGAGCTGGCGAGCCACTTGAGCGATCCGGGCTGGCACGAGGTATTTGGGCTGACGGCTGGAATGCTCGGCAATGCAGACGAGCTGTTGCGGTTGATGAAGCGACAAGCAGACGCGATCGCCGCTGCTGACGAGCAGTTGCAGCAGTTCCTCGCTTGGGTGAATCGCAAGTCTGTTTCCGTGCGGCATTCTGGCAAAAAGGCGGCAGTTCGCGCCTTTTACCTGACTTTGGAACTCAAGGGTGATTTGGGCTTGGATCGGCATTTGATGCTTCCCGCCTTTGCAGAGTTGATCTTAACCAGGAATCTCGCTCCGCAGCAGAGCTTGGATTTGGCGCTCAGTCGCCTTCTCGCCCGCAGCGCGAGTACCGGGAGCGATCCGAGTGCGGAACAGATTCTGGCGCTGGGTTTGGCTTTTCCGGGCGATCGCCTCCTCGCCTGCGATCCGGATTTGAAACGAGCGCTGCAACCGCTGCAAGTACAACTGCTCGATGCCGTTCGCTCCGGAGACAACTTGCAAAATTGGTGGAATGCCTGGGGTCAAACCTGGGTGGAGGCGCTCCGAGCCGCGATCGTCGAGCATCGCGACATCGGACGCAATTGGCAGTTTAGCGACTTGCAACGTCAACTGTTGCAGCGCTACTGCGAAGCCAGCCAATTCTTAATCGATTTTCTCCACAGCGATTTGACAGTAACTCCTCGGGTGCGAGAGGAGATTTGGGAAACTTTGTTTTTGCCAATCGCTGAGATGAATCGTCCTATGGAGTGCCAAACACTACCGCTTAAAAAAATTGCTGTATGAGGTGATAAGCGTTCTCTATTAATTAATTGCTCAACTTAAATGCCGAGGCTATAAAGCTTTTGGTAGTTTTACCGTGCCATTAATTTTCCCCACTCTCATTACCCGGTATCTGTTCTTTTCAGATGCCTGCGGAGGACGTTAGGTTCCTGTTGTTTGAGGCAATTTTCTGATATTCGCCAAAAGGGCTTCGCGCGCTGATTTTTGCAGTAGGGTCGTGCTGCCCTACTGCAAACTTTCCGTTTATGGATGCCTGCCGGCTGACAGTCTACTGTAGAATCTCATTACTGGAGATTTTACTCGTCTTATCGCGGGTGGGTGATAGCTCGGCGGGCGGAGAAGCGACTGCTCCCCACTTGTTTAACAGGCTGTTGAGCAGTTCTTCTTGCTGAGCGCGAAATCCCTCTTGATTGAAGCCGACATTCATAATCGCCACCCAGACAGAACCGAATTTCTGAGTCGGCAGGGCTCCCGCCAAGGAACTGACGTTATTGAGGGTTCCGGTTTTGGTGACGAGGAAAGTGGGGAGCTTGCGAACTTGCAAAACGCCTAAGTCTTTGCCCGCGATCGCAAACACGTCCGCCACCGTCATGTTATGAGGTTTTAGATATTGCTCGATCGCTTGAAATATTCCAACAGCAGCCCGAGGCGAAATTTTATTTTCTTCGCCCAAACCCGAACCATTAATGAGTTGAATTTCTCCCGGCGACACCCCTGCAGCCTGAGCCGCTTTGAGCGCCACAACTTCGGCTCCGCCAACTGAATCGGCAAACATATCAGCCATCATGTTGTTGCTGTACATGTTCATTTTTTTCAGCAACGTGAAGAGGGGAAAAGACAGGTGGCGCACCAGAGGTTTGACATTGGCGGCAGCGGCAGGCAAAACTTTTACCGAACCCTCGATCGCCACTTCTGGGCGCGGCGTGCCGGGTGGCAGCGTTTGAAACTGGGCTTCGGCTTCTGCCGGCCAAATTTGACCGTTTAACCCTTCTTGAAGTAGGGCACCTGACTTTTGCGGGCTGGATTCATAGTTCATGTAAAACTTGCCCGCAATGACGAGATTGCCGGCGACGCGCTTGATGCCCATTTTATTTAAGGTGTTGCCCAGGGCGATCGCTTCTTCCCAGACAAAAAACGGATCTTCCCCGCCTTCTATCACCAAATCGCCCTTTAACACGCCGTTTTCGATCGCACCAGTTGCTCCGATTTGGGTGACAAATTGGTAGTCGGGACCGTATTTTTGCAAAGCCGCCAGCGTCGTTGCTGCCTTCGTGACGGAAGCGGCGGGCAGGGGAACGGTGCCTCGGTGATTTGCCAACAGCGCGTCATCCGTTTGAATCCACACCCCTTGTTCTTCTTTGGCAAAGCCTTGAGCAGCCAAATCGCTGACATAGCGATCGACCTCGGCGGTAATACCCGGATCGGGGTTGTCGGGCGACAAAGCCACAACCTGCTTGACAGCAGTTTTGCTGGTTTCCGGCGCGTCGAGTTCTTCTGCCTTCTCTGGCTTGTTGCCGGATGGCAGTGCCGAATCCGACTGAGTAGAGACAGAGGTGGCTTTGGGCAAGTCAGAATTAGAACATCCAGCGATAAGGGCGAGCAGGAGGAGGGGGAGTGCGGCAGTCAAGCGCAGAGTTTTGAGCATGGCAGTTGGTGAAGTTTAGACCGAGTATAGCGAATCTAATGCGATCGCTACCCCTCTCGTTTCAATCGGCGATACACAATATCCTGAATTTGTCAAGCTTTTATTGTGAAATTTTCTCCGTTTTCTTGCTATTCTGCAACGCGATCGCCTCTGAAAAACAAAATTGCCCCACTTAAGGGAGGCGAAAGTCCTTGCAACCTGAGTCGCCTTTATCTATTTTGATCGTCAATTACCCAGCTCCCTTTTCCAGCATCCCAAACCAGCCAGAAACGCTTAGACTCGGGGCTAACTCGTCCGTCTTTCATAATGTATGCCAGCCGCACATCGACAACTGCTGATTCAGTTCCGGGTTCTACCAATTTCACTTGCCGCACGTCTACGCGATCGACCTGTTCCCACCAGTTTATATAAGACGCATAACTGTCGTCAGAGTGATTTCTTTGGTAGCGGCGAGAGAGCATGTTCCACCCTGTCTCGTACTGACGGTTATTAATGAGATTTGAGTAGTAATTCCGCACGGCGTCGTCTGGAGAGCCTTGAGGTGTGGGTGAGGCAGCGGGCGATCGCTCCTCTGTTCCGCCTGTTGCATTCGGATACACCACCTCAACATTCACCCGATAGTTTGAACCCGTGGGCGAGGAAATTTCTACCGTATAATCGCCCGTTCTCGGCAGAGAACCTTGCCATTGCCCGTTCCCTGCGATCGCCTCTCCAAGTGTCTGCCCATCGGGAGCGGTGACGGCAACATTCACGTTGCCTTGCAACACCACAACCGTAAACTCCTGCCCTTTCATGCTCCTAATCAAATAGCGCTTGCTTTGATTCGGTTGCACGCTGCCGCTGAGCGTCGTGCCGGTTTCGCCCGAATTGAAACGAATTCGCTCCGGTGCAGCAGAAATAGGAGCAGAAGTCGGCTGCGATCGCTCTGGCGTTTTCGGCGCAGGGATTGGCGCTGGCTCTCGCGTTTCACTGGCAGTCGGTACGGGAATTGGCGATCGCGCTTCATCCGGTTGATTCGTGCTTGTCGCAGTCGGAACTGGCGGCGATTTCGGACGAGTCGCAATCACCGCAATTGCCAGCACTGTCGCACCAATCAAACCGCCAATCAGAGCAGGCATCTGCCAATTTCTCATATTGATCCGCCTGGGCGGAGGAGTTGCGACAGGCGCTCCGCCACCGCCGGGGGAAACGGCGACGGTTTCCATATTGGAAATATTCGGCGTTGCAACCCCTACAGCTTGCGGTACAGCTTGCGATTGCAAAGCAGCGAGCATTTCTCGCGCCGTCTGGTAGCGATCGCGCGGGTGAGACTGAATTGCTCTATCGAGTACGGCTATTAACTGCGGATTCGCATTGCCAGCGTGCTGCTGCCAAACGATTTCGCCCGTGCGGGGATCTACGTCTAATTGCTGCGGCAGCTTGCCAGTCAGCAGGTAAATCGCCGTCATTCCCAAACTGTACAAATCGCTGGAAAATACCGGTCGCCCTGCTGCCTGTTCCGGCGGCATAAAGCCGGGGGTGCCTACGACAATTGAGTTAGTAGGATTGCCCTGGGTATTGAGCATCGCCCCCATTGCTTCTTTGACTGCGCCAAAATCGATCAGTACCGGCACGCCATCGCGCTGGCGCAGGATGATATTGTCTGGCTTGATATCTCGGTGAACAATGCGCTTGCTGTGGATGTAATCCAGCACCGGCAGCAGGCTGGTTAAAATATTGCGCACTTCGCGATCGCTCAGCATTCCCTGCGCTTGCACTTTCTGCGACAGGGTATCGCCCTCGATCCATTCCTGAACTAAATAAAACTGTCCGCCCTCAGAAAAATAGGCATATAATTTGGGAATCTGGTTGCTTCCCTCACCGACATCTTCCAACACAGCCGCTTCTCGCTGGAACCGGTCTAGAACGAGCTGGTACATCTGAGGGTTGTTATTGACGGGTTTGAGTTGTTTGATAACGCAGGGGCGAGAAGAAGGCATGTAGGTGTCTTCTCCCAAAAAAGTTTCGCCAAACCCGCCACCTCCCAGTGCCCGGATAATGCGATAGCGATTGTTCAAGAGCGTCGGTGCCATTGCCTGCGAGCTGTGTAAGGTTGCTTTTTGTAAGATAGCACTAGAATTGGGGATACAGGAAGAAACCTCTCCCCCCAACCCCCCTCTCCGAAGCGGGGAGGGGGGGGGGAAGACAGCAGACAGGAGGGGAGCATCCCATTTTTGGAGTGCGAACGAGACGTTCGCGCTTAGATTGATAGGGAGCGAGACGCTCCCACTTCTAAAAAAAGGTGTTTTTACAAAAACGGGATGCTCCCGACAGGAGTATATTTCTTTATCCCCCTTCCCCGTAAAAAAAGCTGCTCCGCTTCCCTCTCCTTTTAGGAGAGGGCCAGGGAGAGGTTGTTGGGGGCTGGGGGGTTAGGTTTCAGCGCTTTCTCAGCCAAGCGGGGAGAGCCTTCCAAAAGGGTTTTTCTGCTCCCTTGCGCCGCGCATTCGTGGCAGAGTGGGTGTTCCCTCTGAGTTCTTGGTAGTAGCGATCGTCGAGAAAATAAACTTTCAGTCCAGAAGGCGCGACGCGATCGCGAAATGCCTGCTGGGTGTAATCTTTGCCGTCGATGAGAGCGCCGCGAGGATTTGACACCAGCAGCCGCCCGTTCACTTCTACTGAGTTTACCATATTCGGCCACCAGGAATACCCGCCGTACCCGAACATCGCCGGAATCGGGATAATTTGCTCGTCTGCTAGATTGAATTCTTGTTTGAGTTTGGAGATGATGGGATTGACGCGATCGCGCTGCAATTTGAGATTGTATTCTATCAAATTTTTGTTATTCAGCGCTGCCTCTACCGTTGTTTGCTCTTTCAAATCCCGATTGAGTTGAGCGCTACCATGTCCTTTAGAAGAGAGTTCTTTCAGGAGATTGACACCAGCTTCCGGGCTGACAACCAGCATCAGGGGTTCGCCGGAAGGCGTCGAAATAAAACTAATAATCTCGTCGGCGTGGCGAATCATCAGCCAAGACGTATCGATCGCGACGGGCGTGCCTTGAATTTCTTGCGCTTTTAGAAAATCCAGCACGTCTGGATGAAAAGATATGCTGCCTGCTTTACCGTAATAAACTCGACCAAAGGGAGAGCCGGGGAGGGGAGGCGTGACTTGTAAATTGCTGTACCCATCTGCCCACTGATTGAAAGCATCTAACTCGCGCGGTTTGCCAACTTCAAACCAGCCAAAGTCACTGCCCAGGAGCGATCGCGCGTAAGTGTCCATGCCCTGACGGCGATTGCCTTCCAGAACGACGCTGAAGTTTTGCAATCGCGACTGATAGGGAAACTGGACGTAACCTATTTTCATCGTGTCTTGCTTCCAGGTGGTGCCTCCCGGCACAACCTGCACTGTCGCGCCAGTCGGTGCCACACCGGCTCTGATTTGGGAGATAAATTCGCTGTTGCTGCTGCCGCGATCGCTGACGTACATTTCCGCAACCGGCGCAGTATTCGGCAGGGCAACCCAAGGGCTGACGCGCATTTGAATCGCGTCTTCGGCGATAACTTTTCCCTCTCTCTGTGCGATCGCCTTCAGCGTCAGCAATCCGTTCCAATCCTTATTGGCAAATTGTTTCGCCTCCACTCCTAGGAGAATGTCGCGACTGGGAGCGATCGCATTTCCTCCGTCAGCGCTTGCCAATTCCCATCCCGCGTTAGTTTTCTGAAAAATATTGATATAAGGACGGGCTTTTTCGTCAGCCACCAGCACGAATTGAGCCTTTTCAAAATCCGCACCCGCCCTCAACCGGATCGGTGCTAAATCTTCAATATCTTTATCGCCATTAATAACTTCATCTTGCCAATCCGGGCTTTTATTGCCGTCATCGTCATCGTTGTTAAAGAGTATCAGAGCGCCTTTTTTCCAAGCCCACTGATTGCGTTTTGAGTAATCTTTTGCATCCAGCACGCCGTCTCGATTGGTATCGCCGTAAAGGATAAAAGCGTTTTTTTCGCCTGCCTTCGACATTTCCAACTGTGCCGAAAGCATCTCGTAGGGCTGCAGGAGCATCTCGGATGGAAAAGCATCACCGGAGAAAGCTAAATCCCCGCCAGTGGCGCAGCGATTGAATGCAGCCGGCGGGCGATTTCCAGGGGCGCTGCCCGTAGCGAACGACTCGGAGAGTAACTTCTCGTGCAGCAGCGCGCAAGAGGCGGGCGGGGCAATGATGATGGGAGTACCCGTGAACTCCATGCCCGCTAACATGCCGATTGTACTAGCCAGAGCGATCGCCAAACACCGAAACCGGTGCATAGTTCATCCTCACCTTTTCATTTCAAAACAGGGATTGTACTAAATCTCCAGTTGACTAGAGCGGCAATCCATTCGCTTTGAGAGCGAACGCTTCACAATTTACCAGATATCTACAACTGCTGGGCAGCGCGACGGAAATCCCGAGTCAGGCGCGAACTGTGCCCGATGCTGCGGGTTGCTCCTGCAAAGAGGAGCCTTTCGAGGCGGCATTATACCACTGCGCGGCTTTTATCGCGCGATCGCACTGGCGAGCGATCGCATTTTTACAGCCAGACGAGCGATCGCTTTCTCCAAAAAAAACGTATTTTTTTAGAATTAAATATGGGATAATACTGAATTTCAGCCAACGGTTGCTGCTGCTATAGTAAACTTATTATAACGGTTTTCAGTCCGATGAAGTACAGGCCAGAAACCCGGCTTCTTGAAGAAGCCGGGTTTCTGACAGACCTCACTCGAAAAGAAAACCGCTATAGAACAAACCATCGAACAGGCACAAGCAGCAGCCGACGCCGTAGAAGCAAGCACCCGAGAAACTAAAAGGAATTGGAATTTGCCATGACTGAAGAATCGAAAATACCCGATGCAGAGACGAGAGCGCGCAATGTCGCCCGGATGCGCGAAGCTTGCCTGATGCTGGATGCCGTGACGGCGAAATTAGACGAACTACTGGCAATGATAGAAGCGGAAAAACGGCGCAGCCCTTTATACATTCATAGAATGCAAAAGGCGGAGAAATTATTTGAGGCGCGCAAGCAACAGCAATTAGAAGCCGCCACCCATCCCGAGTAAAACAGCCGTTCTCCCCTAAAAATTTACTTTTTTTATCACAATTTTTGCTTTTTG
Organism: uncultured bacterium; assembly: GCA_964405435.1. Lineage (GTDB taxonomy): Bacteria > Cyanobacteriota > Cyanobacteriia > Cyanobacteriales > Oscillatoriaceae > DVEG01. Next base: position 52,543 of record CAYOOD010000030.1, read on the forward strand.
TCAAGTATTGGCGCGGCAAAATAGCCCGCGACATCGCTACTTTTAACGTCCCCGTGTCGATTTTCCTGCCACTGCGGCAAACTGGTAATAGGAGAATAGGACTTTTAGCAGATGACGCAGAACGACAGGTTAGCCACATTGCTAAAGCAGGGGTACGAGCAACTCGATCGGGGACAGTACCGGGCGGGATTGGAGACATTTCACCAGAGCGCCGCACTGGAACCGGAAAACCCGCAGGTGCTCTATGGGTTGGGTTTGGTTTGCTATCGTCTAGAGCGGTATCCGGAATCGGCTGACTATCTAACGCGAGCTTTGAGCAAAAAACCACTCTCGCCGCTGACGTTGGCGCGGCGCGGGATGGCGTATCGCGCCATGAATCAGAATCAGCAGGCGCGGGTCGATTTCGAGCAAGCCATTGCGGTTAAACCGCACAATCACGAGGATTGGTACGGGCGCGGGATTGCCTTTGACGAATTGAAGCGCTACGGCGAGGCGATCGCCTGCTACACGAAATCAATAGAATTGCAGCCAAAATATCACCATGCGTGGAATGGGCGCGGGATTGCCCTGAAAAATTCAGGACGGTATAAAGAAGCGATCGCCGACTACACCCAAGCCCTAGAAATCGAACCCGAAGATCATTTAACGTGGTGCAATCGCGGCAATGCGCAGAGAAATTTAGGACGCTACGAACAGGCAGTCGCCGACTATACCAAAGCCATTCAATTGCAACCCGACGATCCCTATGCGTGGAACGGGCGCGCCGCCGCTTTGGGGAATTTAGAACGCCACGAAGAAGCGATCGCAGACTACGACAAAGCGATCGCATTGCAGCCGACGTTCCACCTCGCATGGAATGGGCGCGGCGCGGCGCTTTCTAATTTAGGGCGCTACGAAGAAGCGATCGCCGATTACGACAGAGCGATCGAACTGCAGCCCGATTATCAAGCGGCTCAATACAATCGCGGCATTGCTCTGAGCGATTTAAATATCCAAAGGCGATCGGCTATCCAAAAAAACTAACCTAAAACGACTCGTTCCCAGGGCAGCCACGGGGGGCTGCCCCTACAGCCGGGGAAGGCAACTATCGAGGCTCTGCCTCAACTCTCCAAAACTTCCCGATAAGTAAGACAATGGCTGATTTCTCAGACGAAACACTAGCGATCGCCCTTTTCCGACAGGCGCGACTGCTAAAAATCCTCAATGAGGTAACAAAAGCCGCTCTAATTTTTTACGAAACATTACCCCCAAAAAATGCTAAAATACCCTCAGCCAAACGCTGCGGAGAGCCAGCTATGTTAAGTCAACAGCCATCTCCCACCCGAGAAGAGATAATTTACCCCGATCGCGACGGTCAGCCAATGGCAGACAACACCGAACAATTCAAATGGATTGTCACGATTAAAGAAAACTTAGACTTGTTGTTTGCCGCGATCGCCGACGTATTCGTGGCAGGCGACCTCTTGTGGTATCCTGTGGAAGGAGATAACAAAACCAGGCAAGCCCCCGACGCGATGGTAGTTTTTGGCAGACCGAAAGGTCGCCGGGGTTCTTACCAGCAATGGCGCGAAGACGATATCGCTCCCCAAGTGGTGTTTGAAATCCTCTCCCCTGGAAACCGTCTCTCGGAAATGGCGAAAAAATTGAGATTTTACGAGCGCTATGGGGTGGAAGAATATTACGTCTACAACCCGGATGATGCCGACTTTACCGGATGGCTGCGCTCTGGCGAGAGCCTCGAACCGATTGAAGAAATCGCCAACTGGGTGAGCCCCCGTCTGGGCGTGCGCTTCGACTTGTCGGGAAGCGAACTCCAGATTTATCGCCCCGACGGCGATCGCTTTCTCACCTTTGTAGAACTCGGTCAAGCGAAAGAGCAAGAGCGCCTGCGTGCCGAACAAGCCGAAGCTATGCTGCAACAAGAACAGCAGCGGCGACAAGCCCTGGAAGCGCGCCTGCGGGAAATGGGCATCGATCCCGATCTCGTCTAGGCTGCTATCTCTAGAACTCGTGCAGAAACCGGCGTCAAGCAAGCCGGTTTCTTGCCTCGCGATCGCTTTCCACCTCTCGCCCTATCCACCGCTTTGACATGAGCGAAATTACCCTACAAGTTCAAGACACAGGAGATAGGCTCGATCGCTACCTCTCCACCCAACTCAGCGACTTCTCCCGATCGCGCCTTCAGCAACTCATATCACAAGGCAACGTAAAAGTCAACGAACAAATCTGCACGTCAAAAAAAGCCGCCGTGCAAGCCGGCGATCGCGTCCAAATTACCATCCCCCCCGCCCAACCCCTGCAACTCCAAGCAGAAGACATTCCCCTCGATATCCTTTACGAAGACGAACACCTGATCGTCCTCAACAAACCCGCCGGTTTAGTCGTCCATCCCGCCGCCGGTCACGAAGAAGGCACTCTCGTCAATGCCCTGCTCGCCCACTGTCCCAATCTCGCCGGGATTGGCGGCGTGCAGCGTCCGGGAATCGTTCACCGCCTGGATAAGGACACCACCGGCGCGATCGCGATCGCCAAAACCGACCAAGCCCACCAGCACTTGCAAGCCCAACTGAAAGCCAAAACCGCCCGCCGGGAATATTTGGGCGTCGTCTGCGGCGCTCCCAAAACCGAAAGCGGCACCGTCGATGCACCCATCGGGCGTCATCCCGGCGATCGCAAAAAAATGGCAGTCGTCCCTGTAGAAAAAGGCGGACGCCCCGCCGTCACGCACTGGCGCGTCAAAGAACGGCTCGGCAACTACACCTTAATGCACTTCCAACTCGAAACCGGACGCACCCATCAAATCCGCGTTCACAGCGCCCACATCGGGCTTCCCATTGTCGGCGATCCGACTTACAGCAGCAACCGATCTGTGGGCGTCAACTTGCCCGGGCAAGCCCTGCACGCATGGCGTCTCACCTTGCAGCATCCCGTATCGGGCGAAGTCATCGAAGCGATCGCCCCCCTTCCCGACACCTTCAACACGCTTCTAGAAATCTTGCGGCGGCGACTGCACTAGAGTGTGGAGTGTGGAGTGTTGAGTGTTGAGTGCTGAGTGCTGAGTGTTGAGTTTGACATAGCTTAGTATATTACTTAATCAGCATTTCTCACTTTAACGTTTTGCTTCTCTCTCAAATTTTTCTCACTTTTCTCGCCTCATACTCCTCACTCTTCACTCCTGTACGGGCTTTTCGCGAAAAGCCCCTACTCCTCACTCAGCACCACGCAATAGGCACTCAGCACTTTTCACTCCACACTCCCCCGAAACCGAGATAGGGGCCAAAAACTAGCGACTGCGGACTGAGAAAAAATTCTAGCCTCCAGCCTCTAGTTTTCAGCCCCTAGCTTTTAGCTGATGGCGTTAGCGATCGCCAGCCAAAGCCTGAAAACGGAAATTAGCGACGGCGATAGGGCACCAGCGCTTCGTAGTTGAGGTTCTGAGTCGAAACCCTCGGAGTATTGGTGGGGACAGCCACTTGCCGCGCCATACCCAGATACAGCGACGGATCGCCAGCTTTTGCCTGCTTTTCTTGGGGGGTAAAGCGGCGCACCTGATTTTGCCAGATGATTTGCGGGAAGCCCAACTGAGCGCGGTGGTATGCGCCGTAGCGAGGGGTTTTCAGGTTAAACGGCGTTTCCCCTTTCGCCCGCTGCGGCAAAATCCGCCGCAACTGATACGGCACCGTGTTGTCGCCAAAGTTGCTCAGGTACTCTTCGCTGGTAACCAACGCATCGACGAAGCCTTCCAGCCCTTTGGTGGCCAGCACGATCGACCACGCGATTTTTTCGCGCTCGCTGTAAACGTCGCGCCCCAGGATGCGCTGCACGCACAGCTCGACAAAGCGGTAGTTGCTGTTGGGCTCGTAATTCAACCGCCGGAAAGCATCAGAGGTAGCCAGCCCGCGAATGAAATCGCGCACGGTGATTTGCCCGTATTTGAGCTGAGATTCCAAGAAGGTTTGGCGGTTGCTCTTGAGAATTTGGTGCTCGCTGAAAATCTGGCGGTAGGCAGCCCAGATCAACTCGTCTACCTCGGCGGGCGAGAGGACATTTTCGGTGGTGTAAATCCGGGGTTTTTCTTCACCCGCTTTCTCATATCCAGCTACGCGCTGGTTTTGGCTCTTTGGAGCGTACTCTAGCAAAGGAATAGCCACGTCACAATCTCCGTAATGTGAAATTTTTGTTTGTCAGTTGTCAGTTGTCCACAGCCCAAAGTCCTTTCCCCAAAGTCGCTTACAGATAACTGGGGACTCGGCAGTCGGAACCAGGGACTGGAGACTGGGAACTGGGGGCTTTTGACCCCCAACCCGCGACCGCTGACCGCTGACGTTAAACCAGCCAACACTCAGGGTAGGGGATTGCGGCGCTGCAAATCTCATTTTTGTAAAGAAATGCAACAATCTGTAACATTTTTTGACATAAGGGTCACGCTTGGCCGCGCCAAAAGGCCAAGGGATCGGGTCTGGCGGTGCAGTGGGGCCAGTTGCGCAGCCAGGTTTCGCGATCGCCTTCGCTGAATTCGTCCACCTGCGGGGGTTCGAGTCCCAAGCCCAAACACAGGTGAACCAGCACGGCGAAAAAGCGGCGATCGTGTCCCGGAAAGCCCAAATGGGCGTGGGCGTATTCGTGGGCAACAATGCTCAGCCAATCCTGCGGGTAGATGCGTCCCACGTCGATGACGATCGCGCGAGGCTCGGTCAAAATATTGCAGAAACCGTCTACCCCCAGCCCCTCAGCCAGCGGCGCTGCCAGAATTTGCATTTCTCGGCGCTCTTGGGGATGAAAGCAACTGTGGCAGGCTTCCAGACAGGTTCGCAGTTCCGCATTGATGGCGTCGATGTTGCTGCCAATCCAGGTACAAATGCGAATGCGCGAGCCGATATCCTCCGCCACGTCGATCGTTCCCGGCTGTAAAGCCAACTGGCGCGCGGCTCTGAGGTAGTCCGAGCCGCGAATAAAGGGATCGGTAGAAGCAGGCGAGGGGGCGATGGGGGGAAACGAGGAAGTTTTTCTTTTCTCCCACTCTGCTACTCTCCAGCTCTCCCACTCTCCCACTCCCCCACTCCCCCCCTCTCCAGAGCAGCGAGTCTCTCTTACCATCCCAAAACGGAGTAAAACGGTTTGGTATCGGCTTTGTTTTGATTGGAGGGCGAATCTCCAGCGCTGGCAGATTCTAGCTCCGACTCAATGCGGCTCTCGGTACAGAATGAGGCGGTGCTGAACCCGCCAAACCGCTTCACCGTGCTGGTTCTCATCCGCAGGTTGGGGTTGGCAAACCAGAAGCGCTCCACGGAACTCATCGTTTCATATTCCGTAATCAAAACCAGTCCGCCTTCTTCGTCGATCAGATAGCGACCGGCGACGGGCACGATTTCCGCATAGCCCCGCTCTCTGAGCATCTGCCCCTGTTTGGGATTGTCGGGATCGGGCACGATCGCGAAGACGGTGGAGCCGGAGTGATTCTCGTCTTCCTTATCCCACGCCATCGAGCCCTGCCACTGCACGAAGGCTCCCCCAGCGGCTTTGCTGGGCTCTACCTGATGCAGATCGCAGATTTCCGCCACTTTCGGATCGTCTGCCCCCAGGGTTTGCACCGTAATTTCCGAATCGCCTACCTCGGCTCTCCTGAAGGCTAGGTGGTGCGTGGCTCGCTGCGATCGCCACCGCCCCGCACTCCTTTGAAAAAATTCCATTGCGTCCATCTAACTGGCCTTTCCCCTCTCAAACAACGGTTTTTCGCGGTTTCCACCTTTTTATGATAAGGCTTCCAGGCTTTATTAAAGTTTTGTGGCCAAAATTAATCTCAAAATGTACATTTTTAACAGACTGTCAAGCGAACGTTACGATAATTTACAAATAGGAGACGAACACAGCCTTTAAGCGTCCCTGCTGTTGGCCCACCCTATTTGAGCAGAGGAGTACACTATGGACATCCCTACCCAACTCACTTTAGAGCAACAATTTAAGTTGCAAATTTTGCGCGATCAAGTCAAAACTTTGAGCCGAGAACAAGCTCAGGAGTACCTCTTAGAAGTGCTGCGGCAAAATATGGTCAAAGACAACCTGTACAAGCACCTGCTCAAAAAAGCCGCCTAACAGTCCCTCACTTAAGCTCTCATAAAAAATATAAACCGACGTGCGGCATCCCGACTCATTTCATTACTCGGGGTGCCGCACGTCAGTTTTCAAGGGAGCGCTGGAGTGCGATCGCGACACGGATTCAAGCACGGATAAGAAACGGATATTTAACGCGATTTGCTACTCAATCCTGACTCCTGACTCCTGACTCCTGACTCCTGACTCCTGACTCCTGACTTTATCCAAACCGCCCGCTGACATATTCCTGGGTGGATTCTTTAGAGGGATTGTGAAAAATCACTTGCGTCTCGTCGTACTCGACTAGATAGCCGATTCGCCCTCCCGTCTCCGTCGGCTCGACGTTGAAAAACGCCGTCATGTCCGAAACGCGCGAGGCTTGCTGCATGTTGTGGGTGACGATGACCAGGGTGTACTGCTCCTTGAGTTCGTGGAGTACCTCTTCGATCCGCAACGTGGAGATCGGATCGAGGGCAGAGCAGGGTTCGTCCATTAAAATCACGTCTGGCTGAACGGCGAGTGCCCGGGCAATGCAGAGCCGCTGTTGCTGTCCCCCCGATAGGGCTAAGCCGCTTTGCCGCAGTTTGTCTTTTACCTCGTCCCAGAGGGCGGCTTGCTTGAGACTTCGCTCGACCAACTCGTCCATATCTCCCCTATAGCCGTTAATCCGAGGGCCAAAGGCGATGTTATCGTAAATGGATTTGGGGAAGGGGTTCGGTTTCTGAAACACCATGCCAATTCGCCGCCGCACTTCGACGGGATCGATTTGAGAGGCATAGAGATCGTTGCCGTAGTAGGAGATTTTTCCTTTGGCGCGAAAAGTTTTAATCAGGTCGTTGAGGCGGTTGTAGCACCGCAGCAGCGTACTTTTCCCGCAGCCTGACGGCCCGATAAATGCCGTAATCCGATTCTTGGGAATGTCTAAAGAAACATCCCGCAGTGCGAGGAAGTTGCCGTAGTAGACAGACAGGTTTTCCGTCCGCAAGACGGTTTCGGTTTGCTTGGCAGTATGAGAATTAGAGGCCATAAAAGATTTGTTAATTGCCTTTCAGTTGACCTTCCCATCTACCCGCTCGCCGTTGAGAGCGGGGAGTCAAGATCGCGGGGAAGATTCCAGCGTCGCTTACAACCTGCTGGAACTGCTAGCAGTTGCCACCTACCTGCAGTCCTGCTTTATCAAGTGGACCTGTAAAGCCGATCGCATTCGCGCTTTTTGACAACTGACGTTTTTTGTGCGTTCGACTTAGCTAAGTTCTGCCGGACAAGGGTTTTGTTACCTGTCTGCAAGCACTAGCTAAACATTATTGTATCATACTTTGCATTTTTCGATCGCTTTGATGTGTTACGCGCAACCCCCTTGTTCCTTCTCCCCGCGCCCGCCGTCTTTTGGCCATCCAGGCCAGGGCTGGCCAGCGGGTAAAATTACTGCCTTCTCGCCAGCTCCAACGATTGCCTGAAATAGGGAATTCTCGATCGCGTGCGGCGTGCTAGGCAGGATGAAGTAGTATAAAGAAAATAAAAACTTCATAGAGGTCGTCAGACCGACTCCCACCTCTGGGCAGTCAAAACTTCCACTGCTTGCCTGATATTGCCTGCTAGTGGAACTGATTTCTATTGGAACATTGAGATACATCCCAATCATACCGAGTAAAAAGTTAAGCAGTCGTTAAGGGCTGATTAAGAGTCCTTCAAGCGCGATCGCCCTTTTGGCGGCCCGAACCTAAGAAAATCAAGGGCTGCAGGACGGGGAACCCGCGATCGAGCCAAATGATAAAATTCTTACAATTCAATCACGCAAACAAAAGGCCGAAAGTGGTTCAAGCACCGATATCAACTTCCCCCAATCCGTCGCAAGACGATTTCTCAGGGCGCGGGGCTCCGCCAGTTGACGGGACAGGAGAGCAACTGCGAGCGTGGCTCGACCAGTTAGCAGCGGCAATTATTGCAGGCGATCGCCTCAGTCGAGAAGAAGCGATCGCCCTCACCCGTATCGAAGGCGAGGAAAATATCTTGCTGCTGTGCGAAGCGGCGGACCGAGTGCGCGCCGCTTGCTGCGGCAACACGGTGGATTTGTGCAGCATCATCAACGTCAAATCTGGCAATTGCTCGGAAAATTGCAGCTTCTGCTCTCAATCCTCTCACCATCCCGGCAAAGATTCCCCCGTATACGGCCTGAAATCCTCCGAAGAGATTCTAGCGCAAGCCAAAGCAGCCGAAGCAGCCGGAGCGCGGCGGTTTTGCTTGGTGTCTCAAGGCAGGGGGCCGAAATATAACAGTCCCAAATCGGGAGAGTTTGAACGCATTCTCGAAACCGTGCGGCAAATTGTCGCCGAAACCAACATCAAACCCTGCTGCGCCCTCGGCGAGGTGACAGCGGAACAAGCGCAAGCCCTTCGAGAAGCCGGGGTGACGCGCTACAACCACAATCTCGAAGCCTCGGAGAACTTTTTCCCGAATGTGGCGACGACTCACAGCTTCGGCGATCGCGTCGCGACGATTAAAAACCTCAAAGCCGCCGGGATTCAAGCCTGTACCGGCGGGATTGTCGGGCTGGGCGAAACCTGGGAAGACCGGGTAGATTTGGCCCTGGCCCTGCGGGAGCTGGAAGTCGAATCCGTGCCGCTCAACCTGCTCAACCCCCGCCCCGATACGCCCCTAGGCGATCGCCCCAAACTCGACCCCTACGAAGCCCTCAAGGCGATCGCCATCTTCCGACTGCTCCTGCCCGAACAGATCATCCGCTACGCGGGCGGGCGCGAAGCCGTCATGGGCGACTTGCAAGCGATGGGGCTGAAAGCCGGGATTAACGCCATGCTCGTCGGCCACTACCTGACGACTCTGGGCCAACCCCCAGAAAAAGACCGCGCCATGCTCGCAGCCCTCGGACTCGAAGGTGGAGAAGCGCCGATTCCGGGAATGAATCGGTAAAAATGAAGACAGTAAAGATTTTTCTTTCTCCTGCATCTAAAATTCTTTATCCTTCATCTAGTGGCCACTCCCCTTGAATTACTCTGGGCTCTGATTGGCTTGCTGCTCACCATTGGCGGCACTTTTGTAGAAGCTTCTATTGCCAGCCCTTCTTGGAATTTTGGGCCTGACGCGCTTCAGGCCCAATCTTTGGGCGTCAGCTATCAAATCGGAGCTGTCCTCTTGGTGGGCTGTCTCGGCGGTAAAAAAGCCGGTGCCCTTTCCCAAATTGCCTACCTCGCCTTGGGCTTGGCGTGGCTGCCGGTCTTTACCAAGGGCGGCGGCTTGCACTATCTCCGGGAGCCCACTTTCGGTTATTTGCTCGGCTTCGTGCCGGGAGCCTGGGTGTGCGGCTGGCTGGCGTTTAAAGTCGCTCCGCGCTTGGAGTTTCTCGCGGCAAGCTGTCTGGCGGGGTTGTTGAGCGTCCACGCGATCGGCTTGATTTATTTGGCCCTGACCCACTCTTTCCATCAAGACCAAGTGATGGCAGCGGCTGCGCAATATTCCCTCTCTCCCCTGCCCGGACAGTTGGCGATCGCCTGTGCCGTCTCCGTTCTCGCTTTTATCCTGCGGCAGGTTATGTTTTATTAGGCATGCTCGGGGCATGGGGCATTAGGAGAGTGCTGAGTAATGAGTGCTGAGTAATGAGTGCTGAGTGCTGAGTCTCTCCGAACGCCCTTCCCCATTCAGCCGAGACATCAAACGCTTTTAACGTTCCGAATCCGCAGTCCATTCCCTCCGGGGCACTCAGCACTCAGCACTTTTAACTCCTCTCATTCCCCCTTCCATGTTCAAAAATCGCCTCTTCTGGTCAGCCGCTCTCATCAGTTTAGTTCTCGATCGCCTGACTAAACTTTGGGTGGTGCAGGCGTTTGCCCTCACCAATCCCCCGCAAACTTGGCCGCTGTTGCCGGGGGTGTTTCACTTCACTTATGTTACGAATACGGGGGCGGCGTTCAGCCTGTTTGCGAATGGGAGCGGCTGGTTGCGCTGGCTGTCTTTGGCGGTGAGTGCGGGTTTGATGGCGATGGCTTGGTTTGGCCCTAAAATGAATCGCTGGGAGCAGGCTGGATTTGGCTTTATTTTGGGGGGAGCGCTGGGCAACGGCATCGATCGATTTGTCAGCGGTGAAGTGGTGGATTTTCTGGATTTTCGCTTGATTAATTTTCCGGTGTTCAATCTCGCGGATGTATTTATCAATGTCGGCATTGTCTGCCTGCTGATTGTTGCCTTCAAAACCGCGCCGGCACGGAAAGAGCGATCGTAAGGGAGATGGGGGGAGTGGGAGAGGGGGAGAGGGGGAGACTTTTCTATCCTCTTCTCCCTCTGTACCTACCTAGCTGACAGGGTGCGGATTAAATGCCGTTTAGCTTATCTTAAGAAATGTTGTGAAGTATTGCGATCGCATCGGGAACAGATCGAGTAGCTATTGTAGCTTTTCTCACCTTGCCCTCAACTGTAGCGAGTTTTAATTTTAAATTTTCAATCTCAGCTCGCACCTACCGAACTGTCAATTCCCCGCGCCCAATGCCCCATGCCCCATTTTTGCAATGCAAGTTCATAACAAAAAAGTATGAATGCACCGCAGCCCCCGCAACCGCCCAACCAGCAACCGCCGAAAACAATTCTCAATGTCTTGACGCAGGCGGTACAGACGATCGCCAATGTCAATTTTTCTCAGATAGCTCTCAAACCCAATGCCAGAGTCGCGGAACTCTGGGTGCAGGATGCCGGTTCGCCCCAAGGGCAAATGTATCCGCTGCTGGGCGATTTCTACCAGATCGGGCGCAGTTCCAAATCTTGCGATATCGTCATCCGCAATCCCGTCGTCAGTCAGGTGCACTTCTCCCTCTCTCGTGACAGCAGCAAGTCAAACGCCCCTTTCATTCTCAAAGATGAAAACTCTACCAACGGCATCTACCAGGGCGATCGCCGCATTTCTGAAATCGCCCTGCGCCACGGCGACACCTTCACCCTAGGGCCGCCAGAATTGGCCAATGCCGTCCAGATTCGCTTCGTCGATCCGCCGCCGTGGTACGTCCATGCGTTTCGCTATACCCTGTACGGCGCGGGCGGCATCACGGCACTGGTGGCGCTGTTTATTGCCATAGAATGGCAAAAATTCAACGTCCGCCCCTTGCCAGTTTCCACGCAGGGGCCGGTCGTCGTCTACTCCCGCGACGGCGAAACGCCCCTGCGCCCTCCCTACAACAGCGCTCACCGGGAACTGCGGCAGCTCTCGGACTTTTCCCCCTACTTGCCAAAAGCCATCATTGCCTCGGAAGACAGCCGCTATTACTGGCACTTGGGCGTCGATCCGATTGGCACGCTCAGGGCTTTGGTGGTGAATATTCAGGGCGGCAGCCTCCAGGGGGGCAGCACCATCACCCAGCAGCTCGCGCGCAGCCTGTTTCGCGATTATGTCGGCACTGAGGATTCTGGCGGGCGCAAGCTGCGGGAAGCGGTGGTAGCGCTGAAGCTCGAGACGTTCTACAGCAAAGACGATCTGTTGCTGTTTTACATGAACCGCGTGTTTCTCAGTCTCAACCTGTCTGGGTTTGAGGATGCGGCGCAGTTTTACTTCGACAAGTCGGCCAAAGATTTAACGCTGTCGGAGGCGGCAACGTTAGTGGGAATTTTGCCCGCGCCGAATGCCTTCAATCCGGTTCAGAATTACGAGCGGGCAGTCAGGCAGCGCGACGGCGTGCTCTATCGGATGCGGGCGCTGGGCACGATTACTCAGGAAGAGGCGGATCGGGCGCGGCGCTCCGTGATTCAAGTCAGCCCCAGAGCCCGGGAAATCCTCAGCAACACGATCGCTCCCTATTTTTACAGTTACGTCTTCGACGAATTGGAGCAACTCTTGGGGGAGGATTTGGCGAGAGAGGGCAATTTTATCGTCGAAACGGGTTTAGATCCGAGGGTGCAACGGGCGGCTGAGACTTCGCTGCGGAATTCGGTGAATACTTCCGGTGCGGCGATCGGATTTTCTCAGGGGGCGATGGTGACGCTCGATCCCAGCACCGGGGAAATCTTGGCGATGGTGGGCGGGGTTGACTACAAGGAAAGTCAGTTCAATCGGGCAACGCAGGCGCAGCGACAACCGGGCTCGACTTTCAAGATATTTGCTTATACGGCGGCGATCGAGCAGGGGATTTCGCCGTCAACGGCTTATTCTTGTGCCGATTTGGATTGGGGCGGGCAAGTCTTTCAAGGGTGCGGCGGCGGCAGTTTGGATATGTACTCCGGGCTTGCCGCTTCTCAAAATGTCATCGCCCTGCGGGTGGGGCGGGATGCGGGTTTGGATAGGGTGGTAGATGTGGCTCGGCGCATGGGCGTCAAGTCGCGGCTCGAACAGGTGCCGGCGCTGATACTGGGGCAGAGCGAAACGAACGTGCTGGAAATGACGGGCGCATTTGGGGTGCTGGCGAATCGCGGGGCGCGCAATCGTCCCCACGCGATTAAGCGGATTTTGGATAGCAGCGACTGCACCGAGCCGGAGAATCCGCAATCGTGTCGGGTGATTTACGATTACGCGCGAGATGCCGCTGCCAACCAGCAGGTGATTTCGCCAGACGTGGCGGATACGATGACGGTTTTGCTCCAGGGCGTCACGCGATCGGGTACTGGGCGGAATGCTTATTTGGGTTACGGGGAAGCTGGCAAAACCGGCACGACTAATGACGGGGTGGATTTGTGGTTTATTGGCTACCTTCCCAACCAGCAATTAGTGACGGGGATTTGGTTGGGCAATGACGACAATACGCCGACAAATGGCGGTTACGGCGCGATCGCCGCGCAACTTTGGGGGGATTACATGCGGCAGGTGGTGCCGTGAGGAAGTGAAGAGTTAACAGTGCTGAGTGCTGAATGCTGAGCGGGAAGTGGAGTTTTGAAGAATGAGTTTTGAGTGTTGAATTACAAGAATTGTCCTCCTCAGCACTCAGCACTCATTACTCAGCACTCTCCCAAGTCCCGATCGTTCTATTTATTCAGATATCGCCCCGCCATCATTATCGCGTCGGCAACATCTACATCGCCGTCGCCATCGGCATCTAAGAAATTATTGAGGACGGGATTTGCGCCCTGTTGGGGATTCTGAGCGCTGGCTCCAGTTTTTAATAAGTTGAGAACAATGGGAATCAACATCGGCAGCATCATTTGAATGGTGGCGCTATTCATTCCCGTTCTTTGAGAGATTTCCTGAATGATTCGCGCCTGCCATTCCGGGGGAAATAGCGCCGCAACGGCTTGGGGGTTGGGCAGGGTGCCGCTGTATTGATTGACGATCGCTTGTGCCTGCTCTGTGCCGGCGGCGGCTCGCTGTTCCTGTAGGGCTGAGCGCACCTGACTGCCCACCATCGAGAAAACGGTTTGTGCCGTCGCGGGATCTAAATTGTAGTCGCTCGCGAGCTGGTGTACTGCGCCGACAATTCCATCGAGTTCGGTTGGATTGGCTTGCTGATTGGGATTGGCGATCGCACCGATTATTTGGTCAAAAAGTCCCATAATCCTCACTATCCTTTAATAAGGGTGATTTGCTGTTGTCTCTATTTTAGAGCTTGGATTTGACAAGCGATCGCAGCCTTCCCATTTGACTGTCTGCGCCAATCGCGAGTTCCGACATCTTATCCAATTAATGAATTTTTGTCAATCCATCTGAAGTCTTATAAAAAATTGTAGGCTGTAGGGGCGAAGCATTGGCGCAAATTATCTGGTAGATAAACCCAAAATTGATAAACGCTTTCTTCTTCGCCCTGTCACAACGAATTATCTCAAACTACTCCAAATGATAAACACCCCGGCTGCCTTTAGGGCGAAGCATTCGCGAATAAAAATTTGCGCAAAACCGAGATATTATTGGCGCTTTCTTCTTCGCCCCTACATTCTAATTTTCAAAACTTGTGTAGGGGCGAAGCATTTGTGCGAATTATCTGGGAGACAAATAGTAAACTGATAAACACAAATGCTTCGCCCTGCCCAATCAGCCAACGACAAACGGCGCTTCGCCCCTATATCCTAATTTTCAAAACTTGTGTAGGGGCGAAGAAGAAAGCGCGAATTATCTGTGAGACAAACCGTAAACTGATAAACACAAATGCTTCGCCCTGCCCAACCAGCCAATGACAACCGGCGCTACCTCTGCTTGAGTACCAGCAAGGTAATGTCGTCAAAAACCTTCTGCTTGCCGATATGCTCGCGCACGTCGCTGACAATCAATTGCTTGATATCAGGCGCGCTCAGGTGGCGGTGCTGGCGGGAAACTTCAACCAGGCGCTCTAACCCGTATTGCACCTTTGCTGTATTTTCTGCTTCGGTGATGCCGTCGGTGTACAGCACCACCACGTCGCCAGCCGATAAATGCACCTCGGTGGCAGCCACAAAATCGGCGATATCTTCCTCTAAGCCGATGGGGAAACCTAAATCGATTGTATCGATTATCTCGACTTCGCCGTTAGCTCGCGCGACGATAATTTCTTCGTGCTGCCCGCTGGCGAGTAAGGTATTTTCGTGATAGTCGAGCAGCAGCAGCGTCATGTTTTTGTCGGAATTCATCCGCTGCAAGTTGCCGTAGGTTGCCCGATTCAGCAGGGCTAGGAATTGCACCGGGTTGGTGACGCCGCTCTTGAGCAAAGTGCGTACTGCCATTTGCACCATCATCATCAAAACGCCGCTCTGCAAGCCGTGCCCCGTCACGTCGCCGATGCCGATTTTGACGCGCCCTTCGTGCAGTTGTACGTCGTAATAGTCGCCGCCCACTTCCGAGGCGGGTTCCATGAATCCGGCGATTTCCAATCCCGATATCGCGGCGAGCTCGCTGTCGGAGGGCAGGAGCATTTGCTGCAGCTTCCGCGTCACGTCGATTTCGGCTCCCAGGCGGATGTTTTCGGTAGTCAGTTTCAACAGGTTCAGGTGGGTTTTGATGCGGGCGAAGAGTTCGTCTTTTTCGATGGGTTTGGTGAGGTAGTCGTTGGCACCTGCCTCGAAGCCGGCAACTAAATCGGCGACGCGATTTTTGGCTGTCAGCAGCAAAATGGGCAGCTCGTTGGCGGCTTTCTTTTCGCGGATGCGGCGGGTGACTTCGTAGCCTGTCATTCTCGGCATCATCACGTCGAGTAGGATTAAATCGGGTTGGAAGCCGTTTTCGAGAATTGCTAGGGCTTCGATGCCGTTATTCGCTTGCGCGATCGCATAATGTTGCAGGGACAAATTATTAGCGAGTACCTGCAAGTTAATCGGTTCATCATCCACCACTAAAATCTTGAAAGCATCGCTGTCGCTGACAATTTCTGGGTTGAGGGCGACAACTTCGCTGCTGTATTCTCTGGCGGCTGGAGCAGTTTTCAGCGGTTCGACTGGCGCGGCGGTTTCGCTCGCCTCTGTGGCGATTGGCAGGGTAAAAGTAAACTGGGAGCCGACGCCCAATTGCGAGGAAACGCTAATCGTGCCGCCGTGCAATTCCACGAGCTGCTTGGTAATCGCCAATCCCAACCCCGTACCGCCGTAAATCCGCGCTGTGGAGCCATCTGCTTGCTCGAACGATTCAAAAATCCGATCGAATTTATCTTCGGCAATGCCAATGCCGGTATCGGAAACGGTGATGGAGAGGAGGGGGAGAGGGGGAGAGGGGGAGAGGGGGGGAGTGGGAGAGGGGGAGTTATTTTCGGGATTGCTAATTACCGATTCGTTATTGGCGATGGTTACTTCTGCCGAAACTTGGATGGTGCCGGATTCGGTAAATTTAATCGCGTTGCCGATGAGGTTTTGCAGGATTTGCTGCACGCGATTTTCGTCGGCGAGGGCGAGGGGCAGCTCGGCGGGGATGGCGTTTACCAACTGCAGCGATTTTTTGGCGGCAAGCGGCTGCGAGAGGGCAAGCACGATTTCGGCTAGCTCTCGCACGGCAACCGGTTTGGTTTGCAGTTGGATGTTTTGGTGCTGCAGTTTGGAGAAGTCGAGAATGTCGTTGATGAGATTCGAGAGTCGCCTGCCGGAGGTGGCGATTGTTTTGAGGTTGGCTACCGCTGTCGGCGGCAAGTTTCCGGCGATGCCGTCGATAAGGGATTCGGTGAGCCCGATGATGCCATTCAAAGGGGTGCGCAACTCGTGGGAGGTGTTGGCGAGAAATTCGTCTTTTAACCTATCCATTTCTTGCAGGGCAGCGTTTTTCGCTTCCAGCTCCTGGGTGAAGCGCATCCGCTCGGCTTCGGCTTGCTTGCGCTGGGTGATGTCTTTGAAAGCGGTGATGGCGTAGGTGATTTTGCCCTGCTCGTCAAAGATGGGGGTGCCCCAGATTTCGAGGGGAACGGTTTTGTTTCCTTGGCGCAGCTCGATGTTTTCAATGGTGGATTTTTCGCCTTTGAGGGCTCGCGCTAGGGGCAGTTGCTCGGCGGGGTAGAGCTCCTCCGTGCCGGCTTTGTAGCACTGATAGGTTTCGGGGTGCTGCTCGACGCTCTCGGATGCCAGGGTTTCTCGCCCGAGTACCTCCCGCCCTATCTCGTTGATGTAGGTGGGGTTGCCGGTGGCATCGAAGACGGAGATGCCCACGGGTATCGCTTCGAGAATTTGGTTGAGTTTGCGCTCGTTGTCGCGCAGGGCGGCATTTTCTCGCTCTTGGGTGAGGGTTTTCCAGCGCACATAGGCGGCGACGGCGGCGGCGGCGGCGAGTACATAGAGGGTATATGCCCACCAGGTTTTCCAGGGGGGCGGGGTGACGGTGATTTTTATCGAGGTGCCGGTTTCATTCCACACGCCGTCATTGTTGGAGCCTTTGACGTGGAAGGTGTAGGTGCCGCCGTCTAGGTTGGTGTAGGTGGCGTAGCGTTTGGTGCCGTTGTATATCCAGTCTTTATCGAAGCCTTCGAGTTTGTAGGCGTACTGGTTTTTGCTGGGGTTGGTGTAGTCGAGGGCAGCAAATTCAAAGGTGATTACTTTGTCTTGGTAGGAGAGGTGGAGGGATTTGGCTTCGGATATGGCGGTTTCGAGTTTGACGGGTTCGTTGAATTTTCGGAAGCCGGTTAGCACCACGGGCGGGATGTGGGGGTTGTCTTTGACTTGTTCGGGATAAAAGGCGTTGAAGCCGTTGTAACCGCCGAAAAATAGTTCGCCACTTTTGGTTTTGTGATGGGAGAGGGAATCAAATTTGTGGCCCTGCAGTCCATCGCTGACATCGTAATTTCTAAATGTTTCAGTTTGAGGATTGAATTTTGAGATGCCATTAAATGTACTCAACCATAAATTTCCCTCGCCATCAGCTAGCAAGCCACCAATTACGTTACTGGGCAGACCTTCTTTTTCAGTATAGTGGGTAAATGTCTCTGTTTTGGGGTCAAATTTATCGAGTCCGCCGCCTTGGGTGCCAATCCAGAGGATGCCGGTTTCGTCTTCATAAATGGCGCTAACTCGGTTGTTGCTGAGGCTGTTGGAGTTGTCGGGATTGTTGGCGTAATGGGTGAATTGTTCGGTGATTGGATTGAATTTGTCGAGTCCGCCGCCGTAAGTGCCAATCCAAAGCAACCCGTTTCGATCTTCTAAAATTGTTAAGATCACGTCATAACCCAAGCTGTTCGGATTATCGGGGTTGTTTTGATAACGGGTAAACTTGTTGGTCGCAGGATCGAATTTAGTAACTCCGCCACCAAATGTGCCAATCCAAAGGATACCGGCACGGTCTTCACAAATTTTGACGACAGTATCATTACTGAGACTATTCGGATTGTCGGGATCGTGTTGGTAATGGATAAATTTTTCTGTGGCGCGCTCGAAGCGATCTAAGCCTTTATCTCCACCCACCCACATCTGACCGGAAGAGTCTTCATAAATTGACCAGATGGTTTCACTGCTCAAGCTATTCTGATCGGCAGGGTTGTGTTTGTAGTGGGTAAATTTTCCGGTTTGGCGATCGAGGCGATGCAGCCCGCCACCGCCAGTGCCAATCCACACAATCCCGGAGCGGTCTTCATAAATTGACCAGACGCCATCCCCGTGCAACCCATTCGGGTTGTCGTTCCCGAAGGTGTACCGCTCAAATTTTTCTTTGGCTGGATCGAAGCGATCCACTCCTTTCAACCAAGTGCCTACCCAGATAACGCCTCTTTTGTCCCTGTAGAGTGACAAAACATTATCGTTGCTCAAACTCTGGGGGTCATCGGAGTTGTTGGAATAATGGGTAAAATGTTTTCTGGCGCGATCGAGGCGATCGATTCCTTTACCCGTGTAGCTGGCATCCCACGTTCCCGAACCAATCCAGAGGACGCCCGTGGGATCTTCACAGAGGGCGCTGATGTAATCGATGCTCAAGCTATTGGGGTCATTGGGATCGTGCCGGTAATGGACAAATTGCTCGGTTTCGCGGTCAAATTGATTGAGCCCGCCGCCATTGGTGCCTATCCACAAAACGCCTGCGCTGTCTTCATAGATGGCAGTGACGGCATTATCACTCAAACTGGTGGCGTCATTGGGATCGTGGGTGTAGTGAGTAAATTGCTCGGTTTCGCGGTCGAATTTATTCAGTCCTCCGCCATTGGTGCCTATCCACAGCGTACCCGTCCGATCTTCGTAAATGGCTTTAATTTTGCTGTCACTCAAGCTGGTGGCGTCATTGGCATTGCTGAGATAGTGCGCGAATTGCCCGGTTTCGCGGTCGAATTTATTTAGTCCTCCATCATTGGTGCCTATCCACAGCGTACCCGTCCGATCTTCCCAGATAGCGCTGACTTCGTTGGAACTCAAGCTGGTAGAGTCATTGCTGTTGCTGGCATAGCGCCTGAATTGCTCGGTTTGGCGGTCGAATTGGTTGAGTCCTCCTGATTGCGTCCCAGCCCACAGAGTCCCGAATTTGTCTTCATAGATGGCGGTGATAAAATTATCCGATATTGAGGTAGAATCTGCTGGGTCGTTTTTGTATGTGGTGAGATTGTAGCCGTCATACTCGGTTAGCCCTTCCTGGGTGCAGAGCCACATCAAACCTTTGCTGTCTTCCAGGATGCAGTTAATGCCAGCCAGTCCCCCATCGGCTGACAGGTGTTCAAATTTGACGCGATTTTCTAGGGCAAGGGCGTTGACAGTAAAGCCGAAAAATATTATTATTGTTAGGATTACCGTCAGCAGCGCTGGCAATAGTTGAAATTTGATATTAAATCGCATAATTTGGGCGAGGTTAGAATTTACCTAAGAAGCGCACCAGTAGGGACAAGGGACGCCGTGCCGCCACACCCCGACATCCCGGCACCTCGAGCTAAATCATACCATGCCTTGCTTCGCCCCTACACCGTCACCCCGTCAGGGCCCGCGCATTCCGATGGGGGGAGCAGGGGAGCAGGGGAGCAGGGGAGATAATTGTGCAGGGGAGCAGGGGACGGGGGGACCAGGGGACGGGGGGACCAGGGGGTGTACGGGCGAATGGCCATTCGCCCCTACTTCGGACCAGGGGACTCCCAGTCACCCCGTCATTCCATCTCCCCATCTCCCCGTCTCCCCGTCACCCCGTCAGGGCCCGCGCATTCCGATCGTGATTTCTCGGTGGTGTCCGAGAGATGGTTCGCCGGAATGCTTCGCCCCTACATCAACGGGATGCTCCCATGCCCAATTCCCAATTCCCCATTTCCCTTCACAGATACACTGACATTATTTCTTGACTCATTTTAATGTAGTCGCCATCGTAGCGGGAAACGTCGTAGCACCCCAGGGGATTTTCAATCAAATTGATGCGGCACTTTTCGCAGTAAGTGCAGGGCTTATCTGGCTCATCTTTTCCCTGGGCAAAGATGTTAGGTAAATCGCTGTTGGCAATCAAGGCGCGGGCGAGGGTAACGGCATCGCAATAGCCTTCATTGATGACTTGGCGGATGTAGGGGGCGGTTTGAAATCCCCCCGTACATAGCACGGGAATGCTGACGCTCTGTTTTACCTGCTGCGCTTTCTCCAGATGTTCTCCCTCGATATCTAAGGGAAATTTGCCCGAGGGATGCTCGCTGTAGGGGATTTTTCTCCCTACATGGAGGGCATCAGCCCCGGCTTGCTGGAGCCACTGGCTCAGTTGGATTTGCTCAGCGATCGCCTGCAAGGCACTAATTTTCACCTGGATGTGAAAATCCTCCCCCACTTGCTGGCGGATGGCGGCGAGAATCTCTAACAGAAATCGGGCGCGGTTCTGAAACGAACCTCCATACTCATCACAGCGCTGATTCCACGTTGGGCTGAGAAATTGGGCGATGAGATTTACGGGTGGCTGTTTCTTGCTCTCTTCTGTGAATTGATACAGCAGCACCCCGGTGCCGCTGGTGGTGGCATCCACTTCTATCCCGTCGAGTTGCGCTTCTCGCACCCGTCTGGAGGCGTCGGCAAAGTGTTGGACGATTTCCCGAATTTGTTCGGATGTGAGAGTGGGGAGCGGGCAACCCAGATGAGTGCCGCCATAGCTGAGTTGCACGATATATTTGCAGTCGTATTGACGAACGGTTTCGCCGATTTTGCGCCAAAAAGGAATCCGATCGTCCCTGTCTATAGTAGCGCAATTCGGCCCGATTCTTCCGAGTTGGTGAACTGGCGCAACGGCTGAAAGTAGAGCCCCGACACCGCCCTTGGCGAATTTTTCTTCCCATTTGAGGCGCGCTTGCGTGCCAGAGCCATCGGGGTTGTCAAAGTTGCCGTAAGTATTGGAGCGAAAAATCCGATTTTTTACCGTCAGGTTGCGAAATTTTAAAGGTTCAAAAATGATATCTTTTATCATCGAGGTTCGTAGTTGGGCTTCAGCCCAAAAAAAGGTTCGTAGTTGGGCTTTAGCCCAAAAAAAGGTTCGTAGTTGGGCTTCAGCCCAAAATCAGACAAGATACTTTTATCATCGAGGTTCGTAGTTGGGCTTCAGCCCAAAAAAAGGTTCGTAGTTGGGCTTCAGCCCAAAATCAGACAAGAGCCCACCGAAAGAGGGCTAAAGCCCAACTACGAACCGGGAAAGAGGGCTAAAGCCCAACTACGAACCAAAGCCCACCCTACTACTATTTTGTTTTGATTGCTGCAAATCTGCACTGGACAAGATTGTAGATTGTAGAGTGGTGCGGGTACGATCGCCCTACAAGCTGGTTGTAAATTCTCGCCCTAAGCCAGCCGCTCTGAAACGGCAGAACTTAGCTACACACAAGCATCACCAAACTGCTTTGCGCGTTCGTCGCGCAGCAGTTGGATGTAGGCTTCTTCACCGCCTTGGCGGATGAGGGCCTTTTGCTCTTCCGTCAAGTCGTACTCAGCGATGAGTGATTCAACGTCGTTGAGGTACTTCTCGAACTTTCGGGGGTTTTTGGCCATATCGGCCAACATCTCAAACAGAGGGGATGACATGCGTTCACTCCTTGTGGTAGATGTGGGGTTTTGGTTTCGGGGACACTCCTCCTCTGGGGAGTTTGTAGCCTCTTATACAAAACCGCTGATTACACCAACGTTCTTTTTTTATCGCGCCCCGTGGCAATTGGCAAGGGCGTGCGGCTTTTTGCCATTAAAACAATTAATTTCCTGAATGTCAAGTTGAGATTTCTGGAGATGGGGGAGGGGGTGATATCAATTCTCACAATAATTGCGACAACTCCAAGATGGTCAATCTCCGGCGTCCCCCAACCACCCTAGGGAGTGGTACAAGTCCTGTACTGCGAGGGTGCCCCCGGAAAAAGCCCCGATCGGAAATGTCCTAATCATTTAAACGCGCTATAGTAAAATAATTACCTGTTTCACCCAACCCAATGCACCTTGATTTGGCTGGGGGTCTGTGCATTTCGTCGTCCACACTGCTTTCTAGCAGCGCTACAGGTGATTTCCATGCTGCAAAAATTCCGCTCTCTCTGCCTATGAATATTCAATTAGTTGATTCCCTCGTTGAGATTATCGAAGCTCTCACCCCAGAGGAAAACGCCCTACTGCAAGAAAAACTACAGGTGCGAACTATTCAAGTAACCCCAGGGGTTTGTGGAGGAGCCGCCCGCATTCGCAATACCAGAATCCCCGTGTGGACATTGGTTTCTTTCCGCCTACAGGGAGCTGATGAGGCTGAAATTCTGCGCAACTATCCCACCCTCACTCCGTTGGATCTCAGTGCGGCGTGGATTTACTACAACAGCCATCGCCAAGAAATTGACTCGCTCATCGCAGATATCCAAGAAGAAGATGGACAGGATTGATTTTTATTCTAACGAAAACTTTCCCTTGGATATGGTCACTGCCCTGCGAGAACTAGGTTATAATGTTCTCACTTCCTATGAAGCCGGACAAGCCAACCAGGGAATTCCCGAGGGAGCATCCCGTTTTTGTATATCTATCTTGTCTGTGGGGTAAGGGCGAAGCATTCGGGCTGCTCATTTATCAGTTTGAGGACGAGATTTACCGCCCGAATGCTATCGCCCCTACACTCTAATTGCAAAAATGGGATGCTCCCATTCCCGATGATGTAGTTCTGACCTTTGCCCAGCAGCAAAACCGCACTCTGATTACCCTCAATCGAGAGGATTTCTTAAAGCTGCATCGCAGTGGGATTGAGCATCTCGGTATCGTTATTTGCAAAGAGGATCGAGATTATTCTGGACAGGTTAAAATACTCCACACTTACCTGCAATCACAAAGCCATCTTACTAACCGTTTGCTCCGCGTTAAAAAAAGAAATCAGCCGAAATCCGGCAGATCCATTTTTGTAGTTCAGGAATATGGGAGATAGTATACATTTAACCGTGTTTCTATGGGCATGGGGCATTGGGCATGGGGAATTGGGCTCATGGCATTGGGCATTGAGAATCGGGCATAAAGCATTTCTCCCCCTCTCCCCCTCTCCCCCTCTCCCC
>CAYOOD010000031.1:0-72558 GCA_964405435.1 uncultured bacterium
TCCGGGATATATAAAAAAATGTAACAATACTAAGTTAGCCAACTTGGTATTACTCACTCAGCCCAAACCTATGAGCCCTGTTGTCAAAGCTATTGAACCGGCTGGCCTTTTAGACGGTACGAAGGCCACTGTCCTGCGCAAAGAGATCGACGAAATTCTGGCCAATGGAGCAGATATTGTATTAATCGACCTGAAAGATGTCACCTTTATTGACAGTTCTGGTTTGGGTGCGTTGGTGTCGGCACTCAAGTCCGTGCGGGCGGCGGGCGGCAAGCTTTTTCTCTGTTCGATCAATGCTCAAGTCCGGATGTTATTTGAACTGACGAGTATGGATCGCGTCTTTCAGATTTATGCCAACCGCGATGACTTTAATAAGACGGTACTCTGAATTAATGGAAAGAGTAAGGCACTGAAAGTTCTATATTTTTGATTGTAGAGGGCAGGAGGCTCGCGATCGATCTCCGAGCTAACATCTAAACTCTCAAGTACGAAAACTGTAGGGTGACATTTCAACGAAAGTCGATCTGGAGCAGCGATAAATCGTCGTCAAAGGTATCTTTGACGCCTACCGTCCGCAAGTAAGCCAGCAAGTGCTCTAGATCGGCTTTCTGAGAACGGCGGTAGTGGCAGACTAGCTCGACGAAGCCGTCTAGAGTCCAGAGATTGCCGTCAGGCTGGTTGATTTCGTAAACGCCATCGCTGAAGACGTACAAACTGCTAGACGCCTCGATTTTGCAGGAAGCGCTGACATATTCGGCTTCCGCAAACATGCCGATGGGCAAGCCCGGTGTTTTTAGTTTTTGAGCTTGGATATTGGCAGCGGTTTTGCCGGAAATCAGCACCGCTGGCGGGTGTCCGGCGCTGGCATAAACGAGCTGGCGCTTGAGGACGTGATAAACGCCATACCAGATAGTGAAATATTTGTCAACATATTGCTGCCGCTGGTTGTTGATTTGAAAATACTGATTCAGGGCATTGAGGACTTCATTGGGCTGGTAAAAATCGGTGTTGGGAAGAGAGCGCGATCGCAAAACATTGAGCACCGACACCGATAAAAGCGCCGGCCCCACCCCGTGCCCCGCCACGTCCAGCAGGTAAATCGCCAGATGCTCGGAATCGAGCCAGTTGTAATCGTAGCAATCGCCCCCGAGTTGCTTCGAGGGAATAAACTGAGCGTCGATCGCCACCGTTTCGCCGATCAATCGGCTTGGCAGCAGCGAACTGACATAATCCGCCGCATCTGCTAAATCCGCCTCCAAAATTTGCTTGGACAAGAGCAAATCTTGATTGAGCTGGTATATCCGCAGCCCCGCCCGCACCCGGGCGTTCAGCTCGTTGAGCTCGATGGGCTTGGGGAGAAATTCATCCGCCCCGGTATCCAGCCCGATGACGCGATCCTCGATTTCCCCGCGCGCCGTCAGCAAAATGAAAAAAGTCGTGGACAGATCGGGATTCCCCTTCACCCAGCGGCAAACCTCCAGCCCATCCATCTGGGGCATCATCCAGTCACTGATGATCAGGGCTGGACGCAACAGTTGTGCCTGCTCAATCCCTTCTTTGCCATTTTTGGCCACCGTCACGTTATAACCCTGCTTTTGAAGGGCTTTCGTCAGCACCAGCCGAATTGTAGGGTCATCGTCAATCACTAGAATTTGAGTCATTGGGTCGAATATCTAAAGGCGAGCGGCTTAGAATGCGATAAAATCAGCCTTTGTTGATATAGTTAACAGCAAGCAGATCGGTCTCGATCGAGCAGCCCTCCCATCCTCCCAGAAACTCTCTCGCCCCGATCGCCGTCCCAGCAGGGGGTGTTCAACTGCCTCACAAGACGGTCGCGGTACATCCGAGTTTCAAGTGGCCAGGAGCCTGCAGCCCGGTGCAGCGATCGCCTGGAGAAGGGCAGCCAGAGATTTTATCTCAACAGATAAATTGCCCCGCTGCGCGTAAAGCGAGAGCGCTCGAAAAGCGAATCGCCCTCTCTTGAACTTTTCCCATCTCTCCTTTAAATTACTATATTATCTCTTGAACTTTTGTCACGTTGATAAAACTTCACCCGTTGAAATGGCCATCTAAACGAGCGCTTGCCTGCGGCCTAGCTAGAGCCCTTCGGCCCGAGCTGCGAAGCACGCTCTATTAGACTTACATTTTAGTGCTTACGATCGCGCCGAAGAAATAACAAGCAGAAGGCTATGGAGTCAAAAAATACTAGCCAATTGCAGGTACTCCAAAAAGCGGACATTCACGTCAAAACCGATCTGGAAGTTCTTTCCCGTGTTTTATCATGGTTCGACCAATTTAACCATCCCACCGTCCCCAAATACATTTGGATGCAGTGCCAATTAGCGCTGGCGGAGGGATTTACTAACGCGGTTCGCCATGCCCACAAAAACAAACCCCCAGAAGTTCCTATCGACATTGAAGTAGCGATTTTTCCGCAACACTTAGAGATTCGCATCTGGGATCGGGGAGAGCCCTTTGACTTAGAAGGACTCCTGAAAACCATGCCGCCAGTGGAAGACAGCGCTGAGGGCGGGCGCGGCGTGAAACTCATGCAGCGCATTGCCGATATTATCTCCTATAAACCCACTGCCGACCGACGAAATTGCTTGCTGATGGTGAAATACTACCCTCCAGTCATTGACGAGAGCGAAATCAGCAATTAGCGCGATCGCCAGCGCGCGAGAGCGATCGCGGTGGCGAAAAGGACTCTCACCCTACTCGCCAAAGTACCAGAACAACAATAGCAAAATAACAGCCCAACTCAGCCAGTTGGCGCTCTCTAGCCAGTGCAGCGCCGTCAAAGGCAGCAAGACGAGAGATTCAGTCAACATCCAGGCGCAAACAACCAGAACAATAAATAGTCCTACTAGCACTTTTCCTCCAGAAGATTGAAGCCAGCCCGATAACTGGATGAACTGCTTGTGGCAAAAACAAAATTGTCACGATCCCCTGCCCTCACACCAGCAATCTCTGACTACAAATAAGATAGCCACATCTCGATCGCGTGCTTTGTGGAGGTAGAAGGTATTGCTCTCTTAATTTTAGGAGGACAGTGGCAATGTTTAAAATTACCTTAAAACGGCTGCAATCCAGTTGCTTTCTGGCGGGGTTGTTCGCTTCTGCGATCGCCGTTCCGTCCCTAGCAGAAAATCCCGTTTTTGGGAAGGTGAGCCTCGCTCCCGGTTTTCAACCCGCATCAGGAACAATGTCAGGCTACACCAGCGGTTCCGCCTCCCTGCCCGCCATTGTCGCCAACAGCGATCGCCACGGCAACAAGTGTCTGGGATTTGCCGACACAGCCCCCGATTACATCATGGTGCTGCAGAAAGACTTTGCGCGGCTCAGACTGCAAATCGACAGCGGCGGCAAAGACACAACACTAGCCGTAAAAGGGCCAAATGGAGTCGTCCGCTGCGGCGACGATACCGGAAAAAATAAAGATGCCAGTATTGACGATTCCGACTGGAAAGCTGGCGAATACAGCATCTGGGTGGGAAGTATCGAACCGGGACCGCAATTGAATTACAAGCTTTCCGTACAGCAGTAAGCCAGGGTGCAGCATTCGCCAGCCATAGCGATCGCCTCCGCGACAAAATCGGCAAACTGGCAGGCAGGCATTGGCGGTACAGCGATATCATAGACTATGGTTTATTTTGCCAAAAGTGGAAACCATCTCGTGCTGAATACTTTTCTTGCCGACTTCCGCATCATCTTCGATCGCGATCCTGCTGCACGCAATTGGCTAGAAGTCCTGTTTTGCTACCCGGGGCTGCAGGCGCTGCTGTTCTACCGAATGGCCCACTGGTTGCACGTCCTGGGAATTCCCTTCATTCCCCGCCTGATTTCCCACATCGCGCGTTTCCTAACCGGGATTGAAATTCACCCGGGTGCCCAGATCGGCCAAGGAGTTTTCATAGACCACGGCATGGGAGTCGTGATCGGTGAAACGGCCATTGTAGGAGATTATACCCTAATTTATCAGGGCGTCACCCTCGGCGGGACTGGCAAGCAATCCGGCAAGCGCCACCCTACCCTCGGCGAAAATGTTGTCGTCGGAGCCGGTGCCAAGGTGCTGGGAAATATCCAAATCGGCAACAACGTCCGCATCGGAGCGGGTTCAGTGGTGCTGCGGGACGTTCCTTCTGATTGCACCGTCGTGGGAATTCCGGGGCGGATCGTCCACCGATCGGGCGTCCGCGTCAACCCCCTAGAACACGGACAGCTCCCGGATTCCGAGGCAGCCGTGATTCGCACCTTGGTCGATCGCATAGAAGCCCTGGAAGAACAACTTCAAACCCTACAGCGCGAAAAATCCCTCGCTCCTGCCACTGTGGGAGAACTTCTCTCGGCTGCACACTCGGCAGTTTTGTTGGATGCCGTCGCCGAAGAAACGGCGCGATCGAATGGCTCTTTGAAGTGCCGTCTCCGGGATAAAGAAATTCAGGAATTTTTAGATGGCGCAGGGATTTAATCCCAAATCCGCTTGTATCCGCTGGAATCACCTGACGAGATCGCCCGCACCCTGACAGGTTGGGGCCAAACGAAACGAAGCCTGCCTGTGCGGGCTTTTATCGTTTTTTCTCGTGTTCTCGTTCCTCGGCTGAGCCGGAGAACGCATGATGAACCCGATACCGATCAGGGATTCACCCCTTGCGAAACCCAAACGCGATCGCCCTCGAGGCGGTAGAGGCATCGGTTTTGCGGATCGCCGCGCAACTCCAAAA
Source organism: uncultured bacterium (assembly GCA_964405435.1). Lineage (GTDB taxonomy): Bacteria > Cyanobacteriota > Cyanobacteriia > Cyanobacteriales > Oscillatoriaceae > DVEG01. The sequence continues at coordinate 4,725 of CAYOOD010000031.1, forward strand.
AATCCACCCGCTCCGGTTCCAGCAACAGCAGGCAAAAATGCGAAAGCGGTTCGGCGGGATCGGGCGGCGGCGGTTGAAAGGCTTCGGCGTCGGCTCTGGGTGCCCCCGGATGCGGCCACGCAAATTGCTGGCGGGCGGCGTCGGAAAGTTCTTGCCAAGCGATTTGGCGGGCTTTGTGAAGTGAGGGGTCGGCAGAATCGGCTCGAACTAAAGTGAGCCGACCGCTGATGCGAAATTGTTCGCGCGTTTTGGGAAAATACCAGCAAATTTCCCCCCAAGGATGGCGATCGATTTGGCCGGCTTTTTCGCTGCGGGCATCGGTGACGAATTTCAAGCGATCGCTATCTTCGAGAAACCCGCGAAACACCACCGTGCGGTTAGCCGGTTTGCCGTCACTGCCGATAGTGGCGAGCTGGAGGTAGCGGGCATTAGGGAGAGAGCGATTGCGGTGCAGAGCGCGAGAAAGGGGCGATCGCCACGGAGCGAGAGACATAGACAAAATTTCACCAGCTCGACGGGTTCAAATATTGTAGAGACTCCGTGACGCGAACCGCTTCTTGCGGGCTGATATTATTGCAGCCTTGCAAGGCACGACTTGTGCCAGCGCCAGCGAAGCGGTAAAAGGGACTTTCTCCGAGCCACTGTCCGAGCAAAGTAGCACTCTGAGCTTGACCGTATTTGCCCAATTCCAAAGAACTTTCGCCAAAAACAGGAGAATTGACAGGAAAAGAGCGATCGCCATCTGGCAAGCCGCCAATACCGCCCCCAGTCGATTCGATCGCGAAACAAGTATTTTTCGGCCCCCGATAAGTGATGCTATATTCCGGACAAAAGCGACGGCTGCCGGGGGGACAGGGCACCACTTCCACCTTATCCACCCGAAACCCATCAGGAACATAACTAGGAACAGCAATTTTAACGCCCAATGATTCCAGCTTCTGAATTTGAGCAGCGCTGAGCCTAGAGCCCGCTTCTCGGGCGACAATCCCAGGGCTAATTGCCGCATTGATCAATAAACTGCCCAGACAACTCATTGCAGCGATTAAGTTTGAATATCTCATCAATGGCAAAATTAAAAGAATAAAGCGATTACCCATCACTTTTAATCTCATTAATTCTATCACTTTATTTCACAAACTGCTTTTAAAAGCGTAACAGCTTTGCCGTTTCACATCCCGTAAAAATCCCTAAAATTGCGGCTCTGCAACAACTTTCACCCTTAAGCGATCGCCGATCTTTCCCACTTCCCCTCTTCCTCTGCGCTCTCTGCCCCTCTGCGGTTTAAATTCCTTCAGAAGCCCCACCGAGCGATCGCCCACTTTGGGGACAGATTTTGGACATCAAGATCGAGGCGATCGCTGTCCTTCCTATAGAAACTTTTATGATTGATTTTGGACAAATTCAGGTAAAATACGCAGCTTTTTAATTGGCTTCAGGATCTTTCTTTAATCTCGCCAAACTACCAATAGAGTAGTATCATCAGCTTATGGGCTTTTAAGCACTATATATGAGATAAGAGACATCACCTATGGTTCGAGAATTGGAGAGAATACGCCAGAGCGGCGAGTTTCCCGAAACAGCACCGGCAGCCAATCCGGTCTTCTTTAGAACGTACAGCCGCCGCACGGAGGCGGGGCGCGAGACGTGGCAGCAAGTGTGCGATCGCACCGTCCGGGGCTTGTCGAAACTGGGCAAACTCAGACCCGAAGACGCTGACTTGATACACCGGATGCAGCGCCAGCTCAAAGCCCTTTCCTCCGGTCGCTGGCTGTGGGTGGGCGGCACAGAGTGGATCGAGCAACAAGAGAACTTTTCAGGCGCGTACAACTGTAGCAGCACGAACATTCTGGACTGGAGAGCCTTTGGGCTGTTGATGGATTTGGCCATGATGGGCTGCGGCACCGGTGCCATCCTCGAACCGCAATACATCAACCAATTGCCCGCAATTCGCAATCGCCTCAATGTCAGCGTGCGGGGAGAGCTAGGCTCAACGCCCCCGCAAGAGCGCCGCGAACAAACCGAAGTGAAAATAGAGGGCGATCGCGTCACGATTCATGTCGGAGATTCCCGGCAAGGTTGGGTCAAGTCCTATCAAACCTTGCTGGAATTATCTTCCGACGAGCGATTTTCCTCAGAGGTAGAAGTCGCGATCGATTTGAGCGACGTTCGGGCGCAAGGCGAACCCCTAAAAGGCTTCGGCGGCGTAGCCAATCCCATTAAATTGCCCTCCCTGTATGAGCGCTGCTCGTCAATTTTGAATAAAGCCGTAGGTAGGCAATTAAATTCAGTTGAATGCTGCTTATTAATAGACGAAGCGGCTGTTACCATCGTCGCAGGAAATATTCGCAGGTCTGCAGGGATGCGTCAAGGCGATAGCAATGACGATTTATTTGCCAATGCAAAAGCCAATCTCTGGCAGCAAGATGCTGATGGAAACTGGCGCATCGATCCGGAAAGAGATTCTCTGAGAATGGCAAACCACACGCGGGTTTTCCACCACAAACCAACCCTTGAAGAGTGCGTGGAAGCCGTTCGGAAACAGTATTATTCTGGCGAAGGTGCCATCCAGTGGGCGGGAGAAGCGATCGCTAGAGCAAACTGCGACCTTTTCACAAATTCCGATCTCAAAACAGACTTTATCAAAGCTTGCGCCGCTGGCCAGAGCGAACAGTGGTTGAAAGAGCATTATCCGCAAATGCCTGCTAGTGAATTAGAGCATCGTTTGGGTCGTTACGGCTTGAACCCGTGTGGTAAATAGTTTTGCCTCACGTTAAAAACCTCGCAAATTCGGAGAAAACTGAGAGGTTAACTCCGAGGTAAGTAGAGGAACTAAAAAGCCTTTACCACCGTAGAGCGTACCAGGTGAACCTTCTAACCGAAGAATATAATCCTGGCAAGAGTGCGGGGCACTTGCGAAATCAGTGAGTGAAAATGTACGCCGATCTATAGGGAAACGGAACCTGTAGAGCTAAAGGATAAAAAGCCTTTAGGGTAACAAAAATGGAAATTATAGGGGCGAATTTTCATTGCAACCTAAGTGAGATTCACTTAAATCAGATTGACCCGCACAACGAGAAAGAACAAGAAGAAGCTTTCGCAGCAGGGGCGCTATCGGTAGCGGCTTTACTCAATCACCAATTTGTCGAACCGCGCTATCATTACAGCCGCGAAATCGACCCGATTGTAGGGGTATCTTTCACGGGATTGTTCGACTTTTTTGTCAATGCCTTTGGGGCAGATTGGCTGCGCTGGTGGGTAGAAGGACGTCCAGATACCGTGCGGGGGCTGGAGTTCAAGCGGCAGGAAGCGGAGTTCTTGACGCGCTGGAAAGATACGGTGCATCGGGTGGTTTGGGATTACTGCGATCGCAACGGACTCAAACGCCCCAACCGCTGCACCACCGTGCAACCGAGCGGGACAAAATCTCTGCTCACCAGTGCCTCTCCCGGCTGGCACCCGCCAAAAGCACAGCGGTTTATCAGGCGGATTACTTTCCGAAAAAATGACCCGGTAGCACTCGCTTGCATCGAGTACGGCTACAATGTCATCCCGTCTCAATCGGACAAAGATGAAAACGGGAACCTGCTCAACGATCCCTTCGATCCGCGCTGCTCGGAATGGCTGGTAGAAATTCCCGTCGCCGTGCCTTGGGCTGACATACCGGGAGCGGATGAAATTGACATCAGCAAGTTTTCTGCCCTCGCGCAAATGGACTTTTACATGCAGGTGCAAAAGTTCTACACGCGGCACAATACCAGTGCGACGATCGAGCTGCGCGAGAATGAAGTAGAAGCGTTGGGCAATCGCATTTACGAAGCGATCCGCGACGATGAAGGGTATATTTCAGCAGCACTGCTGGCGCGGTTTGACGACCATCAAATCTTCCCGCGCTTGCCGTTCGAGCCGATAAGCAAGGAAGAGTACGAACAGCAGTTGCAGCAAGTGAAAGTCCGGCGCAAAACCGATGATTTCCACGCGGCGCTCAGTCGCTACGATTTGGGCGAGATGGCGGAAGCAGGGCCGGCGGGTTGCGATTCCGATAAGTGCCTGATGCCGGAACAGAAGCCGGAATAGGGGCGCGCGGGGGGAGGAGATCGGGCGATCGCCTCCCCACCCCTCCTCTATATCGCCTGCAATCTGCGCTACGATCCCTAAGCAATCAAACACAGTGGCAGCGTAAGGAGACTCTCCATGTTTGCGGACGAACTGACACCGATTTTCAAAGAACTCGCCGGCTACCCTGTGGCCTTTTTTGGCGGCTTTTTCTCCGGCATTCTCCGACTCAACCTTTCCGACGATCCCGTGAAAAGCTGGCTCGACAAACAAGCCGGCGCGCCCTCCTACACCGCCGAGATCCCCAAGAACAACAACGGCAATAGCAGTGGCCCTCAATCGATCGCGATCGACTGAATGCCAGAAACCGGGTTTCTCGTTGGAAAGAGCCGCAATCGTTCTGGCCATCAGCTAAAAGCAACCCGGTTTCTTACTTTTCTCTGGGGAGCGCCCAGAAAGCGCTTCCTAGAGCCACCCTTCTCTAACACTTCAGGGATCGAGCCTCTGCACACTATATCTGCACCCGAAACCGCTACACGGCACTAGATATGGGGTGCGTCTCCGCCGCTTTTCTCAAGCATAGAAATTTCAAAAGTTTGTAGAGTAGAACACTTCCAAAATCAAATTAACAAGCTATGATATGACACAAAGTTCAGTTGTATCGCTGGTTGAGTTGAAGACGCTGCATCCCCTAAAAGCGGAGCGCAGATATCTGCAGTTCGCCACTATTCGCTCGGACAGCCCAGACTGTGCAAAATCTGCACGGGAAAAGTGCCGTCTGTCGAGCTGAACTCTTGTTTTTCGTTCAGATTTCGCGAACCATAATGACCATTTACGTTGGAAACCTGTCTTACCGCGCCACCGAAGAAGATTTGAAAGCAGTCTTTGCAGAATACGGCCCAGTCAAACGAGTTGTCTTGCCGACAGACCGAGAAACGGGACGTATGCGCGGCTTCGCTTTTGTGGAAATGGATGACGCCCATGAAGATGCTGCCATCACAGAACTGGACGGCGCAGAATGGATGGGTCGTCAGTTGAAGGTGAACAAGGCGAAACCGCGCGAGGAGAGTCGCAGCGGTGGGAACAGGCGGTCATATTAGCCTGGTGGGAGCGATCGCCCGCACGCCCTGACGGCAGCACGGTGAAATATTCCGCCGTATCAAAAACCTTCATCTACCATAAAATACTCCTGGCTCGGAAATCAGAATTCACGGTTCTGATATTCCAGCCCAATTGAAGACGTTCCCCTGTTATCCCTCCCCTTTAGGAGGAATACAGGGGAATTGCTTTTAAATATTGCTAAACCGCAAAGACGCTTCAGGACGCAGAGGAAGAGAGAGAAAAGAATTTTTTAGAAGGGGTTAACCCTAGTTATTTTTCTCTCCCTAACCTCTCAAAAATCTATTTTTTGAACGAAAAGCGACCGTTTACTTTTTCGCCGTTAATGTCAGACAAAACGGCTACTTTATATTCTCCAGGTGCCTTTTCAGGCAGCAAAACCGCGTAGTGTTTCCCTTCAGCGTCATAATTCAAGTTTAGACTCTTTTGCGTTCCGTCAGGCAACTGAACCTGTGCCGTTACTTTCGCATCGGGAATCGGTTCGTGGTTGTCTCCTTTTTGCAAGTAAAAGTCTATGTGAATTCCCTCGGCTTCCGGCTCAGTTAATAATTCTAAATGATAGGGGCCTGCTTCTATCACTTGTCCGCCTTGGGATTGGCTGGGATGAGCAGTTTTATCTGCCGTTCCTTTTGTAGGAGCCAGACTGGTTTTAGCAGCGGTTTCTCCTGGAGAAGGAGTCGCTCCCCCGGTTGAATTGCCTGCCTGTTCGCCACTGCCACAAGCAGCTAAGAACGTCAGCCCCACAGTTCCTAATAAAATTATCCCACTTTTCAAATATTTCATGCTCTTTTCTCCTCGTTATTTCAAGAATTGCGCAACAAATCTCATGGCGAGAGATGAGGACGAATCCCATCATTTCCGGATTCATCTTCCTCAACTGCAAACACTGCCTCTGTCCGTTTGGGCATTAAAATCGTCCCAAATCGGGCATACAGTGCTGGCAAAACGAGCAAAGTTAAGGCGGTAGAGGTAATTAATCCACCTAATACCACAACCGACAGCGGTTGCAGGAGTTCCTTGCCCGGGCCACCTGATACGACGAGCGGTAACAGCCCCAATGCTGACGTGGAAGCTGTCATTAGAATGGCGTTGAGGCGTTCCATCGAGCCTTTAATTATAGCGTCGTGAAACGGCATTCCTTCGGAATATTTAGTGTTGTAGTTGTCTACCAAGAGCAACCCGTTGCGGGTGGCAACGCCAAATAAGGTGACAAAGCCAACCAGAGACGCGATCGAAATTATTCCGCCACTCAGTGCCACCGCGATCGCTCCCCCGACTAATCCTAGCGGCAGGTTAATCATAATTGCGGCGGTGGAAGGAATGGATCGGACGGAGAGATACATCAAAACAGTAATAACCACAAACGCGATCGCGCTGAATATCAAGATATTCTGGGAAGCGCGTTCCTCCGCTTCAAACTGTCCCCCATACTGGATAAAATAACCAAATGGCACCTGCACGTTTTGTTTCACCTTAGCTTGAATCTCATTCACCGCCGATCGCAAGTCCCTGTCTTTCACGTTTGCCGAGACGACTAGCAAGCGGGAAACATTCTCCCGGTTAATCGTATTCGGTCCCGTTCCGTACTGGACAGCAGCGACTTGAGCCAGAGGAATTTTATTCCCGTCAGCCGCATCTACTAACAAATTCTGAATCGTCTCGATATTATTCCGGGCTTCCGGCTTCAACCACACCACTAAATCGAACGTTTGCTGCCCCTCCAACACTTGCGAAACAACTTGCCCGTTGAGCGCCGTTTCTACCATTTGAGAAAGTTCTCCCACTTTCAACCCGTAGCGACCGGCAGCTTGACGGTTGAACTTCACCTGAATCTGCTGAATGGGCACTTGCGGTTCGAGCTGCAAGTCTACAAGCCCTTCAATCGATTTCATTTGTTCCTCGACGCTCGCACCGATCGCGCGGAGTTGCTCCAATTCAGGGCCAAATATTTTTACCGCAATCTGACTTCTGACGCCAGATAAAACCTCATCCATCCGGTGAGAAATAAACCCGCCGATATTTGGCGCGACTCCCGGCAATTTGGCAAATTCCTCCCGCAGCGCTTCCAGACTTTGCGCCCGGTTTTTCATCCCCTCCTCGCTCACCCCGATATCGATGTGAGCTGAGTTGACTCCTGCTGCATCGGCATCGCCTGGGGCGCGTCCCGATCGCACTTGGACGTATTCAAATCGGGGGTCATTTTTCAGCGCGTCTTCTATGGCAAAAGCAGCGCTATTGGTGGCATCGAGCGACATTCCCGGATAGAGCAGGATGGTATTGACTAGCGTCTGTTCCTGAAACTCCGGCAAAAATGCCCGCCCGAAAGAGGGGATGATAATTACAGTTGCGATCGCCCCCGCTGTTGCCACGCTCAAAATAAGGCGCGATCGCCGCATCGAAAACTGCAAAATTGGATGATATACCCGCTTGCAAAATCGAGGCAGCCAAGGCTCTGTCACCTTCATGCGCTTATTCGGCAAAATAATCGCACAAAGCGCCGGAGAAACCAGCAGCGATTCCAGACTCGAAACCACCACCACGACGAGATAGGTAATCCCCATCGGCGTAAAAATCCGCCCTTCCACTCCCGGCAAAGTAAAGATGGGAGAAAAAACAACAATCCCGATGACAGTCGCTCCGATGAGAGAGTCGCGCACCTCCTGACTGCCGTCAAAAATTACGTCCAGAATCGGGCGGGGGTGCGGGGATAATTTATTTTCTCGCAAATTTCGGTAGGTATTTTCAGCATAAACAATGGCGTCATCTATGGCTGTCCCGATCGCAACCGACAGCCCGCCCAACGTCATCGTATTGAGCCCCAGCTTCAGCCAATCCATTGCCAGCAGCCCGAACAGCCAAGTGAGGAAAAAATCCAACAGCACTACCGTCAGCGTCCGCCAATTCATCAAAAAGGGAATGAGAATAATCGTAACGATAATGCTGCCTTCGATTAAAGCCGAGCGGACATTTTCCACCGACGATTCGATATATTCTTCCTGACGGAACGTAACGGTAACTTTGATATCTTTGGGGAGAGATTGGCGAATCTCCTCCATTGCTGCTTCTACCGCCCGCGTCACCGTAGGCGTGTCAGCGCTGGGCTGCCGATTCACCAAAACCACCACTGCTTTTTGCCCGTTGAAACTGCCATCGCCCCGCTTGACAGCCGCGCCAATTTTTACAGTAGCCACGTCGGCGATTCTCACGGGCGTGCCCTTGCGGGATGCGATCGCCGATTGCTTCAAATCCTCCAAGCTTTCAATCCGCCCCACCCCCCGGATTAAAGTTTCTGTATCCGGCGTAATCAGATACCCGCCAGGAGCGTTAACATTGGCAGCCTCAGCCGCTTCTGTTACCTCTTGCAGCGAGACGTCAAAGGCTTTTAATTTAGCGGGATCGACCAAAACTTGATACTGTCGCTCCTCGCCGCCATACGCCACTACTTGCGCGACGCCGGGAACGGCTAAAAGCCGATTGGTGACTTGCCAGTCTACAATCCGCCGCACTTCCATCAGTGAACTAGATTCGGAAGTAAACGCATAAGTCAGAACCGTGCCGACGGGAGACGTCGTCGGGGAAATTTGCGGAATTTCAACTCCTGCAGGCAATTTTCCCTGAGCTTGCTGCAATCGCTCTGTCACCAACTGGCGGGCTTGATAAATGTCAGTTCCCCAATCAAAAATTACTTTTACAACTGACAGCCCCACAGCCGAAGCCGATCGCACGGCTGTGACGCCCGGGGTGCCGTTAATCGCACTTTCTATCGGCAATGTCACCAGAGATTCAACTTCTTCGGGAGCGAGCCCCGGTGCTTCGGTTTGTATTTCGACTTGCGGCGGTGCAAAAGGAGGAAAAACATCCAGTTGCATCTTGGGGATGACGTTTATCGTCCACAGGGTAACGACGATGGTAGCGAGAACGACTAACCAGCGGCGATCGATGACCCATCTGAGAATTGAGTTAAACATTTTCGCATACTCAATAAATCGCGAACTACCCCGATACCCCGGCGGGGTTTAAAACCCCCGCCTGAAGGACTGTGATAGGTTAGTTTTTCAAGCTTGAATTTCGGTTAAAACCAACTGAAATCTAGCTTTATAAACTCTCGATTCGTCTTTAGACGACTTGCGCTATGACGCGGGAGTTTGAACCCCCGGCGGGGTATTTCCTTCGTGACTCCTGACGTGATGGTTGTCGCTCCACGATCGCGCGTCACTGGTGGCAACTGTCTCGATTTCTGATACGGGCACTAAAACGGGATAATCTTCGCTTGCAGAAAGATTATTCAACTCGCTCGGTACGCGGGGAACCCCTGCAATCGTCCCGATTAGCTGCACTTTAGCGCGACGAGACGCCCAAAAGGCACCCGCTGCAAATGTCGCCGTCGCGATCGCAACCCCTCCCGCTGCTCCCATCAACCACAGTGGCAGGGGAACGCTGTTAAGTTTCGCCTCCACAGCCTGAGAAACTGCCGGCTTTTCGTGACTCTCCTCGTGTTTATTGTCGCCCCGCAAAGATTGCGCGTACAGTTGAAAAGCGCGTTGCGTGACGATTAAATCTCCTTCAAATAAACCGCTTTTAATTTCAACTAAATCCCCCGACGTTTGCCCTAATGACACATCGACAGGCTGAAAGGCGCTGCCATTTTGAACGTAAACTAGCTGTTTGCCATTTGCTTCTACCACAGCCGAACTCGGAATCGCTAAAATCGCTGCATTGGTTTGCTCCGTGAAAATTTCGATGTCGGCAAACATTCCCGGCTTGAGCTGCCCGCGAGAATTATCGATTTCGGCTTTGACGGGCACGACTCGCGTTTCTCCTTCCACCCCCGAACCGATCACCGCAATTCGTCCGGTGAAGGTGCGATCGGGCAAGCTGGCTACTTTGACGGATACCCGCTGTCCGATTTCAATTTTTTCGAGGTCTTTTTCGTAAATATTGGCAGTGGCAAATACTTCAGTATCATTGACAAGAGTCATCAGTTTAGTGCCGGCTTCCTGCACCGATTGCCCGAGGGTAATTTCCCGATCGCTCACCGTGCCAGAAATGGGAGCCTTCACCGTCACTAGCCCTTTTTCATTGGCGATCGCTTCCAACTGTTGCAGCCGCGTCTGGTAAGTAGCGCTGCTGAGTTCCAATCGCGATGTCGCCACCTCCAGCGCCGCCGTGGCTCTTTTCACTTCGGCTTCCGCTTCCAGAACTTCGCGACTCTGTTTCGCTTTGGTTAACTGGGCTTCGGCTTCGGCAACTTTGCCTTGCGATTCCCGCAATTCCCGCACGGGCAGTTCTACCTCAGCTCGCTTGACTTCTGTTTCCGCTTCTACGACATTCGGACGGCTTTTTGCTCGGGCGATTGCGGCTTGTGCTTCGGCAAAATGGGCTTGGGATTCTAACATCTGGCGGCGGGCGATCGCGCCAGTTTCTGCCAGTTCCTTATCGCGCTCGTACTGTTCTCTCGCCACCGCTAGCTCGGTTTCCGATCGCGCGATTTCGGCTTCGGCGATTTCCACCTGACGCTGATAATTTTCTTTCGCCACCGCTACCACAGCAGCCCTATCCACCAATTCGCGATCGCGCTCGTACTGTTTCTGTGCTGCTGCCAGTTGCGTTTCAGCTTGCGCGATTTCTGCTTGCGATATTTTGACTTGACGCTGATAGTTTTCTTTCGCTAGCTTTAAATTAGCTTCAGCTTGCTTGACGTCTGCCTGCGCCTGCGCTCGTTTTTCCTCCGATTCCACCCGCAGCGCCCCCAGTTCGGGACTGGACAGCACGGCCACAGTTTGGCCCGCTTTCACCGAGGCTCCGGGTTCCACCAGCAACTCGACCACTTTTCCCGCCAGCGGCGCAGTCACTTCCACCTGTTTGCTGGGCAAGGTTTCGATCTGTCCGGTGGTTTTAATGCCGATATCGAGCCGCTGCGGCTTCACTGGCTCGACTTTCATGTCTAGGCGCTTGAGAGTGGCTGCATCCACCTGAACCGAACCGGGAGCTTGAGTCGCCTCGCTGGCTCCGTGAAATTCATCTCCGTGACCGGCATGGGCGAAAACGGCGGCGGGTTGGCTGAGCAGCAGAAGGCTCAAGAGCGCCAAAGAAGCGTGCAGGAGCGGCGTTGGTGGTTGTAGGCGGCAAGAATTGGGCATTGCAGTCAATATCTTGGTGTACCGAAACAGCAGCGCAACGGCGTTGCCCCAGCAACTTGTTTAGAGGGCACGCTCAGCAGCTATTCCATAGCTTTTCACGGGAAAGTGAAATCACCGTGAAATCACCCAAGAAAGCGGGTTTCTGGTTTTACATTGAGGGCGATCGCCTCAAGACGCGGACAAGAAACCCGGTTTCTGCCCGAGTCCTACCCCCTCGATCCTGACGTAGCAATCTCAATGCCCGCTACCTCTGATAAGCAATGATACTCAAGTGAAAGGTTTAACTTTCTTTAGTTCCTATAAATTTCAGCAGCCTTCTCGAAAATGGCTCCCTAAGATAGTAAGTGAGGGACGACCGGCGTTGCCGACGCAAGAGCGACCCGCAGCGGTTGCCCTTCGCAACAAGCACGCTCCACGACAGGGAGGAAATAACAATGGCAGGTGCCTATCAGCCTTTAGCGGATGAACGCGCCCTGGATCGCGATTGCACGACGCTATCCCGTCACGTCCTGCAGCAACTGCAGAGCTTCTCGGCAGATGCTCAGGATCTCAGCGCCCTGATGAATCGCATTGCCCTAGCGGCCAAGCTGATCTCGCGCCGTCTCAGTCGGGCTGGATTAGTCGAGGGCGTCCTGGGATTCACTGGCGAGGTGAACGTGCAGGGAGAATCCGTCAAAAAGATGGATGTCTACGCGAATGAGGTGTTTATCTCCGTCTTCAAGCAAAGCGGGCTCGTCTGTCGGCTTGCGTCCGAAGAAATGGAGAAACCCTACTACATTCCTGAAAATTGCCCCATTGGCCGCTATACCCTGCTCTACGATCCGATTGACGGGTCTTCAAATTTAGATATCAACCTGAATCTGGGTTCTATCTTCTCCATTCGCCAGCAAGAAGGGATTGACGAGGATGGCTCAGCGCTGGATTTGCTGCAACACGGGCGCAAGCAACTCGCTGCCGGCTATATTCTCTACGGCCCCAGTACCATGCTGGTCTATTCGATCGGCAAGGGAGTCCATGCCTTTACCCTCGACCCCAGTCTGGGCGAGTTTATCCTCTCGCACGAAAATATCCGAGTTCCCGATCACGGCTCGATTTACAGCGTCAATGAGGGCAACTTCTGGCAGTGGGAGGAATCGATTCGGGACTACATCCGCTACGTCCACCGCCACGAAGGCTATACGGCACGCTATGGCGGGGCGCTAGTTGGGGACTTTCACCGCATTCTGTTTCAGGGCGGGGTGTTTTTATATCCCGGCACCGTCAAGAAACCAGAAGGCAAATTGCGCCTTCTGTACGAAACGGCTCCTCTCGCCTTTTTGATCGAACAAGCCGGAGGGCGGGCAAGCACTGGCACGGAAGACATCTTAGATGTGGTGCCGGAAAAGCTCCACGCCCGCACTCCCCTGATTATTGGCAGCAAAGACGATGTGGGACTGGTGGAGTCTTTCATTCAAGAGAGAGCTCAGGAGCAAGCAGTCAGTCTCGCCAAGGGGTGAGTGGTGAGTGTGGAGTGCTGAGTAGGGAGTGAACAGTGCTGAGTGCTGAGTGCTGAGTGGGGAAGTGTTGAGTGGGCATGGGGCATTGAGAATTTCTCCCCCTCTCCCACTCCCCCCCACTCCCCCCACTCCCCCACGGTTCGATCGCAAGCCAACCGATTCTAGAAAACCAAGTGAGTTTAACAATGGCAAACAATCCTCTGTTGCAAATTGAGCAAGAATACGGCCAAAGTGTCTGGATGGATAATTTGAGCCGCAATATCATCGATTCCGGCGAACTCAAAGAGCTGCTTGTCAGCCGGGGCGTGGTGGGGATCACCTCGAACCCAGCTATTTTTGAAAAAGCGATCGCGGGCAATAAAATTTACGATCCCGATATTGAAAAAGGCATCAAAGCGGGTAAATCGGTGATGGAGATTTACGAATCCCTGGTATTTGCCGACATTCGCAATGCCTGCGACATCCTGCGCGGCGTCTATCACGAATCGAAGGGGCTAGACGGATACGTCAGCATTGAAGTGCCGCCCAATTTAGCCCACAACAGCGAAGAGACGATTCAAGAAGCCAAGCGCTACTATGAAGCGATCGGTCGGGACAACGTGATGATTAAAATCCCCGGCACGCCCGATGGGTTGGCAGCCGTTGAGAAGGTGATTGCTGCTGGGATCAATGTTAATGTCACCCTGCTGTTTTCCGTAGACAGCTACGTCGAAACTGCCTGGGCGTACATTCGCGGCTTGGAAGCTCGCGCGGCGGCGGGTGAGGACATCAGTCACATTGCCTCGGTGGCGAGTTTCTTTATCAGCCGGATTGACAGCAATATCGACGCGCGGCTCGACAACCTGATCGCGGCGACTGAAGATGCCCAGAAGAAAGAAGAGCTCAGGCAGATGAAGGGCAAATTCGCGATCGCCAATGCCAAAATCGCTTACCAAAAATACAAAGAAATAATTAAGAGCGATCGCTGGCAAGCTCTCGCCGCCAAAGGTGCCAAACCGCAGCGCCTGCTGTGGGCGTCCACCAGTACCAAAAACCCCGACTACAGCGATGTCATCTACGTTGACGAGCTGATCGGTCCCGATACCGTCAACACCATGCCCCCTGCCACCATTGAAGCGTGTGCCGATCACTGCCACGTCGGCAACCGCATCGAAACCGATCTCGACGCTGCCTACAAGATCGCGGAAACCCTGCCCCAAATCGGCGTTAACTTGGATGAAGTCATGGCAGAACTGTTGGCAGACGGCATCGAGAAATTCATTCAGCCGTTTGACTCGCTGATGAAATCGCTCGAAGCCAAAGTCAATCAACTCGCGCCCGTGTAGGTTCCTTTAGGAGAGGGAGCCGGGAAAAGGGGGATGAGGGGATTGAGGAGGTTTATCCCCTCATCCCCTGCCCCCTCTGAAGTCTTTATGCAAAATTGGAATAGTCTTGATGTGGGTACTGTGTCAGTGACTCGCGCCGGAACGCTAATATACTATTAGATGGCTGTAGTTCTTTTAGGCACATGCGATCGCAAAAAACATAACTTAACCTCGGCGTCAGGCTGGCGATCTGCTCAAATCATTTGTTCCGCTCGTCGAGCTTCAGAAACGTCCCATTAACTTCCTATCAAAATTGGAAATTTTGCAAACTTTTATCCGAGGAAGGAAAATCCAAATGACTTGGAACTTCACTAGGGAATGTATAAGGCAAAAAGATTTACGATTCTCCGGGCGTCCCACCTACCCTTAAAAGCGGATTGACTCCGACACGCAAGCTAATTTTTGGCTCTAGCCGTCAAATCTTTTACTCCGAAATACGTCAGCCAGCAAAATTTGACGCGGTTGCCCCCGGTGCGAAGAAAAGACAGCCACAGAGCCATCCGTTTGAGCTAGATAAAAAGCGAGAGAAAGAGGAAACTAGATGGTAACACTTTTAGAAAACCCCCTGCGCGTAGGACTGCAACAAGAACGCATCCCCGAACCCACCATATTAGTCATTTTCGGGGCATCCGGCGACTTAACCCAACGCAAACTGGTGCCAGCGCTCTACCACTTAAAGCAGGAGAGACGGTTGCCCCCGGAACTCACCATCGTCGGCGTCGCCCGCCGGGAGTGGAGCCACGACTATTTCCGCGAACAGATGCGCGAAGGCATCGAGCAATTTTCCGACGGCATTGGAGCAGAAGAAGTTTGGAAAGACTTCGCCGAAGGTCTGTTTTACTGCGCCGGCGACATCGACAATCCGGAAAGTTACCAAAAGCTGAAAGCCTTCCTCAGCGAGCTGGACGCTCAAAGGGGAACGCGGGGCAACCGCATCTTCTACCTGTCAGTTTCCCCGAAATTCTTCCCGGAAGCAATTCGCCAGATCGGAAACGCTGACATGCTCAGCGATCCGATCAAAACGCGCTTGGTGATTGAAAAACCCTTCGGGCGCGATTTGGGCTCGGCAAAATCTCTCAACCGAGTCGTCAACCAAGTTTGCAAAGAAAATCAAATTTACCGCATCGACCACTACCTCGGCAAAGAAACCGTCCAGAACCTTTTAGTCTTTCGGTTTGCCAATGCCATTTTTGAACCCCTGTGGAATCGCCAGTTTGTCGATCACGTCCAGATCACCGTGGCAGAAACCGTAGGTGTCGAAGATCGCGCGGGCTACTACGAAACCTCTGGGGCGCTGCGAGACATGGTACAGAACCACCTGATGCAGCTATTCTGCCTGACGGCGATGGAGCCGCCTGTTGCCTTGGATGCCGACAGTATCCGCACCGAAAAATTAAAAGTGCTGCAGGCAACCCACCTGCCCGATCTCCGCAACTTGGACACCTGCGCGGTGCGGGGGCAGTACACCGCCGGCTGGATGAAGGGCGAACCCGTTCCGGGCTATCGCAGCGAGCCCGGAGTCAATCCCAACTCGATCACGCCAACTTATGTGGCGATGAAGTTCTCCGTAGATAACTGGCGCTGGAAAGGCGTTCCCTTCTACATGCGCACCGGCAAGCGCCTGCCCAAGAAAGTCAGCGAGATCGCCATTCACTTCCGCGAGGTGCCCGTTTTGATCTTTCAGTCAGCGGCGCAGCAGGCGAGCCCGAATGTCCTAACCCTGCGGATTCAACCCAATGAGGGAATTTCCCTGCGCTTTGAGGTGAAAACGCCGGGGATCGCGCTGCGTACCCGCCCGGTGGATATGGACTTCAGCTATGGCTCTACCTTCGGCAAAACCACCGGGGATGCCTACGATCGCCTCTTCCTCGAGTGCATGTTAGGCGATCAAACTTTGTTCACGCGCGGCGATGAAGTCGAAGAAGCTTGGCGCGTCGTCATGCCGGCGCTGACTGCCTGGGAAGCCCCCACCGATCCGGCATCCATTCCCCAGTACGAAGCCGGCACCTGGGAACCCGCCGAAGCGGAACAAATGATGGAACGCGACGGACGTCGCTGGCGTAGATTGTAGGGGTAATGGGGTTCAAGCGAATGGGGCTCAAGCGAATGGGGCATGGTTAATAAAATCAATAAAAACTAACCCACAATCACTGCCCGAAAACCCATTTCCAATGCCCCATGCCATGAGCCCCATGCCCCATGCCCAATTCCCAATCCCCAATTCGCAAATAATAGAGGAGTTTTGACAAATGACAACGATTGCTCCTGTTGTTTCACTACAGCCGCCTAAAGATGTTTCGATTACCGAAATTGAGGCGGAATTGAGTAAAATATGGCAAGCTTTCAATGCCGTTGGCGATGAGGGGTCAACTCCTGCTGCAACCCGGGCGACGACATTTAGCTTGCTCGTCTACGAACCGGAAGAAACCCAACAATTATTAGCTGCTTTGGGCTACTATACCGGCCCCATTGACGGCATCGATGGCCCGCGCATGGATGCGGCGCTCAGGGAGGCTCAAAAAACTTACGGCTTGCCGATAACGGGCAAGACCAATCCCCAAACCCTCGCCAAACTGCGAGAAGCTTTTCTCCTACAGCGCGGGGCGGTTGAGAAAACAGAAAGTGGCAGCAGCCGCCACCAGTACGCCGTGGATGCCAGAAGTTCTCTGGCAGACGAGATCGCCTCTCGCAACCCCTGCCGCATTATCACCCTCTGCCCCGTAACTGGAGAAGATCAAGGGGTTAGCGTTCAAGTTTCTGCCTATTGCCCGATCCAAAAACACAGCCAAAGTACCCTCGTCTGCTGTGAATACATTACTCTCAAAGGAACTGTGGAGGCTTTGGAGCGGGTGGGAGGCATGATTTCAGCCCTCTTAATCGGAGAATTGCCCAAGTTCCTTTGGTGGAAAGCCACCCCGGATACCAATCACACTCTGTTCAAGCGACTGGCGGAAGAATGCAACTTTGTGATTGTTGACTCTTGTACGTTTAACGCTCCCGAAGAAGACTTGTTGCGGGTGCATGGCTTGCTGGAAATGGGGCTTCCCCTCGCCGATTTGAATTGGCGGCGCTTGGCTCCCTGGCAAGAGCTGACGGCTGAGGCGTTCGATCCGCCGGAACGCCGCGCCGCTATCAAAGAAGTCGATCAGGTGACGATCGATTATGAAAAGGGCAATCCCAATCAGGCGCTGATGTTTTTGGGTTGGCTGGCGTCTCGGCTGCACTGGAAGCCGGTTTCCTATCAGCGCGAAGGCGGCGACTACGATATCAAGCGGATTAAATTCCTCGGTGAGGACGACCGCCCCGTGGAAGCCGAATTAGCGGCGATTCCTACGGCAGACTGGGGAGATATTCCCGGCGACTTGGTTGCTTTGCGTCTGGGTTCTACGAATCCGCAGGCTGACTGCCGGACGGTGCTGTGTTCTGAAACGACGGGTTGTATGCGCATGGAGGCTCACGGCGGCGCTCAATCCTACCGCATTCAGCAAGTTGCGCCGCTCAGCGATCAAAAGGCTGAGGCTCTCCTGAGCGATCAGTTGCAGCGCTGGGGACGCGAGATGCTCTACGAAGAGAGTCTGATGGTAACGGCTGAGATTCTCAAGTTGGCGAATGGGTAATGGTTAATGGGTAATGGGTGATTCGTTATAGCAGTTTGCTTTCCCTTGTGAGGTACATCAGAAACCCGGCTTCGTCAAAGTTGCCGGGTTTCTTGCCTGTACTTCATCTGGCTGAAAAACGCTCGTTGGGAGTGGAGAAGTCCCCGAACTCTACAGGGCAGCGCCTTCAGCGCCCGCACTACCAATTCTAGCTGTGCAATTGATTCTGCACGAGTGCTTATTAATAGCGAAAAACGGCGGCGATGGAAGCTTTATCGGGAATTTTTTCCGGCTCGACTGCATAGACGGTGCCGCCGTTTAAAATTGTCTGAACGGCAGCTAAATTCAGTAAATCTTCATCCCCCTCTTCTTCGTCGGGGTGCATCTGAACGGTACTCGTCTGCGGATCGAAACTCCCCCACTGCTGCACGCCAAGGGCGACAAATAACTCATCGACTCGCCCGTAATAAGCAGCAGGAAGCGCTTCTTTTACGTCGCCGGAGGCTTTTCCGGTTCCGGCTAGTTGCTTGTATCGCTCGCTCGCTTGTTGGAGCGCTTGCGCGAACAGGGGTTCTACAATCGGCAGCGCTTGCTCTTGCAATTCTTCGGGTTTCCGCAGTTCGGGATTTCCCATTATCCCGTCACTCACCAGATGCGGGTACTCGTTGGTGTCTCGATAAATTGGGTGCAGGTACTCGACTCCTGCTAGCACTAAGGGAGCTTTTTTGTCGTGCAGGTATTCGGACACGGCTTTATCGACGAGGTGAAAATATTGCAGGATGAAATGCTGCTTTACTTCGTCGCGATCGGGGCTGCCTTGTCCGTGAAACGTTCCCGGCTGTTGAAATGGATTGTTCGTTCCTCCTTTTGGGGTGCTGATGCGAAACTGCCCTTCTTTGGCTGTCTCGTCGTAGAGGAGGGCTTCATCGAGATCCTTCGGCAGGTTTGGCACGTCAACTTCGTTGGCGCTGTAGCGCGTGCATTCGATCAGCCTGACTTTTTGTTGGCTGAGCGCCAAGATGTAAAATAATCCGTCTCCCGTCAGGAAAGGCATGAGCGGCTTGAGGTGAAAGCGATCGCCCACCGCCACAAATTCGTCAAATTTGGCTGGCAGCCGATAGGCGCGGAATGTACCCGGTGCCACAAAAATTGCCAATCCGTCGTTTAGGTGCGCCCAGAACTCGTCGCGGTCAATCTCTTCTTTCACTGGAGCAAGCAAGTCCAACGCTTCCTGACTGTCTATTCCACAGGCGACTAATTTTTCTTCTGCCTCTTTCATTAAATTTTTCAACCGAATCGAATTTTGTTGCACTTCCGGCACTACTCGATAGAGAGGCATGTAGATCGAGACGCAGACAACTTGTTTTATTTCCACCAGTTGCTTGAGTTCATCTACAGACAATAAGCTCATAGATTATGCTCCTCTTTTAAAGATTATTTGTCGGCGGGATGGATTTGGCTGTACCCCGCTTTCCAGGCGGGCATTGCTTTTTCATTAGAAAAAAATACAGAAATGACCGGAGCGCTATTAACTGAGAAACCAGGTTTCTTGACGATCCCTGGCTTCTCCCTTCATAAAGTGATTTTACGGTCAATTGCACTCCTCCACTAATGACCTGGATTTTCAGCTTTTTTAAAAAAGCTTTATGCACCATAAAAGTAGTTTTGCCAGGTCGAGAATCTGGAACCCTCACTCACACCTTGGCTTGCAGAGGTCACTCTGATATCAGGAAACTTCAGAATGCCGGACAGTGCGTGAAGCGGAGCGATTTGAGGCAATCGCTGGTGCAAGCTGCACGCGCCTTTACTGCCTATTTTCTAAAATTTATATCGGCTGATAAGGCTCGTGCATCTACCCAAAGGAGGATAAACGTTGCGGAAAAATTTACAGCCCTATTTCGTCAATTTTCTCTAATAGAAACCCCGGCAACCCGCCGCTCGATCGCGGGGTTGAAGAGGAAATAGCAGGCAGCCGCAACATTTCTGAGGAGATCCTCCGATCCTCCTGAAAAGCCCGATGTCACTAGAGCGGCTGTCACGGGTTGAGAACGACCTTGATGCAATTATCCTTCTTGTGTTTGAAAATGTCGTAGCCGTGCGGCGCTTCTTCGAGTTTCAGGCGGTGGGTAATGACGAAAGACGGATCGATTTTTCCCTGTTGTATCAAGTCGAGCAGGGGGCGCAGGTATTTGTGAACGTGCGTCTGCCCCATTTTCAAGGTCAAACCTTTGTTGAAAGCAGCACCGAAGGGCACTTTGTCGATAAAGCCGCCGTACACGCCGGCGATGGAAACGGTGCCGCCTTTGCGGCTGGCGACTAGGACTTGCCGCAGGGCAGTGGGGCGATCGCTTTCCAGCCGCACCGCTTGTTTGGCTTGGTCGTAAAACGCATCGAGTCCGGTGCCGTGGGCTTCCATACCTACTGCGTCAATGCAGGCGTCGGGTCCCCGCCCGCCGGTCATTTCTTTGAGGGCAACGCCTGCGTCGATTTCTTCATAATTGATAATCTCTGCTTTGCCGTATTCTTTAGCCATTTGCAGGCGCTCTGGCACGCGATCGATGGCAATGACGCGCTCGGCACCCAGCAAATACGCGCTCTTGATGGCGAATTGTCCGACCGGCCCGCAGCCGAAAACTGCTACAATCTCTCCCGGTTGAATGTTGCAGTTTTCGGCTGCCATGTAACCGGTGGGGAAGATATCGGTGAGAAACAGAACTTGCTCGTCGGAAAGCCCATCGGGAATTTTAAAAAGTCCGACATCGGCAAAGGGCACGCGGGCGTATTCTGCTTGACCTCCCGCATAGCCGCCGAACAAGTGCGAATAACCAAACAGCCCTGACGGCGAATGCCCGTACATTTTTTCGATCGCCCCCGCGTTGGGATTGGAATTGTCGCACAGCGACCACAAATCCCGCTGGCAGAAGAAGCAATGGCCGCAGGAAATCGTAAAAGGAACGACGACGCGATCGCCCTTTTTCAAGTTCTTCACTGCACTGCCAGTCTCGACCACTTCTCCCATAAATTCGTGACCGAGAATGTCACCCGCCTGCATACTCGGAATGTAACCGTCATAAAGGTGCAGGTCGGAGCCGCATATCGCTGTTGACGTGATTTTAACAATGGCATCGCGCGGGTTGATGATAGTTGGATCGGGTACGGTGTCAACCCTTACATCATTAGCACCGTGCCAGCAAACTGCTTTCATCTTGCTTTTATTCTCCTAAAAAACTGAATCTAGCGGATTGGTTTGAAAAGTGAAAAAGCTTCGTTCTGGAGGCTGAGCCTGAAGACGAGCGAATAAGCTGAACGAGTATGGTAATAGGTAATTGCTAATAATCAATCGGCAAGCAGGGGCTTGCGAATTGGGGAGCGGGGATGGAGTCCCCATTCCCCATACCCCCCTGCTGAGGCGCAACTGGAGTTCGCAGAACTGACTCTAGAATCTTTCTGCTGTCATCTGGCGAGCTCTGGCTAAATGCTCTTGAAGATTGGGCAGCCGTCTGCTCGCCCACAGTTGCAAATCTCGATTCTGCCCTATTTGCGCTTGGCGGTAAAAGAGGGCGATATCTTGATTGTGTGCATTCACCATTTCCTGCATGTAGGCTCGGTCGAACTCTGTACCAGAAAGCCTCGACAATTGCTCGACTCGCGCTCCGTTGTCTTCGCCCATGTTTGCGGGCAAGCTAACACCTAGCTGACAGGCTAGCTGCATGAGTTCGTTATTCACTCGCGCGTGTTCCTCAACCATCTGCCGCCCGTAGCGTCTCACCACCTCGCTCGATCCTCGTTGGGCTGCTAGCTGACCGAGATAGATTTCCATCAAGTTGTCGCGGGCAGCTCGATCGATAAATTCTCGGTCGGCGGCGCTCAGCGATCGGTCGAGATCGCGATCGCTGGCAGGTTCTGAAAAATCTCCAGTCGTATTGCGATCGCTAGGAGTGTTCGACGGAGGAACCATGCGATCGGGATTGATGATACTGTTGTTATTTTCTCGCGGCAGGTCGATATTGCCGGGAATGTCTTCCTGAGCGATATCAAAATGCTGAGAAAGAGACGGTTTGAAACTACCCGGCTCACGAGCGAGATGACTTGCCCATACCGGGGGGCTGATTAAAACACTCGCTCCAGCCAATCCCAGCGCGAAAGCCAGCGGCTTGGTCAGATTCTTGCTGATTCTTAGATTTCCTGACATTTCTACCTCTTCGTTACCGAAAACCTAATCGTTTGTACGGCTGATTTTTTCCGGCCAAATCTACCCAGTTCAGCGATTTACTTCAGCGATCGCTTTTCTTGCCTGTCGTTCTTTGATATGCTGACAAGCTATCTACTTTAAGCCTGCGCCTGCTTTTGGCACTTGCAGGGAAAACATCGGAAAACAACACTGTTATAATACCCCGAGCATTTTTATGCTTACATCCTCTATAGGAAGATTTCTGCAAATTCGATTTATCCGACTTTGGGCGCATTGATTTTATGGTTCATTCAAGCCTGTAACGAACTGGTATAAACGGTATTTTTGCCATTTATAACTTAACCGACTTTGACAAAAAAATAGTCTAATAAGCGGACAGTTTCTTGAGAAAGTTTTGAAGAGTATAAGCTCGGAGAGAGAGCGAAACGAATCACCAGAAAAACATTAAGGGGTTTTCCCTGCTCTTACTTCTATCAAAAGAATGAAAAAATCTTGAGTTTGGCTGCGATCGCGCGAGGTTTATTATTAAGGGCAATTGGCTGCTTTCTCTCGCTTGGCATTCTGCAATACAAGTGAGCTTTACTCTCCCCTACTCCTTAAGAAATAAGTATTTTCGTTCCTGCGATAGAAGTAATAAAAATTATAAGATGATATCTTTTAAAAAGTGATAGCAAATGGAGGAAAGGCAAACTGTCCGGTAAATTTTTGCACGGTCAACTAAAAAGCGAGTCGCCTGCAAGACAACCGATCGCGATGAAATATAAGGCAAACGCTCGTTTTGCAGGGTAGGAAGGCGCGCAGTCTGACTTCTGATTAGCTAGCTTTTGGATTTTTTTGCAAAATTTCTGCAAAAAATTAAAATTAACGCATAAGGGATATCACCGCAAAATCTATGTCTCAACCCAACGGTCATGTCAAAAACAACGCTTCCAGTACCGTTACCCCAGCGGAAATGCGATCGCCCCTGACGGCATCAAGCTTGTCTCCGTCCGTGCCTGCATCTCATCCAAATTTCCAAGCATCCAACAAGAACTATCACGCACCAGAAGCCTTTACCAGCGCGCTCGATCTGGTTTGCCTCTCTCACTTGCGTTGGAATTTCGTTTATCAAAGACCGCAACACCTTTTGAGCCGCTGCGCCCGCGAAAGGCGGGTGTTTTTTATCGAGGAGCCAATTTTCAGCGACGATCCCGCAGCGCGGCTGGAAGTGACGAAAGACGAGAGCGGCGTTTGGGTTGCCGTACCGCACCTGCCGCACGGATTGAGCGAAGCCGAGCAACATGCAACTCAACAGGCGATCGCAGACGAGCTATTTGCACGATATCAGATTCAGGATTACGTCTGCTGGTACTACACGCCGATGGCGCTGCCTTTCAGCCAACACCTGAAGCCGCGAGCGATTATCTACGATTGCATGGACGAACTTTCGGCTTTTAAGGGAGCGCCCCCCGTGATGAAAGAACGCGAAGCCGAATTGATGCGCCGTGCCGATTTAGTATTTACCGGCGGGCAGAGCCTTTACGAAGCCAAGCGCGACAAGCACCCGAACGTCTACGCATTTCCTAGCAGCGTTGATGTCGCGCACTTCGCGCGATCGCGCTACCTCACCGCCGAACCCGACGATCAAGCCAACATTCCCCATCCCCGTCTCGGTTTCTTCGGCGTCATAGACGAGCGGATGGATGCCGAATTGCTCGACTCAATTGCTGCGGCACGCCCCGACTGGCACCTGGTAATCCTCGGTCCCGTTGTCAAAATCGATCCGGCAACTTTGCCGCACCGCGACAACATTCACTATCTCGGCGGCAAAGATTATAAAGAACTGCCTTTGTACTTAGCAGGGTGGGATTTGGCGATGCTGCCCTTCGCCCGCAACGACTCAACCCGCTTTATCAGCCCCACCAAAACCCCCGAATACCTTTCTGCTGGCAAACCCGTTGTTTCTACCTCCATTCGAGACGTGATTCGTCCTTATGGAGAGCAGGGACTCGTGCGGGTTGCCGACACGGCTGCCGAATTCGTGACGGCTGCTGAAGCCGCGATGAAAGAAGACACAAAAGAGTCGGGATGGCTCGATAAAGTCGATGCTTTTTTACAGCACAATTCTTGGGATCAAACGTGGGCATCAATGGCGAAATTGATAGATTCTGCCTTAGCCTCGCAGCATCCTTCTCCCAACGGCAAAATCGGCGAAGCCATCAGCCTCAAACAGCCGCCTGCCACGATTACCAGGGAATTTTTTTTCGATTACCTGGTTGTGGGAGCGGGCTTCTCTGGCAGCGTCATTGCCGAACGCCTCGCCAGTCAATCCCATCAAAAAGTTCTCGTTGTTGACCGACGCAATCACATCGGCGGCAACGCTTATGATTGCTACGACAAGTCAGGCATTCTCATTCACAAATACGGCCCGCATATTTTTCACACGAATTCGCGGGAAGTTTTCGAGTACCTCTCGCAATTTACCGAGTGGCGCTCCTACGAACACCGCGTTCTCGCTAGCGTAGACGGACAGCTTCTTCCGATTCCAATCAACTTGGATACTATCAATAAGTTTTACGGACTGAACCTGAATTCTTTCCAGGTGGAAGAGTTTTTCGAGTCGGTGGCTGAACGCAGGGAACACATCCGCACCTCTGAGGATGTCGTAGTTAGCAAAGTCGGGCGGGAACTCTACGAGAAATTCTTCCGCAACTACACCCGCAAGCAATGGGGACTCGATCCGTCGGAACTCGACAAATCTGTCATCGCTCGCATTCCCACTCGCACCAACCGCGACAGCCGGTATTTCACGGATACTTATCAAGCGATGCCCCTGTACGGCTTCACTCGGATGTTTGAAAAAATGCTCGACCATCCGAATATTAAAATCATGCTGAATGTGGATTACCGAGAAATCGAGAAGGCGATTCCCTGCCGCGAGATGGTTTATACGGGGCCGGTGGATGAATATTTCGAGTTTCGCTACGGAAAGTTGCCCTATCGTTCGCTGGAGTTCAAGCACGAGACGCACGACAAACAGGTATTTCAGCCCGCACCGGTGGTGAACTATCCCAACGAACACCTCTACACTCGCATTACGGAGTTTAAATACTTAACGGGACAGGAACACCACAAAACCAGCATCGTTTACGAATTTCCGCGCGGCGAGGGCGATCCCTACTACCCGGTTCCCCGCCCGGAAAATGCAGAAATCTACAAGCAATACAAGGCGCTGGCTGATGCGACGCCGGGGGTTTCTTTTGTAGGGCGGCTGGCAACTTACAAGTATTACAATATGGATCAGTGCGTGGCTCAGGCGCTGACGGTTTACAAGCAGATTGCCAGCAAACTGCGATTGGGAAGTCAAAAGTGCTGAGTGCTGAATGCTGAGAAAAGTGCTGAGATTGGCAATCGGCAATGGGTAATCGAGAAAATAACCAATTCCCCCTTTTATTACCAATTACCCATTCCTCATGGGAAGTCAAAAGTGCTGAGTGCTGAATGCTGAGAAAAGTGCTGAGATTGGCAATCGGCAATGGGTAATCGGGAAAATAACCAATTCCCCCTTTTATTACCAATTACCCATTCCTCATTCCCAATGCCCAATTAGCAATAATTTAACGTCCGCAGGAGGAACATGACGATCGCAGAGCTGGAAGTCTGGGCTGGCGTGGAGTGTACGGTGAACCGCGTCGGCGATCGCTATTTCGACCAGTTGGAACGCAACGGGCACGCTTCTCGCCCGCAAGACTTGGATTTATTCGCACAGCTGGGGGTGCGTGCCATCCGCTACCCCGTTCTCTGGGAGCGCGTCGCCCCCGAGGGGCTTTCTGGCGCTGATTGGTTGTGGACGGACGATCGCCTCAATCGCTTGCGGGCACTCGGCATCCGCCCGATCGCGGGTCTAGTCCACCACGGCAGCGGGCCGCACTATACTAGCTTGGTCGATCCCAATTTTGCCACAGGACTTGCCGAGTTCGCGCGGGCAGTCGCCGATCGCTATCCCTGGGTAACGGATTACACCCCCGTCAACGAGCCGCTGACAACGGCGCGCTTTAGCGGACTGTACGGGCACTGGTATCCCCACGGGCGAGACGGGCAGACGTTTGCGCGGACGCTGCTGGTGCAGTGTCGGGCAACGGTACTGGCGATGCGTGCCGTCCGCGAGGTGAATCCGGCGGCGCGACTGATACAGACGGAGGATTTGGGCAAAACTCACAGCACGCCCAAGCTCGCCTATCAAGCAGATTTTGAAAACGAGCGGCGCTGGGCGAGCTTCGACTTGCTGTGCGGCAAGTTGACGCGCGATCGCCCGATGTGGAAGTACCTGCGATCGCACGGCATCTCGGAAACCGAACTGAATTGGTTTTTGCAAAATCCTTGCCCGCCCGATCTCCTCGGACTCAACCACTACCTAACGAGCGAACGCTTTCTCGACGAGCACCTCGAACACTATCCGATAGGGTCCCACGGAGGAAACGGACGGCACTGCTATGCTGACGTAGAGGCGGCGCGCTGCCATCGGGGCGCTGATGGGCCAAAACAACTGATAAAAGAGGCGTGGGAACGCTACAAACTGCCGATCGCAGTAACGGAAGTTCACGCCGGCTGCAGCCGCGAAGAGCAACTGCGCTGGCTGAAGGAAATTTGGGATGCGGCGCGCCAACTGCGGAGCGAGGGTGCGGACGTGCGGGCGGTGACGGCTTGGGCGCTCCTCGGTTCGTATGACTGGAATACGCTCGTGACGCGCGCCGATGGCTATTACGAATCCGGCGTGTTTGACGTGCGAGGAAAGAACCCGCGCCCCACGGCGATCGCGCAGATGCTCAAAGCGATGGCAGCCGGAAGAGAACCCGAGCATCCCCTCCTCGACGTGCCGGGATGGTGGCACCGCTCCGATCGCCTGTTATATTCGCCGCACTCCAGGAGCGCCTCCCCCCACACCCCCACACCCCCACCGCCCCCAACCCCAAAGGGAACCCCTTGCTCCCACTCAGCACTCAGCACTTTTCACTCAGCACTTTCGGCTCCCTCCTCTTCCCGCCCGATCGCGATCGTCGGCGCAACAGGAACGCTGGGCAGTGCCTTTGCGCGAGTCTGCGAAAAGCGAGCGATTCCCTACCGCCTGCTGTCGCGCCGAGAGATGGACATTACCGATCGCGCTTCAGTAGAGCGGGTATTGGATGAATTGAATCCCTGGGCGGTTGTCAATGCGGCGGGATACGTCCGCGTAGACGATGCGGAGCGGGAACCGGAAGCGTGCCTCCGCGCCAATACCGAGGGGCCGGCGATTTTAGCGGCGGCGTGCGGTAAGCGAAGCTATGCCGAAGGCAATCGCCACAAAATAGCGCTGCTGACGTTCTCCTCAGATTTGGTATTTGACGGGGCGTACACCAATCCCTACAAAGAAAGCAACGCCGTCGCGCCCCTGAGCGTGTACGGGCGCAGCAAGGCAGAAGCTGAGAAGCGAGTTTTGCAGTCTTTGCCGTCGGCGCTTGTGGTTCGCACCAGTGCCTTTTTCGGCCCGTGGGACGAGTACAATTTCATTACAATTGCCCTGCGTCAGTTGGCGGCGGGGCAGATTTTCGCGGCTGCGGGAGACGCGATCGTTTCGCCGACTTATGTACCGGATTTAGTCAATACCAGCCTCGACTTGTTAATTGACGGCGAGGGCGGCGTGTGGCACCTTGCCAACCCCAGCGAGATTGCCTGGGCTGAATTGGCGCGGTGGGTGGCGAAACTGGCGGGGGTGAAAACCGGCTGCGTCGAAGCGCGCCCGATGCGAGAGCTGGGGCTCGTCGCTCCCCGTCCGAGTTACAGCGTTTTGGGGAGCGATCGAGGGGTTTTGCTGCCGGGGTTGGATAGCGCGATCGACCGGTACTTGCGCGATCGCGTTGTTTAATTGCGTTATTTAGTTGATTTCGGGAACGAGAATGCGCCCCTCGTTCCCGGCGCGACTGTAGCGATCGAGTACGTCGGCGGCGATCGCTTTTCCCTTTCCCGATTCTACCAGCGCCACGCAAGCACCCCCAAACCCCGCACCCGTCAGCCTCGCGCCGAAGACTCCCGGAGTTTGCTGTAGCATTCCCACCAGCGTGTCTAACTCCGGTACGGAAACCTCGTAATCGTCGCGCAGGCTGGCGTGAGACGCATTCATCAACTCGCCAAAGCGCTTTGGTGAAACTCCCCGTACAGCTTCCAGCACGCGGTTATTTTCCGTGACGACGTGGCGAGCGCGGCGGCGCAAGGGTTCGGGCAAGCTTTCCACGTCTTGAGGATCGGTGATGTCTCTGAGCGCTCTAACTGGCAGCACGTGCACGGCTTCTTCGCACTCAGCGCGGCGCTGGTTGTAGCCGCTACTCGCCAAAGAGCGGGGAACGCCGCTATCAATGACGACAATTTCTGCTCCCGGCGGGAAAGGGAGTACCTGGCGTTCCAGAGTGCGGGTATCGAGAAAGAGGATATGTTCGGCATCGGCGAGGCTGGATGCCATCTGATCCATAATGCCGCACTGCACGCCGGCATAGTGAATTTCGGCTTGCTGGGCGAGCTGGGCAATTTCTACGTCGCCGATAGGCAGGTTGAGGAGCGATCGCAGTGCCCTGAGCGTCGCCACTTCCAGCGCCGCAGAGCTCGACAAGCCAGAACCTATCGGCACCGAAGAGTTCACATAGACGTTCAGGTGCGGTACGGTGTAGCCTTCTTTTTCCAACAACCGGATGCAGCCGAGGATATAACTGGCAAACCCAGACGGCGTATAGTTGATATCTAAAATACTGACCCGTTCGTCTAACTGTTCGGAATAGAAGTGGTGCTGTCCGTTTTTACTCAAGCCCACCTGTACCGTCGTGCTTTGGGGAATTGCCGTCGGCAGCACGAATCCGTCATTGTAATCGGTGTGTTCGCCGAGGAGGTTGACACGCCCGGGCGCTCTGGCTTGTGCTTTTGGTGCGGTTCCGAATATCTGCTGAAAGTCTTTCATAGTTTGTTGAGAGCGAAACTGCTCTGGGTGACATCTGGCGCGCGATCGCTCACTTCCTTGATTTCATCCCCGGTTACACGAGCCCCCCACCCCTGTTAAAAAAGGGACATAGCTTGCGTCCAGTATGAATGAAAATCCTGCCTTCTGACATCCTCCCTAAGAGGGGGGCGGTGGGCTGACGCTGAGCCTGCCACCTGCTATTGCAGTTCGTCCTTTGCGTCTGATGGCCCATTGCCTTCCATCGGGCTTGGTATTTTAGTCTAATTCTGCAATACAGTCAAGTTTTTCAAGCTTATTTTTATTATAAAATGTTACAAAATCTTGATAAATTGCCAAGTATTTGTATTATTTTTATTAAAATTTGCCTTAGTCCTGCGACTGCGATCGCGATCGCCCTCTTAGCGTGACAAATATCACTCAGTTAAACCTTGACATCTTTCGTTTGATTCGATAACTTATCTTTACGAGATAAAAATTAACGTATCTCGCAGTTGAAATCGCCTATCTAGAGGCAGGCACTTGCGTAACAACGAGAAAGCCGCTCGAACAAGAACTTTTGGCTTTCCCGTACTTGTTATGCGTCCTCGATCGGCTATAAAGTGCCTGCGATCTTTGTGGGGAAAGGGTTTGGGGGTTGGTAGCGGAGCCTTATTTATTGGATAAGGCTGTAAGAAAAGTTGCTTGCCTAAAGGGTTTTGGGGATTTGATATCTGGCAAGAATCCGGCTATAGCGAACTATCTAAAGGAAAACAGAAATTTTTAAAATTTCTGTTTTCCTATGAGTTGCATGCCGATTTTTTCAGAAAAAACCTTTGCAGAACCTCATCAAGATAAAAATGAAATATCAGGCTTCAACCGTTCGCCAGTTTCTGGGCAGAGAAAGAGCGATCGTCAAAGATTACTTGCGCGATTCGACTATCTGGGATTGCATTAACCCTCGTCCCGATGATATTGTCATTGCGTCTTGCTACAAGTCAGGGACAACCTTAACCCAACAAATCGTCAATCTGATGGTGAACGGTCACGATGACTTTGAACACCTGCATGATTTAAGTCCCTGGGTAGAGCATACGGGCGATGCGATCGATGAAAAAATCGAGCAAATCGAACAACTGCGGCATCGGAGATTTTTCAAAACTCACTTGCCTTTTGAGGCTTTGCCTTATCATCCTACATGGAAATATATTTGTTTGGTAAGAGACGGCAGAGACGTGGGAATGTCTTTGTTCAATCACGTTCACGCTTTGACTCCGGAAGCACAGCTTACCTCTCCTGTGAATTTTCACAAACCCTCATCTAATTTTTCAGAATTTTGGGATGAATGGATAGAAACCGGTAAGCCTTACTGGGATTTCTTTGAATTTGTAAACAGTTGGTGGCAGGTCAGGCATTTTCCCAATGTCCTGCTGGTTCACTATGCCGATTTAATTCACCATAAGTCCGCTGAAATTGAAAAATTTGCTTATTTCATAAATAGAAGGCTTGACAGCGAACAGAAAGAAATGATATTGTACAAGTCATCGTTAGAATACATGAAAAAAGAGTCGAATAAATTTGAGCATCGGGATTTTCAAAAGCACAGATTTATTTACAAAGGCACAAACGGACGGTGGCAAAATGTGTTAAGCGATAAGCAGCTTAAGCGCTATGAAGATCGGCTTGCCAACAGATTAGATGCGGGCTGCACGAAATGGGTAAAAAATGGGGCCTATTTGCCAATATAGATGGTGCAGCCCGACTAAAAAAGTAGCTTGCGACAGAATTGCGCGAGAAATTTCCAAACATGAGGCATCTCCTGATTTCCTGGGGATAAATAAAATTTAGAGAATGGCTGAAAGCCTTGCAGTAAAAGTCTTCCTCATGCCCGGATCGGGTTTCTACTACAAAGTCTGGAGAGAAAAAATGACATTGTAAAGTCAAGAGTACGGTGGATAAAGCCTCTCAACTATTAATGAAAGAAAGCAGGTCAATGATGGCAATTTTAGAAAATCCCAGAAAAACTGTAACAGTCAAAGAACTCGGAACGGTAGATATTTCCTCTATTCAGGAGGATATTCTGAACTTGAGCCAAGACGACTGGGACAAGTACGACCGCCTTAAACCTAATGGCTGGAGAGTTTTTAACCGCACAACCCAGCACATTGTCTTCAAGTTTGTAACTGATTACGGCGCTCCCTTTCCCGAAATAGTGGAGTATCCGATTTGGGAAAAGTGGAAGAACAAACTGGAGCCAGTTATAAAGGCGATCGTGGAAGTTTATGGATACTCAGAGAGTACGATTGGCAAAGTTATGCTAGCCAAGCTCAGTGCTGGAGCCAAGATTGTAGCGCATAGAGATGATGTTGTAGAATCTGTATATCCCCTGAAAATCCACGTTCCCATTAAGACGAACCCTCACGTTAAAATGTTCGTAGGCGATCGCACTTATCACTTTGAGGTAGGAAAGGCTTATGAAATGAACAATATGGCCATGCACGCTGTGGCCAATGATGGGGATGAAGACCGCATTCACCTCATTTTTACTTATTACGATTGCCAACTAAATGTTCTAAAGGATTGCAACCATGAATTGATAACAGAACACTTGCGAGAGCAAATCAAAAAGGGCGAGGGTAAACTGGATGTTTCGTCTTACAGTTAGGCTATAAATTGGCCAACCAAAGGAAATATTTGTCCCCAGTTGAATTCTGCAATCTAGTAGCTGGAAAATGAAATAGGAGCAAGCGTTCTATGGCACCTATTTCCCAAACGCAGAACACTTTATGTCTGAAAGCTAGAGCCCATAAATTTTTGAGAGCCATTTTCCCGATAGTACATAAATATAGTCCGCTCAATCTTTATAGGGATATGCTTTCTCAGCTAAAATTTTTTACTCGGGCTTCGTGTTATCATGTTTCAGGCTAATCTTGAAAATACACAGAAGGAGAAATAATGGTTTTTACAACGCTTCAAAGCGGCCTAGTCGATGTCAGCGATTTGGATTATCTAGAACAAGCAAGGGTGGGGCACCCGCAACTGGCTGATGACGATGCTTACATGATTGACTTGATAAAGCGCCGTGCGGGGGAATTCCAACGACCCCTACGGGTTTTTAGCCTGCACGGCAGGACTGGTGTATTTGCTGCCAAGATATTTGAGGCTTTGCCAGAAATAAAGCTAGTAGTTCAAGAGCGGCATGCAGCAGCAGTCAAGAAGTTAAACAGTCGTTTCGCGAATACTTCAGTTCAAGTTTTTCCCAAACCGTTTGAAGAGTGGAATGAGCCGATCGATATCCTGATCAGTAAAGGAATTCACCATCATATACCCAGAGGATATCTGGAGCGGGTAAAAAAATTGATTGGCCCAGAAGGAATTTTAATTTTGAGTGATGAGTTTTGCCCAGAATATTGCGTGGAGCGGTATGCCGATCGCATTTTGAATGCCAGTCATATTTATTTTGCACGTGGTTATGTTTTAACCACAGCCGAAGAAATTGCTGCTTACGAGCGAAATGGAGAAATTCCTGCCATTGCGAAAGAAATGGAAACTTTACGCCAACACGCTTTGTGGACGTGGTACAAATATGTAGTAGATTATGCTATGGAGCGTAATTGTTTGAATGTAGCGGCGGAAGAACTGCGGGCGGCAGCCGATGATTTGAACACTAAGAATAGTTTTGAACATAAATTATCGCCGATGATTGTGGAGCGAGAATTAGAATTGAATGGTTACGTCCAACATTCTAAGTATTGTGTAGCTCCCGATCAGCCGATTAAGTATCAGAGCTTCTTCGTGTACGAATATTCACCCAAGCCATAACAATTTTGGATTTTGGATTAAAGATTAAAAATCATTGATTGAAGTCAATCAATCTTTAATCCAAAATCCAGAACAGCGGTTTTCAGGCAGATGAAGTACACCTAGAAACCCGGCTTTTTCCCGGATCTTCTGATTTTCTATTAATAAAAAAATTATATAAACCCCGTGAAAACTGCTATATTGAAAACTCAAACAGCGAAATAAAAATACACAAAAATGTACTACTTATAAGCGTAAAATATTAATTTTAAATATTTTTCATATTCTAATGTTTGTAAAAATCCAGCACATAACCAGCAGGTGATTCACAAAATTTATTTCTACTATTTTATTTTATTTATACACGAGAAAAATGAACTTTTGTAGCGATAATGTCCCTGGCGTAGCTCCGGAAATCATGGCAGCGTTGATAGCAGCCAATCAGGGGTCAGCCATGCCCTACGGTAATGACGAATGCACTCAGGGCTTAGATGCCCTATTTTTAGAATTATTTGAGACAGACGTTGTGGTTTTTCCTGTGGCTACTGGTTCTGCTGCTAACGCCCTCGCTCTGTCTGTTATGACACCGCCCTATGGGGCAATTTACTGTCATGCCCAGTCCCATATTAATCTTGACGAGTGCGGGGCACCAGAATTCTATACGGGCGGGGCAAAGTTGGTGACGCTCCCTGGAGCCGATCGCAAAATTCAAGTGACTGATTTAGCTGCGGCACTCGATCGCGCAGGTACAGGAGTCGTGCATCGCGTTCAACCGGCTGCGGTGAGCTTGTCTCAGGCGAGTGAAGCCGGGACAGTCTATAGTATTGATGAAATCACCCAAATTGCCTCAATTACGCACGATCGCGGGCTGCACCTGCACATGGACGGCGCTCGTTTTGCCAATGCTATAGTCAGTTTGGGCTGTACTCCTGCTGAGATGACTTGGAAAGCTGGGGTGGACGTGCTGTCATTTGGGGCAACGAAAAACGGTGCGATGGCGGCTGAGGCGGTTGTATTTTTTAATCGGGATTTAGCGCAAACGTTCGGCTATCGTCGCAAGCGCAGCGGACATCTGGTTTCAAAAATGCGGTTTTTATCGGTGCAGCTAGAAGCCTACATCGCGGATCATTTGTGGCTGAGGAATGCTGCTATAGCCAACCAGATGGCTTTGAAATTAGCTCGGGGGCTAGCCGTGTTGCCCGGTGCGAAACTCTGTTATCCGATACAGGCGAACGAGATATTTATCGAGCTGCCCGAACGAGCGATCGCAGGTCTTTTGGCGGAAGGCTTCCAGTTTTACCGCCCAGCCGGGGAGAATTCAACAATAATTCGACTGGTTACTGCTTTCAACACCAAGGAGGAAGATGTCACGGCGTTTTTAGAGGCTGCTCGACGCTACTGTAGCGTGGTTTCCGAATCGAAGGGGAAATAAAAATTCCCCCAATCCCCCAATCCCGGCTCCTAATTATACAACCTCCAACGGAAGCGATCGCACTCTTCCTCCTATTTCAAGGCTCGGCCATTTCGGATCGAATGTCAAATTTTCCAATTTTCCCCCTTCCCCGATAATAAAGGTATCTTCTATTTTCGCTCCCGGCAAGCTGGGATTCCAAGCGATCGCCATATTTTCTGCCAGAGTATCTTCTGTGAGTGGATTGGCGATAACTTCTCGCGATAAATATCCCGTGGTTCCCCCTTGGTGGTGTTCGCGAATGGCGTTGGGATATCCGTGCTGTTGGTACGATCGCTCTAAGGTGCGATAAACTTCATTGAGAGATATTCCAGGTTTGCACGAATTCAACCCCTCTGCTTCAATTTCCCTGACGTTGCGGTGCAGTTCGGCGCTCTCGGCTGGCAGCCCGCCAAATGCGACAAATCGCGTCAAATTTGCGTACAAACCATATCCCCTAGCGCAAAAAACTAGCATGGCTTGCCGTCCGATCGCTTCTGCTGTGGCGGTGGCGTGGCGGTACAGCGGCAACCGTCTTTCTCCCGCTACTAAAGTTAAGGCGGGATGCAATCCTCGCGCCCACAATGCCTCGGCTCCGGCTCCGGCAAGCTGATATTCCGTCCAAGTCGGTTTGGCGTTTGAAAGTACCTCTGTCATGGCTTCGCTGGCTAACCGCCCTACTTGGCGATATCTCTCTAATTCGCTTGACATTATGACTCGTTTGTGGTAAATAAGAGAGGGAGGTAATGGGGTTTCTTTAGAAGTAGCGCGATCGCTCAGTATTTTCCCTCCTGCACTCGCTTCCCGCACGAAAGACTCGCGAGCCGCCGCATCTGCCCAGGGATTGACGTACAGTTTGTAATTTTCTGTCAATTCTTCATCGGATATCCGCTGCGCTTCTATTTCATCCGTCAATATCCAGGCGTCTGAAGCAGTAACGAGCACTTCAGCGATGCCGGTTTCAGACGTCAGCAGCACTGTATGGGAACCGCCCGCAGTTGCCCAAGCAAACCAATCCGTGCCGCGCAATCGCACGCATGCAGCTCCGGTTTCGGTGAGGGCGTTGCGAATGAATTCCAGTTTTGCGGAAACTTCTTCGCTCGGTGTTTTCATATATCTGATTGATGAATTTTGATAGGGTAGCTGTCAGCCCGCCGGGGGTTTAAACAGCAGGCTATGAGCCGAAGTCGGTTTTAACCGACTGAAAGTTTTTAAAATCAACCGATCGCAGTCCTTTTTAAAGGACTTTAGCTATGAGGCGGGGGTTTATAACCCCCGTCGGGGTATCAGCGTAGCAGTAAACCTAGGGCGGGTTTATCGCTCACCCTACTGGCACCGGCGCTTCCAGATGTACGGATACCGCTTGCAATTCTTTTGCTTTTTCTTCCGGTAAAGCGTCATTGGCAAACATCCCTGCTGCCAATTCGGTTCCGGCGAGATATTTCAAGCGATCGCGCGTGCGATAGGGCGGATAAAATTGCGCGTGCAGGTGCGCTTCTGGATGCGGTTTTCCGTCGGTGGGCGCTTGGAACCACGCCATTAAATACGGGAAGGGGCGATTCCACAAACCGTCATATTTTAGCGTCACGGTTTTTAACGCTCTGGCAAGTCCCCTGCGCTGTTCTTTTGTCAAGTCGAGAAAGGTAGCAGTCGCTTTTATGGGCGCTACCCAAACCTCGTAGGGATAGCGGGCGCAGGCGGGAACGAAAGCGATTGCCTCTTCATCCCGATAGAGAATCCGCTGATTGTCTGCTATCTCTTTTTCTATCAAATCTTCCAGCAATCCGCGCTGGTTTTTTTGATAAAAATTGCGGCAGTTTTCCAGCATCCGCGCCGGGTTGGGCGGCACGAACGGATAGGCGTAAATTTGCCCGTGCGGGTGGAGTAACGTTACCCCCATTTCTACGCCCTTATTCTCGAACGGCATGACGTACTGAATGTGCGGGTACTCGCCCAGAGCGCGAGTGCGATCGCCCCACACTTGCAGCAGCAATTCCAAATGATCGAGTGCCAGCGAACCGAGGGGAGAGTCGGGATCTTGGGTAAAAACCACCACCTCGCACGCCCCGTTTGCCGGCAGGGTTTCGACAATGCTCTCAGGCGGATTTTGCGCCGTCACCGTCATCGAGGGAAAGCGATTGTCAAATACCGCCACGTCATAGCGCCCCTGCGGCAGTTCGCTGGGAAACTGGGGATCGATCGTCGGCGCGAGCGGGTTGTATTCCGGGGGCGGCATGAACGTGCGCCCCTGACGGTGGCTGGCATACGCCACCCATTCGCCGCGCAAGGGATGCCAGCGCAGGTGCGGGTTGGCGATGACTGGCTCGTTGCTGGGGCTGGGGGCTTCGATCGCGCCGTCAATGGGGGATCGACTGTATAGGGTCAGCTTGCGGCCATCCGGCTTTAATAGTTCCCGAGTATACATCCTCATCTTCACCTCCTCCTATAGTGGCAGCAGCGATCGCTTCCAGGGGAAACTTGGGCG
The DNA here is from genome assembly GCA_964405435.1 of uncultured bacterium. Lineage (GTDB taxonomy): Bacteria > Cyanobacteriota > Cyanobacteriia > Cyanobacteriales > Oscillatoriaceae > DVEG01. The sequence goes on from CAYOOD010000031.1 coordinate 41,358, forward strand.
TGCGATCGGCATACAGCAAGCCGTTTGCTTCTTGGAAAGTATCCGTCAATTGGGTATAGCAAAATCCGCTGAACATGTCTATTTTGTTCACCACATGCAGCAGCGCCGTATACCGCTTTTGCAGTTCCGAAATTTCGCTTGCCCGAACGTAGCCCCACGCTTTGTCAGTGTCGGGATCGTGCTGGCAGGCATAAGCAATGCCGCCGAATTCCGTCAGCATCACCGGCTGCCCGCGATGGGGGTGTCCGTCGAGCGTCAGGATGCGCCCGCCGGGGCGTTCGCGGTTGAACAGATCCGAGAGATCCACCTGCGGGCCATAGCGTTTGGCCAACCGCTGCGGTTTGTTGTCGTAGTCGTGAATGGCGATGATGTCGGTATCGGTACTTTCCCAGCCGTCGTTGCCGATGACGGGGCGGGTGGGATCGAGAGTTTTGGTTAAGTGATACATGGCTTGGACGTAGTGCTGGTGAGCCGCTGTCTCGATCAGGTTGGGAACGCCCCAGGATTCGTTGAACGGCACCCACACGACGATGCAGGGGTGGCTGGAATCCCGCTCGATCGCTTCCGTCCATTCTTTGGCGATGCGCTCTACTGCTTTGGGGGTGAAGCGGTAGGCGCTGGGCATTTCTTCCCAAACCAACAGCCCCAGCACGTCTGCCCAGTAGAGGAAGCGCGGATTTTCAATCTTTTGATGCTTGCGGACGCCGTTGAATCCCATCTGCTTGATCAGCTCGACATCGCGGCGCAGCGCCTCGTCGGAGGGTGCCGTCATCAGTGTATCAGGCCAGTATCCCTGATCCAGTACCAGGCGCAGGTAGTAGGGACGCCCGTTGAGCATGAAGCGATCGCGCTGGATGTGGATGTCGCGCATTGCCGTATAGGATTTTACCTCATCCAAAAGGCGATCGCCGTCCCAGAGCTGAATCTGCGCGTCGAGCAGGGTTGGTTTCTCCGGGCTCCAGAGCAATTCGTTGCGGTAATCGTCGATACCGGGATCGCTCAGGGCGATGCGCCGGTCTACATCCCCGTAAATCACTTGATAGGTATCGTTCACCAGGACTTGGTTGCCCTGGGTGAGTTTGAGTTTCACTTGCATCCCGTCGCGCAACTCGCCGGCGATCGCTGTCTCAAAGCCAATTTCCCAGCGCTCGAAATGCGGCGTCCAGCGAATGCAATCGATATAAGTCAGGGGCACTCGCTCCACCCACACAGTTTGCCAGATGCCGCTCGTGCGCGGATACCAGATGCTGTGCGGTTCGAGCTGCCAATCTTGCTTGCCGCGCGGTTTTGCCAGATCGTGCGGGTCATCTTGCGCCCACACCGTCACCCGCTGCGGCCCATTTTTATGCAAAAACGGCGTAATATCGGCGCAAAATGGCGTGTGCCCGCCTTCGTGTTCGATCGCGAATTGGTCGTTTACCCAGACGCGAGCCCGATAATCCACCGCCCCGAAGTGGAGCAGTACCCTGCCCTCGCCCTCGGCGATGTCAAATTCCCGCTCGTACCAGCAGTTGGTATGGAAACCCGTATCGCCGATGCCGCTTTTGGCGGTTTCGGGAGCGAAGGGCACCTCGATCGCGTGCGTCCAGTTAGCAATATCGCCGGGGCGCTCGCACCGCCCCTCGTCGTCAAATGCAAACTTCCACTCACCGTTCAGACACGTCCACTGCGATCGCTGCAGTTGCGGGCGCGGATAGGCGTCTGCGTAGGCGGGAGAACTCGTCTGGCTCTTGGCATCAGAGGCCTTTTCTCCCAAATCTTTCTCGATCTCTTTCACTAACGAGTTCATCAATATATTGCTCCTAGCTGCTTTAAAAATCTTTCCCGCCTGCTCTCACAATTTAACGGAAACATTCCCGGTTGGTCGCCAATTTTTTTTACAATGGCAAACGAGCGATCGAACGCAAGTATAAATATCGGCTCAGCAGTTTCCTAAAAATGAACTCCTCCTCGTTTTCATATAAAAAGAAATCTCTAAATACCCAATTCATCCTTCATTGCGCCCCCTCTACCACTTGCCGAACACTCCACAATTAACTCAGCACTCAGGACTCAGCACTTTCTACTCCCCTGCTATCCCCCGCTTTAGATGGCCACCTGACAGTGAGAATGGTAGAATCGCTTTCTGCCAGCCAATAATGAGCAACGCCGGGAGCCCAGAGCGCGTAATCACCTTGGCTAGATAGGAGAATTTCTCTGTCTGGAAAGTAAAGGCGAAATCGCCCTTCAATTAAAATAGAAAGGGTGGTTGCTTCTGCGTTAATTGCCCACTGCGATCGCCCTTCGCCTGCTTTGTGAACGCCCCATTTCACCTCTAGAGTCGCGGTGGAACGGGGGTCATCTGTCGGGGTGACAAAGTGACCGAGAAACCACCCCCAGCGATTCGCCCCTTCAGAGGGAGCATTTCCAACGATAATTTGAGATTCCACTGCTAAATATTGCTAAAAATTAGAGCTTGCAATTCCAGAAATAGGAGCCAGAATCCAAAAGTTCACAAAACCAGTAGCAAAGGAAACAAAGAAGAAAGAAGACCCGCGCTTTTCAAGGCTCCTTTCCCGAAGGCTACTCAACCCCTTCTGAATTCTGACTCCTGACTTCTCCGATTTACAGAGCAATACTATTTAGAAAATTCTGAACTTGAGTTCTAATCCAATTCGACCCCTTTTGTATGCAGTGAGGGCAGATATCGCCGTAGCTGTTACCGCGATCGCCGCAAACGATGAGTCTGGCTTCTGCACTTTGAAAGCTATTTTTACAGATTAAACAAGGTTGAGATTTGGTCAAAGCTCCACCACATTCTATTTGGAATTGCATAATTAATTTCCTCCATCTTGTTTGATTCTTATTGGCTATTTTCGACGATCTTCTCCGATTTTTGCAATCGCACTGGGGAGGTATAAGCAGATGAGCAGAAATCATTGCAGGATGGTTGCGGGAGTGCGGGCGTCCTCGCCCGCTATTTCTGGAAGCGGCTTCTAGCCGCACTACTTCCGTTTCCGTAGGGTTGTGCAATTGATTTTGCATAATTGCTTATAGAAAAAAACGGAAAAAACGACACTGATAGGAGCCATAAAAGCTTTTTAAAAGCTTTTAGGTTGAGGGTGAAGACAAATAAAATCTCACGAGTGAAATCTCCTGAAATCTCCTTTTGCTCCGAATTCGTACAGAAAAAATCGGCATTTTTATAACGCCTGACAATTCCTTGCTTAGTCTGCTCCAGCGTGGCAGAGGCAGTAAAAATCGATATTTTTTTGCCGATCTGTTACTCATTGTTCAGGAGTTCATGCCCGTATTCGACGACGCAATCTGAATTGGCTATTATTCGATTGAATCCGCAATTTACAACGTTGAGCATGGCTGCTAAGCATCCTTATTGAGTTATCAAGTTTTCAACTCCTCCTAATTCTAAAAAAAAATAAAAGTATTTTTCCTCTTTCTAAAAGATACTGATTGCTCGTCAGCGGCTCTGCCGAAAGACAGGTTAAGTGTTAAGTTTGCTTGAAATCGCGAATACAAGATGGGGCAGTTCAACAGTGCGATCGCGCCGCCCAACAACAAAAAGCGCTTCCCGAGAAGGAAAGCACTTTTTATTTGATAAAATAGCTGCCCGCGCAACCCAGAACAATTTAAATAGAGCATCAGGTTATAGGCTATGCCCCACCCTACCCAATGCCCTATTTTATTTTTCCGTCAGCGTTTCGATACCATCCCAACCTGCGGGGAGCGGATTTTGCAGCCAGTAGAGACAGCGCTGAGCGTGCAACAGCGAGGCTTTGTCGCTGCTATCGATCGCCAGAATCGCCTCAAACCGCTCCAGAGCCCGCTGAAACTCGCGCTTGAGATAAAACGCGCGTCCTTGTTCGTAAAGCTCGACAATTTGCTGCTTGATTTCTGGAATCGGATCGGAACGCAACCCCACCAGTTCGCACAGAGAAACTGGTTGATTTTTCCCCTTGACGCGCACGATATCGAGTTCTCGCACCCAGATGCGATCGGCACAGGGTTGATAGGTACTGCCGCTGATGACAATATCGCAGCCGTACATTTTCGTGGTTCCTTCCAGGCGAGAAGCGAGATTGACGTCATCGCCGATCGCGGTAAATTCCATCCGTCTAGCGTGACCGATATTGCCGCTAATAGCCGTACCCGAATGAATGCCGATGCCAATGCGAATGGCAGGCTTTTGCACGGCTTGGCGGCGGGCATTAAATTCTGCCAGAGACGATCGCATCTCCAGCGCCGTCTGCACCGCACTCCAGGGATGGTTTTCAATCGGCACCGGCGAACCAAATACGCCCATAATTGCATCTCCGATATATTTATCCAGCGTGCCTTTATGTTTGAAAATTGGCTCAACCATCGCGGCGAAATAGTCATTGAGCATGTTCACCACTTCTTCCGGTGGCATGTTTTCGACTAGCTTCGTGTAGCCGCGAATGTCAGAGAAAAGAATCGACATTTCTTTGCGATCGCCCCCCAATTTAGCACCGCCACTTTGCAACAACTGTTCGGCGAGTTCCTGCGTCATGTAGCGGTACATGGTATTTTTCAGGCGTTTTTCGTCGCTGATGTCGTCCATCACCACCAGCACGCCGTAGACGTTATTGGCGTCGCTGGCATCGGCGATGGAATTAATCGACAAGTGGACGCTGCGCGGTTCCGAACCGGCACCCGCCCGCAAGGCGCGATCGGGATAATATTGCTGCCGCGATTTTTCGTCTTTTGCCGCCAGCGCGGCATTAAACCAACCTGAAAAATTCCCTTCTTCGATTTGAATGAGATTGCAGATGGATTTGCCTTCCAAACTGTCGCGATCGCTCAGCCCCAGCAATTGCATCGCCATCGGATTCGCCGCAATAATTTCCCCGGCAGCATTGGTAGAAACCACTCCATTCGTCAAGCTGCGCAGAATATCTCGCTGCACCTGTTCTTGCTGCTGAATCTGGGCGTACTGTTGCTGAATAGTCTGGTACTGCTGGTTGACTTTTTCAAACAGCTTGGCGTTTTGAATGGCGATGCCCGCTTGGATGTTAAACGCCTCCATAAATTCGCGATCGCTGCGATTGAAACTCGCCTTCCAGCACTCCGGCGCGTGGGGCCAATCCATCGGATTGTAAGGCGGATAATCTCCCTGTTTCCGCTTATTCACCAGTTGCGTTACGCCGATCAAATCGCCGTCCGCGTTGAAAATTGGCATGCACAGCAAGCTGCAGGTGCGGTAGCCATTGTTCTGGTCAAATTTTTGAGAAACTTCCGAATCCGCATCTTTATACAAGTCAAAAGGAATATTCAGGGGCTTGCCCGATTGCGCCACTTTCCCCACATAACCCCTGCCGACGGGCACCCGCAGTTCTTTGAGAGAGCCATCTGGCTGCGGGATATTCGCCCACAGTTCCCCCGCTTCGCTGTCGAGCAGCCACAGGGTACTGCGATCGGCATTCATCAGGCTTTTGGCGGCGTTCATCACGCGATCGAGGGTTTCTTGCAGGTTCAAGCTGCTGGAAGCGAGCGATCGCGTTGCCTCTAATAGCGCCTCAGCCGCACGCAGTTTTTGAGTCGCCGCATAGAAAGAACGCGAACTTTCCAGCGTCAGCCGAATCAGCGGAGAAAACTCCTCAAACAAGGCTTCATCTTCTGCCGTAAAGCCGATTAGGTCGATTCGGTCGGCTAAAGCTCCTCCGGCACGGTAATTGCTTTTCAACTTATTGAGAAGCTGCACGACTGCTACCAAATCTCCCTGCTCGTTCAACAGAGGCAGAGTCAGCATGGTGTAGGTGCGGTAGCCGGTTTTCTTGTCTTGTTCCTTCGCCGCCGCCGAGCGATCGTCATTGTAAAAATCGAAGGGAATATTGATAATTTGTTTGGTCGTCGCCGCCAGACCCGCAATGCCTTGCGTCGCGGGTATGCGAATTTCTAGGGTTTTATTTTCTTCATCTTTGGCTAAAATTGACCAGAGCTCATTTTGTTCTTCATCCAGCAAAAATACTGTGGTTCTGTCCGCCGACAAGAGCTCGCCTATCTTCAAGGTAATGGCGGTGAGCATTTCATTGAGTATAGCGTCAAAGCTCTGACTTTCAAAACTCAACATCGACAAAGTTTGACAGACCGTTTTGAGCTGCCGCTCGACATCGGTCATTTGTTTTTTAAAGTTGGTTTTGTTGAGCGGCGCTAAAAACTCTGAAAATGTGGGTTGCTTTGTGGCCAATGCAGAACCTGATGAAGTTTTCATGGCTACTAGCCTGATAAGGGACTTGGTAAAAACGGCAAATTTTTCAACCCTCTTGACAGGGGGCTTCGCGTTCCCTGCAATTGATTGCCTGCGTTCTCTTCTTAACTGTAGGGTAAAAACCGGAGAATTTGGGTATAATTATTCAGGCATTTTCTTCAAAAAAATCAGGGATATTGTAGAGACAGGTAAGCCAAAAAATCAATTTATTCAGAAAATTCAGAAAATTCATGGTATGCTAGGGGTCTGACATTGACCGTGGGGTGCTCAATGGCTGATGTAGAAGTCTCAACGCTGGTAGAGCTGTCAGAGAATTGGATTGGCCAAAAGACAGGAGAACAATTGACGGACGTTCAGAAGGCGGTCCTGCGGCAGGCGCTGGCAGGGTACAGGCTCAAGGATATTCAAGTCTCCGGCTACACCGCCAACACCATCCAGCGGGAAATCGCTCCCAAGTTGTGGAAGCTGCTGTCAAGCGCGACTGGCAAAAAAGTGACAGTCAAGACAGTTCGATTAGTGCTGGAGGAATTGCAGATCGGGCGATCGCAATCTTCTTTTAGCCCAGAGTCTCCTAAGCTGAGCTGCTCCCCACAGCCAGAGCTGGAGGAGGCAGAACGACCCGGCGGGCAGGTGAGTCTCGCCTCGAAATTTTACGTCGAGCGACCGCCGATCGAAGCCCGAGCCTTTGAAGAAATCGCCAAACCGGGAAGCCTGATTCGCATCAAAGCCCCCCAGCAAATGGGCAAAACCTCCCTGGCGATCGCGCTGCTGCACGCAGCCGAAGAACGCGGCTGTCGTTCGGTGCTTTTCAACTTTGACGAGGAAGTAGACAGCAAAGATTTTAACGACCTCGATCGATTTCTGCGCAGGTTTTGCGCGACAATCGCCGACAACCTGAAATTACCCCCGGAAGATCTGGATAAATACTGGAGCAATTCTCTGGCCAGCAAAAAGAACTGCACGAATTTTTTCGAGAAATACCTGCTGCCAAAAATCGGCGCTCCTCTGGCGCTGGGGCTGGATGCGGTCGATCGCATTTTTCCTCACGAAAAAATCGCGGATGACTTTTTCGGCTTGCTGCGGGCTTGGCACGAAAAAGCCAAGCAAAGCGAGATATGGAAAAATTTTCGCCTGGTTATCGTCCACGGCACGGAAGTTTACATTCCCCTCACCAACGACCAATCCCCGTTTAATGTGGGGCTGCCGGTCGAACTGCCGGAATTTAACGAAAATCAGGTCAGCGACTTGGCGCGGCGGCACGGTTTGAATTGGACTGAGGCGCAAGTCGCGCAACTGATGGCGATGGTGGGAGGACATCCTCATTTAGTGCGGGTGGCTTTGTATAAAATTGCTCGCGAAGATATCAGTTTAGAGCAAATTTTAGCAGAGGCTCCCACGGAAACAGGAATCTACGCCGATCGCTTGCGACTGCTTTTGTGGAATTTAGAACAAAATCCAGAGTTAGCCAGCGCTTTTAGAGAGGTGATCGAAACGGATTTGCCCGTGCAGCTAAAGGCGGCGATCGCCTACAAGCTGAATAGCATGGGGCTGGTACACCTGCAAGGCAATCAGGTGAGCGCGCGCAACGAACTGTACCGCCAATATTTTCGCGATCGCTTCGGATTTGACAGCAGGGGAGCGGCACGCCCGCCTCTAGAACCCGCCTATCCAGAAGCGCTGCGAAGCTTCTCCTAAAGAACGCTAAAATTTTCATTCTCAAATATAACCGCAAGATGACTCATACTCTTCTCCAACGCCCAGAAGTCTTAAAGAAACTCTTCCATCCCAAAGGATGCGATCGCTTTGAACCGATCGACCCCAACACGCGCGCGATCGCCGTGGAAGTAGAACCCAACATTTTTATCCGGGGGCTATTGTATCCAGCCGCCGCCCATTCCCCAGCGATTTTATTTTTCCACAGCAGCAACGAAACCGTTGCCGATTTGGATGTCTTTGCAGACTTTTTCACCCAGATAGGCATCACCTTGCTGCTAGTCGATTACCGGGGCTATGGAGCCAGCGACGGCACCCCCACAGCCGTCAATCTCCTCAGCGATTCCCTGAAAGTATTTCTAGCCGTCGATCGCATTTTTAAATCAAATCACCTCAATCCCGATCGGCTTTACGTTTTGGGGCGATGTCTGGGAGCGGCTGCAGCGCTTGAAGTTGCCTTTCATGTCAAAGACAAAATAGCAGGGGTGATTTTAGAAAGCGGCTTTGCAGAAACCTTGCCACTTTTAGCGCGTCTGGGCGCGGACGTATCCCAGTTAGACGAAGAACGCGACGGGTTTGGCAACGCCCCCAAAATCAGCCGCATTACAGTCCCCACGCTCATCGTTCACGGCAAAGAAGACTTGTTGATTTCACCGGAACACGCCGAAAAACTCTACCGCTGCTCTGGCGCTTTGGAGAAACAGATCGTGTTGATTCCGAAAGTCGGTCACAACAGCGTGATGATCGTCGGCGTCTCGCAAGGAAAGTCGCCCTACTTTGAAGCCATCCGAAAATTTATATTTAAATAGTGGCTAGACGGGGAATTTCTGGAAAAATTCAGGAGTCAGGAATAGTTGAATAGCAAGACGTATTTCTGGCTTCGCTTTCTTATATTTTTACTTTTTTCTAGCTTTCATACCGCCAGAATAGTGCAAAAAATTTAAGGAGAATATGGCACAATTTTCCAAGGGAAATCAGATGGCTTGGTTTCACGACGAAGGACACTCCGCAGGATTCTTTCACACCTACGATCGCTTGCAGGTGGGAGGACAAAACAATGCTCCGAGAAAGGTTCACGTCTTTCTCCCCCGCGAGTATGAAATCTCTGGAGAGCGGTATCCGGTCGTTTACATGAATGACGGACAAACAGCGTTTTTTCCGGGGGGTGCCGCAGTAAAATCTTGGCGGACAGCCGAGGTACTGGGAACGCTTTACGATGCCAACGCGATTCGGAAAATTATCGTCGTGGCGGTGCATCCCCTCAACCGCGATATTGAATATACTCATACGCCCATTCCCAGCATCGGAGGCGGCGGACTGGAAGACTACACCCAGTATATGGCTGACTGCCTTAAACCCTTCATCGATCGCAATTACCGCACCCTTTCCGAAGCGCGAGAAACAACAATTTTAGGCAGTTCTCACGGCGGGCTAGCAGCCTTTTATATCGCCTGTCGCCGGTGCGATCGCTTTGGCAATGCCGGCGCGATGTCTCCGTCTTTTTGGGTTGGACTCGATACCGGATGGACGATGTTTTTTCCCCTCGCCACTTCTAACTTGCTCGATCGGACTGCTCCCACCCTGCAAAATAAAACGATTCGACCCCGCATCTGGATCGATTGGGGGCTCGTCCGCACTGGCGGATTTCACAACTCTTGGATTGAGGATCGCGCCACCAAGCGCGGGCGAGAAATGGCAAAGCTCCTCTGCAGTAAATTCGGCTACGAGCGCGATCGAGAACTCTTTACTTGTGAAGATCCCCAAGGAGTCCACGCCGAAGAATCTTGGTCAGAGCGCCTGCCTCTCGTCCTCAAGGCTTTTTATAGTGCTCGATGCCTCGGCTGAGTGCTGAGTAGAAAGAAAGAAGAGTGAGAAAGTAAAAAGTGCCTTCCTCGTTTCCAGGCTCAGCCTGGGAACGAGATGAACGAGATGAACGAGATGATATAATTTTAGAAAAATAACTGAATCTATATTAGAGCATGATTCATTCGGCTTACGAATATAAAGTCGGGGGAAGCCTGCCGCCTGACGCGCCGACTTATGTGTGGCGGGAAGCAGATGACGATCTTTTCAACCACTTGAGGGACGGCACGTTCTGTTACGTTCTAAATTCCCGACAAATGGGCAAATCTAGCTTGCTCGTGCAAACCGTAAAACGCCTGACGGAAGCGGGCGTTATCTGTGCCGCCATTGACTTGACAGAAATTATCAGCCCGGACATTACCCGAAACGAGTTTTACGGCAGTATCACCTACACTTTAGCAGACAGTTTTAACCTCCTAGAGGAAATCGGCGGGTTTGAAACTTGGTGGCACCACTACAAATCAGTGACGCCCCTGAAGCGATTGGGAATTTTTCTCAAAGATGTTTTGCTGGCGTCTCCCTCACTACTCAAAAAAAATATTGTCATTTTTTTGGATGAAGTTGACAGCGTTCTCAGATTGCCTTTTTCAGCGAACGATTTATTCGGCTTGATTCGGGCTTGTCACAACAATCGCGCGGAAAGAAGCGAATACAATCGCCTCACTTTTGCGATATTAGGAGTGGCAGCGCCTTCAGATTTGATGCGAGATAAAAATCACAGTCCCCCTTTTAATTTTGGGCGCGCGATCGCGCTGACTGGCTTTCAAATGTCCGCAGCAGAACCGCTGGCGGCAGGATTAAAAATTAAATCAAAAAATTACAATCAATTGCTACAAGCGGTATTGAGTTGGACGGGCGGGCAACCGTTCCTGACTCAAAAACTCTGCAAGCTGCTCGTAGAGGCGGAGGATTCGCCGACTGCTGGCGCTGAGGCGGAATGGGTGGAAAAAGTGGCGCGATCGCGCATCATCGAAAACTGGGAAGCGCGAGACGAACCCGAACATTTAAAAACCATTCGCGATCGCCTGTTTCGCGGCGACGAACAGCGCAGCATTCAACTGCTGCACCTCTACCAGCAAATTTTGCTGCGCGGCGGCACAGCCGAAAACGATGACAGTTCCGAACAGATGGAACTGCGGCTCTCCGGTTTAGTCGTCAAACAAGCTGGTTTTCTGCAAGTTCGCAACCGCATCTACGAATCTGTTTTTAACGCGGCTTGGGCAGAAAAAGCGCTGATCGAACTGCAACCCAAGCCCGAACCCCGCGACTTAGAATTTATCAAGCTTTTAGATGATTTAGAAAGAGAACTGCTAGAATCTCAGCTTGCCAATGTCGCCGAGTGGAAATTTTCCGATCGCGTCCTCTATGAAGTCTTGCGGAAAATTACCTTCAAAGTGGGTGAATTGCTCGGAGCCGATCGCGCCACCATTTACTTGCTCAATCAAGAAAAAACCGAACTTTGGTCAGTCGTTGCTGAAAATAAAGAAGGAGAATTTCTCGACATTCAACTGCGCGTCGGTGAAGGAATCGCCGGACAAGTCGCTCAAACTCAAAAAGCGATTAATATTCCCGCCAAAGTGTACCAAGATCGACGCTCCTTTTTTGTCAAAGAATTTGATAAAAAATACCGCTACCGCACTTATAATATTCTAGCTTACCCCATTCTGAGCGAAACTCAAGAAATTGTCGCTGTCGTCCAATTTCTCAATAAATTAAAACAGGCACGAAAAGCTCCTTCCAGTTTTTTACAAAAAATTGACAAAAAAGGTTTTACAAAACTAGATGAAGAGCGATTGTCCGCTTTTGTTTCCCCGATTCGGCGGATTTTGCAAATCTGCCAGTCTTCCTACAAAGCCACCAAGAAACTGCGGGCAACAGCAGCGCTCGCAGAAGCCACGCGATCGCTCAACCAGAGCAGTTTAAATACTAAAGAAATCATCCAGCGGGTGATGGATGCCGCCAAAAAACTGATGAATGCCGATCGCAGTACCCTGTGGTTAGTGGATGAAGAACGAGGCGACTTGTGGACGGAACTGCCCGGAAAAAAACTGCGCTGTGAGATCGGAATTGGCTTTGCTGGGCAAGTCGCGGCATCGCGCGAACCGATAACGATTCCCTTTGATTTGTACGATCATCCTAACGCGGGGAATGCGAAAAAAACTGACAAGGGAACCGGCTATCGCACCTGCAGTCTCTTGTGTATGCCCGTGTTGAGCCCTGCCGGAGAATTGCTCGGCGTGACGCAATTGCTCAACAAGCGCAAAAGCGGCAAATTCCCAGACTACAATCCTGCCGAGTGGCCGAAACCGCCCGAACAATTCAAGGCTAGCTTTGACGAAAACGACCGACAAGCCATGCAAGTTTTTAACGAGCAAGTGGGAGTTTTATTGCAGTACGCCAAGACGCACGAAACCATCAAACAGCCGAAAGAAGCCGTACACAATACGCTGGCGATGCTCAGTCAAGCGGCGGGGAGTGCGAGGGATGAAATTCGCTACAGCGCTCTGTTTGCTATGCTGGATTTTATGACGGCATCTGTTAGCAATTTGCTGCAAGTCGAGCGCAGTTCTATTTTTCTGCTGAATGCGGAGCGGGAGGAATTTTGGTCGCTGATTGCCGGGGAGGAAGGGGGCAGCCCCAGAGAGGTTATCCTTCCGGGCGATCGCGGCATTCTGGGCGAAATATTAGCCTCTGATTCTCGAAACCCGATCGCAGAAAACAGCCTTTCAGAAAAGGGGGGGATTTCTTTACTGCAAGCAGCGATGGGCGAGAACGGCGGCTATTCGCTGTACGAGCTGTACAATCGGTTAATTTTTCCTTTGTGGAACCATCAGGGAAAGTTAGTCGCTGTTGTCGAGGCTGTTAATAAATTAAACAAGCACTCGCAACCCAGTCAGCCCCTGAGTTTCTCGCCAGAAGATGCCGACAAGCTGGCTGAGCGGACTGAGTCACTGGTGCCGCTTTTGGAAGGGTTCCAGTCGTTTCGCAGAGAAATCCAAACCATTCAGGAACAAGCAGAAATTGACGTTTTGTGGTCGGCGATCGCAGCCGTCAGTCGCAGCACTGAAAATCCCAAAGAAGTGCTGCGGCTGGTGATGGAACTCGCCAAAACCCTCACCAACGCCGATCGCAGCACCCTGTGGCTGGTGGATTCGCAGCAAGGCAATTTGTGGACGCAACTGCCCGAAGGCGAAATTCGCTGCGAAATTGGGGTGGGGTTTGCCGGCGAAGTCGCCCAATCCCGCCAGCCCCTAGCCATTCCGTTTGACTTGTACGATCACCCCCGCGCGGGCAATGCCAAAAAAACCGATCGGGAAACTGGCTATCGCACTTGCAGCTTGCTTTGTATGCCCGTTTTGAGTTTCGATCGCGAGGTGCTGCTGGGCGTGACGCAATTAGTCAACAAGCGGAAACCGGGTAATTTTTCTGAATCTGACCAGGTGCCCTGCCCCGAGGTTCCCGATCGCTTCAAGGCGAGTTTTAATGAAAGGGACAAGCGGAATATGGAGATTTTCAACAATCAAGTGGGAATCGTGCTGCAGCGCATCCAACAGCAGGGGTTGCTCTCTTCGCTGTTTGGAAAGAGTCGGGGCGATCGCACCCCCTAACTCTCACCAATCCAAAAAAAATCGGCGGACATTCCGATACCCGCCGGGGATTCTCCTGAAATCCTGCCTGTCAATATTTAAGACTTACAAGCCGCCATTTTTGACAATGCGATCGACGATTTTAGCAATAGAATTGCGAATTTGAACGTAGGTTCCGGCTCGATTGTCAATCACGGTAATTGCGTAGATATCGCCGGCATAGTTGAACGCCAAAGTGGTGCCGAGAACCCGAGAGTTTTCGCCCGTTTTTTCGCCCAACCACTGCGCCTTGGTGCCCTGCAAAGCTGCATAGCCCATGACGCGATCGTACTGGCGGCTGAGTGCCTCTACCAAGACCTCGGCTCCCGGTATTTCGTAATTGTAAATTTGCAGCATCATTTCGGTCAATTCGTCGCTAGTGATGCGATTGCGACCGCTGCCAGGTTTCCAAGGCATGATGCGATCGCCCATTAATTTGAAATTAACCCGCGTCACTTTGTAGCCGCTATCTTGCAAGTATTTATTGATGTAATTTTGACCCAAATAATCTATGAGCTGATTGGTGGCAATATTGCTGCTGTGGTCGATCATCTCGCCTAAGAGAACTTTCAGCGGGTAGCGCTGGAGCGATCGAATGGCGGAGGCATCTTCGGTGAAGTTACCCCGCTGCACATAGACTTGGGTATCCAGCCCGATATTCTGTTCGCTGATTTTCTGCAGCAGCGCCACGGCAACGGGGACTTTTATCAAGCTGGCTGGGCTGGCGGGTTCGCGATCGCCTCGCAAGGACGTGCAGTATCGGGAAATGTGGCAAACGGTAATCATCGCGTCTTTTGATAAACCGCTTTCCCGCGCGATCGCTGCTAAAAAGTTATTCTCATCGACTCTATAAGTAGGAGTGGTTAGGTTTCCCTCAAATTCTTGAATCTTGGGAGGGGTTAACCCAGCTAGAGATGAATTTTTAGGGATTTCTTGCAGGTTTTGAATGGCTTGTGCTAGCAGCAATTGTCTTTTTTCGACAGTCGCTACAGACTGTTTCAGCTTTTTTTCCACCTCAGCGGCTTCTTTTGCCAGTCGCTGGGCTTGCTGCCAGTTGTCGCTCGCCCGCTGTTCCGTGAGAATGCGAACTTCTACTTCTCGCAGCACCTGCAGCAGTTGGTCGTCACTCGGCTCCGAGGCTGGCTGTGCCGCTTCCTCAGCGAACAAGCGGGCTTGCGAACGGGCAGAGGATTGTTCTAAGTGGCTGACTATGCGATCGCGGATTTGGTAGAGCTCCTCTAGGGAACGAACCTCCGATAGTTTCGGCAGGGCGAGTGCGGCTGTCGGTTGTTCTGCCGTCGAGCGAGCCGTAGACGGAGCGGGGAGCGGTATCATCTGAATGAACCCGAAAGCAGCGACTATCGCTGATGCGTTAGTTAGGGCGATCGCTATCTTACGAAGCCGGCGCATCGTATTTCCTCACACAACGACAAACTCAATACAATCAATCGATCTTATACACGGAACTGCCGAGATAAGTACGGTACTTCTCCGACGCATTCCTGCCCGCCCGTCGGGAATCGTCGCAGCGCTTTTCGCGCCGAGCTTCCAGGTTAAAAGCCTGCTGCGGGATTCTGGGGACTGTGTTTGTATAGCGGTAGCGGAATTAACAGAAAGGGTACTGGCATAATTTTTGACACTGCCGCTTCTGGCTTGAGTATATTTGCTTATTTCTCGCCGATTGGGCAACCTTGCGGGCACAATCGTATAATTACGGAAAATAGAGGTGAGCAAAATGCTGCCTTGCGCATTTGCGCGGATGCGCGGTTAGGGCGTCAAAGGGACGAGTGAGAGCGATAAGTGAGAAACTAAGGAGCGATATTAAAGAACGTCAGGGGGCAGCAGGCGCGCGATCGCCCCGATCCCCGGGAAACCGACTCCGCGATGCTAGAAGCGTTTGATGAGGCGGAAAAAGAATTTAATAGAATCAAAACTGAGCCGTGAATAGGCAGGCATAAATAAACCGAGGAGAAACCCGGTTTTTCCAAAAAGCCGAGTTTCTGGGTCGGCAAAAATGCTGAATTGATTTCTGTCCCTCAGTCGCTTTAGAGATATAGGGGTAGTCTTTTATTTTTAGAGGGCGTTTTTTTCGGATCGGCTGTAAGTAGGTGTTGCGGCTCTTTTGGTCGATTAATTAATAATTTTTGCTAGCCAATCGTCAACTTATTAAAGAGCCTGAAAAGATTGTTATAACAACAATAGCAGGATAACCAATCGAATCTAAGCAGACAAGGGACAATGATACGATTAAAATTGTGGCAGTGGGCCATTTTGGCAGCCCCGATCGCGGCGATCGTCATCTTCTTGATGGTATCGGCAGGGCAGCAAATTCACGAGTGGGGCATTAATTGGATTTGGGGGGTTTTTACCCTCGTATTCGTTGGCTGGCGCTGGCTGCTGGTAAGGTGGACGCGACCGGAAATAGAACAGGTAGAAGCCGCCCTTGCAGAAATCAACAAAGAATTAGAAGCAGAGGCAGGCGAGACAAAAGTGCTGCCAGCCGCAACCGATACAACCAAAAAAGCTGAAGCGGCTCTCCAAGAAATTCTCAAAGCAGCGCAGGGCGATCGCCCGCTCTGGGAAGACTGGGCAACGTTCTGGCAGCGCTGTCAGGAACTCGTCGTCGCGATCGCCCACATTTACCATCCCGAAGTCAAATATCCCCTCCTTTCTATCTATGTTCCCCAGGCTTATACACTCATTCGCGGCACGTTAGATGACCTCGATCGCTGGATGCAAAAATTATCTCCAGCTCTCAATCAGGTGACAGTCGGGCAAGCCTATCAAGCTTACGAAACTTACCGCAAGCTGGAGCCGTCCGCTCGCAAACTCTTGAAAGTCTGGAACTGGGCGCAGTGGCTGTTAAATCCAGCCGCCGCTGCCGCGAATTTAGCGAGCAAGCGTTCCAGCAATCAGGCAACTCAGGAACTCGTGGGCAATTTGAACGTGCTGTTGCGCGAAGTCGCTTTGAGAAATTTGTGCCGGCAGGCGATCGCTCTCTATAGCGGCACGACTCTGCCGGCAGAAACTTTCGCCGTTGCCGAGCCAGCGCTGCCGAAAGCGCAAACGCAAACTCTGCAAAACATCCTCGCACAAGCGGAACCCGTGGAGGAAGTCGAGCAAAAACCCGTTAATATCCTGCTGGCAGGGCGAACCGGCGCGGGAAAAAGCAGTCTGATCAATACTTTATTTCAGGCAAATCTCGCGGAAGTCGATGTTTTGCCCAGCACCGATCGCATTCAAAATTACCACTGGGAAACGCCAACCGGAGATATTCTGACGCTGTGGGATACGCCCGGTTACGAACAAGTCAACCGCGCCGAATTCCGCGATCGCGTTCTCGATTTTGCCAAAAATGCCGACCTGTTGCTGTTAGTGACTCCGGCTCTCGATCCGGCTTTGCAAATGGATGCAGATTTTCTCAAAGATATCAAAACAGAAGTTCCCGATTTACCGGCGATCGCTGTCGTAACTCAGGTCGATCGCCTCCGCCCGATCCGGGAGTGGCAGCCGCCCTACGATTGGGTTTGGGGCGATCGCCCGAAGGAAAAAGCGATTCGGGAAGCCACGGAGTACCGCGCTCAGCAGCTTGGCGATTTTTGCGATCGCGTTTTGCCTGCTGTCACGGCTGAGGAGAAAACCGGTCGCAGCGCTTGGGGCGCGGACGATTTATCTTTGACGCTAATCGACGCGATCGCGCCTGCAAAACAACTCCGCCTCGCCCGATTCCTGCGCGATCTCGAAACTCGCACCTTCGCTGCCGCCAAAATTATCGATCGCTATACTTTCCAGATGGCGACGACGCGGGGATTAACCGCCCTGCTGAAAAGTCCCGTCCTGAAATTTATTTCTACCCTCTCCACCGGCTCTCCCACCCTCGCTTACCTGCTAGCCGAGCAAATCCCGGTAGAACAGTTGCCGGTGGTGATTGGCAAGCTCCAGATGGCTTATGATTTATTCTCGCTGTTGCGGGAAGACGCCGATGGCAAGCTCTATTTCGACTTGCGCACCCTCTGGCCGCTATTGCTGGACAGTTCCGCCTCGCCAGAGCGCAACGCCTGGGCTTTCGGTCACGCCTTGGTTGAGTTTTGGACTGGCAATCTCGCCGTCGAACAATTGCGCGAGCGGTTCGATGTCTATCTCAAGCAGGGCTGAGACTTGAGGCGATGGAATAGAAAACAGCTAATGGCAGTCTGGCGCATTCAAGTGACGCACCCAGCTCGTGCATTAGCTGTTCTCGTACAGGCAAAGTATTCAATCGGAGTTTATCGAACTCCATAGTCGAACCTAGAGGACGCCAGCGTTGCCCAATCCTAAGATCACGCCCGCTCCCAGCAAGTGGCCAAAGCTCAAGGTGGCCAACAATTCCGGCCAGCCAAAGCCGCTAAATAAACCGGGCAAGTCAACGGGCAATTTAGGCCCGGCACCGCGCTGCTGGATGGCAGGGCGTCCGATCGCGATCGCCACGAGGTTGCAAATAATCATCACTAAGCCGATTGTGGGCGACCACGTTGGCGTTGTCGGAACGGCTGCCAGTAAAGTTTGGAAAATCAAATCGATACCTCCTGACCCTGAGAATGCTTGAAACAACTTGGTTTTATGTTTTACAAGAAAGAGTGAGTAAATCTGCTGTTTTTGTTTGAAAACTTAACAATTTAGGCGTTTTGTGATACAAATCTAAACAATTAATTCAGGAGCAGGCAGGCTTGATGAGGGTAAAAATTTGCGGGATTGCCAAACCCGATCAGGGGGCGGCGATCGCCCAGATGGGGGCAACAGCTCTGGGTTTTATTTGCGTGTCGGCATCGAAGCGCTACGTCACGCCGGCACAGATTCGCGCTGTTGTAGAAAGCCTGCCGGTGCCAGTTGACCGAATCGGCGTTTTCGCTGACATCACAATCGAAGAAATTTGTCAAGTGGTTGAGCAAGCGAATTTAACTGGCGTGCAGTTGCACGGGGAGGAATCGCCAGAGTTTTGCCGCAGCTTGCGCCAAGTTCTAGGGGGAGTGGAAATTATTAAAGCCGTGAGAGTGCGATCGCCCGACACCCTAGAGCAAACCCGCGCCTATACAAGCTGGGTGGATACCTTACTGCTAGACGCCTACCATCCCCAGATGCTAGGCGGCACCGGCAAGACGCTGGAATGGGCCGGCTTGCAGAAATTCCAACCCAGCCGCCCTTGGTTGCTAGCGGGCGGGCTGACACCGGATAACGTTGTAGAAGCGCTCCGTCAGGTTCGCCCTGACGGCATAGACCTTTCCAGCGGCGTAGAGCTCGCTCCCGGCGACAAAGATTTATCGGAAGTCGCCAGATTATTTGCCAACCTAAAGCAAATCTGAAATCTGAAGTCTTCCGGAAGAAATGCACCGCTGATGATGTCGTGTAGATTTCAGATTTCAGATTGCACGGATAGGGAATTTCTAGAAAGAGGGTTGGTGGCGAATCAGATTGAGAAACTCTTCGCGGGTTTTCTGATCGTCTTGGAAAACGCCCACCATCGCACTGGTGACCGTCCAAGAACCGGGTTTTTGCACGCCGCGCATCGCCATGCACATGTGGGAGCCTTCCATCACCACGGCGACTCCTTTGGGTTCCAGAATCTCCTGAACCGCTTCGGCGACTTGGCGCGTCAGTCGTTCCTGCACCTGCAGGCGGCGCGAGTACATTTCCACAATCCGGGCTAGCTTGCTCAATCCGACGACTTTCTGATTGGGAATGTAGGCGACGTGAGCTTTGCCCATAAACGGCAGCATGTGGTGTTCGCAGAGGCTGAAGAAATCGATGTCCCGCACGAGCACCATTTCGTTGTGCCCTTCGTCAAAGATGGCACCGTTGACCAGTTTTTCGAGAGATTGGGAATAGCCGCTGGTGAGGAAGCGCATCGCCTCGGCAACCCGTTTTGGGGTTTTCAGCAATCCTTCCCGCTCCGGATCTTCGCCGACGCCGAGCAGAATTTGGCGCACGGCTTCCATCATCTGCTCGTGATCTGTGTCTGTATCTGCGGGAGGATGGAGGTGGGGTTCGCTGCCGTTTATGGTATTGCGATCGGGGCGCGTTGTCAGGCGAACGCTGGAGTCTGAAGTTTCAGACTTGCCGCTGTTGGCAATCGGAGATTTGGAACCATTGGAGCCGTTGGGAGATGCAATAGTCATGGGAAATGTAAATGATGGTTTGCAGTGGTTGACACAGTGACCCATTAGCGGTACACTTTCAAAACTCAGCCGTATAGAGGACGTCAAACATCGCTTTGTTTTCAGGCGATGGCATTCAAGCTGCGAACTCCAAGATCGGGTAGGTCAGAAAACCCTATCTTCTTTCAGGCTGCATTCGATGGCGAGGGCCGAATGATTGCACTCGCACAGCAGGAATGAGCGTTGATAGCTGATAACTTAATGAATAGGTTTTAGCAAGGGGCGCAGGAGTTTCTGGGGCGATCGCTTAGAAAGCCCCTCGACTGGGCATTAAAATCAGTTCGTCGATCGCCGCTTGTTCGGGCAGCAGAACCGCATGCAAAATTGTCTGCGCCACGATTTCTGGGGTCAGCATGGCACTTCGGTCGAAGTCGGCTGGGACGGTTGCAGTATCCCAAATGGGGGTATTGACGGAACCGGGACAGATAGCCGTCACGCGAATTCCGCGAGAGCGTTCCTCAGCCGCTAGGGTTTGAGAAAGTGCCATCAAGCCAAACTTGCTGACGCAGTAAGCACCCCAACCGGGAAAAGTTTGCTTGCCGGCGATAGAGGCGACGTTAATAATTGTCCCACATTTGCGATCGCGCATCCCTGGTAAAATTCCCTGGATGCACTGAAAAACGCTAGTCAGGTTCAAATCGATAACGCGCTGCCAGTCGGAGAGGGGCGTTTCCATCAAAGTGCCCATATATCCCATACCGGCGTTATTCACTAAAATCTCGACGGGGCCGAAATCGGCGGCGATCGCGGCAATTCCCTCTCGCACCGAGGACACTTCCGCCAAATCCAAGGGATAAACCCCCGCACTCACCCCTATTTCTCTAGCCGCCGCCGCGACTGCTTCTAATTTTTCCTGCGATCGACTGACGAGGGCGACGTGAATTCCTGCTTTCGCAAATTCTAAGGCCGTTGCCTTGCCAATTCCACTGCTGGCCCCCGTAATTAGGGCCCTGCGTTCCGTTATTGAGTTCATGCAATATTTCTCGAGTCTGCTCCGGTCGGCGTTCTGACTGCTGGGCTGTTTTGCAACACTTCGTGCTGTAGGAGTCTAGCCTAGGCAGCCAAATCAAACGCCCCTAGGGCGCAAACTGGCTTTTTTGAAAAACGGCCTCGTATTAAGATGCACGACATTACCAACCTTCTTGTTAGTTTCCTGGGGAGCATCCCCAAACATCGCCAGCCGCGCCAGTTTCCACAACCACTACAGCTCGAAAACTTCATCGAGTCGCACAACTGGATAGGGGCTGTTGCATCCATGCTTTTGGCTTCAGTTTGGGTAATTGAATTTTGGCTCATGGTCTGCTGAACCAAATGTTAGTTCCTCAGACGGCAGCGGTTAGAAGCTTTGTGAGAATCTCATAACAAACCGTAACATAAAAAATTATAACACGAGGGCGCGCTAAATACAATAAGAAAATATACCAATTTCGTCGGGGCCATCTGAATTAGTCAAGTCTGTAAAGGCAAGCTTGCAACAGACGCGCAATCGCGATCGCGACGACTGGTTCGATGCCAGCTCCGTTGAGGGGGAGAGCAAGAGAGCAAGAGAGCAGGAGAGCAGGAGAGCAAGAGAGAAACACGTCGCTCTTGATGGAGGCTGCGGCGAGGCATTCCGGGAATGGGGCGATCGCGCCTTTATGCAGAAGCTTCCGCAAAGACGCCGATGTGGCGGAACTTCTGATAGCGCAGTTCGCGGCGCTGTTGAGACGTCAACTTACCGAGTTCGTCCAAATTCTGGAGCAAACCTGCTTTGAGGATTTCAGCAGCTTTCAGCGGGTCGGAGTGGGCTCCGCCCACCGGTTCGACCAGAATCTGGTCGAGAATGCCGAGATTTTTCAAATCCCAAGAGGTCATTTTCAAGGCTTCCGCTGCTTGGGGAGCGAGGCCGGCGTCTTTCCAGAGAATAGCAGCACAGGCTTCGGGACTGGCGACGGTGTAAACAGAGTGTTCAAACATCAACAGGCGATCGGCCACGCCAATACCCAAGGCCCCGCCCGAACCGCCCTCGCCGATGACGGTGCAGATAATCGGAACGTCGAGGCGGAACATCTCGCGCAGGTTGTAGGCGATCGCCTCTCCCTGACCTTGATGTTCGGCTTCCACAGCCGGCCAAGCGCCGGGGGTGTCGATAAAGGTGATAATAGCCATGCCAAACCGATTGGCATGTTCCATCAGCCGCATCGCCTTGCGATAGCCGCCCGGGGACGCCATACCGAAGTTTCTCGCCACGTTGTCCTTAGTATCGCGGCCCTTTTGGTGGCCGAGGATGACAGCGGGACGACCGTCAATGCGGGCAACGCCTCCCACTAAGGCGGGGTCGTCGGAACAGCGGCGATCGCCGTGCAATTCCATCCACTCGTCGGTAATCGCCTGAATGTAGTCCAGCGTACTCGGGCGGCGGGGATGGCGAGCCACCTGAAGGCGCTGCATGGGCGACAAACTGCTGAAAATCTCGTGGCGCAGTTGCGACGCTCGCGCTTCCAGTTGGTGGATTTCATCGGAAACATCGACGCCGTTTTCTTCCGCGAGTTGGCGAATCTGGTCAATGCGATTGTCTAGCTCCGCCAGGGGCTTTTCAAAGTCGAGAAGGAGGGGTTTGCGTTCGGGACTGGCCACGTTAACAACTGCGATTAGATTGACTGCATTATTTCAACATCGTACCCCGTACCGAGCGCGCCGCCGCCATTCTTTTTCGCGATCGCCCGCGTCAAATCGCCGCTTGGAGTTCTGGATGGATGACGCCCCAAACGCCAGCGGGCAGTGCTTTGAGATTGACCGCACTAGCCCGCTGTTGATGTCAAAGTTTCAAACCGACAGCAGCGGTCGAAATCCGTGCTTGACCGACACCTGCCCGATCAAATCCATTTTTTCCACGGTAATTTGATTTCGGCCCCAAGAAAAATTGGTGTGCCACTTTTCAAATTCCAGCAGCATCGATTCGGCAAAGCAGGCAAAGAGCTGGCGCGCCGGCGCGTCCATCAAGTTGACGATTTTCATAATTCGCCAGTCGATATCCAGGGAATGCTCGACAATGCCGCCCTTGACGACGTAGACCCCCGGATGCTGAATCTGAGAGCCCAGGTTTTTCGGGTAGCCGCCGTCGATCAACAGGCACGGTTGCTTTAATGTGGTGGGGTCTATTTCCACGCCCTTCGGCATACTCGCTACCCAAACGACGATATCGGCTTGCGGCAGTGCCTCTTCGAGCTGCATGATTTTCCCGCGTCCTAATTCTTCTTGCAAGGCTTGCAGCCGTTCGCGATCGCGGGCGATCAGCAGCAGTTCTGCCACGTCGGTGCGGGCATCCAGCCAGCGGCAGACGGCACTGCCGATGTCTCCCGTTGCCCCGCAAATGGCCACAGTTGCTTTGGACAGTTCGATGCCCAGTTTCGGCGCTAGCGCTTCGAGCTGGCGGCAAATAATGTACGCCGTGTGCGTGTTGCCGGTGGTGAAGCGCTCGAACTCCAGCTTGATATTGCGGACTTGGCCGATCTGCTGCAAGTTAAAGTTTTCAAAGATAATCGAGGAGAAGCCCCCCAGAGCGGTAATTTTCAGACCGTGCTTTTGCGCGTGAGCCATTGCGTTGATGACTTTCCGCGTCGCCGCTTTGATTCGGCGGGTGGCTAGCATCTCGGGGAGAAAGCACGATTCCACATAGCGGCCTTCTATTTTCTGGCCGGTAACGCTAGTGACGGTAATCTCGTCTACGATTTGGGGCGGTGCCGCGCACCAAAAATCCAACCCTTGATCGGCGTAGTCTGGATAGCCCAGCTCTTTGGCTACAGACTGAGCGTGTTGCAAACTGTTGAGATGACCGATTAAACCAAACATGAATTGCTATCCGTGAGCCGGTGAATCCGGGGGCGATCGGGAACGGGAGACAAATTGTTAAGAATTATTTAACCATAGAGCAGCGGCACGGCGTGCCGTACCGCTGCCGATTTTTGGGCGGCTTTGGGTTTGAGAGCAGGGGCTTTCTTTCCCGGTTTCCTCACAGGTCGGCGGAAATTCGCTCCTTTCCCGGCCCCCATTCCCCGCAAGGACTAGGCAGCAGCCAGCCCGTAGGCGGACATGCGCATCAGATCGCGGGGGGTGAAGCCGATATTGCTGAGGGCTTCGCCGTAAGCGATCATAAAGTCCTCCACCAGGGCGTCTTTTTCCATCCCCAAGATGCGGGCGTCGTCTTCGACTTGGTTGAGCATCCGCCAGACTAGGGGGAGGTTGTCCCGGTTGGCTTGTTCGAGTTCGGCTTTGGAGGCTTCAAAGTTGGCTTTCAGCCAGACTTCCCCGAAGTTGAGGTGCATGTATTCGTCTTTGACTACGCCTTCGGTGATTTTGCGGGCAAACGGATCGGCAACGGGGATGTAGATGTTGTAGGCGGCGATCGCAAAGCACTCGATAATCAGAGACTGGATCACCAAGCACGTTACCACGCGCCCTTCGGCTGCCGCCTCTTGGAAATTCCGGTGCAAGTCGGCAAAGAACTGGCAGGCGAATTCCATATCTGGCGTTACCTGCAGGTTCCGGCCACAGGATTGGAAGCCCTTCTGATGTCGGCTCTCCATTTTGGCTAAGCCGATTAACTCATCCTTATGCTCCGGCAGCAGTTCAGCGAGTTTGATGTAGTTCGCGTTGGCCTCTTGTTCGCCTTCAATCACAATGGCGTTGATGCGGCTGTAGGCGTCTTTGTAGGTGTCGCTGTGGAAGTCAATGGCTGGGCTGACCTCAAGCTGCGGCATAGGTTTTCTTTCTCCTCATCACAACGAGTAGATGGTCGGGCGACCCTTTTACGCTAGGGGTTGGGGTTAAAGTTGAATATAACCTTAAGCTTATAGTTTACTTTACTTAGTTTCAACGCGCGATTTACCTATTTTGACGACTTCTGCAAGCGCCTCTACTGCCAAAAGCTGCCCGATCGGCAGATTAGACGGAAAAAAGTATCGCAGAATACAATTTTCTCTCTCTCCGGACGGTTGGAGGGTTGATTTTTCTAATGAATACAATCTGAAAAACTAATCGAGTATTAATGCTTAAGGCTCGACCGCCAAAGGGGCCACAGTCGGGCCAGTGCCGCCAACCGGGATCGCCGCTTTTTCCCTCAAGTCTGTCCGGGGCTCGGGGATGTCCGATTCGAGCGGCGGTGGGGGCGAAAATGGCTCTCGCCCGATCGGGTATTCAACACCTCATAAATTCTCGACAGCCTGCTGAGATTTTTAGCGTTTGGCAGCCGCTGAATGTGGGCATCTTATAAATTAGGATGCCGCTTCAGGAAAAAAGCCGATAGTGCTGCTTGCTGCGGGCGCGGCGCGCAGGCGATCGCTGCCGCTTCTCGGTCTGCCCAGACGTGGCCCCTGAGCTATTCCGGGCCACCTATTAGGGGCACGGCAGCAGCAACCAATTGCATAAATACTGACTGGGTATTCGTGCAACCCTCGGGCAAGTGACCGGGTTTTGATTTTTCTACTGCGGCAGTATTTTCTTTCCCCTCCCGGAGGCGTTGGGAAAGGCGGTGGCGCTTGATGCTCCCCCAGCCTCCACCCGCGCGAGTACGGCTATTGTTACTTCTATCGGCGAGTGAAATGATGTATTTAACCTATTGATATTCGCGACGCGCCCGCAGCAGCGAACGCTAAAGCTATCTTTAGCGAAGTTTCGCGAATCGGTTACGAATAATGGCTCATTGTTTCTGGCGAGCGTAGCGATCGCTACCGTTCTTGCCGCACTGCTCTTTCTCTCCGGTCAGCAGCAGTTCATTCGCGAATTTTGCCGAGACAGGTATCGAAAATTAACAAATTGGGAACTCTAGTTCTGTGATAATTAGGAACTATGCACAAGCTAGGACTATTTTTAATTATTTTTTCCTTTTTCCCGTGGATAGTTATCGCGGTTTTGCCAATCTTGCCGCTGGCGGTAGCGCAAAAAGCCCTACTGGTTCCAGTTATGGCGGTTTCGGCAGAAGTTTTCTTCTGGGTGGGTTTAGCCCTGGCAGGAAAAGAAGCAGCGGCCAAATACGGGCGCTACTTCTCTCCCCGCTTTATCGGGCAGTGGATGCGCAAGAAAGTAGGATGGCTGTAATGTAAAATCCGATTAAAAACTTATTCTATACCAAGTTAGAGAGGATCGAGAAAGGCGATCGCCTTGAGTCTGGCTGCATCCGCTTGTAAATCTTGGCAAGTCGGTCAGAAGCTAGCGGTTCGAGTCCGGTTAACGGGCTGCTTTTTACTAAAAAAAATGAGTGTTTTCTGAAAAGACTGATAAGCGGTAAGGAGTAATCGCTAATAGCAAAAAAGTCTTGAAAGAAGGGAGTTTTCAAACGATCCCTGGCTGTACGAGACGGAATTTCAGCCATTACCGATTAGCCCTTACTGATTATCACTGCGGGTAAAAAAATCAAAGAGGAAGGAGTTAACAGCCAGAATTCTGCTTTCCTCCTTCCCCTTTTCTCCTGACAGATGTTGTCTCTAACAGCCGATTTCCTCCGGCAAATAAACGCGGGGCACGCGACTGAGCGATCGCCAAGTGCGCGGCCCTACAATGCCATCCTGTACCAAATCAAAACTCTTTTGCAAAGCTCGCACGGCAGCATCGGTTATTGGCCCAAAACTTCCGTCGATCGCCCCGTGATAGAAACCGCCTTCTTTGAGGACGGTCTGAACGGTAGTCACCCACTCGCCAGTGCTGCCCATTTTCAAGATGGGAGTTCTAACAGGAGCACCCTTTTCCAAGGCTTCCCAGGTAAGTGGCCCGACAATGCCGTCGTCTTTGAGAAAAACTGCAAATTGAAAGCGCTTGACGGCTGCTTCGACCAATTTGTCGAATTCCCCGTCAGGTTCGCCGCGATAAGTCCCCCAGTGAGCGAGGATTTGCTGCAGTTGCGCGACGGATTCTCCTCGCGAGCCGAGTTGGAGTAGGGGCTTGTCGGCAGTAATGATTGTTAGAGGTTTGGTTTCAATGTTGGAGAGCATTTTTAATCCTCTGTGATGTGTTCTTTCCGAATTTGAGGGGTCAGCCCTCTCAGATATCCCCTGACAAGCTCATCCAAGCGATCGATTTAGATCGCTTGAATGGGTTTGCCTAAAAAAAGGAGGTGTGCCAGATCTTCCAGCGACTAAAAACGCTATCCGGACGGCGGGATTACGATGTCAACTCCATCAATGCAAATTCGGCAAACCAGCGATTGACAAATTCTGGCCCTGCGTCAATCGCGGCTTCTCGCGAGAGATAAATCTCAGAATCGATGCAAGTGCCGAAGGTGGGACTGTGAGCTTCGAGCGTCCAACCTTCGGGGTGAGGAATGGCAACTAAAAGCCAGTTCAGATAGGGTACGCCATGAGGTGCGATCGTCCAAGTGCGTTCTGGGCTGAAGAAACCAGCGCGTAACAGTTGGGCATTCAAGGTGTGATCGTGAGTCAAATAGAGATCGTGTATCATAAAGGCGTGCGCTCCATAAGCATCTTACGGGACGCACCCAGAGTAGACGACTTGTTTGAGTTGGCTCCTGCAAATGTAAGTGATGGCGATTTTCCCCTCGGATGACGTACAACTGAAACCGCTGCATCTGCTAGAGTTGAAAATAAGCGGCAATCTGGAGTGTACGAATCCGTTTCAGGGACGGAAATAAATAATTTCCACTGGCTTACTTTGCGTGCACTCAAGACAGGTAAGCAGTGTAGGGGCTCGTGCCAAGAACCTCTACTTTGCGCGTGAAGCTTGCGCAACCCGAAGGGAAGCGCCTGCATTGAAAATTGATAGAAGTCCCGATTCTGTTTGACCAGTTCTAGAATGCCCCGATTGTTGGGTTTTTCGGGAAAAGTTGCGGGAGCGAGTCAGAAAATCAGAACGATGTTTTTCTAGAAGACCTGCACATCGATCACTTCAGCCGTTTTGTCAAGAATTCAAGACAAATTAAAGAGGAGTTGCGCGATCGCGCTTGAGAAAGAGAAGATCAGCGATTGGAATCGCCATCGGTGAGGAAGCGCAGGCGAACAGTGCGATCGCTGCCATCCCCCAAATCGACTTCTATTACTTCGCCCGCGAGCCGATCCAAACAGGTGAGAAGCAAGCGCAGGTTAGGCGTACTCGCGCCCGTATCCACATACAGGCGATCGGACAAGCTCGCAACGCGCTTCCAGGCGGTGTATAGCTTGGCAATGGTGTTTTCCAGCAGCGCCGCCTGTTTGACGAGATCGGCAGTGACGTTGAGACAGCCCACCCGCAGGGCTTCTTCGAGGGCCATTTCCACGTCTACCGAGGTTTTGTTGAGCGTCTGGACTTGACCTGCGGCGTCGAGATAGCGGGACAAGTTGCGGGCGTCGGAGGTGAGGTGTTTGACGGTATCGACTTCGGGATTTTCTGCGGCTTCCTGCTGCAGGGCTTTGAGGTGGGATTCCGGCAATTTTTCCATTTCTCGCACTAGCGGGGCGAGGAAGCGGGGAGGAATGGAACCGGAGACGGCTTTTTCCTTGAGTTCTTCCGGGAGGAGATCGGAAGTCATGGCAGTCCACTCGTCGGAGATTTGCCGGACTTCGCGCCTGGTAATGCGATCGCCTTTTTGAGCGGCTTCGCCGACGAGCTGCTGCACTTCTGGGGAAGACTTGGCAGTTTCCACAAAAGCCCGCTTGCTGAAATTGTTGATAGCGTCCAGGCTCAAGCGACCCTCAGCGAGGAGGGTATCGGCACTGTTGGCGAGTTCGATGAGGGAATAGGCTTGGCTCTTGCTGATTTCGCGGTCTTTGAGCCAGTTGAGAAAGCCGGTGCCGCGCCCTTCGCCGCCTCTTTTTTCGCGATCGCGGATGGCGCGCAATATCCGCCCCCGCCAGATGTCCGTCTGCAGGTCGAAGCGATCGCACACTTTCCAGGCATTGTCAAGCTGCAGCTCGAATTCGTACTCTGGAATTTCCTCATCCTCGGGATCGGGGAGTTGGAAACTCAGATCGGTAATGCCGGAGAGGGCAACGGCTAGCTCGTCGGGAGACTGGGGATGCTCAACCATCGGGAAAACGCAGACAACAGCTACTCGATTATCCCACGCCGGGGGGGAGTAGGGAGCGATCGGTGCTTTGGGTGCCTCGGCTGAGTAGGGGCTTTTCGCGAAAAGCCCCTACAGAAATGGAAAGTGCTGAGTGACAAGTGGAGTGCTGGCTGCTTGTTGATAAGTGAGACAAAGTGAAATAGAGAAAGCTTGTTAAGTGAGTTTTAAATAGCTGGGCACTCTTTACTCAGCACTCAGCACTCAGCACTCAGCACTCTTTACTCCTAACCTCCGGTTGCGGCTTTCACCAGCAAAGTGATGACGAGAATGCCAAACGTCGCGACGAGCAGCACGACGAGGAACAATCCAGCCAACAGCAAGAAGACAAACCACCCATCCGCTTTTTTACTCTCCTGCGGGACATTTAAATGGGATTCGAGCAACTCTACATTCTTGACATTGGCTTTCCACGTCACGTCTATCAAGTCTCCCAGCAGCGGCACCATGCCGGCGAATACGTCAATCAAAATATTTGTCACCATGCGCACCAAGGTTTCTCTAGGCAAGCCTATCTGCGCGGCTGAGTAGATGATGTAGCCGGATAGAAGGGCGGCTGCGATATCGCCGCCTGCCGGGAAGAGCCCCAAAATCGGATCGAGTCCGATGCGATAGGGCGTGCCGGGGATGGGTATGGCGTTGTCGAGAAAATGGCTGAGTTTCCGCAGGCGGTGTACGGTGGCGATTTGCGACTCTTTGCCGGGAGTCATGGGTGAAGGGTTGGGGGAGGATGGGGACATTAGAACTATCTCATATTGTGGGGTGAGAGATGGGGAGGCGATCGCTATTCAAGCATCCCCTGATTTTTTTAGAATATGCCTGTAGGGAGATTTTCTCTAATTTTCCCACATCTAGCCGCGTTCCGGGATTTTTCCGGCCTAAATCTCCAGGTTATAGCGGTTCTAACTGGGCTGATTGCCTAGCCGCACTTCTGCTACTTTACCAATCGCCAAATTTCAGGTACGATTGATATTGTACAGCAGTTACGGGGGAAAGATGAAAGTCACGCGCTTAAGAATGACCTCTTTCCGGGGAATCGACGATTTAACGCTGGAGTTCGATCCCGACGCGCCAACTGTACTCATCGGCGTTAATGGCGTGGGAAAATCGAGCATTCTCGATTGCCTTGCCATCTTTTTGTCTCGTTTTATAGAAGAGTTAATTGATTTTCAGAACGGTCGCTTAAGGTCAGTAAATAGAATGCGGACTGAAAGCGTTTTCAATGAAAAAATTTCTGCTACAAAAAAAAGTATTAAAAATGGCTGTCAAGAAACTCGAAATGAAATTTGGATTTCAAGTAATCCGAATTTATCAAGAGAAACAACGAGATGGGTTTTTACCAGTGTTTTGGAAGGAGATTTTAAGCTTAAGCAGGACTTAAGAGAGTTTGGCGCGCTCCCCCGCTCCCTGCAAATTCAGATAAAAGAAAATCCTAAAGCCAGTTTACCTCTGACAGTATACTATCCAGTCAATCGGGCGGTTTTTGACATTCCGCTGGATGTACCGGAGGAACATTCGTTTAAGCAGCTAGACGCCTATGATGAGGCTCTGGCAGGGATACACATCAGCTTTCGCAGTTTTTTTCAATGGTTTAGAATGTTGGAAGATGTAGAAAACGAAGAAAGGCGGGACAATCCTGATTATCGCGATCGCCAGTTAGAAGCGGTCAGACAAGCGATTTATTCTCTGATGCCTGACTTTTCAAATTTGCGCGTCAGGCGATCGCCCCTGCGCATGACGGCGAACAAACAAGGTGAAGAAATCGCCGTGAATCAAATGTCGGATGGGGAAAAATGCTTGCTGGCAATGGTGGGAGATTTAGCAAGGCGGCTGGCGATCGCCAATCCGGGCTTAGAAAATCCCCTGGAAGGCAGCGGCGTCGTTCTCATTGACGAAATCGAGCTGCACCTTCACCCAGCGTGGCAGCGTGAAATTATACCAGCGCTTACCAGAACTTTCCCCAATTGTCAATTTATTGTCACCACCCATTCCCCGCAAGTAGTCAGCCATGTCAAACCCGAAGGAGTTTACCTCCTGACGAAGACGCCTGAAGGGATTGTCGCTAAGCGTCCAGAAAGTTCTTTCGGCAGAGACAGCAATCGGATTTTAGAAGACCTCATGGGCGTTCCAGAGCGCCCGCTGGAAATCAAAGAACGCCTGATCGAGTTATTTCGACTCATCGATCGCGGCGATATCGAAGGCGCTCGGCAATTGCGCCAAGAACTCGCGAGTGAAATCGGATATGATGAGCCAGAATTCGCCAGAGCCGATGTACTGATTCGCCGTCAGGAGATTCTCAAGAAGTGAGATATATCAAAAAGGGTGAGGAACCAGAAAGCTTTGCAAATTGGAAGGCACTCGCTAATGAAGATTGGACACCTATTTATGATGAGCTTCGGGGAACAGTAAAAACCGCCCTGCATCACTCGCTGCTGGAGGAGCAAGGCTGTGTCTGTTGTTACTGCGGGATGCGCATTGCTTTAGAGACGAGTCATATAGAAGACATCTCCAAAATTTCAAACCTTTTTCCCCTTAACGCTTCCAGCGTTCGTGT
>CAYOOD010000032.1:0-69917 GCA_964405435.1 uncultured bacterium
GAGGACGTCAAACCATCCTCGCTCAGTCTGGGCGCGTCCGACTGCTATGGTCATTACGCGAATCTCCAAATAGATATAAGTACAGCATCGGTAATCCTACTCACCCGTCTCGCGGCTGCCAATAGCAGAAAACGAGTCCGAGACTGAGTAGTGTTTACTTTTCTTTACCGTGATTTTCATTATAGGGGAACTTTCCGGATTTTCCATACCTGCCGATCGCGTCTTTTACATAAGATTTACCCGGCAGATTATGCAGATTGCCGATAAAAGCTATAAGTTTACTTAATCAATTACGGGAAGGGAGGGTGACGCCTGCCCGCGCAAGTCCCCCTTAAACTTGAGATACTAGAAAGATGTTCCCCTATTAACGTTTGATGCCGCATGTACATCATTGATATCTCTTTGAAGCTTACCCCCATGCCGATGTCCGTGCAGCGCAAGTCAGCCGAGGACGCTCAGGCTGTCTACGAGCAAGCAATCGAAGCGATGCGATCGGGCAATCCCCAGATTCTGGAACTCACCTGCGAACAGGTGCCCGATAAGAAAGTCAGCCTGCTGAGCAGCGAGATTTGTGCCGTTCAGGTGTATCAGAAATCCAGCACCACAGCGGCTTCCGGCAGAGCCCCGGGCTTCGCCGCCGTCTTGGCTGAATGAACGCGGCGTCGGGAGGCGATCGCGAGGAGGCGGCGATCGCCGTGCAGCAATTGTGCTTTAGCTGGCCAAAGGGAGAACAAGTGCTGAGGTCTTGCTCTCTAGAAGTGCCCAAAGGCGAATTCTGGATGCTTTTGGGCACTAACGGCAGCGGCAAATCAACGTTGCTGCGATTGCTCGCCGGTCTGTTGCGTCCCCAATCGGGCGAGATTGGCATAGCTAGACCCGTGGGGTTTGTTTTTCAAAACCCCGACTGCCAATTGGTCATGCCCACCGTGGGAGCCGATGTCGCCTTTGGGCTGGTGGAGGAAAAGCTCACTCTGGCTCAGGTGCGCGATCGCGTTAGAGAAGCGCTCTCCGCCGTCAACCTGCTACTGCTGGAACGGCGGCCCATCTATGCCCTCAGCGGCGGCCAAAAACAGCGCGTCGCTATTGCTGGGGCGATCGCGCGGCACTGCGAAGTTTTATTGCTGGACGAACCCACCGCCTTACTCGATCCAGACAGTCAGTTAGACCTAGTTGTCCAGGTACGCAACTTGGTCCGCAGTCGGGGACTGACCGCCCTGTGGGTGACGCACCGATTGGACGAGTTGGACTATTGCGACGGTGCCTTCCTGCTAGAAAAAGGTCAAGTCGTGGATCGGGGCTCTCCCAGTCGTCTCAAGCAGCGGCTGATGCAATCCGATCGCGTGGAAGAGACAAAAAACTGAGGGATCGGGCACCTGGCAAATAGGAGTTGGGAAACAGGAAAAAGTCAGTCAGATTTCACTTTTTCCCCCTCTCCCCCTCCCCCGCTCCCCCCTCTTCCCGTGCTGCGCGGGACATGCGCCACACAGAACCACTGGCGGAACGTGCGAAAATAGACTCACAGCGCTTTTCATCCCTCGTGAAGTCCATCACGAGCGCGATCTGCTATATTAAGCGGATTCGTGCCGGCCTCGGATGACTGCATCCCTATGAGGGACTGAACAATCTCAGACTGAGCCGCGCCTGACACTTTTAGAGATGGCAGATTAACCTTGCTCTCCCAACTGAAACAAGTTAGAGAAATAATCGATCGCTGGTGGTCGGAGTTCACCTTGCGGACGCGGCTGATGGCTGCGGCAGCCCTCGTCTTCTCGATCGTGATGAGCGCGCTGACGTTCTGGGCTGTCAACACCATCCAGCAGGACGCTCGCCTGAATGACACCCGTTTTGGCCGCGATCTCGGCTTGCTGCTCGCCGCCAATGTCGCCCCGCTGATCGCGGAAAACGACCGCAGCGAGGTGGCCCAATTTTCGCAGCGGTTCTACAGCAGCACCTCTAGCGTGCGCTACATGCTCTATGCCGACGAGGAAGGCAATATCTTCCTGGGAATTCCCTTCTCCGAGTCCGAGGTGCAAAACTCGCTGACGATTCGGCGCAGGATTCAACTGCCGGAAAACTACGCCGCCAATTTAGAGCGCCCCCTCGTGCGACAGCACCGGACGCCTGACGGGGAGGTGACGGATATCTTTGTTCCCCTGACGCACGAGGGCAAATACCTGGGGGTGCTGGCGATCGGCATCAATCCCAATCCCACTCTAGTCAGGTACTCCAATCTGACGCGCGATTTTACGATCGCCGTTTTTGTCTCCATCTGGGTGATGGTCATCCTCGGCGCGGTGTTTAATGCCCTAACCATTACCAAGCCGATCAAGGAACTGCTCGTCGGGGTGAAAAATATTACCGCTGGCAACTTCAAGCAGCGGATCGACCTGCCCCTAGGAGGAGAACTCGGCGAGCTGATCTCCAGCTTTAATGAAATGGCTGAGCGGTTGGAGCGCTACGAGGAACAAAATATCGAGGAGCTGACGGCTGAAAAAGCCAAGTTAGAAACCCTCGTTTCCACGATCGCCGATGGGGCGGTGCTGCTGGACGGCAACCTACAGGTGATTTTGGTCAACCCGGCAGCGCGGCGGATTTTCGGCTGGGAAACTAAGAATCTGCTCGGCGAAAACGTGCTGGATCACTTGCCAGCGTCCGCACAACTGGAGCTGACGCGACCGCTCTATCAGATTGCTACGGGCGATTTCCACAAGGACAATTGCCCGACGCGCGAAGGGATTGAATTTCGCATCGCTCTGAGCGATCCGGCTAAGCGCACCGTCCGAATCATGCTGGCAACGGTTCTAGATCAGTACCGCGAGAGTGTCAAGGGAATTGCCATGACGGTGCAGGATATCACTCGCGAGGTGGAACTCAACGAAGCCAAGAGCCAGTTCATCAGCAATGTCTCCCACGAGCTGAGAACTCCCCTGTTCAATATCAAATCTTTTATTGAAACCCTCAACGAGTTCGGCGAGGACCTCAGCTTTGAGGAGCGGCGGGAGTTCCTAGAAACCGCCAATCGCGAAACCGATCGCCTGACTCGCTTGGTGAATGACGTGCTGGATTTGTCGCGTCTGGAATCGTGCCGGATCTACCACTTTGAGGCGGTGGATATTGCCCAGCCTATCGAGCAGACGCTGCGGACTTATCAGCTCAATGCCCGCGATAAGGGGATCGAGTTGCTTCAAGAAGTTGAGCCCAACCTGCCGTCAGTCCTGGGTCACTACGACTTGCTGCTGCAAGTGTTTGCAAATTTGGTGGGCAATGCCCTGAAGTTCACGGAGCCCGGGGGACGGGTGGCGATTCGCGCTTACTTGCTCTCTGGGGAGGCGATCGCGGACGGGGAGAAAGCGGGGGCGGCAGAGATTGAGGAGTTCCCCGCGATTTTGCCAGAATCCGCTGCTTTCAAAATTCAACATTCCCACACTCAAGTTCCCTCTTCTAACAGTCCAGTCGTTCGCATTGAAGTCTCGGATACGGGCATTGGCATCGATCCAGAAGATCAAGAGGCGATTTTCGATCGCTTTTTCCGCGTTGAAAACCGCGTTCATACCCTAGAAGGGACGGGTCTGGGTCTGTCTATTGTCAGAAATATTATCGAAAAACACCATACTAAAGTGCAGTTAGTCAGTGAAGTGGGGGTGGGGACGACTTTTTGGTTTGATTTAAGCGTGTTTAATGAAGTCGCGAACGCTTCAGCTCAAAATAAGCCGTCTGAAGAGGTTTACAAAGCAGTGGCAGCAGAAACGATTTCGGCGGCGGGCGTACTTAAGTGATGGAGTGCTGAGTGTGGAGTATTTAAAGCAAGCGGACTGAAGTCCGCACTACGAACGGCTCAACACAGCCAGCAAGAAGCTGGCGATCGCCAATCCCAGCAGCACCAGTGCAGTTGGGTGGCGCTGGCACCAGGTTTTTACCTGCTCTGGCCAGGGCGCGAGGGCGCGGGAGGGCGGGCAGTCTGTCTCTGGCTGCGAGGCGTCGCGGTAGAGGGTACAGGTTTTGGCGTCGGGGCGTTGCGGAAAGGTGCAGGTATCGTCTGCGTGGTAAGTGCAACTCGCACAGAGCGATTCATCCCCCACCGATCGGGACAGGGGAATGCCGGGATGGCCAAATGCTTTCAGCTCGGTGCGGCAGAAAGGACAGGCGATCGCCCGGGGATCGATGGATTGACGGCATTTCGGACACTCGGCCATACCTGAGCGGCTGGAGATATCGCTTCTTTGATATTTTGACAAAATATAGATAGAAGTGTGGGCTGGAAGGGTTCAGATGCAAGCTGAAGGGCTTTGAACCCGAGCGATCGCTCTCTAGCCTTGTTTCGGCTGCCCTTTTTAAGCGAGTGACAGGAACGACAGATGGATAGCAATAATTTGCTCAAGCAGTTGCTGATGATCGGTATTGGCACCACTTCCCTAGTGGCAGAGAAAATCCGGGAAGTGAGCGAAGAGTGGGTCAAAGATGGCAAGCTCAATTCCGATGAAGCCAAGAATTTCGCCGACGAGCTGATGAAGCAGATCAAGTCAGAGCAGGGAAACTGGGAGGCGCAGATGCAGCGGCAATTGCGCAATGTACTGCAGGATATCGGCGTGCCCCGGCAAGCGGAAATGGACGAGCTGCGCGGACGCCTCGATCGCCTCGAGCGGCAAGTGCGGGATCTGGAAAACAAGCTCTGGCGGTGAAATGGCGGCGCTCTGTAAGCAATCGCTATCCCTATCTCGGGGGGGATTTTTGGCAGATAGGGAGGTGACAGGTCATATACTGAGGATCGTACTTGAATTTTTAAGGCAGGTACGGCGGAACAGTTGCACGCAAGGGAGAAATGAATGCGAGAAATTCTCATCAGCCTGGGGGTGATGCTGGGTTGCTTGCTATTGCTGGTTGTTGCTCAAATTAGCGGCGGCAAACCGGAGGCGATCGCAGCAGAGCGGCAGCCAATCCAAGCCCAAACGGTTCTCGCCGCTCAAAGCAGCGAGCGGGTTGCTGACAATACAATTGCCGAGACGCTCTTGGCTGGCGCTCAGAACACTAACGCGGAGAATTCTAAAACGATGATTACCACAGCTTCTGGCCTCAAATACGTTGAAATTAAAGAAGGAACTGGCGCGACGCCGCAAACTGGCCAGACGGTCGTGGTTCACTACACCGGCACGCTGGAAGACGGGACGAAATTTGACAGTTCCCGCGATCGCGGTCAGCCCTTTCAATTCCCAATTGGAGTTGGTCGAGTTATCAAAGGTTGGGACGAAGGCGTCGGCAGCATGAAAGTCGGCGGTCAGCGTCAGCTCATTATTCCCTCTGAATTGGGTTACGGAGCGCGGGGAGCAGGCGGCGTCATTCCTCCCAATGCTACGCTCATTTTCGACGTAGAATTACTCGAAATTAAGCGCTAAATTTCGTACCTTGAGAAATCGGGTTTTTAAAAAAACCCGATTTTTAGTATCTTTATGGCCGATTGGGCATTGCCATATTGCGGAAGCGCGTGAATTGCGGATCGAAAAGTAACTTCACCGTTCCCGTGGGGCCGTTTCGGTGTTTGGCAATAATAATTTCTGCAATCCCCCGATCTGGCGTATCCGGCGAATAATATTCATCGCGGTACAACATTATAACGATATCTGCATCTTGTTCGATGCTGTTGTGGACGACGATGTTATTAGCGATGAAATTGTGAAAAACTGGAACGGTCAAATCGTAAACTTCCTCTTCGCCATCCGCTTCAATTGAGACAATTTCATCCCAGTAAACATCGCTATTGGCTAAACGTTCAAGTTCCTGAGATTTTACAGCTACAGCCAGTCTGGCGGCGCGTGAAGCGCTAGCTATCGCGGAACGCGAATCGCGGCTGATATTTTGTTGATAAAGATCTGTGCCGCAGCGGGCAACAGCAAGCCGCTCCTGCATCTGACGTGAGGGGCTGGGCAACCAGCGGGGCAGCGCGAGGCGATCGCCTGCTTGTAACTCATCGAGCCGCTTCCAACCGCGAATGGTAAGAAACTGGTGATTGCCAGTAGCGCGAATGCTGCGCCCCAAGCGAGTTTTTAACTGAAAAACGGGCTTGACACCGGTGGCAAAGGCATAGCTTACCATTGCCTTTTCTAATTGCATCGTCGCTTCATTCAGCGCCCAGACCGCAAAACCCGATTTCCCGACTAATTCGCGAATCGGCACCTGTACGCCACTATCGGCTAACGTCACCAAACTCTCACCCGCCAAGCAGCCCGATTCTCTGAGATCGGACAGCATCGGGCGCTTGTTCGTCCGCGCTTCTACCCCGCGACTGAGCTGAGACAGGGCAATTACCGGCACGTTCAATTCGCGGGCTAAACCTTTCAAACTGCGGGTAATTCTCGATAGCTCCTGCACGCGGTTGTCGGGGTTGGCACCTTCCATCAACTGCAGGTAATCTATCAAAATCAGCCCCATCGCTCCCCCCTGTTCCGCCATCAAGCGGCGCGACTGACTGCGCATTTCCGTAACGGTGATGTTGCTGGTATCGTCAATAAAAATAGGCAGCTCGGACAAACTCCCGATCGCGCGGCTTAATTGCTCCCACTCATTCTGACTGATCCGACCCGATCGCAGCCGATTGCTCTCAATCCCCGCCTCTCCCGATAACAACCGCTGTACTAATTGTTCCTTCGACATTTCCAAACTGAAAATCGCCACCGGCTGTTTGTGCGTTGCCGCAATCTTGTGCGCAATAGAAACTGAGATAGCCGTATTGTGAACGCAGATGTCATTGGCGACAAAATTGTGGGTTTCTGGGACAGTCAAGTCATAAACTTGCTTGCAGCCCACTGCCTCGATCGAAACAATTTCATCCCAGTAAATATCACTCGTGGCTAGTTGCTGAAGGGGCAAATTTTCTAAAACAGTTGCTAGCGTCCAAAGTCGCTCCCGCGATAACGCCCGCTTGCCGACGTGGATATTGCTGTGCCCTTTAATTCCCGCACGACGCGCTAAAGCCCCCCAAGCTTCGCTCCCTTTCGCGGCTGCTATCTGCTGCCAGATTTCTACCGGAATTAAATCGCGGTTGGTTTGGTATCTCTTCCCAGTTAAGGCTTGTTGAACTTTAGATAAGGCGTTTTCTTTGCCAAAAATTCCGATTTCGGAAATAAAGGTTTTGATAGAGTCTGAATTTGTAATATCCAACTGCCAAGCTTGGCGGCGAGTATCTTTGTGCTTGACCGATCGCTTTTTCAGTGCGGCGATTATCCCGAATCTCAGCAAAAGATGCTGTACCTGCCGCGCCAGATTTTCGCTGACTGTACTGTAGCCGAGCTGTGACTGACCGCTGGCTAGTACGCAAGCCCAGCCATCGGTTGCAAACAGGCGGTTGAGGAATCGGGAAACGAGCGATCGCTCCAATTTAAACAAAAACGCGGGAATACTTTTCTCTCCGGCTTTTTTGCCCCACAGCCCTATATCCTGAAGCCACGCAGTCAGGGGGTTCTTTCTCCCCTGGGTGGTTGCAGCGTGAAGTACGGGCGATCGCTCTTTTCGAGTTTCTATCCGCACGCTCAACTCGGGCGAGAAGTCCGCGATCGCCCGCGTGAAATCCTCCTGAATTTGGGGGTGAATATTGGTGAATTCCGGCGCGCCGTCTGTCAAACAACCGTTCCCAATCAAATACGCTATTAACTCGACTTCACACGCGCGGATAGTTTTCGTCCCAAATACCTCTAATTTGCGAGGCACGGCAATTTTATCACCTGGTTTGAGTTCTCCCAGAGGCTTCCATCCCCCTACCGTCAAATAAGGATGTGCCATTGTGGTTTCTACAACCCGTCCCAAGCGCGTCGTCACCCGGAATGCGGGTTTAATTCCGTCATCCACAAAGGCAGAGGGTTGAGTTATGTGAAATTTCCAATCATTTCCCAGTGTTAATAAATCGGCTTGACGCTGGTGATAAATTTCTGCAATTGTGCTGAGACTGCCATCGGCTTGTAATATAATTGAATCAGCGGTCAAACACTTCCCCATTGACGGTCTGCCGGCGATAACAATTAAATCCGAACGCTGAAAGCCGCCGGTCATGGCATCGAGGTCGTAAAATCCGCAAGTCAATCCGGGCATAACTGCGCCCTGATTCCGACTTTGTATATCTTGGAAAGCGTGAATGAGCGTGTCGGCGATCGGAATCAAACCTTGTTGCGGGCGGGACTGGGTGACGCTGAAAATAGTCTGTTCTGCCCGATCCATAATGACGGGCAGTTCGGTGGCGGTATCGTAACCCAAATCTGCGACTTGATTTCCTGCTTGAATTAAGGTGCGGCGCAGGTATTTATCGACGACTAATTTGGCGTACTGGTCGATATTAACCGCTGAGACAGTGCGATCGACGAGTTGCGCGAGTTTGCTTTGTCCGCCGATTGCGGTTAATGCGCCGCGATCGCTCAGCCAAGTCGTGACGCTCATCAAATCCGTCGGCATTCCCCTGCCGTGCAATTCGGTTGCTGCTTTGTAGATTTGCTGGTGAGCGGTGATGGAAAACATTTCCGATCGCAGGAGTTCTGTCACCCGGTTAATCGCTTCCGGATCGAGCAGGATTCCGCCTAGAATCAGTTCTTCCGCCTCGATGTTTTGAGGGGGGAGGCGATCGCTGGCTGCTTTAAAATTAAATTCGCTAACCATCTTTCCAATTTTTTAGATTTTAGATTTTAGATTTTAGATTTTCCTTTTTCAGGAATTCTTTTTACGCGATCGCTGAT
This sequence comes from uncultured bacterium, assembly GCA_964405435.1. Lineage (GTDB taxonomy): Bacteria > Cyanobacteriota > Cyanobacteriia > Cyanobacteriales > Oscillatoriaceae > DVEG01. Next base: position 8,712 of record CAYOOD010000032.1, read on the forward strand.
TTGTAGGGGGCGGGCTTCACAGCCCGATCGGCTCGTTCTCGAACGCGCCCCGCACAAACCCGCCTGCGACTGACAATCCCAAATCCAAAATCTAAAATCTAAAATTGGACGACAGACCGTTACAAGGGCATCACTTGAACGTCCACCACAGCCGTCACGTCGGGATGCAATTTGATTTCGGCTTTGTAGGTTCCGATCTTGCGAATATCCGGGAGAGTAATGCCCCGGCGATCCACTTCTTGATTGGTGGTTGCCAAAATCGCATCCGCCACTTCTTGGCTGGTGACTGTCCCGAAAATCGCATCGTTCTCGCCGACCTGCTTTTGAATGGTAAAGTGGCCGGTGCTTTCGATCGCCTTCTTGCGTTCTTCGGCTTGTTGCTTCTCTTCCAGAAGGCGCTGCCGTTCCAGTTCGCGGCGGCGTTCTACTTGCTTGAGAATCCCGGGGGTGGTGCGAACCGCCATTCCCTGGGGAATCAAATAATTGCGAGCGTAGCCGGGAGCGACTTCAACCAAGTCGCCATTTTTCCCCAGCTTTTTCACATCCTGCGTCAAAACTAATTCTACACGTTTGGGCATGGTCTTTACCTGTTCTCAACTGCGCGGAGTGCGTCAGGGAGGGTGCGCTTGAATATAAATCAGAACATCATATCATAGCGAACATTGGGGAGCGATCGCAAGGGGTGGGGCATGGCGAATTGGGCATGGCGAATTGGGCATGGCGAATTGGGCATGGCGAATTGGTTTGATTTTTATGCCCGATGCCCGATGCCCGATGCCCCATCCCCAATGCCCTAAAACCGATCCTTCATGCCCCGGATGCGGGCAAAAGCCTGTACGGGATCGGTACTGTTGGCGGCGGCTTGCACAGCGGGGTCGTCCCAGCGCAAAAACGGATTAGTGCGCTTTTCTGCGCCGAGGTGGGAGGGTACGGTGGGTTGATTGCGGCTGCGGGCTGCCTTGACTGCCTGAAAGCGGGCTTGCAAGTCCGGGTTTTGCCCGTCAACCGTCAGGGCAAATTCCAGATTTTTCAGGGTGTATTCGTGGGCACACCAGACGTTGGTATTGTCGGGCAAGGCGCGGAATTTGCTCAGAGAAGCTACCATTTGAGCTGGGGTGCCTTCAAAAAGCCTGCCGCAGCCTCCGGCAAACAGGGTGTCGCCGCAAAATAAATCCCCAGCTTCTCCGTTCGAGGCGGGCGGAAAGTAATAAGCAATGTGGGCGCGAGTGTGGCCCGGGACGAACAGGACAACCGCCGCGCGATCGCCGAACTCGACGCGCGAGCCCTCCTGCAAAAATACCTGCTGTCCGGGTATTCTCCCCCGATCCTCAGCCGAAGCATGTACTCGGACATTGGGAAAGCGCTGCATCAATTGGCGATTGCCGCCGACGTGATCGCTGTGGTGGTGTGTATTGAAAATAGCCACCAGATCCGCGTCCAGGGCGTGCAACTGCTGCAACACCGGCTCGGCTTCGGCGGGGTCTACAACAGCGGCGCTCTTGCTTTTGGGGTCGTGCAGCAAAAAAATGTAGTTGTCGGAAAGTGCTCTGAGTCGGTAAACCTGCATCAATGACGACCTCCTGAATCTGGCGGCAAAGGGTACAAAAAATGTCGGGCGATGCGAGAGGGGGCGAAAAAACCCCGCTTCGATTGTTCGAGTTCCTTAGAATATTCTTAACAGAGTCTTGCTTCCCACCTGCTGCAGGTGGATTTTCGCAATCACCCAAAGCCGAACAGCAAAGGGGCGAAGCACACTGCCTACTCCTTACTCAGCACTCAGCACTCAGCTATGGTACGCACACTTCAGAGTAAATTAAACTTGACAATTCCTCAAGCGATCGACAAAATTCTCGCCGTCGGTCAGATTAACCGTCAGGAACACCTACAATTGACTTCTGCCATCCTCTCAGATTTCAACCTCACCGACGAAGATCGCCGTCAAATCAACCGCATCTTTGACTACATCCAAATGGGACGCATGGAAATCGTTGATTTGTAGCGCTGGAAAGAACGCGCAAAAGGGCAGCGGCGGCGGAGGGGAAGGGCCACGGCGCTGCCTGCCGACAGGGGGCCTTTACTGCGTCAAACTATCTGCTCGTTGCCTGCCATGAAGGTTCAAGCAAACAGCCAAAAGTTAAAAGTTTCCGTCCTTTCGCCGACGTTTTGCAAAGGCGGCATTGAGCGCGCCTACCTGCTGGGTCAAGTCTTGCAAAAATTGCACTGTGAGGTAAAAATTTTGGGATTTCTGTCTGAGGGAGGGATATATCCCCTGCCCCCGCAGCAGTTGTCTCTGGACTGGGTTCGCGGCGGAAAGTATCCGCAACTTTTCGCCTCGGCGGTGCAACTGCAGGGTAAAATCGACGGCGATATTATTTATGCGGTCAAACCCCTACCCACCAGCTTTGGCATGGCTTTGCTCAAAAAGCTGAGCGATCGCAAGCCAGTCATCCTGGATATCGACGACTGGGAGATGAGTTGGCACGGGGGCGACTCCTGGCAGTACCGTCCCACTTTAAAGCAACTGGCTAGAGACATCCTGAAAAAAGACGGTGCTTTGCGGGATGCCGCTCATCCCCTTTACCTGCAGTGGATGGAGAAGTTAGTCAGTCGCGCCGATGCCATAACAATCCACACGCAATTTTTGCAAGAACGCTTCGGGGGCACCTACCTGCCCAATGGGAAAGATACCGAGTTGTTCGATCCCGCTAAATTCGATCCAGACGCCAGCCGAGTTCGCTACGGTCTTTCGGAATATCGAGTGCTGATGTTTCCCGGCGCTCCCCGCCCCCACAAGGGACTCGAAGACATTTTGATGGCCCTCGATCGCCTCAATCAACCCGACTTGAGACTCGCGATCGTCGGCGGCAATCCCTATGACGACTACGACGAGCGGCTGATTGCCGAGTGGGGGCGCTGGATTGTCAAGCTGCCGCCCGCGCCCGTAGAGCAAATGCCGGAAATCGTCGCGGCGGCGCACGTTGTCGTTGTCCCCCAGCGAGATACCGCTATTGCCAGGGCGCAGTTTCCCCTGAAACTCACCGATGGGATGGCAATGGCTAAGCCAGTTTTGGCAACGCGGGTGGGCGATATTCCAGAAATCTTGGGGGAAACCGGCTATTTGGCAGAACCCGGTTGTCCGCAGCAACTCGCCGAGCAGATTGAATCGATCTTTCAAAATTTAGCCTCTGCCAACGATCGCGGCAGAAAAGCGAGAGAACGATGTATAGAACGCTATAGTATCGGGGCAATGGCTGCGATACTCGATCCGGTTCTTGCCAGTCTGCCAGCGATCGCCCGATCTGGCTGGTTATTTAAGTGAGGACATAAAATCTATTAAAAATAACTCTACAATAAAAAAACCTTGGTTTTGGTTAAAACCCCGCCTTTAGGAAATCTTCATGTCGGCAAATAAACTCATCCTAAAATTTGCGCGTCCCTATCCGGTTCAAATTATATTAACTGTCATTCTGGGTTTGTCAGGCGCAGTTTTTAATGGGGTCAGTACCACGCTGATTGTACCGATTGTTCTGAGCCTTTTGAATCACTCGTTAGACTTTCAAGGGGCTCCGAATATTATTAAATTGCTGATGTTTCCATTTGCGGGGCTTCCACAAGATTACCGATTGATAGTAATGGCCTTAGCGATTGTAGCCGCGATCGCCTTAAAAAATCTGGCCAGTTATGCCAGTCTTGTCGTGTCCAGTTCTCTAACGCGATCGCTGACTGCCGATTTGCGAAAAGCCGGCGTGCGATTGTTATTAGATGTAGACTTGGATTATTTCGCCAAGATGAAAGTAGGAGACTTGATCAATCGCTTGGGCGCAGAAGTCAATCGAACGGCAACGGCGATTAGCACCCTGATTCAGATGGCGATTACGGCTATCACCGTTTTAGTGTTTGTCTGCCTGCTGCTGGCGATTTCCTGGCAACTGACCCTGGCTTCTACATTATTGCTGTCCGTGGTGGTAATCGTCAATCAGTACGCGATCGCCCGCTCCAAGTTTTTCGGCAAGCAGCTCTCCGATGCTTCCACAGCTTATTCAGTCAGCCTCATGGAAATCCTCAACGGAATTCGGCTGGTGAAAGGAACGGGCTCTGAAGAAAAAGAATACGAGCAATTGCAGCAGTTAATTACGGAGCGTGAAAAGGCGGATTTTCGCTGCGAAGCCAACTACGCATTAATTGCCCCGATTACGGAAGTCACCAGCATTATCGCGCTGCTGGCAATCGTTTTTCTAGGTCGGATCTTTTTTGCAGACGAAATGGAGGCGCTCTCAGCGGTTCTCCTCACTTATTTATTGGTGCTATTTCGACTCCTGCCGCTAGTTGCCCAGATTAACGGGGCGCGATCGCAACTGGCGAATGCTTCGGCTAGCGTAGAAATCGTTTACGATTTTTTGCGGCGCGACAACAAGCCATTTCTGAAAAACGGCGCTCTTCCCTACACGAAATTGCGCGAAGGAATTCGTTTCCAACAGGTATCCTTTGCCTATCCCGAACATGCAGACCTAGTTCTCCGAGATATTAATTTATTTCTGCCGCACGGCACGACATTGGCATTAGTCGGAGGATCGGGAGCCGGCAAGTCAACGTTAGCCGATCTCTTGCCGAGATTTTACGAGCCCACCTCGGGCAGCATCCTCATCGACGGTACAGACGTGCGGCAGTTCGACGTAAAAACCGTTAGAGCCGCGATGGGGATTGTCAGTCAAGACACTTTTTTATTTAATGACACGGTGCGGAATAATATTGCCTACGCTCGCCCGGATGCAACGGAAACAGAGATTCTCGAAGCAGCACAGCGGGCAAATGCGTTAGAATTTATTGAAGAATTGCCGCAGGGTTTAGAGACGATCATCGGCGATCGCGGCGTGCTGCTGTCGGGCGGGCAGCGGCAGCGAATTGCGATCGCTCGTGCCCTATTGCAAAACCCGGAAATATTAATCTTAGACGAAGCCACGAGCGCCTTAGATACCCTTTCAGAACGCCTCGTGCAACTGGCGATCGACGAACTCAGCCGCGATCGCACCACCCTCGTGATTGCCCACCGCCTCTCTACCGTGCAAAAAGCCCATCAAATAGCCGTATTAGATCGCGGTCGAGTAGTGGAAGTGGGTTCTCACGACGAACTGCTGCGCAGAGGCGGCTACTACACGCGCTTGTACTCAATGCAATTTCTCGACGAAGCCAACCGCGAGAAAGCGCTAGTCAAAGCCTCCTATGAAGTGCGCAGCCGCCTCACCCCCATGATTGGTTTTCTGAAATTGCTCGTTGACGACATGGTAGACAACCAACAAGAGCGCGACGAACTCATCAAAGAATCCTACCACGCAGCCACCCGGATTCTCAAAATCTTAGAATTGATTGAAGATAGCGTCAGACTTCGCCAGCCTTCCTGAATGGGCTTTTAAGAAGCCTGAACAGAGGCGATCGCCAATGCGCCGACAACTAGACGTAAAATCCCCTTTTTCTGGCTCCCCTCCCCGCCCCAACAAAAGCGATCGCTCCCCTTTTCCCCTCACGCTATATCGGCGGCAGTGGCGGCGGCACCGAGCCCAACAAAGACGCCAATTCCGGTACTTCCGCAGCCGGCTTCCAATTCTCCATCCCGGCTTTCCAAACCAGCGTTTGAGCCGTCAATCCTTTTTGAATTAACTCATTAACAGAAATAGGGCCTACTTGTTGCCCGTTTATCCCCATATACCACTGAGTTTGTGTCGGTAAAGGCGGCGGCGCAGTCGGGTTAGATGGTTGCTGCATGGCATTCGTCAATTGCTGCGCCATTGCCATTCCCACCCCAAAATCTAGAGCTTGATTTCCCACCCCCGGATTTTGGGCAGATTGCTCGATCGCATTGGCTGCTTGAAACTGGGCATATTGCTGCAGGTTGCCCACCAGCCCCATTGAAGTGCGCTTGTCGAGAGCGGCTTCAACTTCAGCCGGGAGGGAAACATTTTCTATCAAGAGCTGCGTTAAATCAATTCCCAAACTTTCTAATTCTGGGTGAATGCCAGCGCGAATCTGTTCCCCTAATTCCTGATACCGCGTTGCAAAATCCAGCAGAGGAGTGCCTGATTTAGCAGCCCAAGTCGCAAATGAACTGACGATGACATTGCGAAAATGTGCTTGAATCTCGCCAACTTGAAAGAGTCCGTCGGTACTGATTAATTGTTGGAGTAGGGTGGCTGCATTTGCCACTCTCATGCTATAGCTGCCATAAGCCTTCACCCGCACCGGCCCCAATTCGGGATCGCGCATCATAATGGGGTTAGCAGTGCCCCACTTGAGATTAGTAAAAACTTTCGTATTGAAAAAGTAAACTTCGGCTTTAAAGGGGGAGTTGAAGCCGTATCGCCAACCTTGTAGGGTGCTGAGAATTGGCAAGTTTTGGGTAGTCAGCTCGTACATCCCTGGCTGAAATACGTCTGCCATTTGACCTTCATTGACGAATACGGCCACCTGACCGGGGCGGACGGTGAGTTTAGCGCCCATTTTGATTTCGTTATTGTAGCGATCGAATCGATAGGCGATCGTGTCGTTTGTCGGGTCTAGCCATTCGATAATATCGATAAATTCGCCAAAAACTTTGTCGAATAACCCCACGGCCATTTCCTCCAGGTTTTTTATAGATTTTAACGATTTTTCGCGATCGCCTGCTGTTTCGATGAGATAGTGAAGAGCTTGTTAAGTTTTGATAAGCAAGCAGGCTGGATTGTAGAAACGAGCGAGAAAGGGCGATTTCCTTGCGTTAAGCTCGCGCCGCACGCAGGCCAGGAAATGGCCCGATGGAATAACTGCCCGGAGGTGCTCTCGGTTACAGACATTTCCACCAGGGGCACACTAAACTCGTAGGGATTGAAGCACACAACCGATCTGTTGCAAGTGCCTCAGTCAATCCAGACCGGGGTGTGTTGTTCGCGCAATACTTTTTTTCCCTGCACAAAATACTTCAAGAGCAGCTCTCATGCGTAAAACCAAGATTATCTGCACCCTTGGTCCCGCCAGTTCTGATTACGAGACCCTGAAAGCAATGGTGGAAGCGGGCATGGACGCAGCCCGCCTCAACTTTTCCCACGGAGACTACAAAGCCCACCTCAACAACATTCGCACTCTCCAGCAAGTCTGTGAAGAACTGAAGCGACCTGTGGCCATCATTCAGGACTTGCAAGGCCCCAAAATCCGGGTGGGAGACATGCAGGAGGGTGTCGAACTGATTCGAGGGCAGAAAACGGTCATTACCATGACGGAAGTCGTCGGTACAGCCGAGCGGTTTAGTTCTACTTATAAGGGGCTGGCATCGGATGTCAAGGAAGGCGATCCGATTCTCATCAATGACGGGCTGATTCGCATCCGCGTCGATCGCGTGCTGGGAACGGAAATCTACGGCACGGTGATTCACGGCGGCACGCTGAAAAGCCACAAGGGGATTAACCTCAGCCATTCCTCGATTTCGGCTCCTGCCCTGACTGTCAAGGACATTGAAGACTTGGAGTTCGGGCTGACTCACGATGTGGATTTTGCGGCGCTCTCCTTCGTGCGGGAAGCTTCCGATGTCAAAGAAGTCAAAGGAGCTATCCGGCGCAAAGAAAAGACGACGCACGTTATCGCCAAAATCGAGCGCCACGAGGCAATAGAAGATCTCGAGGGCATTGTCAGTACCGCCGATGCGGTGATGGTGGCGCGGGGAGATTTGGGCGTGGAGCTGCCCATCGAACAGGTTCCCCTGATTCAAAAATCGATTATTCAATCTTGCAGCGCTCACCTCAAGCCGGTAATCACGGCTACCCAGATGCTGGAGTCGATGATTCACAATCCCACGCCCACCCGGGCGGAGGTTTCCGACATCGCCAATGCTATTCTCGACGGCACGGATGCGCTGATGCTTTCCGGGGAAACGGCGATGGGCAAATATCCGGTGCTGGCGGTGCAGACGATGGCGCGCATCGCGGAAACGGTTGAAGCGAGTCTGACTCGCTCCCCCAGTTACATCAATGGGGTGAAGGAGCATGAAATTTCTCATTCTGTGGCTCACGCCGCCTGCCAATTGGCGGAAAATCTCCATGCCAAGGCGATTATCTGCTTTACGGAACACGGGTTTACGGCGCGGGTGCTTTCAAAGTACCGCCAGCCCCTGCCGGTGATTGCGGTGACGACTTCTGAGGTGGTTCGCCGCAGGTTGGCTCTCTATTGGGGCGTTGAATCCTTGTTGCTGCAGGAGGTTTCCAATACGGACGAAATGATCGCGATGGTGGATAAGGCGGCGGTGGCGCACGGCTATGTCTCTCACGGGGATATGGTTGTGATTACGGCGGGGTTGCCCCTACCGATTACGGGCGTGACTAACCTGATCAAGGTTCACCGCATCGGCGAAAGCTACGCTGTCTGAGGCGGCGGCACGACGCGGATTCTGACACGGATACACGGATAGGCGGATCGAAGAGGAATTTAGCGGATTTGGGGCGATCGCAAAGACGCATCGCCCCCGCAAACTTTTACTCGCTGGCGGCGCTGAGGAGAGCCGCTGCCAAATAAGGCAGAGTTCGCGCGTTTGTTAGCAGATAGCATGAAATCAGTATTATTCAGTTGTATGTAACAATAATTAATATTTTTAAAAGCGGGCTGGATTTTGCGGTTTGCTGTGAACCTACAGTTTTTGCGATCGCTCAAATTCCCCGCGCGCCAAGGGGAGAAGTAGCCAAAACCGAACATTTAAAATCTAAAATAGCTGTGGAGGTGCGGAGAGAAACGCGAAATTCCAAAGAAAATAAAAAATGAGAAAGCCACAGTGGTAAGCTGATCCTTGGCGTGTAAGAAATTATTAAGGGAAAGCTTAGATGGCTGTAGCAACGCAGGTTCCCTATCTGTTAAGGGCAGCTCGTGGTGAAAAATTAGACCGTCCGCCAGTATGGATGATGCGGCAGGCGGGGCGGTATATGAAAGCTTATCGGGACTTGCGGGATAAGTATCCCTCGTTTCGCGATCGCTCGGAAAATGTTGACCTCGCCGTTGAAATCTCCCTGCAACCGTTTCGGGCATTTCAACCCGACGGGGTGATTTTGTTCTCGGACATTCTCACTCCCCTGCCCGGAATTGGCATTCCCTTTGATATCGTGGAAAGCAAGGGGCCGATCATCCAGCCGGCCATCCGCACTCTGGAACAAGTAGAGAACCTCCGCCCCCTCGAACCGGAAGTCTCGATGCCGTTTATCCGAGAAATCCTGCAAATCTTGCGGCGGGAAGTCGGCGACAAGGCGACGGTGCTCGGCTTTGTCGGGGCTCCGTGGACGCTAGCCGCCTACGCGATCGAAGGCAAATCCTCCAAAGATTATACGGTCATCAAGAGCATGGCCTTCAACGATCCGACAACGCTGCACAAATTCTTGGGCAAACTAGCAGACGCGATCGCCACCTACGCTTGCTATCAAATCGACTCCGGCGCGCAAGTCGTGCAGTTATTCGACTCCTGGGCGGGACAGTTGAGCCCGCGCGATTACGAAACCTTCGCCCTGCCTTACCAGCAGCGGGTAGTATCCCAAGTTAAGGCAGCTCACCCAGAAACGCCGCTGATCCTCTATATTAATGGCAGTGCAGGAATATTAGAGCGCATGGCACTATCTGGCGTCGATATCGTCAGCGTCGATTGGACGGTTGACATGGCGGAAGCCCGGACTCGGTTAGGAGCGAATATAGGCGTGCAAGGGAATATCGACCCCTGCGCCCTGTTTGGTTCTAAAGATTTCATCCGCGATCGCATTGTGGAAACGATTCGCAAAGCCGGCGATCGCGGCCACATCCTCAACTTGGGGCACGGGATTTTACCGGGAACCCCAGAGGAAAACGCGGCTTTCTTCTTCGAGACTGCCAAACACGCCGATGAATTGCTCGCCGTCCGCGCCTAAACCTCACGTCAACCCGTAAAAAGTGAATAAAAAAGTGAGAAGTGATAAGCGAGAAACCTGAAATTGATTTCTCCCGCCTCCCTTCTCACTTTTCCCATTTGCATTTATTCCGTCTCCCTTTTCCTTCTGGCTTCCATCCATGACCCCCAAGCGGATTTTTGTGACTGGCGCGAGTGGCTGTATAGGTCACTACATCACCGAAGCCCTGATCAAGCAAACCAACCACGAACTGTTTTTGCTAGTCAGGAACCCGAGCAAAATCAAATATGATTGTTTAGCCCGTCCGGGGATAACCATCCTAGAGGGCGACATGCGAGACATTGACCACATATCCAACCTGCTCAAAACGATGGATGCGGCCATTTTGGCGGCCACGGCTTGGGGAGGCGCTCAGGAAGTTTTTGATACCAATGTCAGCAAGACGCTGCGAGTGATGAACTTGCTCGATCCGGATGTCTGCGAACAGGTGATTTATTTTTCAACCGCTAGCGTTCTCGATCGCAAAAACCAATTGCTCAAAGAAGCCGGACAGTTAGGGACGGATTACATCCGCTCCAAATACGAATGTATTCGGCAATTTTCGAGATTGGCGATCGCCAAAAAAGTCACCACCCTCTTTCCCACCCTCGTCTTGGGAGGAGACGATCGCCATCCCTATTCCCACCTCTCCGCCGGCTTGCCCGATGTCGCGAGATGGGTAGATCTCATTCGCTTTTTCAAAGCAGACGGAAGCTTCCACTTCATCCACGGGCAAGATATTGCCAGAATCACCCTCTACCTGCTGGCTCACCCCTCCCAAACCCAAGAGCCCCGGCAATTTGTTTTAGGAGCTCCGCCCCTCACCGTCAACCAAGCCGTTGAAGAAGTGTGCGCCTATTTCGATAAAAAAATACATTTTCGCGTCACGCTGTATCCTTGGCTGGCGGATTTGTTAATCGCGCTATTCCGCATTCAGATGAGTCCGTGGGATCGGTTTTGCATCGGCTACCGCCACTTCACCTATGAAGATGCTGTCAGCCCAGCCAGCTTTGGAATGCCAACCTACTGCAGCACCTTAACCGACGTTCTCAAACTCAGCGGAGTCTCGCCACTCCCCCCTGCCAAAACTCTGAAAAGTACCGAGCAGCCAGCCGGCAATCAGTAGTCAGGAATCATAAAAACAAAAATAGGGCGCTCAGCCTGCGCCCTATTTTTTGAGAAGGTTAATCACTTGCAAGATGAACAAAACTTCTTTTGATAAATCTCCGAATTCCGACGAACTTTTGCCCGAATATAACTTCGACTACAATCAGGCAAAACCGAATCGCTTTGCTCCAAAAACTGAAAAGCAAAAGAGACAGAGCCTCGATCGCCTGCATCCTACCCAAGCAGAGCCAGAAAACGAGATACTTGCCTGAAGAGCAGTTTATGCCAGTGCGTGCTAAAATCTGGTGACGCGCGATCGTACTCAATAGCTTTACTGACAGATGCGAACAAAAACCAATATGAAACCTGGAAACCATAAAGGTAAAGTAACCGTCTGGAAAGACGATAAAGGTTTTGGTTTCATCAAACCCGATGACGGAAGCCCCGATGTTTTTCTTCACATTAGTGCAGTGAAAAATAGCACGCGCCGTCCAAAAATTGGTGACGTTATTTACTACCAGTTATCAACCGACAAAAATAAGAAAATTCGCGCCTCTGATGCTTTCATTGAAGGAGCTATCTCTCAAAATCATTTAAATCTTGCATTTTTAGGATTAAAATTTTTGCTTTTAGCCGCGCTGCCTCTATGGGGAGCAGTCAAATTTGCCTTAACAACTTCCAATCCTCTTCCCGCGATTCTCTATCCGATTATGAGCGCGATGACCTTTGCAATTTACGCGAGTGACAAATCGCGGGCGAGAGAAGGGCAAGATAGAGTCCCCGAAAAATTTTTACACCTGTGCGAACTAGCTGGAGGGTGGCTGGGGGCATTCATTGCTCAGCAGAAACTTCGCCACAAAAGTAGCAAAACTTCTTATCAAATCGTGTTTTGGGTAATCGTTGGACTGCACCTGCTTTTTTGGATAAATTGGCTGTTTTAGCCAGAATTGTGCAGAAATGTCCGCGAACGAATTCCATTCCCAAGCTCTACCTGGGAAAGAAACAAAAAAACAGATTTGATGAGTTTTCACGGCTCAATTAAAACCGCTACAAATTGCACTCAACAGCCTTTTGTAAGAGCAATCGCCAGCCGGCTGACGCGAACCGGGCGAGCCAATAGGTTGAAAAAGTTGTCGGCACGAGCCAGGTAATCGGCAGGTGCCCGCGTGGGGCGTCGCTGGTAAAAATTATCTCGTCGTAGTTGAGCCATTTATCTCCCCTGCGCCACCCCACTCTCTCGGCTAATTGGGAATAGTCGCAGTCAACTTCGCGATAAATTTGGTTGATGGTGCTAAAACTAAAACGCCCTCGGCTGCGATCGCTCCACAGTTGGTTTATCGCCACGAGTTCGCTACAGGGAAATTGCCGGATATCACTTTCAGTCAGCAGGCAATCTCTGCGGCTATCTGCTCCGGCGATCGCTAACATCAACCGCCGCGTTTCCCAGTCAGCTTGCCACCATTCTTTCCGGGCAAGTAAATTCTCTAATGTTGTATAGTCTGCTCCCACGGCTGACGAAACTTTTAAAAGTTGTTGGAAAAATCTTTGAGGTGGAGGTACGTTTAAGGGCGAAGCATTCGCGAATAAATCTTAACTGCCAACCGACAGCCTATCTGCACGAATGCTTCGCCCCTACAGCCCTTACATAAAAGGGATGTTCGCTCGCCGGATTAACCCTTCGCTGCCATAGACAGAATCAGGTCGATCATCCGCGACGAATAGCCCCACTCGTTGTCATACCACGAGACAATCTTGAAGAAATTGGAATTCAATTCAATCCCAGCGCCCGCATCGAAAATGCTGGAATGGGAATCGCCGATAAAATCAGAAGAAACTACATCGTCTTCCGTATAGCCGAGAATTCCTTTTAATTCCCCTTCCGAAGCTTTCTTCATCGCTTCGCAGATTTCTTTGTAGCTGGTTGCCTTTTCCGTGCGGAAGGTCAAATCTACTACCGACACGTCGGCAGTCGGCACGCGAAATGCCATCCCGGTGAGCTTGCCTTTCAATTCAGGCAAGACTAGCGTCACGGCTTTGGCAGCACCTGTGGAAGCCGGGATAATATTCTGAGGGGCTCCCCGCCCGCCGCGAAAGTCTTTTTTGCTGGGGCCGTCTACTGTCGGCTGCGTCGCCGTCATGGCGTGTACAGTTGTCATCAACCCTTCCACCATGCCGAAGTTATCTTGAATGACTTTAGCAATGGGGGCGAGGCAGTTCGTCGTACAGCTTGCGTTGGAAACGACGGTGTGTTTGCTGGGGTCGAAGGTGTGGTGGTTGACGCCGACTAGCAGGGTGGGCACTTTTTCGGGGTCTTTTTCTTTGGTGGGAGCAGAAATAACAACCCGTTTGGCTCCTGCTGTCAAGTGTTTGGATGCGCCTTCGTAATCGGTGAACAAACCAGTAGACTCAACGACATACTCGACGCCGTATTTGCCCCAAGGCAGTTCTTCCGGGTTTCTGACGGCCACGCAGGGGATAAATTTGTCGTTGACGACGATGCCGCCTTCTTTGGCTTCGACGGTGCCTTTGAAGCGCCCGTGGGTTGAGTCGTACCGCAACAAATACGCGATGCTTTCTGGCGGCACCAGGTCGTTAATGCAGCAAAATTCGATATTTGGATTGTTAAGTCCGGCGCGGAAAACCAGCCGCCCGATGCGACCGAATCCATTAATGCCTACTTTGACGGTTCCCATGAAAAAAGCTCCTTTTGATTTTTTTTCCCAGTCTTGAAAACAGACAGTCTTTGTGTTAAAATGCGCCTTTTATTAGGGCTAAATGCGGCTGTCCGTTTTGTTCCGGAAAAACCTCGCCTCAACTGTGCCTCAACTGTAGCGTTAGGGCATGTATAGCGTTTCTATGTGAGTCGTGAACCCTCTTCAAACTCGTTTATAGGGGCGGGCACGGGGGCACCGCCCCTACTTCAAAGCGGGTTTCTTGCTGTCACACTCAGAATAATACCGCCCCCCTTTGAAGCCATAACAAAGCCCCGGCGCTCTGAAAGCAAGCCGGGGCAAAGGTTTGGTGAGTTTTGACAAGAGGAGAAAGGCTTTAGGAAAGTTTTAGTTTCGGTTGGGATTCGCCCGCGTCAGTTGCTCCTGTCGCGTTCACACCTCCATCAGCAGGCACGCCTCGGCAGCAGCCGGCCCCGATCCGACTATCTCCAAGCAGGCGGTTTTGTACTGCTTGAAGTTTTCCACGAATAATTTGGCGAGTTCGTTCGCCTGCCGGTCGTAGGCGTCTTTATCGCTCCAGGTATTCCTCGGATCTAATATCTCGCTGGGCACTCCCGGTACTTCCTGGGGCACCCAAATCTTGAAGATCGGGTGGGGTGTAAATTTCACCTTTTCGAGTTGCCCGCTAAGTGCGGCGGCAACCATCGCCCGCGTATACTTGATGGAAATGCGGCTGCCGACGCCATAGGGGCCGCCCGACCAGCCGGTATTGACTAGGTAGACGTTCGCGCCGTATTTTTCCAGCCGCTCTCCCAGCATCTGGGCATAGACAGTCGCAGACAGGGGCAGGAAGGGCTTGCCGAAGCAGGAGGAGAAGGTTGCTTGCGGTTCGGTGATGCCGCGCTCGGTGCCGGCGAGCTTGCTCGTGTAGCCGGACATGAAGTGATACATCGCTTGCTCTTTGGTGAGCTTGGCGATCGGGGGCAGCACGCCAAAGGCGTCTGCTGTCAGGAAGAGGACGGTTTTGGGATGTCCGCCGATGCCGGGGATGGCGGCATTGGGAATATATTCGATCGGGTAAGCAACGCGCGTGTTTTCTGTTAAGCTGCCATCGTTATAATCTGGCACGCGAGTCTCGCGATCGAGGACGACGTTTTCCATCAGGGCTCCAAACCGGATGGCGTCCCAAATCTGAGGCTCGTTTTCTTTTGAAAGTTTGATGGTTTTGGCGTAGCAGCCGCCCTCGAAGTTGAACACGCCCGCATCTGACCAGCCGTGCTCGTCATCTCCAATCAGGACGAGGTTGGGATCGGCTGAGAGGGTGGTTTTGCCGGTGCCGGAAAGTCCGAAGAATAAGGCGGTGTTGCCGTCTGCGTCCATGTTGGCGGAGCAGTGCATCGGCAGAACGTTCCGCTTGGTCATAAAGTAGTTCATCAGGGAGAAGACGGACTTTTTGATTTCTCCGGCGTATTTGGAACCTCCGACGATGACGAGCTTTTTGGCAAAGTGCAGCACGATGAAGGCTTCGGAGTTGATGCCGTCGTCTTCAGGATCGCCGTGCAGCCCGGGCACGGAGATGACGGTGAAGTCTGCTTGGTGGCTTTTGAGTTCGTCTGGTGTCGGTCGGATGAAGAGCTGCTGGGCAAATAAGCTCTGGCAGGCTTTTTCGGTGACGATGCGGACGCCGAGCCGGTAGGTAGGATCTGCGCCGACGAATCCGTCAAATATATAGATGTCGCGCCCTTGGACGTAGGAGAGGGCGCGGCGGTAGAGGCGGTTGAAGTTTTCTTCGGAGATGGGAACGTTGAGCTTGTTCCAGTGGATTTCGTCTTGGCTGCTGGGTTCGGAGACGATGAATTTGTCGTTGGGCGATCGCCCGGTGTATTTGCCGGTCTTGACGCACAGGGCTCCGTTGGACGCCAGAACGCCTTCTCCCTTCGCCAAAGCGTGCTCGACTAGCTTCGCAACTGGCAGGTTTTGGTAGACGTGACCCAGGTTTTTCATCCCTAGGGATTCCAGCCCGCAGAACGGGCTTTTTTTGCCATTGCGAACGCACGCCGCACCATTCCCAGAATTCAGCCCTTCACTGTGGGCCAATTTCTGCTGGATCAACTGCTTGGTCGATACATCCTGATAGATGTTGCGGTCAAGATTATCCTGGTTGTCCATATCCACATACTCCCGTTTGTTGGCTCGGCTGCCTGCTTCCGCAATCTCACCGGCTGCGACTGCTTTTCGCTCCCGGATCGGGGCAGCAATTTAAGCGATGTCTCGGAAGTTTTGCAACTTCCTTGTTGTCAAAATCGACCCATAACCCTCTTTTGGATCGGGTTTCCACATCCGATATAAATTAACGGCTACAGTTTCTCGTTAATTTAAGGGGTTTTACTGCTATGTCCGATCGAGATCCAAATGGGGATCAAGGGTTTTTCCTAGGAAATGGCTGAAAAAGGGTAAACTAGCTCTGTCGGCAGCGATTAAGTGCTACCCGTGTTTTTTCGAGCGGGACAGTCCATAACTGGCGTCCTCGTGCTCTATTTGTTTTTAATATTGTAGATCATACAGCGAAAGTAAGGAGGCTAAAAATGACAAAGTTTAGCCAATATTAAAAAAAGCTTATAAAATTTCACGGGTAGTCATTAAGACCTTATTGTTGAGAGTGGCGAGAAAGCGATCGCGTTCTTCAGGTGCTTCACGCTGGCCGGTAGGACGGGGGGAAGCGATCGCGATCGCTTTGAAGCGTTGCGCAACTGTCAGGGAGTAGAAAAACTCAACTGGCAAAACTTGTCGCGATCGCCAGGGCAAGATCGCGAGTCTCCACCCACTTGACGGCAAGTTGTTAACACTTTTTAACAAAAAAATGTTGAGAGGAACATACTGGCAACACTTAATGGGTATAGAATAAGAACGGGGCAGGCAAGAGGAAACGTTAGCGAAGCAATCCCAAAAAGATCGTGTAATTTACGGCATCCCAACTGAAACTCGTGTCAAAGTCTTAAAAAAGTTGGAGAGCAGCCATCGTTATTTGATTGAGATTTCTAAAGAGTCGCGCAAGAGTGACGGGTGAGACAGCCCGCAAAGCATGAAAGTTTGAAGGGTTTA
The DNA here is from genome assembly GCA_964405435.1 of uncultured bacterium. GTDB lineage: Bacteria > Cyanobacteriota > Cyanobacteriia > Cyanobacteriales > Oscillatoriaceae > DVEG01. The sequence continues at coordinate 25,510 of CAYOOD010000032.1, forward strand.
CGAGGCGGGAGACACGGAGGCGATTCGCGCCGCCACCTTCAGGGCTGACTTCCAGGGCTGACTTCCGCCGTTCCAACATTGCATAAAAGGACAACAGCCATGCAAACTGCCGCTAAGAGCAAAGCGAAAGAAACAAAACCAGCCGCCCACGAACATCCCAGCGGTGACAAGCGCTTCAAAGCCCTCGACATCACGATGAAGCGGAATCAGTACCGTCAAGATGCCCTCATCGAAGTGCTGCACAAAGCTCAGGAAGCTTTCGGCTACCTCGAAGAAGACGTGCTGATCTATGTGGCGCGGGGGCTGAAACTGCCGCTGAGCAAAGTGTACGGCGTCGCCACCTTCTACCACCTGTTTTCCCTGAAACCGAGCGGAGCGCACACTTGTGTCGTGTGCCTGGGTACTGCTTGTTACGTCAAGGGCGGCGGCGAAGTGCTTTCCGCGCTGGAGCAGCATACAGGCGTCAAGTCTGGAGAGACAACGCCAGACGGGCAGGTTTCGCTGGTGACGGCACGCTGTATCGGAGCGTGCGGCATTGCGCCGGCAGTGGTATTCGACGGGGCAGTCGCACCCAAGCAAACGCCAGAGTCAGTGCTGGAAAAAGTCAAAGGATGGATGAAGCAGGCATGAGGGCAGGCACGAGGCATGACTGCCCTCAGCCAGGAAAACTGACTTTTTTTCGCTGACTTCCTTTCTTATGTAGTAGGTGAAAAGATTATGGATTTAGCAGAACTGCAGGAGATTGCCGAGAAAGAGCGCTCCGCTCACAAAAGCATTCGCGTGCATTGCTGTACTTCTACCGGTTGCCAAGCGGCAAACTCGATAGAGGTCAAGAAAAATATGGAAGCAGCCGTCAAGCAAGCAGGCTTGGGCGATCGCGTGCAAGTAGTGGGTGTCGGCTGCATGGGATTCTGCGGGCGCGGGCCACTGGTACAAGTCGAGCCGGAGAATAAAATTTACGAAGAAGTCACCCCCGAGAATGCCGCCAGCATCATCGACGAAATCAACGGCGGCACCGCCACGGCGAACAAAGGCGACAGCAAACACCCATTTTTTGCCAAACAATTTAGAATCGTCCGCGAGAACAGCGGGCAAATCGACCCCGAGCGGATCGAAGAATACATCGCCGTCGGCGGCTATCAATCCTTACATAAAGTCATCCACGACATGAGCCCCGCCGAGGTGGTGGAAGAAATCACCAAGAGCGGCTTGCGGGGGCGCGGCGGTGCCGGCTATCCCACCGGCTTGAAGTGGGCAACCGTCGCCAAAATGCCGGCAGGGCAGAAATACGTCATCTGCAACGCTGACGAAGGCGACCCCGGGGCATTTATGGACCGCTCCGTGCTGGAGAGCGACCCGCACAAGATTCTAGAAGGGATGGCGATCGCCGGCTACGCAGTCGGCGCAAGCGAAGGCTTCATCTACGTCCGCGCCGAGTATCCCCTGGCGATCGAGCGCTTGCAAACCGCCATCAAACAAGCCAAAAAATACGGCTTCCTCGGCAGCCAAATCTTCGAGTCCCCCTTTGACTTCAAAATCGACATCCGCATCGGCGCGGGAGCCTTCGTCTGCGGCGAAGAAACCGCCCTGATCGAATCCATCGAAGGCGGGCGCGGTATGCCCAACCCCCGCCCCCCCTACCCTGCCGTTTCCGGCTTGTGGGGACGTCCCACCCTCATTAATAACGTCGAAAGTTTCGCCAATATCGGTGCCATCATCCGCGAGGGCGCTCAGTGGTATGCCAGCATCGGCACCGAAAGAAGCAAAGGCACCAAAATTTTCTCCCTCACCGGCAAAATCCGCAACAACGGACTCATCGAAGTGCCGATGGGCATCACCCTGCGGGAAATCGTCGAAGAAATGGGCGGCGGCGTCCCCGACGGCGAAGTCAAAGCCATACAAACCGGTGGCCCTTCCGGCGGCTGCATCCCTGCCCACCTGCTCGACACCCCAGTCGAGTACGAATCATTAGTCCAGCTCGGTTCCATGATGGGTTCCGGCGGGATGGTGGTCATGGATAAAAACACCAGCATGGTAGAAATCGCCCAGTTCTACATGGAATTCTGCCGGGAAGAAAGCTGCGGCAAGTGCATTCCCTGCCGCGCGGGCACCGTACAGATGTATCAGGCGCTTGAAAAAATTCTCAACAAACAAGCCACCCTCGCCGATTTAGAAAGATTAGAACAACTTTGCGGCATGGTGAAATCAACCAGCTTGTGCGGTTTGGGACAGTCTGCGCCCAACCCCATCCTCAGTACCCTGCGCTATTTCCGCGAAGAATACTTGGCACTCCTGCAGCACAGCGACAATGGCAAAGTATCGGTTGTAGCTCAGCCTGCGACTGTCAGCACATAGGGGAGTGTGGAGTGTGGAGTGTGGAGTGTGGAGTGGGAGAAAGTGTGAAGTGTGGAATGGGGGAAGAAAGAGTATGGAGTGAGCGAGGAGTTAAATTCTTCCACACTCAACACTCAACACTCCTTACTCAACACTCCACACTCAGCACTCAGCACTCAGCACTCAGCACTTCCCAAAAACTGACACAAGAAAAACGACAAAGAACAAGGGACAAATTATGTCAGTCATCACATTAACCATTGACGGCGTTCCCGTGGCAGTCGAAGAAGGCAAAACAGTTCTGACAGCCGCAAAAGAAGCGGGGATTCGCATTCCGACACTGTGCCATTTAGAAGGCGTGACGGATGTCGGCGCTTGTCGGCTGTGCTTGGTGGAATTGAAGGGCAGCAACAGACTCGTCACCTCCTGCACCACTCAAGTGGCGGAAGGAATGGAAGTCAACACGCAAACCGAGCAGTTGCAAGAATACCGCCGCATGATTGTGGAAATGCTTTTTGCAGAAGGCAATCACGTCTGCGCGGTGTGCGTGTCGAATGAAAATTGCGAATTGCAAGATTTAGCGATCGAAGTGGGAATGGATCACTCCCGCTTCCCGTACCAATTCCCCGCTCGCGAAGTCGATATTACTCACAAGCAATATGGCATCGATCACAACCGCTGCGTCATGTGTACGCGGTGCGTGCGGGTGTGCGACGAAATTGAAGGCGCTCACGTTTGGGATGTGGCGTATCGCGGTGCCACTGCCAAAGTAGTAACCGGATTGAGTCAGCCGTGGGGTGCGGTGGATGCCTGTACGAGCTGCGGCAAGTGCGTGGAAGCGTGCCCGACGGGTGCGATTTTCCGCAAGGGCTCGACGGTGGCAGAAATGATTCACGATCGCTCCAAGCTCGAGTTTCTCGTCACGGCACGCGAGAAGAAAGAGTGGACTCGGTAATCGGCGATCGGTAATGGGTAATAGAAATTACCTATTACTGGAATAGGGGAGACAAAAAATGGAAAAGATAAAATTAGCAACAATTTGGCTGGGTGGCTGCTCTGGCTGTCACATGTCCTTCCTCGATTTGGATGAATTGCTGTTCGATCTCGCTGAAAAAGTAGAGGTGGTTTACAGCCCCGTCGGCTCCGACATTAAAGACTATCCCGAAAATGTCGATGTCTGCTTGGTAGAAGGTGCCGTCGCCAATGAAGAAAATTTGCACTTAATCAAAGAGGTGAGAGCCCGCACGAAAGTGTTAATTTCTTTTGGCGATTGTGCGGTGACGGCGAACGTGCCCGCCATGCGGAACATGCTCAAAGGTGCCGACCCCGTGCTGAAGCGCTGCTATCTGGAATTGGGAGATGCAAATGCTCAGTTGCCGCATTTTCCGGGTATCGTGCCGGAACTGCTCGATCGCGTCAAGCCCGTGCATGAAGTCGTGGACGTTGACATCTTCATGCCTGGTTGCCCGCCGTCAGCCGAAAGAATTTGGTCGGCAGTTGCCCCCTTGCTGAGCGGTGAAAAACCCCCAATGGAAGGGCGAAAAATGATTAAGTTTGGCTGAGCGATCGCTATCGAGAGGAGAACAGAGAGACGCGACTTTTTGCGCGTCTCTACCGCCGAGTTTACGGAAGGAGAACGCGGATTTTAACGCTCCTACAATAATAAGTCTGGGCGGTTTGAGATTAACCTCACTGCGAATTAAGAGAGAAATTTAGCCCTCACTACGAACTAAGAATCACCGGAATTAGAGAGGAGTCTTATGTCTAAGACAGTTGTAATCGATCCCGTAACGCGGATTGAAGGTCACGCAAAAATATCCGTATTTTTAGATGATGCAGGGGAAGTCGAAAACGCCCGCTTTCACGTCGTAGAATTTCGGGGATTCGAGAAATTCTGTGAAGGACGCCCGATGTGGGAAATGGCAGGAATAACGGCTAGAATCTGCGGAATTTGTCCGGTCAGCCACTTGCTGGCATCGGCCAAAACAGGAGATAAAATTCAGGCAGTGAGGGTTCCGCCCGCCGGGGAAAAATTGCGCCGCATGATGAATGTGGCACAGATTTTGCAGTCGCACGCCCTGTCATTTTTCCACCTCAGCAGCCCGGATTTCCTGTTGGGTTGGGATAGCAATCCCGCCACGCGCAACGTCTTCGGGCTGATGTCAGCCGATCCCGAATTGGCTCGCAAGGGCATTCGGCTGCGCCAATTCGGTCAGAAAATTATTGAATTGCTGGGGGCGAAAAAAATTCACCCCGCCTGGGCAGTGCCCGGTGGCGTGCGATCGCCCCTGAGTGAAGAATCCCGCGCCTGGATACGCGATCGCCTTCCCGAAGCCCGCGCCACCACCGAACTCGCGATCGCCCTGTTCAAGCGCCTTCTCGATCGATTCGGCACCGAAGTAGAAGTCTTCGGCAAATTCCCCTCCCTCTTCATGGGCTTAGTCGGCAAAAATGGCGAATGGGAACACTACGGCGGACACATTCGTTTTGTGGATTCCGAAGGTAAAATCGTCGCCGACAACCTCAGCGAAGACGACTACCAAAGCTTCCTCGGCGAAGCCGTCGAACCGTGGTCTTATCTGAAATTCCCCTACTACAAACCCCTGGGATATCCCGACGGCATCTATCGCGTGGGACCCCTGGCTCGGCTCAATGTTTGCAGCCACATCGGCACCCCTGACGCAAACAAAGAATTGCAAGAATTCCGCACTCGCGTCGGCGGAATTGCTACCTCTTCTTTCATGTATCACTACGCTCGCTTGATCGAAATTATGGCCGCTGTCGAGGCGATCGAGCAACTCGTAGAAGACCCCGATATCGTCTCCAATCGCACCCGCGCTACCGCCGGCATCAACCAACTCGAAGGGATCGGCGTCAGCGAAGCGCCGCGCGGCACCCTGTTTCACCACTATCAGGTAGACGAAAATGGCTTGCTGAAAAAAGTCAACCTGATTATCGCCACCGGACAAAATAACTTGGCAATGAACAAAACCGTCACCCAAATTGCCAAGCATTACATTCACGGCAATGAAATTCCCGAAGGAATGCTCAACCGAGTAGAAGCCGGAATTCGCGCCTACGATCCCTGTTTGAGCTGTTCCACTCACGCAGCCGGTCAAATGCCCTTACACGTCGAATTAGTCGCCGCAGATGGCACGGTTCTCAAGGAAGTGTATCGGGGTTGAGATCGCTTCGTTCTAAGAATGTTTAGTTTACCGTAACAACACCTTGCGGGCGGCAATACAGCCGCCCGTTTTTTTTGATAGAGGGTAATGAGTAATAAAAAAAATCAAAAAGTCAATTGCCAATTACCCATTACCCATTACCCATTCTCCATTTTTGTTGAGGCGGGTTAATTTGATTTTATGACTTTCTTGCCTGAAGGGACTTGAACCGTTATTTAGGCTAAATGCAGCCATTATATCAGAACGGTCGATTTATGGCAAGCTAAACGTTCGTGGATGCCAGCGCCAACGAATCGCCCACGGAGTGTTAAAATAAAAAGTGTGTCAATAAGCCTGATGAAGCGGCTGTTCAGAACAGCCGCCGGGAGAAGAACCATCAAAATGCTCTCACATTCCCTTCAGATTGACCGGAAAATCGCCGATCGCTACAGCAGCAAGCATTTTATACTCCATCCTCAAAGCCGCGTGCGGTTAAGCTGAAAAAGTGACAAGACTCTAAAAACTGTATCCAAACTTACAGGAGTCAGTTTGAGCGTGTTTCTCAATTCAGGCGATCTCTACTTTATCGAGCGATCGCCAGGAGAATTCATTTAATTTTTTGAAATGATGAAAGTGCTTGTTAGGCTCAAAAAAATTTAGAAAATATTGAAAAATCCCGAAATTATCAAAAAATATTGCTATATTAGAAGTGGAGCCAAAGGTAACGATTCACCCCTTGGCAGATCCTGAAGAGGAAAAGAATATCATGTTAGCCATCCTTGAACCCAAAGTCAAAGCTTCTGAAGCTGAAAACCTCAACAGCGTTGACGAGCAATGGCAAGGTTTTGTTCCAGGAAAATGGACGAAGGAAATAGACGTCCGCGATTTCATCCAAAAAAATTACACTCCTTATGAAGGCGACGAATCCTTCTTAGCAGAGCCGACAGAACGCACCAAAATCCTGTGGTTTAAAGTCTGCGATTTAATGAAAGAAGAACGCGCCAAAAGAGTTTTAGATGCGGATGTAAAAATCATCTCGACAATTACTTCCCACGCTCCCGGCTACATCGATCGCGACTTAGAGCAAATCGTCGGCTTGCAAACCGACAAACCCCTGAAACGAGCCATCATGCCTCTGGGCGGCATCCGCATCGTCAAAGCTTCCCTAGAAGCCTACGGCTACAAACTCGATCCGCAAACAGAAGAGATATTTACCAAATACCGCAAAACCCACAACGACGGCGTTTTCGATGCCTACACCCGCGACATGAAAAAAGCGCGGCATTCCGGGATTATCACCGGCTTGCCCGATGCTTACGGGCGGGGGCGGATTATCGGCGACTACCGGCGCGTGGCTCTGTACGGAATCGATCGCCTGATTGCGGACAAAAAACAGCAGCAGGAATCCCTGGAAGTCGATATTATGGATGAATCGACTATCCAACTGCGTGAAGAAATTTCCGAGCAAATTCGCGCCCTGAAAGAACTCAAAGAAATGGCAGCCTCTTACGGCTTTGATATCAGCCGCCCCGCTGCCAGCGCTAAAGAAGCCGTGCAGTGGACTTACTTCGCGTATTTGGGCGCAGTCAAAGAACAAAACGGAGCCGCGATGTCTTTGGGGCGGGTTTCTACCTTCCTCGATATCTATTTTGAACGCGATTTAAATAACGGCACGCTAACGGAATCCGAAGCGCAGGAAATCATTGACGACTTCGTGATGAAACTGCGGATGGTGCGCTTCTTGCGGACGCCGGATTATAACGAGCTATTTTCAGGCGATCCCACCTGGGTGACAGAGTGCATCGGCGGCATGGGAGAAGACGGTCGCTCTCTCGTTACTAAGAGTAATTTCCGCTTCTTGCACACCTTGTATAATTTAGGAGCGGCACCCGAACCCAATTTAACGATTTTGTGGTCGGAACGCCTGCCGGTCAACTTCAAGCGCTACTGTGCAAAAGTGTCAGCAGATACCTGCTCGACGCAGTACGAAAACGACGACTTGATGCGCCCGGAATACGGCGACGACTACGCGATCGCCTGCTGCGTCAGCGCCATGCGCATCGGCAAGCAGATGCAATTTTTTGGAGCCCGCGCCAACCTGGCAAAAGCGCTGCTGTATGCCATCAATGGCGGGAAAGATGAATTCTCCGGCGAACAAATCGGGCCAGAATTCGCCCCGGTTGCGGGAGATTATTTGGACTATGAAGACGTAAAAGTAAAATTCGATCGCTTCGTCGAGTGGCTGGCGAAACTGTACGTCAACACTCTCAACGTCATCCACTACATGCACGATAAATATTGCTACGAGCGCCTCGAAATGGCACTGCACGATCGCGATATTGTGCGGACGATGGCGTGTGGCGTCGCGGGGTTATCAGTCGTGGCAGACGCTTTCTCGGCGATGAAATATGCCAAAGTCAAAATCATCCGCAACGAAACCGGCTTAGCTGTCGATTATCAAGTCGAAGGCGACTATCCCAAATACGGGAATAATGACGATCGCGCCGATGAAATAGCCGCCGATCTCGTCAAAGCGTTTATGAACCAACTGCGCAAGCAGAAAACCTACCGCAACGCGGTGCCTACCCAGTCGGTTCTCACCATTACCTCGAACGTGGTGTACGGAAAGAAAACCGGCAACACCCCAGACGGGCGCAAGGCGGGCGAACCCTTTGCACCCGGAGCGAACCCGATGCACAGGCGGGATACAAAAGGGGCGATCGCAGCGCTGGCATCCGTCGCCAAAATCCCCTACGAACACGCGCAAGACGGCATTTCCTACACCTTCTCAATCGTGCCGAAAGCCCTCGGCAAAACCGAGGCAGATAAAATTAACAACCTGGTGGGAATGCTCGACGGATTCTTCCACGACGGCGGACATCACATTAATATCAACGTCCTCGATCGCGAAACCCTTTTAGAGGCGATCGAACACCCGGAAAAATATCCGCAACTCACCATCCGCGTCTCCGGCTACGCCGTCAACTTCATCAAACTCACTCGCCAGCAACAGCTCGACGTAATTAACCGAACCTTTCACGATCGCATCTAACATCTAGGTGACACTCGGGGCGGGCAAAAAACCCGCCCTTTCTATTTCCCATCTCCTAATCCCCCAATCCCGGCAATAGATACCCAATGCCAACCCAAACCTCTATTACTGGTCAAATTCACTCAGTAGAAAGCTGCGGCACTGTAGATGGTCCCGGTATCAGATTTGTCATCTTTACCCAAGGCTGCCCCTTGCGCTGTCTGTACTGCCACAATCCCGATTGCCGCCACATCGAAGAAGGCAAAGAAACAACCGTTGACGAACTGATGGCAGAAATTCAGAAATATCGCTCCTACATGCGATTTTCCGGCGGCGGCGTCACCGTCACCGGCGGCGAACCCTTGATGCAGCCCGAATTTGTCCGAGAAATTTTCCGCCGCTGCAAAGCGCTGGGAATTCACACGGCGATCGATACTTCCGGTTACGTTACCTTGAACGCGGCGAAACCCGTGCTGGATTATGTGGATTTGGTGCTGTTGGATATCAAATCCTTCGATCCCAAAACTTATGTTAAGGTTGCGGGGGTTGCGATCGCTCCTACCCTCCAATTCGCCCAGTATCTCAGCTCGATAAAAAAACCGGCGTGGATTCGCTTCGTCTTGGTGCCCGGTTTCACCGACGCTTCAGAGAACGTCGAAGGGCTTGCCAAATTTATCGCTACGTTAGATAATGTAGAAAAAGTAGAAATTCTCCCCTTTCACAAAATGGGCGAGTACAAGTGGGAGCAGTTGGGCTATGAATACCAACTCAAAGAAACGCCCGCAGCAACGCCAGAACAGGTAGAGCGAACGGTTGAGATATTTAAAAAACACGGATTAAAGGTGCAATGATAAGCGATAAAGCAACGGAGGTAGAGCCAATTCTGGCGATCGGATATGGCAATACACTCAGGGGCGACGACGGGGCGGGGCAGGTGGTGGCAGCGGCAGTAGAAGCGTGGGATTTGCCGATCGCGCGCGCGATCGCCGTTCACCAATTAACTCCCGAACTCGCCGAAGATATCTCGCAAGCGCAACTGGTGATTTTTATCGATGCCTATCCAGCAGATAGAAACGCTGAGGAAACTTCTCTGAAAATAACGCGCATTTTCCCAGATGAAGAGGCGGGCAATTTCTCGGCACACGCCAGCGATCCGCGATCGCTCCTCGCCCTTTCCCAAGCGCTTTACCACCGTTCGCCCCCGGCTTGGTGGCTGCTCATTCCCGCCGTAAATTTCGATTTTGGCGAGGAACTCTCCCCCACAACCTCCCAGGGCGTAGCTGATGCTTTAGAAGAGATTTCCCGCTTGCTGAACTCTGCGATCGCGCCCAACTAGAAACCGATTTAACATGCACGAAGTCAGTTTAATGGAGCAAACTCTAGAACTTGCTCTAGAATACGCCCACCAACAACACGCCCAAAAAATTCTCCGCCTGAAAATGCGCCTGGGTGCGATGTCGGGCGTCGTCCCCGAAGCGCTGGAGTTTGCTTTTGATATCGTCACCCGAGGCACCATCGCCGAAGGCGCTAAACTAGAAATAGAAGAAGTGCCCGTCGTCTGCCACTGCGCAAACTGCAACCTAGAGTTTCAGCCGGCTGATCTCTTTTATGAGTGTCCGCAGTGCGGCGAACTCAGCTCTGAGGTGCGGAGCGGAAAAGAGATCGAGTTGGCATCTTTGGAGCTTTCCGACTTGCCGATTTAATAAAAATTTAAGGTTGAAAGTCGGCAGTTTATTCTAAAATACAAAAAAATATCCGCGCAAAAATTAACAAATAAAAGGATAATAAATATGTGCAAAGATTGCGGCTGTAGTGTAGTGGGTGAAATTGGCATTCACAGTCACGATCGCGACCACGAGCATCATCACGACCACGACCACGAACACGACCACGAGCATCACCACGACCACGAGCATCACCACCACCCTCACGAGGCGCATGGAAATGGCAGCCGAACGGTCGCGATCGCCCAGTCGATTCTCGACAAAAACGACCGCCTTGCCGAGCGCAATCGCGGCTATTTCTCGGCAAAAGGATTGCTAGTGCTGAACGTGCTTTCTTCCCCCGGCTCCGGGAAAACCGCGCTTCTAGAACGCACGATTAAAGATGCTGGCGATCGCCTCAAAACCGGCGTCATCGTCGGCGATTTAGAAACCGACAACGACGCCCAACGCCTGCGCGGTGCCGGCGATGCCTCTGTCGTACAAATTACCACCGGCACCGTCTGTCACCTAGAAGCCGACATGGTAGCGCGAGCCGCAAAACAGATGAATCTGGATGGCTTGCAACTGCTGATTATTGAAAATGTCGGCAATTTAGTCTGCCCTGCCGCTTACGATTTAGGGGAAACCTTGCGAGTCGTGCTTTTATCCGTTACGGAAGGAGAAGACAAGCCGCTAAAATATCCCACCATGTTCAAATCCGCCCACGCCGTGATTGTGAATAAAATTGACATCGCCGAAGTCGTGGGATTTGACCGAGAAAAAGCGCTGACAAACATTCGCAAAGTTGCCCCGCAAGCCGAAATATTTGAAGTATCCGCTCGCACGGGTGCGGGAATGGCTCAGTGGTACAGCTACCTGGAAGTAGCGCGAGAAAAAATGCTGTCAGAAATGGCGCTGTCGCTGTAAAATACCAACGGCACTTTAATGGTAGGGTGGGTGGAGCTATGCGCCGCCCACCCTCCGGCATATTCTCACTCGCGCTAATCCACTCAAAGCGCTGCATCGCGATGAAAAAAAAACACCTGCTTGCTTTTATTGCTGGACTCGCCGCCGCTTTCCTGCTGGCGGTGGGAATCGGTAAAATTCTAATTTTTCCATCAGGTTTCGCGCAGCAGGGCACCTCCTTAACAGTCTCGGCAGCTATCAGCCTGAGCAACGCTTTGCAAGAAATCAAACCCCTTTACGAACAAAGCCAGCAGAGTGCGAAAATTAAGTATAATTTTGGCGCTTCCGGTGCCTTGCAGCAACAAATCGAACAGGGAGCCCCAGTCGATGTATTTGTATCGGCTGCCCTCAAACAAATGGATTCACTGCAGCAAAAAGGATTGATAGTACCGGAAACCCGGAGAAATTTGCTAACAAACCGTCTCGTTTTAGTCGTGCCAGAAAATGGGCGATCGCTCGCCAGTTTTAAAGACTTAACCAGCTCTCAAATCAAGCGCATCGCCGTCGGAGAACCCAAGAGCGTACCCGCTGGGCAATATACCGAGGAAGTGTTCGAGAATTTGGGAATTTTTCAGCAAGTCAAGCCGAAATTAGTGTACGGCAACAATGTCCGTCAGGTGTTGACTTTTGTAGAGACGGGCAACGTCGATGCTGGCATCGTCTACTTAACCGATGCCAAAGAATCGGATAAAGTCAGACAAGTTGCCACAGCAGCGGAAAATTTACATTCGCCGATTGTTTACCCGATCGCAGTCCTAAAAAACAGCAAGAACATCCCCACTGCTAGGGGATTCGTGCAGTTTTTGTCCGGGAATGTCGCGAGAGAAATCTTTGAAAAATACGGATTTAGCATGGCTGACTGAGCTGCAGGGGCATTGCAGAAATGGAATTTGATTTATCGCCTTTGTGGATATCGCTAAAAACGGCTACCTGTGCGACAGCGATCGCCTTTTTTCTGGGAATCGCGGCGGCTCGCTGGATGCTGGGGAATCGCGCTAAAATAAAATCGATTATCGAGGTCTTTTTCATCGCCCCGCTCGTTTTGCCGCCGACTGTCGTAGGCTTTTTATTGCTGCTGCTGCTGGGCAGAAATGGCGCGATCGGCTATTGGCTGATGCAAGCGGGTATTAATATTATATTTTCGTGGCCGGCAACAGTCATCACCGCTACCGTGGTTGCGTTTCCGCTGACGTACAAAACCGCCCTGGGAGCGTTTGAACAAGTAGACGCGAATTTACTCAGCGCTGCCCGCACGCTGGGAGCGTCGGAATGGCGGGTATTTTGGGACGTTCTTTTACCCTTATCGCGATCGGGTATAATTGCAGGAACTATTTTATCTTTTGCCCGCGCTTTGGGGGAATTCGGCGCGACTTTGATGCTGGCTGGAAATATCCCCGGCGAAACCCAAACGATGCCGATGGCGGTTTATTTTGCCGTGGAAGCGGGCGACATGCGGCAAGCAAGCATCTGGGTATTGATTATTTTAGCGATTTCTATGGGCGTTCTCACCGCTGTCAATTATTGGCAAGGAAAACAGCCAAAAATCAGGAATCAAAAATCAACGCCGATTTCTCCTCTCCCCTCCCCGCCTACCCTCACTTCCTCTTCTCTGGCAGTAGATATCTACCATCCCCTCGATAATTTTTCCCTGAACGTGGCTTTCAACGCCGAGCAAGAAGCGATCGCAATTTTAGGCGCGTCGGGTTCGGGGAAAAGCATGACGCTGCGCAGCATTGCCGGGTTGGAAACTCCCGCGCAGGGGCGCATTGTTTTGAATGGAAAAGTGCTGTTTGACTCGGAAAAGGGGATTAATCTACCTAGCTGCGATCGCCGCATTGGGATTGTCTTTCAAAATTACGCCCTGTTTCCGCATTTAACCGTAGCGGAAAACATCGCATTCGGTTTGCAAAAGGTAGAGAAAAAAAAGCGCCATAGCCGCGTCGCCCGACAAATTACCCAAATGCACCTGCAAGGGCTGGAAAACCGCTATCCGCACCAATTATCGGGCGGGCAGCAGCAGCGCGTTGCCTTAGCAAGAGCGCTGGCAATTGAACCCGAAGCCCTGCTCCTCGACGAACCCTTTTCTGCCCTCGATACCTACCTGCGCCACCAACTCGAAAAGCAACTGAGGGAGACACTTTCCACTTATAACGGCGTGACGCTATTCGTCACTCACAACATAGAAGAAGCCTGTCGGATTTGTCAAAATTTGTTAGTGCTTTCACAGGGAAAAATAGAGGCGTGCGGTGACAAACACGACATTTTAGAACACCCCCCTACTTATACCGTTGCTCAACTGACGGGTTGCAAGAATTTCTCGCGATCGCGAGCGATATCGCCCCACCAAATCGAAGCCGCAGACTGGGGCTGCATTCTCAACGTCATCGAGCCCATTCCGCAACCGCTGGCTTATGCAGGATTTCGGGCTTATGAGCTCACTTTTCCTACGGATGCCAGCCAAGAAAATACCTTTCCCTGCTGGTTGGCGCAGGCGATCGAAACGCCGCATCGAATGACGCTATATTTGAAACTGCACGCCCCTCCCGCCGATGCCAGCGATTACCACTTACAAGCCGAAGTTTTTAAAGAAAAATGGGCAATTCTCAAAGATCGCCCCTTGCCGCTGTACGTTTGTTTGGAGCCGCTGCGTATTATGTTAATGCGGGAATAATGGAGCGGAAAAACCTAACCCCCCAGCCCCCTTCCCTGCAAGGGAAGGGGGAGAAAGAGTTTTGTTTTTTCTTCCCCCCCCTTCCCTCCTAGGGAAGGGGGAGAAAGAGTTTTGTTTTTTCTTCCCCCCCCTTCCCTCCTAGGGAAGGGGGGTAGGGGGGTTAGGTTTTTCTTATTTTCTTCCCCCCCTTCCCTCCTAGGGAAGGGGGGTAGGGGGGTTAGGTTATTCCCAGCGAACCGCGCGTTACGCCCAATTTCGGCAAGAGTTTTAATTCTTTCCAAAGTTGAGCTCCGACGATTTCTCCTTTCAGCAATTGGCGGTAGCGGTGAATCGTCTGAGTCACGATATCGGGGGTTTCGCTGACAAATTCAATGCGGAAGTCGCGCACGCCTAACCCGGCGAGATGCTGAACGTATTCGGCTCCGGTTTGGGCGGTGCCGTTAAATACCGTATTCCGACAGCCGGCATCGGCTTGGAGAACGTGCTCGGTTCCCACGCGATCGCGCAATTTTACCTCGTGTTTTTCGCAAGGTCGCCCGCAGTTGGTATAATCGGTTCCGCTGGAGAGAAACGCGCAAAAAACGCAGTGTTCCATGTGAAACATGGGCATGTGCTGGTGAATTGTCACCTCAAACCAGTACGGAGGACAGCTATTAATCAAGTCTTCCAGTTGGCTGACGTTGAGATCGTAAGAAGCCGTGAGCCGTTCTAACCCGAAGCGATTCTTAAAATAATCTGCCGTCAGGGGATTCGCAACGTTCAGGGAGAAATCTCCTATACAGCGATCGCCCGCGAAAAATTGCAAGTGATCGTAATTCCGCACCAAATAGCCATCAGCATCAGAGGATCGCACTTGCTGGAGAATATAATTCTCTCCCGGTTTGGCAATCCTCGGCGGCGCAACCCAGATCGTTTGGTTGTCAGCCGTCTTGGCGTCGCGAAACAGCTTCACCGCTTGCTGATAAGCGCGGGGATCTTCAAATTCGCAGTATAACGTTTCGATTCCCGCAGAAATCGCTGCTTGCAATTGCTTCAGGTTTCGCACCAGCACGATTAAATTGGGAGTAGCGGGCGAAACAGGTTCCCGCGCTGGCAGCAAATCTCTAAAAGAAGCAGGCGATCGCAACTCCCAGCGTTTGGGCTGTTCGCGCAACTGCTCCAACTGCGCGACAATTTCCCGCCGCAGTCGGTTTAACTCGCTCGCGGGCAGCATGACAGCCCCGCTGATGTGGTTGCTCAATTCTCCCAAACAAAACGGCGTATTTCCGAGACGCGCTAACTGTTCTTGCAGCCGCTCTGTTGTCAGGGGTTTGGTATGGGCTTCAATCAGCGGCATCGCCGAATCTACCTGCACGACGTGCCCGAATTCGTCGCGGGCGATCGCGCTCAAAGGCTGACCGACTTCTCCGTACACTTCTATAGTAATCGGGCGCTGAAATTGCGGAGTTTCCCCGGCAAAACTTTGGCGCAATTGTTTGTCTAATTCCGGATCGCTGGTTTTCCAAACCTTATCCCCGACATGCACCCTGCGCCAATTCAAATCGCGCCGCCCAAAACTTAGAATCGCCTCCTCGCCCCGCCGTTCTACTCCATACACCCGCCCCCCTTCTTCCTCCTCTTCAGGACGTCCGCGATCGAAAACGACCCCATCTCCGGGCTTGACAGGTGCTTCTAGTTTCAAGATTATTTCTTCGTTGCGGATGCGAAGCACTTCTCCCAAGTAAACCCCGCGCTTTTTGCCAAAGCGAGCGTGTACTAATTCTTGATTGTTGATGCCGCCAAACCAGCCGGTATAAAGCCCGCGCGAAAATGCCATTTCCAGGTTATAGCGTTCCTGCGGCGCGATCGCCTGCTGTTTGGGTTGCTCGTTCGTCAAAGCCGCCATGACGCGATCGCACGCTTCCCGGTAAACGCGAGTCACATTTGCCACATATTCCGGCGCTTTCAAGCGCCCCTCGATTTTCAGCGAACAAACTCCCGCTTTCACCAGCTCCGGCAGCACCTCTATCCCCGCCAAATCTTGCGGGCTGAGGAGATATTTTCGCTCTTTTAAATCTACCTCTTTCCCGTCAGCAATTAAATCATAAGGCATCCGACACGCTTGCGCGCATTCGCCCCGATTGGCAGAGCGCCCCCCCAGGGCTTCGCTCGTCAAACACTGCCCGGAATACGCCACGCACAGCGCGCCGTGAACGAAAACTTCCAAGGGCAGCGTCGCCTCCTGTTCCCCCAGTTGCTGCTGAATTTTATTAATTTCCTTCAGCGAACATTCCCGCGCCAAAACCACCAACTGACAGCCGAGAGATTTGGCAAATTCTACCCCAGCCGCGCTGGTGACAGTCATCTGAGTTGAAGCGTGAATGGGAAAATCCGGCGACAAGTGGCGGATGAGGCGGCAAATCCCCACATCCTGAACGATAACCGCATCCACCCCCGCCGCAATTATCGTGCGGAGATACTGCTCGGCTTCCGCCAGTTCTTTCGGAAAAACTAGCGTGTTGAGCGTGACGTAACCCTTCACGCCCCGACGGTGCAGGAATGCCATCAATTGCGGCAAATCCGCCTCGGTAAAGTTGTGCGCTCGCATTCGGGCGTTAAACCGCTCCAAACCGAAATAGATGGCATCGGCTCCATTTTCTACAGCCGCTTTGGCGCACTCCCAGTTCCCGGCGGGGGCGAGCAATTCCGGGCGTGTAAAGGTTGTTTGGGCGGGTTCGGGGCGTTGTCTGGGATCGGCTTTCATCGCGTTTGCAGGCAGGTTGTACAGCACTATCTGATTGATTTCTATTTAGCTATCATAGCTTTCTTGGCTGTTGGGGAGGCGACAAACATCCCGATCGTGTAAATCTGAGTGTAGGGGCGAAGCATTTGCTTAGAGAAGTTTTCGGTTGGCAGTAAATATTTATTCGCAAATGCTTCGCCCCTAAAAATTATAGCGCTTCTGCGACGTTCCTTAACACAGTCATGGGGCCACATTCTTTTAAAAGCTTCAATTGTTGCTCATTGCGGACAAATAGCGTGCCTGCAAATCCCAGGGAATTGACGGGGATTGACTCAAAACTCTCGCGCGATCGCGGAATTATCAGCATCCACTCCCGCGTCGCCAGCAGGTTATAAGCACCCGATTGCTTCGAGGCACTCTCAACATTCCCTTCTAACAACCCAACAGCGCGAAGCAAAGTATAGTAACCTTCCAGCGTTGCTTGCGAGACTTCTATAACCGATTTCCCCTGCAATCCCAAGCGAACCAAAGCGTGCCGGAAAGGAAAACTCGGCACAGTTCCGATCGCGCCTTCAAACACCGCCGATGCGATCGCTCCTTCCACAGGAACTTTCAGCCCGCTTGCAACCAGCGGCAGCGGCACGAGTTGCAAGTGCTTGTGGCGCTGACTCGCACCCGCCAGCTTGCCGCCATTGTAAAAAGCCAAGCCGTCAAATTCCTTAAGAACCGCCCACATCGCCTCAAAATCTTGCAGGTTTAGCAGCATTTCCTGCTCTTCAAACTCGCGCGTCACGAGGAGCAGGTGATAATCGACGACATTGAATTTGTTTAACAAACAAACGTGCGTTTCCGAAATATCTGCAACAAATAAATCTTTGTCGTAAGGAAGAAATGGGTTAAATTCTTTTCCAGAAGTCGCGCT
Organism: uncultured bacterium; assembly: GCA_964405435.1. Lineage (GTDB taxonomy): Bacteria > Cyanobacteriota > Cyanobacteriia > Cyanobacteriales > Oscillatoriaceae > DVEG01. The sequence goes on from CAYOOD010000032.1 coordinate 43,023, forward strand.
TTTCTGCTCCTGCTTTTTCTTGTCCTCTTCCTTGCGATCGAGGTTGGACAACGTGCGAACCAAGAAACGAATCCCCTTTTCTTCGACGAATTCGCTCTCTGTAGGGATTGAATGCAGCGCCCCGCACGCGATCGCGCGATCGCTACTCTCCTTAATTTTTGGCCACAACGTCCCCGGTTCTAGCGTTAATTTTCCCTGTTCAGACATAGTTAAACTTGCGATCGCTCCCTTCCCATCCCAAGAATACCAGCAAGGGAGGGAGCAGGAGACGGAGAAACACGAGCATCCCCCAATCCCCCAATCCCGGCATCCCCTCAAAAAAAAGCCCCACTCAATGGGGGCTCAGTTCCGGCAGCCCCACCCGTAAAGGTGCGGGCTGCTCCTAGCATTCATCTACCGGGATTCTGTCAGCACTTGCAGCACTTCCGGCACTTCGTCATTCCCTTCGAGTACCTCAGCCTGCGACGGCGTGTGATAGAGCGCCGAGTCTATCCGGCAGCCGCAGTAAGCCAAAGTGTACAATTCCTTCAGGTCGCGAATCAGCGGATAGCGGGGGTTGGCACCCGTGCACTGATCGTCAAATGCCTGCTCCGCCATTTTTTCCACTTGTTCGTAGAAAGTTTTATCGTCACCCGACAGCGCCTCTTTAATCGTCAGCGGAATGTCGATCTCGCGCTTGAGATTTTCGATCGCCTCGACGAGCTTCTCAACCTTCTCCTCTTCCGTCTTGCCGCCTAATCCCAAGTAATCCGCAATCCGGGCATAGCGCCACTTCGCATTCGGATACTTGTACTGCGGGAAAATCGCTTGCTTCAAAGGCGCGTCCGTGGCATTGTAGCGGATGACGTGAGAAATCATCAGCGCGTTTGCCAACCCGTGCGGCAGGTGGAACGTAGAACCCAATTTGTGCGCCATCGAGTGGCAAATTCCCAAGAACGCATTAGCAAAAGCCATTCCCGCGATCGTCGCGGCGTAGTGGACTTTTTCCCGCGCCTTCGGATCGTTCGCGCCATTTTTGTAAGCAGACGGCAGGTATTTAAACAGCAGCCGAATCGCTTCTAGCGCCAGCCCGTTTGTAAACTCCGAAGCGCACACCGAGACATAAGCTTCCAGCGCGTGAGTCAGCGCGTCAATCCCGCCGTAAGCCGTCAGCCGCTTCGGCATATTCATCACCAACTCCGGATCGACGATCGCCATATTCGGCGTCAGCGCGTAATCCGCTAAAGGATATTTAATCCCCGTGCGCTCGTCAGTCACCACCGCAAACGGCGTCACCTCCGAACCCGTTCCCGAAGTCGTCGGAATCGCCACCATAATCGCCTTAGCGCCCAGCGGCGGCAATTCGTACACCCGCTTGCGGATGTCCATAAACCGCATCGCCAACCCGTCGAACTCCGTTTCCGGATGTTCGTACATCAGCCACATCACTTTCGCCGCATCCATCGGCGAACCGCCGCCGATCGCAATAATCACATCGGGTTTGAAAGAATTGATATCAGCCAGCCCGTTATTAACCGTTGCCAGCGTCGGATCGGGTTCTACATCGTAAAAGACTTGGTGCTTGATGCCCAATTCATCCAGAACGCCCGTAACTTTATCCGTCACGCCCAAGTCAAACAGCGGCTTGTCCGTGATAATAAATGCCCGCTGCTTGCCCTTCAAATCGCCCAGCGCCACCGCCAAGCTGCCGTACTTGAAATACACCTTCGGCGGGATGCGGAACCAGAGCATATTTTCCCGGCGTTCCGTCACCGTTTTGACGTTCAACAAGTGCTGAGGGCCGACATTTTCGCTCACCGAGTTGTCGCCCCAACTGCCGCACCCCAACGTCAGCGACGGATCGAGTCGGAAGTTGTACAAGTCGCCGATCGCCCCTTGAGAGCTAGGCGTATTGATCAGCACCCGAGCCGTTTCGACTTTCGTTTCAAAATATTTGATGCGATCGTAGTTCGACGGCGCGGTATAGAGTACCGACGTGTGCCCGTGCCCGCCAAACAGCACCAACAGCGCCGCTTTATCCACCGCTTCTTCGTAGGTTTTGGCGCGGTACATCGCCAAAATTGGCGACAGCTTCTCGAAGGAGAAAGGCTCCGTCATGCCGATTTCTTCCACTTCGCCAATCAGCACGCGGGTGTTGGGCGGAATATTTATCCCCGCCATTTGCGCCAGCTTCTCCACCGGTTGCCCGACAATCTCGGCATTCAAGCGACCATTTGCAACGATTTTGCCGCGCATTTTTTCCGTTTCTTCTGGCGTCAGGAAATACGCGCCCCGCTCTATAAACTCTTGCTTGACGGCATCGTACACTTCATCGACGACGATCGCCGACTGCTCCGACGCGCAGATCATGCCATTGTCAAAAGTCTTGCTCAGCAGAATTGAAGACACCGCCATTTTAATGTGAGCGGTTTCGTCAATCACCGCCGGCGTGTTGCCAGCACCCACCCCTAGCGAAGCGTGCCCCGACGAATACGCCGCTTTCACCATACCCGGGCCGCCAGTTGCCAAAATTAGCTTGATGGCGGAATGCTGCATTAATTGCTGCGACAGGGGCACGGTAGGCTCGTCAATCCAGCCGATAATATCTTCGGGAGCGCCCGCCTCTACTGCAGCTTTCAGGACGATTTTCGCCGCTTCAATGGTGGAGCCCTTCGCACGCGGGTGAGGCGAGAAGATAATCCCGTTGCGGGTTTTCAGGGCGAGCAGCGCCTTGAAAATAGCCGTTGAAGTGGGGTTCGTTGTCGGCACGATCCCCGCCAGCAGCCCTACGGGTTCGGCAATCTTTTGAAACCCGAACGACTTATCTTCTTCGATAACGCCGCAGGTTTTGTCGTTCTTGTATTTGTTATAGATGTATTCGGATGCGAAGTGATTTTTAATCACCTTATCCTCGATCACGCCCATCCCCGTTTCTTCTACAGCCATTTTGGCTAGGGGGATGCGGGCTGCGTTGGCAGCGATCGCGGCTCTCTTGAAAATCCGATCCACCTGTTCTTGGGTGTAGGTGGCATATTTTTCTTGAGCCGCTTTGACTCTCTGGATAAGGGCTTCGAGTTCTTGGGTGTTTGTAACGCTCATAATCAGTTTGAGGGAATTTTTTCAATCAAATCTTATTCTTTTCAGGTTTTCTCTTGCTCTACACGCTTCTCTAGCTCCTTCTTGACTGGGTTCGAGGCTCTCTTACCCTTTCTTCTTTACACTAACACATTTTTTTCGGCTTGGTGGCGTTGCAATGATTTCTATCTTTTTCTCATCAGTTGCCGTTTTTCCAAATTTGTGTTAAGGTTTTTACTGGATACCTCTTATCGCGCCTGCTCGAACGAGCTTAGCAAGCTAATTCTCTTTCTTGCTGACAATCTCAGCTTTTCAGGCAAATTTCGATAAAAATTTTGCAGGTTTTGCGTCAGGGTTTCTTGATATTCTCTTGACAAATTATTGACGGGTGGATTACACTGGCGATCGCCATTCATACCCGTTGGGCTTTCCTCCTTCATTCTAGCAAGTTTTCTCCGATCGCGTTAGCGCGCGCTATACTCCCAGCCGCTTGTCTCGAATGGCCTCAACTGCGATCGGCCTGTGTATTGCCTAGGGGAATGGCTGAGCGCCATTGTTAAGGTTGTCTTCTTCTCTCAGGATGCCAGAATTTGCCCCAGCCAGCCTGACGCGCAACCAAATTTTACAAAACGCGACGAGATTAAATATCTCCAGTCAATCTTTAACCTTTCTTAAGGAAAAGGGTGATTATAACAACAAACTAATTGTAAAATACAGCTAAAGTAATGCCCGCTACAAACATCGCTAAAACTTTTCTCCCGATATATAATATAAGGGTAAGTAGGCTATTAAACTCATGTCACCAGGGTTGCACCTGATTGCTACAAGCTGCATACTTTTCCGGCTGGCTCGATTTCCAGCGGAGAGCGGCAACTCAGCAAATGTTGAAAAAAGCTTAACTTTGCGACGAGTTCGCAAAGAACGCCAGTAGTCTTAACTTGCCTGGATAGTGGCTTCTAAAGCTACCACTACCCGATCGCATTTCCACAACCATCTAGGGGCAATCCCCCGCGCGGATTGCCCGGGTAAATAAACGAGGAGAGGTCGATGCAAAAGCCGATCGCGACCACCACAGAACCCGCCCGAGATTTACTGCGCTACGAGCGCCAACCCCTCGACGCCATCTTCAAACCGCAAACCGTCGCCGTCATCGGTGCGACGGAGAAACAGGGCAGTGTCGGACGCACCATTCTGTCGAACCTAATCAGCAATCCCTTCGGCGGAACCGTGTTTCCCATCAATCCCAACCGGCGCAGCGTCTTGAATATCAAGGCATATCCCAACATAGCCGCCGTGCCCGATCGCGTCGATCTCGCCGTGGTGGTGACGCCGGCACCGTCTGTACCGGGCATCATCAGCGAGTGCGTAGACGCCGGCGTCAAAGGGGCGATAATCATCTCCGCCGGATTCAAAGAAATTGGCCCAGCGGGCGTCGAATTAGAGCGGCAAGTGCTCGAACAAGCCCGTCGGGGGCGGATGCGCATTATCGGGCCAAACTGCCTGGGCGCAATGAGCCCCCTCAGCGGCTTGAACGCCACCTTCGCCACGCGCATGGCCAAGCCCGGGAATGTTGGCTTCGTCAGCCAGAGCGGAGCGCTGTGCACCGCAGTCTTAGATTGGAGCTTCCGGGAAAATGTCGGATTTAGCGCCTTCGTTTCGATGGGCTCGATGCTCGATGTCGGTTGGGGCGATTTAATTTACTACCTCGGCGACGATCCCAACACCGAGAGCATCGTTATATATATGGAATCCGTCGGCGACGCCCGATCGTTCCTCTCAGCAGCCCGAGAAGTCGCCCTGAGCAAGCCGATTATCGTGATCAAAGTCGGGCACACCGAAGCCGCCGCCAAAGCCGCCGCCTCCCACACCGGATCGCTCACCGGCTCCGACGAGGTACTCGATGCCGCCTTCCGCCGCTGCGGCGTGCTGCGCGTCAATAACGTCTCTTACCTCTTCTACATGGCAGAGGTACTCGCCAAACAGCCGCGTCCGAAAGGCCCCCACCTCACCATTCTCACGAATGCAGGTGGCCCTGGGGTGATTGCCACGGACGCCCTGATTACCGAAGGCGGCAAGCTCACGGAAATCTCCTCAGAAACCATCGAAGAACTCAACAAGTTTTTGCCGACGCACTGGAGCCACAGCAACCCGATCGACATTCTCGGGGATGCAGAACCGCAGCGCTATGCCAAAACCCTCGAGGTAGCCGCCAACGATCCGAAGAGTGACGGCTTGCTCGTCATCCTCACCCCCCAAGCGATGAGCGATCCGACGGGCACCGCGCTGGAACTCAAGCGCTACGCCAAAATCAAAGGCAAGCCCGTGCTGGCAAGCTGGATGGGCGGGCAAGAAGTGGCCACGGGGGCGGAAATCCTCAACCAAGCCAACATCCCGACTTTCCCCTATCCCGATACGGCAGCGCGCCTGTTTAACTACATGTGGCGCTACAGCTACAACTTGCGGGGCATCTACGAAACCCCAGTATTGGGAGCAGACGTCGGCAGTTGCTCTGACGGCATTTGCGACATCCCCACAGCGGACGCTATCATCCAAAAAGTCCGGGCAGCCGGTCGCACCCTGCTGACTGAGTTTGAATCCAAACAACTGCTCGCCAGCTACGGCATCCCCACCGTCATCACCCGCATCGCCACCAGCGAGGAAGAAGCCGTCCAGTATGCCGGGGAAATTGGCTATCCGGCGGTGCTGAAGCTGTTTTCCGAAACCATCACCCACAAAACCGACGTGGGCGGCGTGCGCTTGAATTTGATGGATGCCGACGAGGTACGCAAAGCCTATCGCGCCATTGAAACATCTGTCGCGGAAAAAGTCGGTGCCGAACACTTCCAAGGCGTCACCGTTCAGAAGATGATCAAGCTCGACGGCTACGAGCTCATCCTCGGCGCGAGCCTCGACCCGCAATTTGGCCCAGTTTTGCTGTTCGGGACGGGCGGGCAACTGGTGGAGGTGTTCAAGGATCGGGCGCTGGGGCTGCCGCCGCTCAATACCACTCTGGCGCGGCGGATGATGGAACAGACGAAAATCTACAAAGCCCTCAAGGGCGTTCGGGGACGCGATCCGGTCGATCTGGGGGCGCTCGAACAGCTCATGGTGCGCTTCAGCCAGCTCGTCGTCGAGCAGCGCTGGATTAAGGAAATTGACATTAATCCCCTGCTGGCGTCTTCAGAACAGCTAATCGCCCTAGACGCGCGGGTGGTGCTGCACGATCTCGACGTGACGGAGGAGCAACTGCCCCGTCTGGCAATTCGCCCCTATCCGAGCCAATACATTTCTAAGGCAGCCCTCACAGACGGCACTCCGGTGGATATTCGCCCGATTCGCGCCGAGGACGAGCCCTTGGTGGTGAAGTTCCACGAAGGCTTGAGCGATCGCTCGGTTTACTTCCGCTACTTCCACCTGCTGAAGCTTTCCCGCCGCATCTCTCACGAACGCCTCGCGCGGATTTGCTTCATCGACTACGCTCGCGAAATGGCACTGGTGGGCGAATACCGCAACCCAGAAACCGGCGATCGCCAAATTCTCGGTTTCGGACGCCTGAGCAAATTGCACGGCGCAAACGAAGCCGAATTTGGGCTCCTCGTCACCGACGAATTCCAGCGCCGGGGATTGGGCACCGAATTGCTCGCCCGCTTGCTGCAAGTCGGACGCGACGAGAAACTTTCCCGCATCACCGCTGACATTCTCCCCGAAAATGTGGAAATGCAGCGCCTCTGCGAAAAATTTGGCTTCCGCCTCTCTCGCGAGGATGATGTTGTCAGAGCTGAAATCGATTTGTAAAGGCTCCAATTTAAGACTATCCAGGCGGGCTTTTTCCGCCTGGATAGCGAACCGCAAAGACGCAGAGGGCGCAAAGAAAAAGGAAGAAGAAAAGGGGAATGAAGGGGAGAGAAAAAAATAGCTTGAGAAGTGATAATCTTAAAATGCAGTCACCGATGAACGAAGCGCAAGAAATTAAAATTCACGATATTTTAAACAGGGCTGATGAAAATGGCGTGGGGAATATCGCCCGCTACCTCTGGGATTTAAAAGAATATTTTTATCCCTGGATTTATGAGGATTATTGGGAATTCCGGCTGTTGCCCTCAAGCGAACCCAACGACTCCTATCCGGTTTTTGCCGTCTACCCAACTGCAACAACTCAACCGCATACCGTCTTAATCGCTCTCAATGCAGGCAACCTAGAGCGCCTCTACAATAAATCAGCGGAGTCTTGTCGAGAATTTATTTATCGACTACACTATATGTTAGGAAAGCCAGATGTGAAATCTGATGGCGGATGGGATTTCTTATTCCTGCACGGCAGCAAGCAAACTTATCTATTTATAAAGGAATTTTGCTATTTCGCTGGATATTGATACTTTACTAAATTGACATGACAGCACCTACAGGCGCGCTGGGAAAGAAGACAGTTTCCTCCTCCAATCCATTTCGCCTGCACCTCACCATTCGCGGCGCGGTTCAGGGTGTGGGGTTTCGCCCGTTTGTCTACCGACTGGCAACCGAGCTGCAATTGTCGGGATGGGTGAATAATTCGGCGCAAGGTGTCTTTATAGAAGTCGAGGGAACTCAGCCACAATTAGAAACATTTGTACTGCGAATCGAGCAGGAAAAGCCGCCATTATCCATCATCCACAGTTTGGAGGCATCTTGGCTCGATCCGGTGGGATATGCTAATTTTGAAATTCGCGCTAGCGTGGCGGGCGAAAAAACGGCGGTGGTGCTGCCGGATATTGCCACCTGCCCCGACTGTTTGCGGGAAATTTTCGATCGCGCCAATCGCCGCTATCGCTATCCCTTCACCAATTGCACGAATTGCGGCCCCCGCTATACCATTATTGAAGCGCTGCCCTACGATCGCTGCAGTACAACCATGCGCGGCTTTACCATGTGCCCCCAGTGCCAAGCCGAGTACGAAAACCCTCTCGACCGGCGCTTTCACGCCCAGCCTAATGCTTGTCCCGTTTGTGGCCCTCATTTGGAAGTCTGGGACTCTCAGGGGAACGTTCTCGCTGCTGGCGATGAGGCGCTAACAGGCACGGTTAAAGCAATTCGCGAAGGAAAAATCGCCGCTGTCAAAGGGTTGGGCGGCTTTCACTTGATAGCAGATGCCTGCAGCGAAACGGCAGTGCGGCGATTGCGCGATCGCAAGCGGCGGGAAGAAAAACCCTTTGCCCTGATGTATCCCTCCCTGGAACTCGTAAAAGAAGACTGCTCCGTCAGCCCCGCCGAAGCACGATTGCTGCGATCGCCCGAATCCCCCATCGTCTTGCTGCAGCGCAAACCTCCCCAAATCCCCCAATCCCGGCAAATCCCCCCCCTCGCCCCTGCCGTCGCCCCCGGAAATCCTTACTTGGGCGTCATGCTCCCCTACACCCCCCTGCATCACCTGCTGATGGCAGAATTGGGCGCGCCGGTTGTCGCCACCAGCGGCAACCTTTCCGACGAACCCATCTGCACTAACGAACGGGAAGCCTTAGAGCGATTGAGTTCACTTGCGGATATCTTCCTCATCCACGATCGCGCGATCGTCCGCCCCGTCGATGATTCCGTCGTTCGCCTCGTCGCAGGGCGAGAAATGGTGCTGCGTCGCGCTCGCGGTTACGCGCCCCTGCCGATTTCGCTCAAAGCGCATCGGGAGGAGGGGGCGGGCACGGGGGCACCGCCCCTACAACCTATTCTCGCCGTCGGGGCGCACCTGAAAAATGCGATCGCCCTCTCCCTCAACCATCAAGTTTTCATCAGCCAGCACATCGGCGACTTGGAAACCCCCCAAGCCTTCGACGCCTTCGATCGCGTTATTGCCAGTTTCAAGCACCTTTATGACTGCGAGCCCGCCACCGTCGCCTGCGATGCCCATCCCGATTACAAATCCAGCCATTATGCCCGCGAGCTGAATTTGCCGACAGTTTCAGTACAGCATCATTACGCCCACGTCCTCGCCTGCATGGCAGAAAACCAAATTTTAGGACAATCCGCCCTCGGTATCGCCTGGGATGGCACCGGATACGGGCTCGACGGCACCATCTGGGGCGGCGAATTTTTATTAGTGGGAAATCGGGAATCGGGCATGGGGCACGGGGGCACCGCTCCTATGCACCACGCAATAGATACTCAGCACTCAGCACTCAGCACTCAGCACTTTTCACTCTCCCCCCCTCCCCCCTTCCACAGAGTCGCCCACTTCCGCACGTTTCGCCTGCCCGGGGGAGACAAAGCGGTGAAAGAACCCAGGCGCTCGGCGTTGGGGCTGCTCTACGAAGTCTGGGGAGATAATCTATTTGAAAATAGAGCAGAAATTGACAAGCTCGCTTTCTCCCCGCAGGAGCGCAAGCTGCTACAGGCGATGCTGCAAAAAAATCTCAATGCGCCAGTCACATCCAGTGCGGGACGTTTATTTGATGGGATTGCTGCCTTAATCGGGCTGCGCCAGCAGTTGAGTTTTGAAGGGCAAGCCGCCATGCAGCTCGAATTTGCCCTCGACGGCACCGACACCGAGGAAACTTATCCGATTGCAGTGGGGAATGGGGAGAAAGGGGGAGGGGGAGAGGGGGAGAGTGGGAGAGGGGGAGAGCGGGAGAGGGGGAGAGAAATTTTTTCCCAATCTCCACTCAGCACTCAGCACTCAGCACTCAGCACTCAGCACTCAGCACTCAGCACTCAGCCCTCAGCACTCAGCACTCAGCACTCAGCACTCAGCACTCAGCACTCAGCACTCTTCGCGCTCGTCGTTGATTGGTCGCCGATGTTGCGGGGCATACTGGAAGATGTAAACTCGAATCTCCCGGTAGGGATAATTTCAGCAAAATTTCACAATACCCTGGTGGAGGCGATCGCAGCCGTTGCTAAGCTCGTCGGCGTTGAACGCATTGTCCTCACCGGCGGCTGTTTTCAAAATCGATACTTAACTGAAAAAGCCATTCGCCGCCTGCAATCCGAAAATTTTCGGCCCTACTGGCACCAGCGCGTACCGCCCAACGACGGCGGCATCGCTCTCGGGCAAATTGTAGCGGCTTCATTTGAATGACACAAGGAGTAAAAGAAAATGTGTTTAGCAGTTCCCGGTCAAATTGTCAGTATCAGCGATGACGAGCCTTTGATGCGGACGGGTAAAGTCAGCTTTGGCGGTGTCGTGACTGAAGTCAGCCTCGCCTACGTTCCCGAAGCACGGGTAGGCGATTACGCGATCGTCCACGTCGGCTTTGCTCTCAGCATTGTCGATCGCGAGGAAGCCGAACGCACCCTGGAATACTTGCAACAACTGGAAGGGGTTGAGTGCTGAGTGCTGAGTGCGGAGTGCTGAGTGGGGAGTCAGGAGTCAGGAGTCAGGAGTCAGGAGTCAGGAGTTAAATTCTTCAACCCTCCACACTCCCCACTCTACAAGCGATCGCAGGCGTTACAAAATTTATATTCTCCCTCTCAAGGAATTATACCAGACAGATTAACTGCTGAATGTTACCGCCATATCTTTTTTCCACTTAACAATAAAATTTTATATTTTTTTAGGCTTTGCTGCCAACATTTTCCCTGAAAAACCAAAAGCATTACTTAGCGCTCTCCTGACTCTTACCAACTCAGCACTCTCCGATGGTTGTAGAGTTATACGCATCCCCATACCTGCTGCACGGCTGGGTCGGTTTTGTTTGCGAAACTTCACGCTCTTTAAAAATATTTAACATTCTTGCAAACCCTACAGCTAGTTACTTTTGCGGATTCCTACTTAAGTTAAAAAAAATAGGGTATATGCCAAAAGTAGGAGAGATGAGTTAAATTATATAGAGGAGGAAGCGGAGATAAACAGTTGAGGTTAAAAAGACGTTAAATAGCGGACGGTATTGCAGGAGGGTCGCCCCTTCTTAACTCCCCCGATAAAAACAACGAGAGCGTTGTTTAAAGAGTGTCTCAGATAACACTATGACGGAAAAAAGGCTCTTGTTCACCTGCGGGTAAAGACTGCACGGTTGTGGTTTTCAAGGCAACCGAACTAACAATGAACGGGTGCCGAATTTCTGAGAAAAACGCTTGGGTGCCCTTGAAAAGGCAGTTTCGCAAGAAAACTGGCGAAACTCAAATAATGCAAAGAGTAACCGAAAGGTTGGATCGATATGAGTAAGAGAACGTTTGCAACGCTAGATGCTAATGAGGCAGTCGCCCACGTTGCCTACCGACTGAATGAAGTAATTGCCATCTATCCGATTACGCCAGCATCGCCAATGGGCGAGTGGGCGGATGCGTGGGCGTCAGAAGGGCGTCCGAATATCTGGGGCACCGTCCCCTCTGTGATTGAGATGCAGAGCGAGGCAGGTGCCGCAGGAACGGTACACGGCGCGCTGCAGACGGGTTCGCTGACGACGACGTTTACGGCATCGCAGGGATTGTTATTGATGATCCCGAACATGTACAAAATCGCCGGCGAACTGACGGCAGCAGTGATTCACGTCGCGGCGCGATCGCTGGCGGCTCAAGGTCTTTCCATTTTCGGCGATCATCAGGATGTGATGGCAGTTCGGCAAACCGGTTTTGCCCTGCTCTGCTCCGCTTCGGTACAAGAAGCGCACGACTTTGCCCTGATTTCGCAAGCGGCTACACTCAAGGCGCGGGTGCCCTTCATTCACTTCTTTGACGGCTTCCGCACCTCTCACGAAGTCTCGAAAGTCGAAATGCTGACTTCTGAAGACTTGCGGCAATTTATCGCCGATGAGTTGGTATTCGCTCACCGCGATCGCGCCCTCACACCCGATCGCCCGGTGATGCGCGGCACCGCCCAAAACCCCGACGTCTACTTCCAAGCGCGGGAAACTGTCAATCCTTTCTACGATGCCTGCCCCGATATCGTCCAGAAGGCGATGGACGATTTCGCCCAACTGACGGGGCGGCAATATCGCTTGTACGAATATCACGGCGCTCCCGATGCCGAAAAAGTCATCGTTTTGATGGGTTCCGGCTGCGAAGCCGTTCACGAAACTGTTGACTATCTCAACGCCAAGGGCGACAAGGTGGGCGTGCTCAAGGTGCGCCTGTACCGCCCGCTCGACATGAAGCGGTTTGCAGAAGCCCTGCCCGCCACCACGAAAGCGATCGCCGTTCTCGATCGCACCAAAGAACCGGGTGCCGGCGGCGAACCCCTCTATCTCGATGTCGTCACCGCCCTGCACGAAGAATGGCAAAACGGCGCGCTGCCTAAAATCGTCGGCGGGCGCTACGGATTGTCCTCGAAAGAATTCACCCCCGCCATGATTAAGGCGGTATACGACAACCTCGCCGCTGCCAAACCGAAGAATCACTTCACCATCGGCATCGACGACGACGTTACCCACACCAACCTCACCTACGATTCCGATTTCTCGACGGAACCGGATAACGTGGTGCGGGCGGTTTTCTACGGGCTGGGCTCTGACGGGACTGTCGGCGCGAACAAAAACTCGATCAAAATTATTGGGGAAGAAACCGATAATTACGCGCAGGGTTATTTTGTTTACGACTCGAAGAAATCCGGTTCCGTTACCGTTTCTCACTTGCGTTTTGGCCCGAATCCGATTCGCTCGACTTATCTGATTTCTAAGGCCAATTTCGTGGCTTGCCACCAATGGCCATTCCTCGAACAGTTCGAGATGCTGCAACTGGCGAATCCGGGGGCGACGTTCCTGCTCAACAGCCCTTACAGCGTTGATGAGGTATGGGACAAGTTACCGCGTTCCGTGCAGGAAACGATTATTAGCAAGAAGCTGAAATTCTACGTCTCCGACGCCACCAAAGTTGCCCGCGAAAGCGGCATGGGCGGCTACATTAATACGGTGATGCAGGTGTGCTTCTTCGCGCTCTCTGGCGTACTGCCCCGCGAGGAAGCGATCGGCCAAATTAAGAAATCCATCCAAAAGACTTACGGCAAAAAAGGTCAGGAAATCGTTCAGATGAACCTGAACGCGGTGGATAAGTCCCTCGCTCACTTGTATGAAGTGAAAGTTCCCGAAACCGTCACGAGCGAAATCACGCTGCGATCGCCCGTTCCCGACTTCGCCCCGGCTTTCGTGCGCGACGTGCAAGGGGCGATGATTGCGAAGTGCGGCGACTTGCTGCCGGTGAGCGCTCTGCCCAATGACGGCACCTATCCGACAGATACCGCCAAGTGGGAAAAACGCAACATTTCCCTGGAAATTCCCGTGTGGGACCCCGACGTCTGCGTGCAGTGCGGCAAGTGCGTGATGGTGTGCCCGCACAGCGTCATCCGCGAGAAGGTTTACGACGCGAAAGAATTAGAAAATGCGCCGGAAACTTTCAAATCAACTGAAGCGAAAGACCACGACTGGAAGGGGCTGAAATTCACGATTCAAGTTGCGCCGGAAGATTGCACGGGTTGCGGCGTCTGCGTGGATGTTTGCCCTGCGAAGAATAAGTCTCAGCCGAAGCTGAAGGCGATTAATATGGCAGCGCAACCGCCGCTGCGGGAACCGGAGCGGGAAAATTGGGAGTTCTTCCTCAACTTGCCAAATCCCGATCGCCGCGAATTGAAACTCAATCAAATCCGGCAGCAGCAAATGCAACAGCCGCTGTTTGAGTTCTCTGGCGCGTGTGGCGGTTGCGGCGAAACGCCGTATCTGAAACTGGCAAGCCAATTGTTCGGCGATCGCATGGCAATTGCGAACGCGACGGGTTGCTCTTCTATCTACGGCGGCAACTTGCCGACGACTCCCTGGAGCAAGGACGCAAACGGGCGAGGTCCCGCGTGGTCGAATAGTTTGTTTGAAGACAACGCCGAATTCGGTTTGGGCTTCCGCGTTTCGATCGACAAGCAAGCAGAATTTGCCTGCGAACTGGCGAAGAAACTCGCTCCCGAACTGGGCGACAGTTTTGTTGCAGAACTGATCGATGCCGAACAAAAAGATGAGGCGGATATTTGGGAACAGCGCGATCGCGTTGCCGCCCTCAAGCAAAAACTGCAACAGCTCGACGTGCCAGAAGCCAAACAACTTTTGAGCGTGGCTGACTACCTCGTCAAGAAGAGCGTCTGGATTATCGGCGGCGACGGCTGGGCGTATGATATCGGCTTCGGCGGCTTAGATCACGTTATCGCCAGCGGGCGCAACGTCAATATCCTCGTTCTCGATACCGGCGTCTACTCCAATACCGGCGGGCAAATGTCGAAAGCCACCCCGCGCGGAGCCGTGGCGAAATTTGCGGCGGGCGGCAAGCCAGCACCTAAGAAAGATTTGGGCTTGATTGCCATGACTTACGGCAACGTCTACGTCGCCAGCGTCGCAATGGGAGCGCGAGACGAACACACGCTCAAGGCGTTCTTGGAAGCGGAAGCGTACAACGGCCCGTCTTTGATTATCGCCTATTCGCACTGCATCGCCCACGGCATCAACATGACGACGGGGATGCAGCAGCAAAAAGCGGCGGTGGATTCGGGCAGTTGGCTGCTGTATCGCTACAATCCCGATCGCACGGCTCACGGCGAAAACCCGCTGCAACTCGACTGCCGCACGCCGAAACTGGCTCTGGAAAATTACATGTATGCGGAAAACCGCTTCAAGATGTTAACCAAGAGCAAGCCGGAAGATGCCAAACGCTTGCTCAAGGAAGCGGAGCAAGACGTGAAGAACCGCTGGGGCATGTACGAATATCTGGCAGCTCGCAAGCTGGAAGTCCCCAACGGACACAAGGGCAACGGCAGCGCGAAGGAAGACACGCCCACTGCGACTGGTGGGGATGTCAAGGAAACGGCTAAAGCCTAATCGCTTTCATGCAGGGTGCCTTGTCTGTTGCACCCTGCAACCTAATCGCGTAAGGGCGAGAAAGCTTTTTTACCCTTACCAGAGCACCCTTGAAAAAGGAGAAGATTGTAGGATGGATCTGAGTACGACCTATTTGGGACTGACGCTGCGATCGCCCCTCGTCCCTTCTGCCGCCCAGCCGCTGACGGAAGACATTGACAACGTGAAGCGCATGGAGGATGCGGGAGCGGGTGCGGTGGTGCTGCACTCCCTGTTTGAAGAGCAACTGCTGCGGGAAAAATTCGAGCTGCAGCACCACCTCAGTTACGGCACCGAGAGCTATGCTGAAGCGCTGACTTATTTTCCGGAACCTGATGTTTTCCACGTCGGACCTGAAACTTATCTCGAACACATTCGCAAAGCTAAAGAAGCTGTCAGCATTCCGATTATTGCCAGTTTGAATGGCTATTCTTCCGGCGGTTGGACGGAATACGCGCGGCTGATGCAGGCAGCGGGAGCAGATGCGATCGAGCTGAATATTTATTCGGTGCCGACGGATGTAGACACAACCGGCGCGCAGGTTGAGGAAGAGTACCTCAAGATTGTTCGCGAAGTTCGCCGCGAGGTGACGATTCCGCTGGCTGTCAAACTCAGCCCTTATTTCTCGAACATCGCCAATATGGCGAAACGTCTGGATGAAGCCGGCGCAAACGGGCTGGTTTTATTTAACCGCTTCCAGGCTCCGAATATTTCTCTCGAAGAGTTGGAAGTCAAGCCGGAAGTTTCTCTGAGTACGCCGGAAGCGATGCGCTTGCCCATGCGGTTCATCGCGATTCTCTACGGGCGGATTCAAGCTGATTTGGCGTCTACCAGCGGTGTCAGCAAGGGCAAGGATGCCCTGAAAATGCTCATGGTTGGGGCGAAAGTCACGCAAGTTTGCTCGGCACTGCTGCGCCACGGCATTTCTCACCTCAGCGTTATCGAGCGCGAGATGGTGGAATGGATGGAGGAAAACGAGTATCACTCCGTTCAGCAAATGCAAGGCAGCTTGAGCCAGCTCAACTCGCCGGATGCTTCGGCGTTTGAACGCGCTCAATATGTCAAGGCGATCGAAAGCTACAAGCCGGAACAGATTCTGCTGTGAGCGATCGCGCAAAGTGCTCAGTTATGAGTGCTGAGTGCTGAGTAGAGAAAAGTCTTCTCTAGTACCCGGGCTCAGCCCGGGTACTAGACTTTTGAGGCTCAGCCTCCTTATCGCTGCAAGCTCGCCCGAATCCCTTGCCGGGATAGAAAAATTTATATTAATTTAATTTTTGAGTTCGCATCCTTTCGATACAATACAAAAAATTATCTGTAGGGGCGGTTCGCGAACCGCCCCTACAAAGACGGCGCAAATAACGCGGTTGTACTGATAAGTTTGTTTGCAGATTGGCGCGGCAATCGTTAGCCGTCCTGACAACTTTATTTAAGAATATTTTCAGATTGTCAGCGGCTTTTTTGAAATTTTCCCACTTCCTCCGGCGCAGTAAGGACGGGAGAAGTCAGCACTCTCTACCACCTGATGACAATATCAACAAACCCGTCCGTGCTGGAAAATTTTCCCAAAGTTTACCATAGATTTAAAAGATTTTCTCTCCTGTCAGGGATTAACGACAATAGGCTAAATTGCTCTGTCAATCCTTGGAAAAGGTGCTAGTATAAATGTAAAGGCTGGGGTGGTAGCGAGGAAGGCTGAATCAATCAAAGCAGCCAGAATAAGATAGAACGCTGTCTTCAGCCAGCTTTGTAGGAGCTGTAAGGTTATGAGCAAGCCAAAAAGGATTGGAATTCTCACCAGCGGCGGGGACTGCCCCGGATTAAACGCTGTTATCAGAGCGGCAGTCAAGTGCGCCACCAGAAAAGGCTGGGAGATTTACGGCATTCCTTACGGAACTGACGGATTTATAGACGTGGCGAAAGGCGACAGCAAGCCAGAAGACTTGAAATTAAACGAACACGGCTATGATATTCCGGGGCTGCTTCAGGGGCTTGATGTTTTGCAATTCCTCAGCGGCAGCGTCTTGGGTTCTCTCAGCAAAGGAGATACCGAAAAACCGGAAGTCGCTGAAAAGATAATAGAAGGCTACACGAAATTGGGGCTGGATGGCTTGATCGCGATCGGAGGAGACGGTAGCTTGGATATTATCTACCATTTGGCGCTCAAGGGCAAATGGAACATGATTGGAGTCCCCAAAACCATCGATAACGACGTTCCGTTTACCGAACGAGCCGTGGGATTTGATACAGCAGTCAATACCGTTACCGAAGCGATTTACAACCTCACTTTCACGGCAGCCAGCCACGAACGGGTGATGGTGGTGCAGGTGATGGGGCGAGATGCCGGTCACTTGGCGCTGCACGCGGGAATTGCCGGCGGGGCAGACGTGATATTGATTCCCGAACTGACGCCGCAACTGAATGAGGAAGCCGTCGGAAAAATTTGCGAAAAACTTTCTACGCTGCGTCAGGAAAAGCGCAAATTTGCCTTAGTTATCGTAGCAGAAGGCGTCAAGAATGCCGAAGGCAAAATCGACAAAAATATTGGCGAAATCGTCGCCAAACAAATCAAAGAATACAGCCAAAAGCTCTGCAATTTGGAACAGAAACAGTTCTGCGGCATGGATGAAGTAGACGCTCGCGTCACGGTTCTCGGACACGTTCAGCGCAGCGGCACGCCGACTTCCTTCGATCGCCTGTTAGCCACGGCAATGGGCATCAAAGCGGTAGATTTAATCGAGCAAGAACAGTACAACCGTCTGGTGGTTTGGGAAGCGGGCAAAGTCGAGAGCAAGCCCCTCGATCAAGTCATTCGGCTCGTCAGAAAGTGCCACGAAGAACAGCGCTGCCCGTCCCCCGTCGATCCGAATGGGTTTATGGTACAAACCGCGCGATCGCTCGGCATCTATGTCGGCGATTCGGTCAAATCCGCCGCCCCCGGCAATGGCGCTTCCACAAATGGAACGGTTAGCGCGGCGCGCGAACCGATTACTGCTAGCTAGATTGTCGCGGCGATTGCTAAAATTTGGTTTTCTCTTGGTATGAGCCCCGCCGCTTTGGGAGCGCGGGGTTTTTTATTTGGGAAAATTGCAGCGTTGCCGGGATTCGGGGATTCGGGGATAGGAGATTCAGGGGAAAAGTTTTCTGTAGGGAAGAAAGCCTCCAAGCTGACAGAATACTGCAATCAAGGGGAAAATCTCTGGTTGGGTTGAGGAACGAAACCCAACCTACAATCTTACTCTGCGTTCTTTGCTTCTTTGCGGTTTAGAAAAATCACTCTTGCCGAGCGTAAACGTCAGGATTGACGCAATAAGGCAAGCGATCGCCCTTCAATCCGGCGATGAGATTGTCAAGCGCTATTTCAGCCATTTTCTCCCGCGTTTGACGAGAGGCGCTGCCGATGTGAGGAGCGATAACTAAATTCTCCAAACTCAGTAAAGGGCTGTCGCTGGGAATCGGTTCGGGTTCCGTCACATCCAGTGCCGCGCCGGCGATTTTGCCGCTGGAAAGGGCGCGGTAGAGCGCCTCTGGATTGACAATCCCTCCCCGCGCTGTATTAATCAAAATCGCAGAAGATTTCATCAGCGCGAACTGGCGCTCGTCGAACAAGTGATAGCTATCCTGAGAAAAAGAGGTATGAATCGTCACAAAATCGGACGCCTGCAGCAAATCTTCAAATTCTCTATACTCTACCCCCAGCGATCGCTCTAATTCTGCACTGCAGCGATGCCTGCTATAATACAGGACGCGCATGTCAAAACCCGACGCGCGACGAGCGATCGCCTGCCCGATGCGCCCAAATCCGACGATGCCCAGCGTCGCGCCCGCGACAGAAGCACCGAGCAACAAATCTGGCTCCCACGTTTTCCACTCGCCGGCGCGCGCAAACTTATCCGCCTCCACCACGCGCCGCGCTGCTGCCATCAGCAACGCCCAAGCAAAATCAGCCGTTGCGTCAGTGAGAACGCCGGGAGTATTCCCCACAGGAATTCCGCGAGTTGTTGCCGCCGCTATGTTAATATTATCGTAGCCGACTGCCATCTGACTGATAACTTTGAGAGATGCCCCGGCTTCTATTAGCGGTTTGTCAATGCGATCGGTGAGCAAGCAGAGCAAACCATCCACCTGTTTTACCTTATCCAGCAACATTTCGTAAGGGGGCGGCTGGCGTTCTGGCCAAATTTCTACCCGTGCGGTTTGGTGCAGGCTATCTAGAGCGATCGGCAGGCGGCGAGTGATATATATTTTCGGTTGTGACATGGCTGAAAAAGTAAAAACGATTTGAAATTTATTGCGTTTGTCCCAACTTGTGGTAAAGGATAATTATATCTGACAGTTTTACCCCGCCGTGGGTTTAAACCCACAGGCTTTTAGCTCAAGTCGGATAAATCCGACTGAATCACATGCAGAGACTCCATTTTAGTCGGTTTTAACCGACTTTAGTTATGAGGCGGGGGTTTAAACCCCCGCCGGGGTATTATTTTCTGCACGCTCTTAATAAGTCCTAACTCAAACGCAGCGAAATGGATACGATTAAATATCTCTTGACCGAAGATCGGATGCCTCAAGCCTGGTACAATATTCAGGCAGACTTGCCCGCACCCCTGCCGCCCGTGCTGCATCCCGGCACCGGAAAGCCAATTTCTCCAGCAGATTTGCAGCCGCTTTTTCCCGACGCGCTGATTGAACAAGAAGTCAGCCGCGATCGCTGGATAGCAATTCCCGAAGAGGTGCGATCGATTTACCGCCAGTGGCGACCTACTCCCCTTTACCGCGCCCGACGCCTGGAAAAAGCCCTCGACACTCCCGCCAAAATCTATTACAAATACGAAGGTGTCAGCCCCTCCGGGAGTCACAAACCCAACACTGCCGTACCCCAAGCTTACTACGACAAGCAAGCCGGTGTCAAGCGCCTCACCACCGAAACCGGAGCCGGACAGTGGGGCTCTTCTCTCGCCTTTGCTGGGGCGTTGTTTGACCTAGAAATTCTCGTGTATATGGTCAAAGTCAGCTATCAGCAAAAACCCTACCGTCGCGCTTTAATGGAATCTTACGGAGCGCGAGTTGTTGCCAGCCCCAGCACCGAAACAAACGCCGGACGCGAGATATTATCAGAGCATCCCGACAGCACCGGAAGTTTGGGAATTGCGATTAGCGAAGCGGTAGAAGTTGCTGCACAAGACGAGCGGGCTAAGTACGCCCTCGGCAGCGTTCTCAATCACGTTTTATTGCACCAAACTGTCATCGGGTTGGAAGCGATCGCCCAGTTAGAAATGGCGGGGGATTATCCCGATGTCATTGTCGGCTGCACGGGGGGCGGCAGCAATTTCGCGGGGATTGTGTTTCCCTTCCTCGGCGCTCAACTTCGCGGCGAAGGACAAATCGGCAAAATTGTAGCCGTAGAACCTTCCGCCTGCCCGACACTGACAAAGGGCAAATATGCGTATGATTTTGGCGACACCGCGCGCCTCACCCCGCTGGTGAAAATGCACACGTTAGGCAGCACTTTCGTGCCGGCAGGATTTCACGCGGGCGGGTTGCGCTATCACGGGATGGCACCGCTGGTGAGTCACGTTGTAGAATTGGGTTTAGTCGAGCCGAGAGCGTTCGGACAGATCGACTGTTTTGCAGCGGGTATTACCTTTGCTCGCGCTGAGGGAATCGTGCCGGCACCGGAAGCCAATCACGCGGTTAAAGGGGCGATCGATGAAGCATTGCGCTGCAAGGAGGAAGGAATCAGCCGGACGATTTTGTTTAATCTTTGCGGGCACGGGCATTTTGACATGCAGGCATATATCGACTATCAAGCCGGAAAGTTGAGCGAGTCTGCGTACAGCGATTGCGAAGTGGCAATGGCGCTGGCTGGTTTGCCATCTGTCGATTTTTAAAATTCTCCTTCTTCTCCTTTTGACTGGAGGCGGAGCCTCCCATATAGACGTTACCAGAAAGTAGGGGCAGCCCCCCGTGGCTGCCCTCTGTAACGAGTTTGAGAGATTTTTATGGTTTTTGATAAGAAAGAATTTTCCGATCGAGAGTTCGAGCGGTGATGGCAGCATCTAGTTATTAAGTTTGTGAGAAATATTTGCAAGTCTTGATAGAACCGCGATCGCCCCAGCTCTGGCAGGCATCCTAACAGCCCCCGCAACCGCCGGGGGATTGTCACGAGAACGGCACGCCCGAAAAGCGGCAATCGTTAAAAAAAGCTAAAAGTATCGAGGCTGAGTTAAACTTTCATTCCTATCCTAGTTGTCGTGCTTCTTCGCGCTTCCCCGGGGCGATGCAATTAACGCAACAGCCTTTGCTAGAGTTGCTTGTCGGCGCTCTAGGTTCTCGCGCTTGACGAGCGGCGCGTCGGGGCGATTCGATTTCTCGCCCCTAGTGGCTTTGTTTCGATTATGGATAAGTACAGTTAAGTTAAATTAAAAAGGGTGGGAATATGGCAGCAATTTGTACAAAACGGATAGGCGTCTTAACCAGTGGGGGCGACTCGCCGGGGATGAATGCAGCAGTCAGGGCGATCGCGCGGGCGGCACTGGAAAAAGGCGTAGAAGTGTGCGCCATCTACGAAGGCTATCAGGGTATGGTGGAAGGGGGCGATCGCATCCGCCTGCTGAATTGGGACGACGTAGGCGGCATCTTGCATCGGGGGGGCACCGTCATCGGCTCCGCCCGCAGCAAAGACTTCTGCACGCGCGCCGGACGGCTCAAAGCTGCCCGCCACCTCCTAGAACTGGAAATAGACGGCTTAGTCGTCATCGGCGGAGACGGCAGCCTCACCGGAGCCGATGTTTTCCGCAGAGAATGGTCTGGACTCGTCACAGAATTGATGCAGCGGGGCGAAATCAGCAAAGAAGTCGCCGAGTGCCATCCCTATTTAAAAATTGTCGGGTTGCCCGCCTCGATCGATAACGACATGTACGGCAGCAGCATGACAATCGGCACCGACACGGCGCTGCACCGGATTACCGAAGCGATCGACGCCATCTCCTCCACTGCCGCCAGCCACCAGCGCACCTTTGTTGTCGAAGTCATGGGGCGCAACTGCGGCTATTTGGCGCTGATGGGGGCACTGGCAACCGGTGCGGACTGGGTGATGATTCCAGAGCGCCCGCCGGAAACGGATAACTGGCAAGATCAGATGTGCGCCGTCCTCAAAGCAGGGCGCGACTCCGGACGTAGAGACAGCATTATCATTGTCGCAGAAGGATCGCGCGATCGCCAGGGCAATCCCATTCGCAGCGACGACATCCGAAAAGTCTTGGAAGAACGCCTCGGCGAAGATACCCGCGTCACCATCTTAGGTCACGTCCAGCGCGGCGGCGCGCCCAGCGCCTTCGATCGCAACTTGAGTACCATCCTCGGCTACGCAGCCGTCGAAGAAATCCTCTCCTCCCCCCCAAACGCCGATCCGGTACTCGTCGGAATGCGGCGCAACCGCGTCGCCAAATCCCCTCTCATGCACTGCGTCGATCAAACCCGCGCCGTCGCCAGTGCCATCTCGGCGGGCGATTACGACAAAGCCATGTCCCTGCGCGGCAGCAGCTTCAAAGAAGCCTACCATACCCTCTTTACCCTGATGCAGGCGAAGCCGCAACCGCCCTCATCCAATAACAAACCCCTGCGCCTCGCCGTGATGAACGCCGGTGCTGCCGCCGCCGGCATGAATACCGCAGTCCGAGCCTTCGCCCGCTTCGGCATCGATCGAGGTCATACTATCCTCGGCATCGAACACGGGTTCCGAGGATTCATCGAAGGCAAAATCAAAGAACTCAACTGGTTGAGCGTTCGCGGCTGGGCGACAACCGGCGGCTCGGAATTGGGCACCAGCCGCAAAATCCCCCAAGCCAAAGACTTCTACGCGATCGCCCGCCACATCGAAGCCCACGACATCCACGGACTGCTGATTCTCGGCGGTTGGGCGGGTTACGATGCCGCCTACCAAATGTATTCTCAGCGCGACACCTTCCCCGCCTTCAACATTCCCATCCTCTGCGTGCCCGCGAGCATCGACAACAACCTCCCCGGTGCCGAACTCAGCATCGGCACCGATACCGCTCTCAACAACATCATTCAAGCCGTTGACAAAATCAAGCAGTCTGCCGTCGCCTCCAATCGCTGTTTCATCGTTAAAGTCATGGGGCACTACTGCGGCTATCTGGCTTTGATGAGCGGTTTAGCCACCGGAGCCGAACAAGCCTACATCCACGAAGAAGGCGTCACCCTCGCCAACCTCCAGCGCGATCTCTCTCACCTGATTTCCGGGTTCAAGCATGGCAAGCGAGTCGGCTTGGTGATTTGCAATGAAAATGCCAATCCCGTTTACGACACTAATTTCATCTGCTCCCTGTTTGAGGAAGAAGGGCGGCACGTCTTTCAGGTGCGCCAAGCGATTCTCGGACACTTGCAGCAAGGCGGCGATCCCTCTCCCTTCGATCGCATCCAGGCAACGCGATTCGCCGCCAAAAGTCTCGACTTCCTGATCGAGGAGGCGCAAAAAGTCTCGCCTGCGGGTGCGTTTATGGGAATGCAAGGCTCTCAGGTGCAGTTTTTCGACCTCAGCGACTTGCCCCGCATGGTGGACAAAACCTATCAGCGCCCCAAACAGCAGTGGTGGATGGATTTGCAAGCCATTGCTACTGTTCTGTCTCAGCCTGCCCCCCGAGCGTATCAGGGCGAGTGAGCCAGTAGGAGAGGGGCGCGGCAGAGACGAGAGGGGAAGGAGTGAAAAAAATGAAAAGCTAATGAAAAGGTAATGAATCGATAAGAGATTCTTGCCGCTTGCCAATTCAACGAGGCGTGCTATAAAGAGTTATTACACAGCGCTTTTGAAATGGGGGCAAGAGGTGAGAGCGCTTGGCTTTCTAAGAAAGCAAGAAGAGCAATTGGCGATCGCCCCTCAAAAGGCTGAAAAATCTGAAATCCAATTGCCGCCAACTTATTAAAATCCCTTATCAACCTTAAGGCAGGAGAGCAGAAAAAAAAATGGTTTTGGGAAAAGTTTTGCTAGTTAGTACGAGCCTAACAGCAGCCACGCTGGCTTTGTCTGCCGGGGCGATCGCTGCAGCCGACAGCAGTACAAGAGCGCCATTAAAAAAAGGACTTGTCGCGGCGCAAGCGCCCCAAACTTCCCAGCTTCTGGCTGAAACTGCGCCTGCAGCGATCGCTAGCGAATGGGAAACCCTTCCCGAATCGCCCGCAACCGCCGCTTCCCCAGAACCGCCACTCGCCGGCGTTGAGGATTTTGCCGAAGCTGGGAAGCCATCCGCACCTTCCCCCTTCTCAGATCCGATCGCTCCAGACAGCAGCAACGCTCCAGACAGCGACGATCCGATGGCGCAAGTCAACTCGATTTCGCAACTGTCTGACGTGCAACCCACCGACTGGGCATTTCAAGCCTTGCAGAATCTCGTCGAGCGCTATCGCTGCATCGCCGGCTATCCCGACGGCACCTTCCGGGGCAACCGCGCCATGACGCGCTACGAATTCGCCGCCGGCTTGAATGCCTGCTTGGACGCGATCGCCCAACTCATCGGCAACCCCAACACCTCCAACCTCGCCACCCGACAAGATTTAGCTCTCATCGAGCGACTCGCTAACGAATTCGCCGCCGAACTCGCCACCTTGCGCGGTCGCGTCGATGCCCTGGAAGCCCGCACCGCCGAACTGGAAGCCAACCAGTTCTCTACCACCACCAAACTCAGCGGCATCGCTAACTTCGTTCTCACCGATGCCTTTGGCGACGGATCTGGCGATAACGTCCCCGTCTTGCAGCAGCGCGTTCGCCTCAGCTTAAATACCAGCTTTACCGGCAAAGATTTGCTAGTCACCCGCTTGACAACTGGCAACGCCCGCGCGCTCAACTACGGCGATACCCTCAACATCAACAACAGTTTCTTCAACCCCTTTGGCACTCGCGAAGGCATTCAGAGCTATCAGTGGTACGGCGAATGGACGAACACCAGCCTGCTCGGCTTGGTGACGCTGCATTACTGGTTTCCCGTCACCGACAAGTTGCTCAGCGTTGTTCAAGGTTTTGGCGGACTTCACGCCGATTACGCTCCTACCCTCACCCCGTTTGAAGATTACGACGGCGGCAGAACTTCTCTATCGGTTTTCGGCCAGAGAAATCCCATCAAACGCTTGGGTGGTGGCTCTGGAATCGGGCTGATTTACGGCTTGAACGACAAAATCACCCTCAGTGCTGGTTATTTAGCCGGTGAAGCGTCTGTCCCCAGTCCCGGCAGTGGCTTCTTCAATGGCGACTATTCCACAACCGCACAGCTCACTTGGCGGCCCAGTCAGAAATTCGGCGTGGCCTTTACCTACAACCACGCCTACTTCGGCCCCGGCAATTTTTCCTTTGGGGACAACAGCACTTTCTTTGGCATTGCCGGCTATACGGGCACGGGTGCGATGTACAACGCCCTGTTGCCTTATGCCACCGTTGCCAACTCCTACGGCGGCGAAATGTCCTGGAGAGTCAGCCCCCGCTTTACGATCGGCGGTTGGGTTGGTTTGACGAAAGTGCGGGCGATCGCCACAGGCGATGCGGAAATTTGGAATTATGCTCTCACCCTGGCTTTCCCCGATTTGGGCAAACAGGGCAACTTGGGCGGGATTGTCGTCGGTGCAGAACCCTACCTGACCAGCTTTGAAGGGCGCGATATCCGCAGCGACACCCCCTTGCACGTTGAAGCTTTCTACAAATACCAGGTGAGCGACAATATTTCCATCACCCCGGGCGCGATCTGGCTCACTGCTCCCAACCAAAACTCTGACAACTCAGATGTGGTCATCGGCACGCTGCGAACGACTTTCGAGTTCTAGAGCCTTTTTAGGCCATTTTCCAACTCAGATGCTACATCCCTTATAGGTCGGTCATTGGGGCGTTTTTTAATTCTCCAGGCAGTCTAAGTCGAAATACTTGGAACTTGTCCGGGAACTAGATTTCTGTCCCAACCGCCCGATCGCGCCTTTGGCGACACCAGCAACCCAGTCGCTTTCTTCAGTTGTGAGTAGGGCCTGATATTAACGGCAAAATCCCATGACACTACAGGAAGGGCGCGTGGCAGTTGACGGAGCGATCGGGCAGCGGTAAAATTAACAATCCCTGGGATTTATTCTTTCTCCACCTCCCCCCTGCTGATTGGATCTTTCCCCCGTTTGCTGCAACCATCCTTATCTGGATGTGTATCTGTGAGGGAATTGATCCGAGCTAATTCTTAAAAAATTATGAAACCACTTCCCGATTCCACAAGAGCAATGTCATACTTATTTTGGAATTGAGGAAAATACGCAGGTATGAATGTAATCTAGGAAACTTCGTACCTGCTGACGCATCGAGATCGGTTTTGGCTGTTCGACAGCCAAACTGCATGACTCCTTATCAGGGCCAAGATCGAAGCTTTTGAGAAGGTAAGAAAACCCAATGACCAAAAAGATTCTAATTGTGCTGTCCGAATGGGGTTTCTGGGGTGAGGAATTGATAGGTCCCCTGGAAACCTTCGACAAAGCAGGATATGAAGTGACGTTTGCCACTCCCAAAGGCAAGCGGCCTGTAGCGCTTCCTCCCAGCATGGACCCTGAATACATCGATCCGCCCCTGGGACGCTCCGTCACCTCTGCGGAAGTCGCCGAGAAGGTGAAAGCGATCGACTCCTCGCCCCGTCTGGACAACCCGGTTAACTTGTCCGAGTTGATTCCTATCATGCCGTACTTCAGCTCTCCGACTCTGATCAGAGACTTGGAGGCTTATTACAAGAAGCTCGACGAAGTAGAGAAGACGTTTCTGTCACAATTCGACGCCCTGCTGATCGTAGGCGGCAGCGGTCCGATCGTCGATTTGGCAAACAACGACGTCATTCACGCCCTCATCCTCAGCTTCTTGAAAGCGGACAAACCCATCGGCGCAGAATGCTACGGCGTTGCCTGTCTGGCATTCGCTCGCGAACTGGAAAACCGCAAGAGCATTATCTGGGGCAAGCACGTTACCGGTCACTGCAAAGAATACGACTACAAAGACGGCGTTGCACATATATGATATGATAGTCATGTAATTCCTATCCAGTCAGAATAT
>CAYOOD010000033.1:0-68677 GCA_964405435.1 uncultured bacterium
CAGCGCTTCTTTCAGCCCCGACGGCGAGCGCGTCGTCACCGCTTCTGTTGACAATACCGCTCGGATTTGGGATAGCTCCGGCAAGCTCGTGGCTGAGCTAAAAGGGCATCAGGGTTTTGTCAGCAGCGCTTCTTTCAGCCCCGACGGCGAGCGCGTCGTCACCGCTTCTTATGACAAAACCGCTCGGATTTGGGATAGCACCGGCAAGCTCGTGGCTGAGCTAAAAGGGCATCAGGGTTTTGTCAGCAGCGCTTCTTTCAGCCCCGACGGCGAGCGCGTAGTCACCGCCTCTTCTGACGACACCGCCCGGATCTGGGATAGCTCCGGCAGGCTACTGGAGGAGCTAAAGGGGCATCAAGCTAATCTCAACAGCGCCAATTTCAGCCCCGACGGTAAGCGCCTTTCCACCGCCTCTTCTGACAAAACCGCAAGGATATGGCGAGTGGAAAAGTTGGACGAACTGCTCTCTAGGGGTTGCACTTGGCTAGAAGATTATCTCGTCACCCATCCTCAAGACTTGGAGACGCTGGCAGTTTGCCAAAACAATTCCATCTTGACAGCAGCCGCACTCTATCTGGTGCAGGAAGGTGAGGAGCAAGCTAGAGGAGGGAATATTGAAGCAGCAGTGGAGAGTTTCCGCAAAGCCCTCAAGTGGAATCCCAGCTTAAAGCTCGATCCGCAAGTAAAAGCAAAGCAACTAGCAGACGCTTCAGAGTTCGTGAAGAAGGGCGAAGAGTTAGCCAAAGCGGGCAATATTGAAGGGGCGGTAGCGGAATTTCAGAAAGCTTTGCAACTCGAGCCGAGTTTAGATTTCCAGTCTGAGGCAAAAGCACGGCAGTTGGCTGCTTCAGCGTTACTGAAAAAAGGAGAAGAGCTGGTAAGAGACGGGAAAGTGAAGGAAGCACTAGCCGCCTACGCGCAAGCCCAAAAGTTCGATCCCACCCTTGACATTTATGCCGATTCGTGGAATACTCTGTGCAGGTATGGCAGCCTGCACGGAAGTGCCGCTGATGTCATGTTTGCCTGCGAAAAAGCGGTGGCGCTCATGCCCAGTGCATATATTCTGGACAGTCGCGGTATCGCGAGGGCGCTAACTGGCAATAAGAAAGGCGCGATAGAAGATTTTCAGGCTTATGTCGCCTGGATTGAGAAACTAGGTTCTCAAACGCAAAAAGAATATAAAGAGAAAAAATCCCAACGGCAGGGCTGGATTGCTGCCCTAAAAGCGGGCAAGAATCCGTTTACGGCACAGGAGCTGCAGCGGTTGCGCGAGGAAGAATGGGAAAGCTACGGGCGTTAAAACCGCCGGCTGCTAGCACTTTTATCCCGCTGTTCTCTTAAAAACCCCCGGCGACCCGCAATTTACTTGCAAGTCTATCACAAATAGCAAAAGCAGGGAGAGCATGGCCCTCCCTGCCAATCCTTACTGCTAGCGAAACTCAGGCTTTAGCGGGCGACTTTTCTGCTGCATTGCTTGCGGCAGATTTGCCGTTTTTGCCGTTGCCGTTGCCGTTGCGGGGTTGAATCACCCCGTAACCGCCGTGGTGCTTGCGCTCGTAAATGACGTTAATTTCGCCGGTTTCCGCATTGCGGAACATGTAGAAATCGTGATCGATGAGCTGCAACTGTTCCAAGGCTTCTTGTATCGTCATCGGCGGCATGGCGAAATACTTCGTGCGCACCACTTCCGATGGTAGTTCGGGGGTGCGATCGCCGATTAGGTTCGTCACCACTGGCTCTTGAGGAACAACCTCGCTGGTTTTGGGCTGATCCTGAGTCTTGCGATCGTTACGTTTTTCTTTATATTTCCGCAGTTGGCGAGAAATCTTGTCCGCCACCAAATCGATGCTGGCATACAAGTTTTCGCTGCTTTCTTCCGCACGGATAACAGTCCCGTTGGCGTAGATCGTCACTTCAGCCGACTGCTTGGGATTTATCCGGGGATTGCGAGCCACTGACAGGTGTACGTCTACTTCAGTGGTAATGTGCTGAAAGTGGCTCACCGCTTTTTCTATCTTTTGATTGACGTACTCACGAATCGCCTCGGTGATCTCAATATTTTTGCCCTGGATAACAAGCTTCATATCTCATGTTCCCGCTGAATACCCCAATATAGAGAAAGGCACCAGACGCAAGGCGGAATCAATTCGTTTTTGCCCTTTCATCCTTTGTCCTTTCGGGAAGGGGGGAAAGCGGGGCGGGGTTTACCGCTTTCCTAGAACCAATGGGATCGCCCGTTTTTAAGGGCATACTTGGCCCAGAACGGAGCCGAAAGTTGTCGCGAGTTTGGCTTTTGGCCTTTTTCGAGCTTTTGACCTTGCCTGCTGCGCCTGTCCTGCACGCCTTCAAAGAGCGAGAGGGGGGGCTTTGAGCCGGCTCATCAGGAGTCGCTGACTCTTGGCACTGCACGCAGGCGGTCTGGCGGATTTTTCTCTTGAGGGTGGCGCACCCATCTGTATAAACTTATCCAGTTGCAACCGCCTCCCTCGCCGCCTCGAGATGGGGTTGTCCCAACCAAGTCCTTTCCTCCAAGAATAGGTTCTACTTACACCCTATCACTTTGTATTGTGGAGAACAGACAGATTGCCCGTCTCTTTAAAATCTGTTGCATTCCTTGAAAAATCGTCATATTTTTCCCGCGATTTTTCTCTAAATTTGAGTTAAAACCCTCTTGATTTTTTACATGGTTTCGAGTAACGCGCGCCCTTCCAGCGGGCCAACCGATCGCCTCCCGCGCTGCTGCTGGCTGTACGATTTGGGACTGGTGCCCTACACCCGGGCTCGGGCCATTCAGCAGTCTTTGCTGGCCGATCGCCGGGACAACCCCGACTTAGAAGATGTCTTGATTTTGCTAGAGCACCCGCCGGTGTACACCCTCGGGCAGGGGGCGACTTTGGACTTTCTCAAATTCGACCCCAACGGCAGCGACTGGGAAGTCCACCGAGTCGAGCGGGGAGGAGAGGTGACTTACCACTGCCCGGGGCAGTTGGTGGGCTATCCGATTCTCAACCTGCGCCGCCACCGCCCAGACTTGCACTGGTATTTGCGCCAGTTGGAGGAGGTGCTGATTCAAGTGCTGGCAGTCTGGGGGCTGGAGGGTTCGCGCCTCCCTGGTTTGACCGGCGTCTGGCACGAGGGCCGAAAAGTGGCCGCGATCGGCATCAAAGCCAGTCGCTGGATTACGATGCACGGCTTCGCGCTCAATGTCTGCCCCAATTTAGAAGGTTTTGAGCGCATCGTCCCCTGCGGCATCGCAGACAAGCCGGTGGGCAGTTTGGCACAGTTCGTCCCCGATATCGAGATAAACTCGGTTCGTCGGGCAGTGGCGGACGCTTTTGCCCGGGTGTTTGACTTGCAGCTAATCGAGCTAGAATTTCCTGTACAGATTGCTTCGATCTCGTCCGGTGAGCAGGGTGCTAAAAGTTTGTGAGCGTTCGTGGCTGATGGCAGCGATTCGCGCTCTCGTTTTTCTGGCGCTGCACGCGCCCTCACCGGAAAAGCAGGTGATGCGGCCATCTTGCGCCCGCAGCGGTTTCTTCCTCGCTCGGTTTCTTCCCTGAAAAGATAAAGTTTTTTTCATAACTCGTTTCTGAGAGTTCCATCCTCTGGGAAACGTGCTGGTTAGAATTTGGGTAAAAGCCGGCGAGGCGCTTCGGGGCGTAGAGCGTCGCGAGAAGGCGATTCGCTCCCCGCGATAGCTAGCGCTTCACGCGACTCGCCTGAATCAATCTGCTCTCAATCAGCTTCAGATCGTTTCCCTACTGCAATCGCACCAAACGGGTGTTTTCTTATTATGAGTGCTTTTAGCGAACCCCCAGATACAGCCCTGGCAGAGCTAATTCGCTTTAGCTTGCGGGCAGTGGCGTCTAACCCGTCCAGAAGTTTGCGTCGCTTTTTGGAATGGAAATCTTCACCTAATGAATCAGAGCAGCCAGCGCGGGAGGCGATCGCGATTGCGTGGGCAGAAACCCTCACAGATATTGACAGTCACGCTGCTCCCTTAGCGCCCCTGCGCGATCGCGACGAAACTGCCTTGGCAGACTTATTTGAACGGGACGATCTCGACGACATTGCCACCGATGTCATTACTCACCTGCTCTGGCTGTGGCCAGAACCTTGCTGGGATGAAGACATTTTCGAGTTTCTCGGTGAGTTTGTCTAATTTTCAGCATTAGTCGGGTAATGCTCTCGCTCTACCGAACCGGCAAAGCAAGGGAAATCTCTGCCGGGAAAAGGGGGAGCTTTCGGGATGGAAGGGGCACACGTTCGCCAGCAATTATTTAGGCTTACCTACTCAAAAAATTTAGGGAATTCTAAAGGCTTTAGAAGACAATTTATAACGATTCTTTTGATTGGCGAACGGAGGTGAGGGCTAGAAACCTCGAACAGGGCGGGCACGCCCGCCCCTACTTCAAAGCGGGTTTGAAGAGGTTTCGCGCCTCAAATAGAAACCCTATAAGTGGATGTCAATTTAGAAGGGGATGTCGTCCGGGCTCGGTTCGTTGCGAACATAGGGTTCGCGTTCCTCTGGGGCTGGCGGCGGCGGAGTTTGGGATTTTGCGGGTGGGGCTGAGTAATCGGGATTCGCCGGCTCGGATTTGGCGGGGGGTTCGCTCCAGCGCGGTGTTTTCTCGGGTTGGTTGCGAGAGCTAATCGAAACGACATTGCTGGGGGGGCTTTTGGAAGCTGGCGCAGAACTGGTGAGATTCTCTGGTTTGAGGCTGTGGATGCGAGAGGCGGTTAATTCAGCGCGTTTTTCTTTGAAGCCTTCCGGGCGATCGACGGTGTTCATGCTCAAGCGCCCTTCGATGACGACGCGATCGCCTTCCCGGTAGCGATCGCAGATTTCCTCTGCTAAATTTCCCCACCCCACCACCTTCAAGGTTGCCGGCGGATCGTCTGTTTTTAGGGCGGGGAATTGCACCAGCATCTCGGCGAGTTTCTTATTGTCTTGCGTGTAGCGCAACTGCGGATCTTTCACGATCTCCGCCATCACAATAAAACTGTTCATAATCAGCAGGTCTCCAATTCGAGGGATTCTTCAATCGCTTGCGTTTGTTGGCGAAATTTTAAGGGGGCCTTTTTTCCTTACAATTTTAACATATTATCGAGAGTTTGTCTGGGTTTTGCTGAGTGAGAAATCGCCATTTTTGAAACTTAAAGCTGAACTGGTTTGACGAAACGGATTGTAAAAGTTGGCGATCGCCAGCAGTGGCAGATCGGCGATCGCGGCAATCGGACTTCTGCCCGTGTCTGCAAGTCGCGATCGGACGCGATCGGGCGCGATTGCGATCGGGAAAAGCCGAGTTTTTCTCCGCAAATGCTTTCATCCCCTGCGGAAAAAGTTGCACGTCTTCCGCTTACAAAACGGCGCTACTTTCTTGCCCGTAAGCTTGCCATGCCAAATCCACCAGCCCGTTGACGATCGCCACGGCAACCACCGCACTGCCCTTGCGTCCCTCAATGCGAATGTGAGGCACCAAAGAATCATTCAAGCGGCCTTTGGCCACGTCCACGTCTACAAAGCCGGCGGGCGTGCCAATCACCAGAGCCGGTCGGATTTCCTCGCCCTCAATCAGCTCCACGAGAGAAGTGAGCGCTGTTTGCGACTGCCCCACCACAAAAATTCCCTCGGGATAGCGTCTGGCTAGGGTTTCAATCCCCCAAGCCGTGCGAGTTTTTTCTTTTTGAGGCCGCGTGATGGCCTCCATGCTGCAGTAGACTGGATTGGCAAAGGTGTGTTGAATGTGCGGTGCGATGCCAACCTGCACCATTGGCACGTCCACCACGATAGTCGTGCGAGCCGCCAGCGCCGCCGCTCCAGATTGCAGAGCTTGATCCGAGAAGCGAATCAGAGACTTGTACTCAAAGTCAGCGGTTGAGTAGATTGCCCGCCGCACGATCTCGTATTCTGCCGGGGACCAAGAGTGTTCCCCGATTTCGCGATCGATTATTGCCAAACTTTGAGCATCGGTTGGGTGCCATTCCATGAGTGCCACTAGCAGCTTTTAGCTATACGCTATCAGCTTATCAGCTTATCAGCTTGTCAGAGCTGAGGGCGGGCAGAGTGCTGAGTAAAAACTGCCAGCGTGCCGGGATGGGAGACAAACAGACCGGCACAGGGCGGAAAAATAATAACAGGCAATCAACAGCAGAGGATGTCAACTCGAAGAAAGACTTCTCGAAGCGCTCGCGATCGATTAAATTTGCGCCAGTGTCGGGCGTGAAGCGCATATCGGGACAGCGAATCGCTGTAAGCTAGGTTTACATACATTCTTTCACCGCCACGATGCAGCACTACGACTCGCTCCACTTGGCCATGTTCAGCGGCAAGGGCGGAGTAGGCAAAACAACCCTTTCCTGCGGGTTCGCCCGTCGCTGGGCGAGGCGATTTCCCGACGAGCAAATTCTCTTGCTCTCCACCGATCCCGCGCATTCCCTGGGGGACGTGTTGCGTCTGGCGGTGGAAGACGCGCCCAAACCCCTTCCAGATTTGCCGAATCTCAGCGTCAGAGCCCTCGACGCCCAGAAGCTGCTGCAGGAATTCAAAGCCAAATACGGCAGTGTTTTGGAGCTGTTAGTCGAGCGGGGCAGCTTCGTGGAGGGAGAAGACCTCAAGCCAGTGTGGGACATGAGCTGGCCCGGTTTAGACGAACTCATGGGACTTCTGGAAATTCAACGCCTGCTCGGGGAAAAAATGGCCGATCGCGTGGTGGTGGATATGGCTCCTTCCGGGCACTCGGTCAATTTATTCCGGCTCAAGGATTTTTTACAGGTGCTCTTAGATTCCTTAGAGCTGTTTCAAGAAAAACATCGGGTGATTAGCAAAAGTTTTACCGGGCGCTATACTGCCGATGCAGCGGATAGTTTTCTCCTAGAGATGAAATCCGACTTGGAAGCAGGCAAGCGCTTGCTGCAGGATGCAACTTTCACGGCGTGTCATGCCGTGGCGATCGCAGAGCCGATGAGCTGGCTGGAAACCGAGCGCTTTCTCGCCAACCTGAAAGCCCTAGAGATTCCCCAAGGCGGAATATTCGTTAATTTTATCGTCCCGGAAACCGAACCCGATCGCGATCGCTACAGCGAACAGCAGCAGTTGCTGCAAAAATTCCTGCTCCTGCGCGAAAACCAGTCTGAAAACCACTCAGTTTTTACCGTTCCCAAACAAGCCGCCGAACCCCTGGGCTCAGAAGCCCTCGATCGCCTGCTCGAACAAGTGCAAAAACTCGAAACCGTCGCGATCGCCCCGCCAGAGCCCGTGCAGTGGCCCGAAAAAGTCCCCCCCAGCTTCAGCGATTTTCTCGCCGAAAATCGCCAACTCCTCCTCGTCGGCGGCAAAGGCGGCGTCGGCAAAACCACCGTCGTTGCCGCGATCGGTTCCGCACTTTCCCAGCGCCACCCCGACAAAAATATCCGCTTGATTTCCATCGATCCCGCCCATTCTCTCGGCGATGCCTTCGGGCAAAAATTGGGGCACGAACCGCAACAAATTACCCCCAATTTGAGCGCGCAAGAAATCGACGCTCAGCTCGTCCTCGATAAATTTCGCGAAGATTACCTCTGGGAACTCGCCGAAATGATAAGCGGCGAAAAAAATCAAGAAAGTGCCGTACAACTCGCCTACGGTCCCGAAGCGTGGCGGCAGATAGTCGCCCAAGCGTTGCCGGGTATTGACGAAATGCTTTCTCTCATCGCCGTCATAGATTTATTAGAACACAAGCAACAAGACCTGATTATTTTAGATACCGCTCCCACCGGGCACCTGCTGCGCTTTTTGGAAATGCCGACTGCTTTAGGAGACTGGCTCGCCTGGATATTCAAACTTTGGTTGAAATATCAAAATGTTTTAGGAAATGTCGATTTAATGGGGCGGTTGCGGAAACTGCGGCAGCAAGTGATGCAGGCGCAAAAAAAATTAAAAGACCCCAACCACACCGAATTTATCGGCGTTTTTCAAACAGGAGATGCGATTATTGCCGAGCAAGCGCGATTGACTGAATCCCTCAAATCCATGCAGGTGCAGCAGCGCTATGCTGTCCACAACCGCTACAAGCCGGGTGAAGAAATTGCTGCTGATTTATTCCCGGAGCAAACAATTGTTCGCCTCCCCGTTTTGCCCCGTTCTGTGGAGGCGCTAGAGCGGATTCAGGGAGCAGCAGGGCTTTTATTTTGATGGGAGCCGGGAAAAGGGGGATTGGGGGATTTGGGAGAAAATGTTTTCACCTGTGCAGGGGCGAGTCGCGTTCTTAATTGATTGGTGAAGACAAAGAAACCCGGTTTCTTGGAGAAACCGGGTTTCTGGATTGCAGTAATTTGTGACAAGAAAGAAACGGTGAACTAGCCTCGCCGCGCGATCGCAATTTGATAATCTTCCCGAATTTTTTTGAGAGGGAACTGCACGAATTGGGGTTCGCCTTGGCTGTGCCAGTCAAACTGGCGCAGGAGGTGAGAGGTGAAGACTTTGGCAACTGCGATCGCCATTTGCGCCCCCAAACAGGCGTGAACGCCGCCGCCAAAGGGGATAAATTCGTACAGTTTGCCTTCGCTTCGCGGGGGTAAAAATCGCTCTGGCTCGAATACGTCTGGTTGCTGAAAGTGTTCTGGCATGGCGTGGGCAATTCGCGGCTCTGCTATCAAAACCCAGCCTTTTTTATAGAGGATGCCATCGACGACAACTGACTGGGTGAGGCGGCGGCTGGCTGTGGAACTGGGAGGGAGGCAGCGCAGGGTTTCTTTGATGGTGGCTTCTAAAAAGACCATCGGTTTCAACTGTTGGGAGGAGAAGGCGCTGAGGTTTTGCCCGGGAGCGATCGCTTTTTGTTCTTCTCGCAGCCGCTGCGCTACTTGCGGGTGGCGTCCGATTTCGTAGATGAGGGAGGCAACGTGTCCGGAGATTTCGTAGTGCGACGCCCACAATTGCAGCAAGCACTGGTTTTCAATCAGGGCATCGCTAAATATTCCATCGGGATTTTCTTGCTGGCTGGCGAGCATCATTGAGAGAAAGTCTGCTTTGCGATCGCTGACGCTGCCAGAATCTCGCCGCTTTTTCACCACCGCACGCATGAACTCAATCAGCGCGGCGCGTGCTTTCCATCCCCTGCCGTAAGCGGTGAAAGGAGATTTCCATTTCAACAAGCCATAGAACCCGTCAAAATATGTCTTGTACAAAGCTTTCAGCTCGGCTTTCGAGGAGACGGGCAGCCCCTCGAAAGTATCTTTTGAGGCATCATCTAAATTAATTCCCAGCAGCAGCGGTACGAGGATGTCAAAGCTAATCTTCTCTACGGCTGGATACAGTGCGATTTTGCCGGAATTTGGCCATTCTGACAGGCCGCTTGCGATAACATGGTTGATGTGGGGCAAGTATCCCTCTAGCGCTTGACCGGCGAGTCCGGCACTCAGGGCGCTTTTGCGCTGTCGGTGCAAGTCAGGGCGCTGAAATAGGCTGTACTCGCCAAACATGTCCGTTGTGGTTGCTGGCAAGGCGATTTCTGTATATTTCATGTCGCCATTGAATGCCATTTGAATGGCTTTTGCCGAGCCGACAAAGACAGCGGTGTTGCTAAAAACACCGGTTTGGAAAATGGGGCCATAAGCTTGCAGATTTTGCCGGCAGAAGCGATCGGGATCGCCAATGTAATTTAATGTATCCCACCAGCGGGGCTGGCGCGGCGGCAGAACAGTCCCTTCTGGCGGTGCTTGTCCGTCTTCTAATATCAGGATGTCGCTTGTCTGTTGGTCTGTTACCATTGTGCGCTGCCCAACCTATACGCTCCAATCTTTTTATAACTCATTTAACGGATATTGTGCTGTTCTGCTAGCCGATTGTAAGCGCAGGTAAAGTGTTCTGTCGTTATCTGGATGGCGTTTGCGTCTGTGATGCCACGGGCACGGCTGTCGCGGATTGCCTCAACCGCTGCTTGATTGCTCATCAAAGCCAGATCGGCACCGTTCCAGCCTTCGGTTTGAGATGCCCAGTATTCCAAATCGACACCTTGTAAGGGGCGGTCTTGGTTGTGGACTTGCAGGATAGCTTGGCGGCTGTTTTTGTCGGGCAAGTCTACTTTCAATTGCAAGTCTAAGCGACCGGCTCGCAGCAAGGCGGGGTCGAGGGTGTCGGGGCGGTTGGTGGCAGCGATGATGAGAATGGGAGCGCCTGTTTGCAAGCCGTCCAATTCGGTGAGCAATTGCCCGACAACGCGATCGCTCACGCCGGCGTCGCCGATGTAGCGCCCCCGCGCCGGTGCGAGGGTGTCGATTTCGTCGATAAAAACGACGCACGGTGCCGCTTGTCGGGCTTTGGCGAATAATTCCCGCACTGCTTGCTCGGAAGCGCCTACCCACTTGCTGAGCAATTCTGGCCCGTTAACGCAAATGAAGTTAGCTCGGGCTTGCGAGGCAACGGCTTTGGCGAGGAGGGTTTTGCCGGTTCCCGGTTCGCCCCACAGCAAAATGCCTTTGGGGGCTTTGGCTTTGGTTTTTAAATAGAATTCGGGGTAGAGGAGCGCGCCTTCGACGGATTCTCGCAGGGTTTGTTTGATGCTGTCGAGTCCGCCGATTTCTTCCCAGGCGACGTTGGGGGATTCGACTTCGACGGAGCGGAGCACGGCGGGTTTGATTTCGGCGATCGCTTGCAAAAAGTCCGACTGGTTCACCGTCATCGCGTCGGGGGTGGCGCTGTCGAAAGAGGGGACGTTGCGGCGCAGGGCGGTATAGGCGGCTTTTTGGCAGAGTGCTTTCAAGTCAGCGCCGACAAAACCGACGGCGCGATCGGCGATCGCGTCTAAATCCACATCTTGCAGGGGCATCGATCGCGTCAGAATTTGCAAAATTTCCAGACGTCCCTGCCGGTCTGGCACGCGAAACGTCACTTCGCGATCGAAACGCCCCGGGCGTCGCAGGGCGGGGTCGATATGGTCGGGTCGGTTCGTTGCGGCGAGGACGATTGTGCCTTTCATTTGGGCGAACCCGTCCATCAAACTCAGCAATTGTGCGACGAGGCGTTTTTCGACTTCGCCCTCGACTTTGCTGCGATCGGGCGCTAAACTGTCGATTTCGTCAATAAATATCAAACAGGGGGCGCTTTTTGCGGCTTTCTCGAAAATTCCCCGCAATTTTTCTTCCGCTTCGCCGTAGTATTTGCTCATTACCTCGGGGCCGGCGATCGCGATGTAGCTGACATCCAATTCTTCAGCCAGAGCGCGAGCGGTGAGGGTTTTTCCCGTTCCGGGTGGCCCCACCAAAAGCACGCCCCGCGTCGGTTCTAATCCCAATTGTTCCAGCAGTTCCGGGCGCTTGAGCGGAATAGCGACTAATTCTTTCAATTCCCGAATCACTTCTTGCAAACCCCCGACATCTTTTAGGGAAGGAGCGGGCGCGGCAGTTTTCGGCGCAGCAGCAGTCGAGCCGCCCGTGCTAGCAGCCGGTTGAGGTTGAGGGCGGGTGCGGCTGGTGCCCACATCAGTACCGACATTGCGGCGCGGAATGCTGCCAGCGCGGGGAATACTGCTGACCGTGCGGGTGTTAATTTGCACGTCTGTCTTGAGTTCTCCGCTCTCGATTTTTTCTTCGAGAGTTTTCGCCAGTTCTAGCAACTGCTCGAACCCTTTGAATATGTCGCTCATCGCCGTCCCTCCAGCTAAATTGGCTTTTGGTGTTTTTTGCCCTCTTCTATGGTAGAGCAATTTTAGGGGAGGCGTGTAGAGGAGGGGTTGATTTTCACCGCAAAGACGCATCGGATTGGTTAGACTCGATTTGAGCTAATTACTTTTTGAGGGCACCGATCGAGGTTAGGGCTATTTTTTTAACGGCGACTGAAAACAGCGTCTTTTAACAAAAAATTGGCTTTTCGCATTTCTTGAATGCTGTTTTTTACAGCTTGAATGATGCGATCGCAATCTTCATCCGTGTGGGCAGTGGAGAGAAAGCAGCTACGACCTTCACAGATGTATATTCCTTTTTCGAGTAGGTGAAAGAGGAACGGATCGATTTCTACCGAGGCAGCAGCGCGAAATTGCGAACCGAAATTTACGAGCCACATAGGAACTTCATTTTCTTTGAAGTAAGCATTCAGAGTTTTAACGAGCTGCGAAGTTCGCTGATTCAACTGCTCCTGAAGGGCTGAACCTTGACTTTTCAGGTATTGCAGCACAGCTCGCGCCGCTGCCAAAGCGAGAGGGTGCTTGCAAAAGGTGCCGGCAAAAATGGTTGTTTCTACCTGGGGGTAGGAATCATCGCCGTAGTTCCAAAAACCGCCGTCAATTTTATTCATGTAAGCGGCTTTTCCCGCGATGATGCCAATGGGCATACCGCCGCCGACAATTTTGCCGTAAGTAGCGATATCTGCCTCAATGCCAAACCACGCTTGCGCCCCGCCTTGATGAATTCGGAAACCAGTGACCATTTCATCGAAAATTAGCGCGATTTCTGATTCTTCTGTTAATTGCCTGAGTTGCTGGAGAAATTCTTTAGGCTGCAAATCGGGGCGGCGGCTTTGCACGGGCTCGACGAGAACAGCGGCTAATTCGTGCTGGCAAGCTTTTATGATTTCGAGGGAGTCAGGATTTCCGTAATCCAGCACTAAGACATCTTCAACGAAATTTGCGGGAATTCCTGGCGCTTTTGGAATTGCACGCAAATTGCCATCTATTTTTTTTGCCCCGGCGAGAGTTCCGTCAAAATGACCGTGATAAGACCCCGAAAACAGGGCGATTTTATTGCGTCCGGTTGCCGCTCTCGCTATGCGCAGCGCTGCCATCACTGCTTCAGTCCCGGTATTAGAAAAAGCGACGCGCTCCATCCCCGTCAGTTCGCAGATTAACTCCGCAACTTCCCCAGCCAGGTCTGCTTGAGGGCCAATTTGCACGCCGCGATCGAGTTGCTCCAATACGGCTTCTTTAATAAAGGGCGGATTGTGCCCGAAAAGATTGATGCCAAATCCCATCGTGATGTCGATATATTCGTTTCCATCGACATCCCACATTTTAGAGCCGAGCGATCGCTCGGCAACAATGGGATAAAACATTTCCTTGACGGGAAAGCGAAACCCGTCAGAAGCCCGATTGTCAGCGAGAACTGGGCGATATTTTTGGGCGAGGAGCTTAGACGTTTTTGTGCGGTGAGTGTAGCGATCGATCAGCGCTTGCAGGTGTTTTTGCTGTAAATCTTTGCTCATGGTGAAGTCTCCTAAAATTCAAGTAGATAGGGGGCGGGGATTGCGCCCCCAGAGGTTTTAATGGCGAGGAGCGATCGCGCCGCAATCGCGCAGGCGTGAAAAGTAAGTGCGAAACAGGTTTGCATCGGCTTGAGGACAAGCGATGTCAGTGTTCGCCAGTCCAGCTAGCGTATTTTGGCAATCGAAATTAAGCGCTTCTGATTGGGGCACTTCTGCTTGGGAAACCCTTTCAGAAAAAAGACCGACCAGCGGGTACAAAGCATTCTCCGGGGAATTTCCAGCGCGATTGACGATTTCTGCTTGCCACGTCTGATAAGGAACGCGATCGATGGAATAGCCAAGCTCTTGAATCCAGGCAACCAATTCATTCAGGGAGAAAGAATCAGGGTTGACTAAGTGAAAATTTTTCCCGATCGCTTCTTTTTGCCGCGACAAGTGAACGATCGCTCGGCTCACATAATCCACCGGCGCGACATTCATCATCGCGTCTCCGTCTGGCACGCATCCGAGTTGCACGCAGCCGGCGAGCAAGCGGTAAAATGAATCGCTGAGATTGCAGGCACCCGTTTGGCTGTGTCCTGAAATGCGCCCGGGTCGGTAAATACTGATAGGAATGCCGCGATCGCGCCCGATTTCTATCAATTTTTCCGCCACCCATTTGCTCTGCGGGTAAGCGCCCTTGAGAGTTTCTCCCGGCGTCAGTTCGTCTTCCTCTCGCACGAGCTTTACCCCGCCCGCTGAGGAGAAAACGGATACAGTAGAAACAAAATGCACGGGTTTTAACTTAATTTGACTCGCCAGACGCAAAATTTCTTGAGTTCCCAGAACATTAGACGGCTTGAGAACCGAATAGGGATAAGTAAACTTGACAAACGCGCCATCGTGATAAATAACATCGATTTGGCTTGCCAGTTCTCGAAACTGTTCCTCTGAAAGCCCCAAAAGCGGCTGAGCTAAATCTCCGGCAACCGGAATAATGCGATCGCGCGTTGGCTCGTCCCAAATCGAATAAGATTCGAGACTGCTTTGAATGCGCTGCTTGCCGGATTCAGCATCGGAAGAGCGCACCAAGCAATAAATCTCAGCTTGAGTTTGCAGCAGCAGTTCGCGGAGTAAGAAAGCTCCTAAAAAGCCTGTCGCTCCCGTTAAGAGTACGCGCGCGGGTTCAGTCGTCGGCTCAAAAACTGCCGTTTCAGGGCGGATGGCAGGGTCTAGAACAGCTTCAGCATTGATGTCGAAATTCGAGGAGCGATCGCCCGACGTATTGCCCCCTTGTTTCATCGCGATCCTTTCAGCCAAGCCCGCCACAGTAGGCGCTTCAAACAAAACGCGCAAAGGCAATTCAACCTGAAAAGACTCTCGCACTTTTGCTAGCAACTGCGTGATGAGTAAGGAGTGCCCTCCTAAGTCAAAGAAATTATCCCAAATCCCCACTTTTTTCAGGCCGAGAAGTTGACTCCAAATGCTGGCGAGTAACGCTTCAACAGGAGTGCGAGGCGCTACAAACGTAGCTGTCAAATCGGCTGCCATTTCCGGGGCGGGTAGCGCTTGGCGGTCTATCTTGCCATTGGGCGTGAGCGGCAGCGCTTTCAGAATCACAAAAGCAGAGGGAATCATGTATTCCGGCAGCTTTTCCTTCAGGAATAAACGCAGGCTTTCAATTAGTTCTGAGTTGGTAGGGGCGATGCCCCCGTGCTCGCCCCGGCTCCCTTTAGGAACTAAGTAAGCCACTAGGCGCTGACTGTCTGGTTCGCTTTCTTGAAGCAAAACCACCGCCTCGCTGACAGATGAATGAGCAGACAGCGCCGCCTCAATTTCTCCTAATTCCAGGCGGAAACCTCGCAGCTTGACTTGGCGATCGGCGCGACCGATAAACTCGATAGTTCCGTCTGGCAAATAGCGAGCCAAATCGCCAGTTCTGTAAAGTCGAGCTTCCGGCTCCTGACTGAATGGATGGCGAATGAATTTTTCTGCCGTGAGTTCGGGTTGTTGCAGATAGCCGCGAGCCAATCCCGCCCCGCCAATATATAATTCACCGGGCACGCCGACCGGAACGGGCTGCAAGTGCGAATCGAGCAAATAAATCTGCGCGTTGGGCAGCGGGCGACCGAGAGGCACTGTCTCGGAAATGCGATCGTCTTGCGTTTTTACCTGATAAGTCAAAACGCCTACCGTTGTTTCTGTTGGCCCGTAGTGGTTGAATATCGAACAGGTTGGATTGTATTTCTGAATGAGTTCGATTAAATTCCAGCTCAAAGTTTCTCCGCCGAGAATCAGTCGCTTTTTCGGCAAGATTTGCGCGGGGTTGGAAGCGCTCAGCAAAGCTTTCAGGTGAGAGGGAACTATTTTGAGACAGTCGATGGAATGCTGCTGAAAGTAAGCGGCGATCGCGTCTGGAGCGGTGGCGCGTTCTTGAGAGATGACATGCAGGCACCCGCCCGAACACAAAGCAGGGAAAATAACAGTGTGCCCTAAGTCAGCGGCGAAGGTGGAAACGGTGGCGAAGTTGCCACCCGATGGCAGGTTTAATCGTTCCTGAATGCCGTGCAGGTAATTGAGCAGTTGGCGGTGTTCGATCGCGACGCCTTTGGGCGTGCCGGTGGAACCCGATGTATAGATAACGTAAGCTAAATTTTCAGGAGAGGCAGAAACAGGAAAAGAAGGGGAACAGGAGAGAATTTCTGCATCTAAGCAGACGATATTTGCCTGAGTTTCCGGCAAGCTTTCGACGAGGTGCTGTTGCGTTAACAGCACTGGAGTGCGAGCGTTTTGCAACATCAAGGCGAGGCGCTCTTTTGGCATGGCGGGGTCGAGCGGCAGGTACGCGCCACCTGCTTTGAGGATGCCTAGAATTCCCGCGATCGCCTCTAAGGAGCGCTCGGTGCAAATGCCAACAATAACCTCTGGCTGGACGCCTAATTGCTGCAAGTAATGGGCGATTTGGTTGGCGCAGGCGTTGAGTTCGCTGTAGGTGATTTGCCGATCTTCAAAAACAGCGGCAATTTTGTCTGGAGAGCGCTCTGCCTGTTCCTCAAATAGTTGATGAACGCACTTATTGAGTTGGTAATCTGCTGTTGTGCTGTTAAACTCTACTAAGAGTTGATGTCGGGCGCGATTCCCTTCGGGCTGAGCTAGCTTCACGCTCAGCATTTCCAGGGTGCCGATCGCGGTTTCTGGGTTACTGGCTGCGCTCTGCACCAGGGCGTGAAATTGCTCTGCCAAGCACCGCACAGCCTCTTCGCTCAAAAAAGCGGGGTCGAAGTCAAACTCGGCAGCGATCGCGTCATTCCGGCGGTAGCAAGAGAGTTTGACTTTGAAGCGATCGCAGCAAGCATATTGCTCGTACAGCGAAAAAGATCCGCCAGCAGCCGAATATTTTTCGAGCTGTTCGTCAAACTCGAAACCAAATGGAAACCCAGAGGAATCGCCCAGATATTCCCGACAGAAATATTCCTGCCATTCACAAGCCTCGCGATCGCGCTGCTGAACTTGCTCCAAAACT
This sequence comes from uncultured bacterium, assembly GCA_964405435.1. Classification (GTDB taxonomy): domain Bacteria; phylum Cyanobacteriota; class Cyanobacteriia; order Cyanobacteriales; family Oscillatoriaceae; genus DVEG01. Next base: position 16,677 of record CAYOOD010000033.1, read on the forward strand.
TCCGCAAAGGAAAGGTTTTCTGCCAAATGGCTGCGCAGCGGTAAAAATTTGGCAAACAGCCCCAGCGCGGGCTCTAGTTCTTCGTATTTGCGACCGTCGAATGCCGCGCCGACGGTTATATCTGATTTTCCAGTCAGCCGCCAGAGCAGGATTTTCCAGCACGCGAGCAAGAATGCAGAAAGTGAGGTGTTGTACTGGCGGGCGATCGCTTCCAGTTTTTCCACTAAAGCTAACTCTAATTTAACCTTAAAAGACTGGGGCTCGAATTGAGCTGATAAGCCGCTTGGTTTCTTTTCAAACGGCAGCCTCAAATTCGCTAGCGCCGAAAAATCTTGCCCATTCCAGTATGCTTTTCCCTCAGCCGCCTCCTCATCTTCGAGCAATTCATTCTGCCATTCGGAAAATTGAACGTATTGCACGACTTCATCGGAAAGCTCTTCACCGCGAACGCAGGCGGCATAGCACTGGCTGAGTTCTCGAACCAGATTTTTCAGCGTCCGAGTATCGGCGCACAGTGCGGGCAAGCTGACCAATAAGATATGCCTGTCAGATGATAGGGCAATTAAAGACAAGCGCCAAACCGGATTTTTATCGAGGTTGAATGCAGCGCTTTTTTCTTGCTGAAAAATATCCTTTAAATTGGCTTCTTGGTTCTGAGGAGACACGGCGCTCAAATCGACGCACTTCCATGAAACAGAGCTGCCGTCTGATATCACTTGTATGGGCAGTTTGAGCCCCGCACGTCGCTGAAAGATCGTCCGCATAATTTCGTGGCGATCGCTGACTTTTTCTAAAGCTTTTTTCAAGAAAGCAATTTTAAAATTTCCTTCGATTAAAATAGCGCCTTGAACGCGATAAGCGGGGCTGTCTTGCTGCAACAGCCACAGATACTTCTGTTGAGGAGAAAGCCGAAACCCATTAATCGTTTGCATTGTTTTTATTTTTCACTACACTACTTTATTCTCGTTTTTAGCAAAAGGGAGGAAGTCGCGATGAGTTTCTTGTTTCACTGAAAATACTTCCTCACTTTTCTCTATTCAGCACTCAGCACTCAGCACTCAGCACTCATTTCAAGTCTGTCTCAGCAATCATTTCGCCCATCGCGACAACAATTTTTCGCGGGCCGATAAATGGATTGCGACTGTGAGCAGCCAGCATATTATCTAGCATTACAATGTCTCCTGCTTGCCAGGGGAAACTCACAGCCGCTTGCGCGTACACGGCCTGAACTTCTTCCATTACCGAATCTTCAATCGGAGTGCCGTCACCGTAATAGACATTGCGGGGGAGGTTCTCTTCTCCAAAAACAGAGAGCAAGGAGGCGCGAGTTGCCGCATCCAAACAGGAAATGTGGTGCAAGGGAAGTTGGTTGAAGAATACCATCTCTCCGGTTTTCGGGTGCTTCGCGATCGCGGGGCGAACCTTGCGAGTTCTCAAACCATTTCCCGCTTTCCACTCAAATTCTATCCCGGCTGTGCGGCAGTATTCCTCAACCGCCGCTTTTTCTTCCGTTTTGAAAAAATCTTGCCAGCTTACATCCAGTCCGTCCGTGTAGTTGCGGACGTACATAATTTGCTTTTTCGCAAATTTTTCTCGGATTTTGGGGTCGAGCAACTGGTAAATTTTCCGGCAGTCAACAATCGGCGTTTCTCCGCCTTGTTGCGCTGGCTGAACGCAGAAAAACCAGATTTTCATCGGCCAGCGATGCAGGTGCGAACTCTCGCTGTGAAATAAGATAGCTTTATCTGCCGGGTAAGGAGTCGAGCCGTAAACTTTTCCGCTGACTCCCTCGCGCGGCAAATCTCCGTACTCGCCAAATAACTCGGAACAAATAGCGAGAGCAAACTGCTCGAACGCGGAAACTACAGGTTCGGCAAACCCTCGAAACAGAATTGCTCCGTGGTGCAGCAATTTCGACTCTATGAATTCGCGGTTATTCTTCGCCCAGTCCGCGAGATCGACGTCGGCTACTGCGGGTTTAACGACTAAAGGAAAGCTTTCTCCAGGGTGCAGATACTCTGTTTTTATCAGCTCTCCTTCCGGCAGAGCCACTACTTTCGGTTGGACGCTCTTAAATTTGCTAAAATTGCTCTCTTTGCGCTTGACTTCTTGCATGGCTTGTTTCTGCTTCTCCGCTTCCGGGAGAATTTCTAAAGTTTTCAATCGGCTGTCAGGCTGCGCCACAATGCTGCTGAGGAGGGTTTCAAAGCGATTTGACATTTGAGCGATAGTATCCCTGTCAAATAGGTCGGAATTGTACTTCCAACTGCCCGCAATTCCTCCCTCTGCCTCCGACACGAACAGTGCCAAATCAAATTTAGCCGTACCGCTGTCAATTTCAACCGGCGTCAAGGTTAAGCCAGCCAGCTCTAAAGCCGGCATGGGCGCATTTTGCATGACAAATAAAACTTGAAAGAGCGGCGTCTGGAGCGAGGAGCGATCGGGGCGAAGTTCTTCGACCAATTTGTCGAAGGGCAAATCCTGGCGATCGTAAGCTTTTAATGTCACCTCGCGCGCGCGATCGAGCAGTTTGCGAAATGTAGGATTGCCGCGCATGTCGCCTCGCAAAACCAGAATATTGACAAAAAAACCAATTAAAGCTTCAGTCTCAACCCGGGTGCGGTTGGCAAAGTCAGTACCGACAAGGATATCTTCTCGATCGCTATAGCGGTAAAGCAGCGTTTGAAGTGCTGCCAGCAGCGTTACAAACAGGGTGACATTTTCTTGTCGGCTGAGGGCGTTCAGCGCTTCTGAAAGTTGCTCAGAAAGCTGGAAAGTATAAATTTCAGCCCGATCGCTATAAACAGCAGGACGCGGTTGTTTTGCGGGCAGTTGCAGCGGGGTAAAATCTTGTCCTAAGTGCTGCTTCCAGTCAGCGAGTTTGGCTTGCAAAACTTCCCCTTGCAGCCACTCTCTTTGCCAAACGGCATAATCTGCGTACTGTACGGAAAGTTCGGGTAGGGGAGAAGGTTTGCCAGCACAGAAAGCTTCGTAAAGCGCCGCCACTTCCCGCACCAGTACCCCCAGCGACCAGCCATCAGCAACGATGTGGTGTACTGTCAGCAACAGCAGGTATTCTGTCTCGTCAAGCTGTAGTAAATTGACGCGCAGCAACGGCCATTTTGTCAGGTCGAAAGGCTGTCGCGCTTCTTCAGCAGCGAGTCGCATTGCCTCGACTTCTCGTTCCCCCTGCGGCAACTTTCTCAAGTCTACCACGGGCAGGGCGAAATTAAAAGATGAAATAATAACCTGAACGGGTCGTCCTTCTACTGAGCTAAAAGTTGTCCGCAAAGCTTCGTGACGCTTGATAACCTCCTGAAAACTTTGCTCCAGCGCTGCCACATTGAGCGCCCCTTTTAAGCGCACCGCTGCCGGGATATTATAGGCAGGAGTTCCGGGCTGCAATTGGTCGAGAAACCAGAGTCGCTGTTGTGCAAAAGAAAGGGGCAATTCTCCCTGCCGCGACGCCCGCTCGATGGGGGGAGCTTCGAGTTTTCGCTCGCCGCGAAATTTCGAGAGGCTTTCGCTCAAAGTTGCGACGGTAGGCGATTCAAAAAGAGAGCGCAGGGGCACTTCAACTTTAAAAGCTTCTCGCAGGCGAGAAATCGCCTGAGTAGCCAGCAGTGAATGTCCTCCTAATTCAAAGAAGTTATCGTAAATTCCAACGCGCTCTAAACCGAGAACTTCCGCCCAAATTTGTGCGATTACTTGCTCGTCGGCAGTTCGAGGCTCTGCCAAATCGTCCTCGAATTCCGCTCTGTTGGCGTCAGGTACAGGGAGCGATCGCCGGTCGATTTTTCCGTTAGGCGTTAAAGGCATCGCTTCCAGCAGCACGAACGCTGAGGGCACCATGTATTGCGGCAGCTTTTCCTTGAGAAAGCCGCGCAAGTCCCTTATAAGTGCTGATTCCTGAGTTTTGAGTGTTGAGTTAGCAACGATATAAGCAACCAAGCGCTTGTCGCCCGGATTGTCCTCGCGAACCAGCGCGATCGCTTCCTGTACGGCTGGATGCTGGTTTAGTACCGCTTCAATCTCGCCTAATTCGATGCGAAAACCGCGAATTTTCACCTGATGATCGCTGCGCCCCAGAAATTCGACGGTTCCGTCTGGGAGGTAGCGAGCGATATCTCCAGTTTTGTACAGTCGCTCTGAAAAGATTCTGGATGGAGGATTCTGGATTGATGAAAAAGAAGTTCCGCTTTCCGCAAAGGGATTGGGAATAAATTTTTCTGCGTTCAGTTCGGGACGGTTGAGATAGCCTCTGGATAAACCCACACCGCCGATATACAATTCCCCCAAAACGCCTGCAGGCACGGGCTGCAAGTTGGCGTCTAAAATATAAAGCTGGGTGTTGGAAATGGGGCGGCCAATTGGAATAGAACTGCGCTCGGATTCTATGAATTTTATCGGATGAATGGCTGTCCAGACAGTGGCTTCAGTGGGGCCGTAAAAGTTCCAAAGGGGAATGTTCCACTCAAGTAACTGAGCAGCGAGTTCTGTAGGAAAAGCTTCACCGCCGCAAACAATTAGGCGCAGGTTCCACTGTTGCTCGCTGCCGGCAGTTGCTTTCGCGTCAATCAGTTGGCGAATTGCTGAAGGAGTTTGATTGAGAATGGTGACTCGCTCTCTGCACAGCAGTTCGTAAAATGCGGCTGGCGATCGCGTCAATTCGAGGGGGACGACGACCAGTTTGCAACCGTGAAGGAGCGCTCCCCAAATTTCCCAGACGGAAAAGTCGAAAGCGTAAGAGTGAAAAACCGTCCAAACGTCGCGATCGCTAAAATTAAATACAGGTCGTGTGGTGGCAAAAAGATGACCGACGCTGCGGTGGTTGACTTGAACGCCCTTGGGTTTCCCTGTCGAACCTGACGTATAGATTATGTAAGCGAGATTGTCAGGGGTTGCCTCACTCGAAGGATTTTCTTCGCTTTCCCGCGCGATATTCTGCCAGTCGGAATCTAGGAAAACTTTATGCAAGGCGCGACCGCCGATTTTCTCATCTAAATGCGACTGCACCAGCAGCACCTCAATCCGAGCATCCTCTAGCATGAAGTTCAAGCGATCGTTAGAATGCGCCGGATCGAGCGGAACGTAAGCGCCGCCTGCCTTGAGAATGCCGAGCAATCCCACGACCATTTCTAGGGAGCGATCGACAAAAATTCCAACCGGAACTTCCGGTTTAACCCCTAAGCTTTTCAGGTGACGTGCTAGCTGATTCGCTCGCCGATTCAGCTCTCGGTAGGTTAGCTGCTTCTCTTCAAAAACGACAGCGATCGCATCCGGCGTCAGCTCTGCCTGCGCTTCAAATAGTTCGTGTAGGCACCGCTCCTTGGGAAATTCTACTTGAGTATTGTTCCACTCGGCAAGCAGTTGCTGCCGTTCGGATTTCGTCAAGATCGGCAAGTTGGAAATGCGCTGTTCGGGATTGGCTGCAATACTTTCCAGTAAGGTTAGAAAATGTCCGGCCATTCGCCGTGCAGTGCTAGCATCAAACAGGTCTTGACTGTACTCTAGCGCTGCCTCGATACCGTCCGATCCTTCCTGCAGATCGAGCGCTAAATCAAATCTCGCCGTTTTGCGCTCTATTTCCAAGCTGCTCAATGTCACTCCCGGCAATTCTATCTGCGGCGTCTGAACATTGCGCAGGGAAAACAACACCTGAAACAGCGGATTGTAGCTTAAATCTCTTTCGGGCTGCAAGATTTCTACCAGTTTCTCAAATGGGAAATCCTGGTGACTGTACGCGCCGACTGCGACTTCTCGCACGCGCCCCAGTAACTCTTTAAAAGTTGGGTTGCCCGATAGGTCGTTGCGGAAAACTAGGGTATTTGCAAATAAGCCGATTAACCCCTCGATCTCGCGCCGATTGCGGTTAGCAATGGGGGAGCCGACTAGAATGTCTTCTTGCCCGGTGTAGCGATAGAGCAGCGTTTTGAACGCCGCCAGCAGGGTCATAAATAAAGTGGCTTTTTCCCGCTGGCTTACTTCGGCGATTTTCTCTGCGATCGCCTGGGGAATGGCGAACTTATGCACCGCACCTCGGAAGGTTTGCACTGCCGGTCGGGGGCGATCGCTTGGCAGGTTCAGTACGGGAAGATTGCCTCCGAGCTGTTTTTTCCAGTAGGCAAGTTGCGTTTCTAACACTTCTCCCTGCAACCACTGGCGCTGCCAACTTGCAAAGTCTGCGTACTGCACTGGCAGTTCGGGAAGCGGGGAAGCTTTCCCCGTGCAAAAGGCTTTGTAAAGGGTGGCTAGTTCCTGAATGAGTATTCCCATCGACCAGCCATCGGAAATGATGTGGTGCGTGCTGAATAGCAACACCCAGTCTGACTCGCTCAGGTGCAGCAATTTGACACGCAATAAGGGTGCCTGCGACAAGTCGAAAGGTTGCTGAGCTTCTGTAGCGGCTAACCGCTCAACTTCGCGATCGCGATCGGTTTCGGAAAGCGAACGCAAATCTATCTCTGAAATCTGCAATTTCAGATGGGGAGCGATAACCTGAACGGGTTGCCCGTTTGCTGTGGTAAAGGCAGTTCGCAAAACTTCGTGACGCTTGACGAGTTCGTTGAGGCTTTGCTCGAGGGCGATCGCGTCGAGCGTCCCCGTCAGGCGGACGGCGGCGGGAATGTGATAGGTGAAGTTGCCCGGAGCTAGTTGCTCGAAAAACCACAACCGCTGTTGAGCAAACGATAGAGGAAACGAGTTAGACTCTCGACTTTGCGGTTGAATTTCTGCAAGCGAAACACTCTCCTTTTTCAGGTTGAGTCGCTGCAACATCAACTCGCGTTTTTCCGGCGAAAGAGCCGCGATACGTTCGATTAAATCACTCATTTGCTGACTCCTTGCTGGGCGAGAAGTTCCCGAATTTGTTCTTCTGACAGTTGCTCCAGTTCTGCCAATACCTGAGCGAGCATTTCACTTTCTGCTTGTTCGGCTTGCTTTTGCGCGATCGCGACAGCCAGCTCGGCGACAGTGGGAGACTCAAATAAGCGGTGCAGTGGCAACTCCACCTGAAATGCTTGTCGCACTCTGGAAATTACTTGCGTAGCTAATAGGGAGTGCCCTCCCAATTCAAAAAAGTTATCGTAAATGCCGACTTTTTCAACTCTGAGAACTTCAGCCCAGATAGCCGCTAAAACTTCCTCAACGTTTGTGCGAGGCGCGACAAAGTTTCCTGTCAGCTCCGGTCGCGTTTCGTCAGGGGCGGGAAGCGATCGCCTGTCTATCTTTCCGTTAGGCGTCAGAGGCAGAGTTTTGAGCGCTACAAAAACCGAGGGCATCATGTACTCGGGTAATTTTGACTTGAGGAAATTGTACAAGTCGCTGCTGCTGGGCGACTGCTTTTTATTCGCCACCCAATAAGCCACCAAACGCTTGTCATCCGGCGCATCTTCCCGCACCAAAACCACAGCCTGCGCGATATCTGGATGTTGCCCCAGCGCCGCCTCAATTTCTCCCAATTCGATGCGGAAACCCCGGATTTTTACTTGGCTGTCAATTCGCCCGATGAATTCGATATTTCCGTCTGGCAAATAGCGAGCTAAGTCTCCGGTTTTGTACAGTCGCGCCTCCGCCTGCGCGTCAAATGGGTTGCGAATAAATTTTTCTGCCGTCAGTTCGGGGCGGTTGAGATAGCCTCGCGCCAAATTGTCGCCGCCGACGTGCAGTTCCCCAGCCACGCCAATCGGCACCGGCTGCAAGCGAGCATCCAAAATGTAAATCTGAGTATTTGCGATCGGAAGACCGAGAGGAACTGTTTCGGAATCGCACCCGATTTTATCGAAATCTACGGGATAAGTCAGCACTCCCACTGTCGCTTCTGTTGGCCCATAGTGATTGAATATCGGGCAATCTGGAGCAATGGCGCGAATTTTTTTGACCAAATCCCACTGAACAGATTCCCCTCCTAAAATTAGCCGCTTGCGAGGCAAAATTGATTCGGGTTGAGAGGAATTTAAAAGAGCCGCTAGGTGAGACGGAACAATTTTGAGGCAGTCGATGGGATTGCGGCGAAAATATTCGCCCAATACCTCCGGATCGGTTGCGCGTTCTTGGGAAATGACATGAAGGCAGCCGCCGAAACAGAGGGCGGGAAAAATTGCCGTATTTCCTAAGTCGGCGGCGAAGGTGGAAACGGTGGCGAAACTGGCTCCTACTGGCAGATTTAATCGTTCCTGAATAGCGTACAGGTAATTGAGCAGTTGCCGGTGTTCGATCGCCACTCCCTTCGGCGTGCCCGTGGAACCGGAAGTATAGATGACATAAGCTAAATTTTCGCAAGAAACGCGGGGAGTGTAGGAGGCAGAAACACTGGGAATCTCTGCATCCAAGCAAACAATAGCCGCCTGAGTTTTCGGCAAACTTTCGACGAGCCGCTGTTGCGTGAGCAGCACCTTCGCCCGAGCATCTTCTAGCATCAGCGCCTTGCGCTCTGCTGGTGTCGCCGGATCGATGGGCAAATACGCGCCCCCGGCTTTGAGTACGCCGAGCATTCCTACGATGGTTTCTAAGGAGCGATCGAGGCAAATTCCGACAATAACCTCTGGCTCAACTCCCAAGTTTTGCAGGTGATGGGCGAGGCGATTGGCGCGATCGTCGAGTTCCCAGTAGGTAATCTTTTGGTTTTCAAAAACGGCAGCAATGCTGTCTGGTTTGCGTTCTGCTTGTTCTTCAAAAAGCTGGTGAACGCATCTATCTTTTGGGTAAGATTTTTGAGTTTTAGTGAACTCGACGAGAAGTTGCTGGCGGGCGCGATCGCTCAGAATTTCTACCTGACTGATGGCAGTTTCTGGATTGTTGACTGCGCTTTTTAGCAGCGCCTGAAACTGTTCTGACAAGCGCTTGATATCTTCGGTGTCAAATAAAGCTGAATCCCAGTGTAATTCTGCGATTAGGGAATTACCCCGGCGAAGGCAGGAGAGCTTGAGTTTGAAGGGCTCTACGCAGGCATCTTGCCGAGTGAGGGAGAAGGAAACGCCAGAAGTGCCGTAGTTTTCAGGCTCTTCTTGAAACTCGAAGCCGACGGGCAAAAAGCTGCTGTTTTTCTCGCTTCCTAGAATTGCTTCCCAGCTAAAGTATTCTTGCCAGTCGTGCATCTCGTTGAGAGTCAGCTCAACTTGCCGCCACACTTGGGAAAAGCTCAATTCGTCTTGCAAGTCGCACTGTAGGGGCAAATATTTGCACAGCAGCCCCAGCGATCGCTCTAATTCTTCATATTTCCTGCCGTCTCCAGCTACGCCGACGATAAGGTTTGGCTGTCTGGTGAGCCGCCAAATCAGAACTTTCCAGCAAGTCAGCAGTAAGGCAGAAATATCGCTCTGGCGTTTTTGCGCGATCGCTTCCAAGCTGTCGAACAAATCACCCCGAACGATTGCCCTTTCTACTTGCGGCTGAAATTCTGCTTCGGGATTCTTCTTTTCCCAGGGAAGCGTTAAGGAATCCAAAGATTCAAGATTCAGTTTGCGCCAGTATTCTTTGCCGCTTGCCGTTTCTTCTGATTCGAGTAGCTCATTTTGCCACTCAGCAATATCGGCATATTGCATTGGCTCGTCGGAAAGCTCTTCCCCGCGCGTGCAAGCAGCGTAGGAAAGGCTGAGTTCGCGGGCGAAATTTCTCAGGGTGGCGCTATCTGCAATTAAAGCAGAGAAGTTCGCCAGCAATAGCTGCTTGTTTTGCGCGAGAGTGACTGAGGAGAGATGCCAAAGCGAGCCGCGATCGAAATCAAAGGGAATTACTTCCTGAAAAAGCGCTTCGATTTTAGCCTCTTGTTCTTCTGGAGGCAAACCGCTCAGATTGTATTCCGAGATAGGAAGTTCAACAGTGGAGGCGATCGCTTGCAGGGGCAGTGTCATCCCGGGCAGGCAGCGAAAGCTGGTGCGCAGGATTTCGTGGCGATTCACGACATTTTGCAGCGCTTTTTTAAGAACCTCTCTGTCGAGATTTCCTGTAATTAGAATTACGCCGCGAACCCGATAGGGCTGTCTGTACTTATTTTGCTGCAACCCCCACAGGTGCCGCTGCTGTGGAGAGAGCCTAAATCCTTCGATTGTTTCCTTTTGCATACTTGCAGTTCCTCTGATGCGCCTAAATGTCTTGAGTGCTAAACGCTTCTGCCATCCCGACGACAACCCGACGCGCTCCTGAAAATGGCGTGCGTCCGTGCGCGGCTAGCATGTTATCTAGCAGCAAGACATCTCCTTCTTCCCAAGGAAAAGCTATCGTTTCTTGCTGATAGCAGTGGCGAATTTCGTCTAAAATAGAATCTTCGATTGGCGAGCCATCACCGTAATAAGCATTCCGGGGTAAATCTTCCAGCTTGAAGGAAGCCAAAAGCTCTTGGCGAACGGCGGGAGCGAGGCTGGAAATGTGGAAGAGGTGGGCTTGATTGAACCACACCATTTCTTTTGTTTGGGGATGCTGGGCGACGGCCTGACAAACTTGTCGCGTCCTCAAGAGATCGCCACTTTTCCAGTCTAACTCAATTCCCGCTTTTTTGCAATACTCTCCTACCTCAATTTTGCTGTCAGTATTGAAGACATTCTGCCAGGGTAAATCTACGCCGCCACCGTAGTTTCGCACATACATAACTTTTTTTTGGGCGAAGCGCTCTCTAATCTCTGGATGGAGGCGATCGAAAACTTTGCGGCTGTCAGCAATCGGGGTTTCTCCTCCCTGTTCGGCTTTCTTGACGCAGAAAAAGGCGATTTTCAGCGGCCAATTTCTGGAATAAGCCATTTCATTGTGCAGCGGAATGAATTGCTCTGGGGGATATTCGGTGGAAGTGTAGATATTTCCGCTCACCTGAGTGCGCGGTGTCGAGCGAAAAGAATATTCTAACAACTCGCCAGCAAGAGTTTGAATAAACTGCTCGAACCCAATCACGTCACCGACTTGAAAGCCTCGAAAAAGTATTCCTCCGTGCTTCAATAACTGCGTTTCAATCCACACTCGGTTGTTCGCAGCCCAACCCGCGATATTTAATCCCTCTACCGTCGGCTGAACAACCAAGGGCAGGAGGTTCTCCGATTGGAAATAGGCAGTTTTGACTAATTCCTCTGAGGACACCCTGACGACTTTTCGCCTAACTGCACCGAAATTTGTGAAATTGGTAGTTTTTGTTCCTGTATTAATCATAGTTCCTGCATTTGTAGTTCACCGTGTAACGGGGGCACGGGGCGTGGCGGGACGCGCCCCTACCGCGATTGAATGAAATTGGTATGAGAGCTTGAGCGATTAGTGCAAACCTTTCATTACTTTGCGCTTGGCCATTTTTAACTTCTGAATGCTGGAAGCTTGAATTTGCTTTTCTTGCCCGATTTGGTGCTGCCTTTCTAATTCGGCGAGAATTTCTGCCAAGTCGCTGAGTGTGGTATCTGGCTGGGCGACGACCTGGTTTATAAGAGTTTCAAACCCTCGCGCCATTCGGGCAATGCTCGCAGCCTCAAATAAGTCTGTTTTATAGTCAAACAAGCCTTGAATTCCTTCTGGAATCTCCCAGAGCGTGAGGCTCAAGTCGTGCCTCGACGTACCGGGATCGAATTCTAGAACGCTCAAGGTTAAACCGGGCAGATCCAGGGGTGGCATGGGCGCATTCTGAAGAACAAACCAGACTTGAAATAGCGGGTTATAGCTGAGGTTTCGCTCCGGTTGCAATTCTTCCACGAGCTTTTCAAAGGGCACGTCGGGGCGAGCATAGGCTTGTAAGGCGGTCTCGCGCGCCCGACGGAGCAGTTCGCGGAAAGTTAGATTGCCTGCCGCGCCAATTCGCAGCACTAAAGTATTGACAAAAAAACCAATTAAATCTTCTAATTCGACTCGATTGCGGTTGGCAATCGGAGAGCCAATTGCGAGGTTTTCCTGCTGGGTCTGGCAGTAAAGCAAGGCGCGAAATGCTGCCAGCAGCGTCATAAATTGGGTGGCTTCTTCTTGCTGATTGAGCTTTTGCAGTGCTTCAGTTAAGGAGGAGGAAATAAGAAAGGATTGCTGCGCCCCTCGAAAAGTTGGCGCTGGCGATCGCTGTCGGTCTGTTGGCAGCACGGCTAAAGTGCCTGCTAATTGCTGTTTCCAGTAAGCGAGCTGTTTTTCTAATTGCTCTCCCTGCAAGTGCTGCTGCTGCCAACTGGCAAAGTCACCATACTGCATGAGAAGTTCGGGTAGGGGGGAAGGTTTGCCAGTGCAAAAAGCCTCGTAAAGCGCTGCCACTTCTCGCACCAGCACGCCCATCGACCAACCATCGGAAATAATGTGATGTATTGTCAGCAGCAAGACGCATTCTGTCTCGCCAATTTGCAGCAGAGTTGCCCGCAGCAAGGGAGCTCGCGTTAAATCGAAGGGGCGCTGCGCTTCTGCAACAGCCCGCTGCTGAATTTCAGCTTGCTGCTCAGCCTCCGGCAACTCCCGCAGGTTTATCACCGCTAGGGCGAAGTTCGAGGAAGGGGAAATAATTTGAACGGGTTGCCCGTCCACTTCTGCAAATGCAGTCCGCAAAGTTTCGTGACGCCTGACAATTTCCTCGATCGTTTGTTGCAGCGCCGCCAGATCGAGCTGCCCTTTCAACCGCACAGCAGCAGGAAGGTTGTAGGCAGGGTTTCTGGGAGAGAGCCTGTCGAGAAACCACAGCCGCTGCTGGGCGAAAGAAAGGGGAGCGGGATTTTGCTGCGATCGCCTGGGAATGCGCTTGGATTCCTCAGCCTGCACGGCATCTTCCCGCAAGGCTTTGAGCAGGAGCGATCGCTTTTCTGGCGAGAGATTTTTCAGTCGTTCTGAGCGATTAGCAGGCATTATTATTCACCTCTTCGCAGGGCTGGTAATTCGCGAGAGTTAAGGAAAGCTTTGCCGCTATTTTAAGTTGGTCGTTTAAAACAGCGTTGATATCTGCTTCAGTTGTGAGCGGGTTAGCAAGGACTGCCCGCAGGGCAACAAGTGGAATGCTTTTCTCGCAGAAAGTGTTTGGCACGGTTGTCCGCGATACGAAGGTATGACCGGCTCGGCGCTGGGCATCCTGAAGGCGCTCGTTAAATTGATTGATGAAGTCGTTGTCGGCTTCCGTCAGTTGGTTTTTGGCGGCTTTCTGCCTGAATGGCTCTGGAATATATCGATATAATAGAATATTGATTTCTGGTTCTTGCAACAGCTCAAATGCCGAGTTTTTCCGAATGCAATCGGCTAGATACTGCGTTTTTCCTATTCCCGCATCTATCAAAAATTCATAGCCTTTGTGGCCGATGATATTCAGCGCTGCTTGCAAAAATAAACTCGCGCCCGGTCGAGAGCCTTCGAGAGAGCGCTTGCCGAGATCGATGGAGTCTTTTCGCACGGTATAGGGTGCGTGTTTCTCAATGACTTTGGCGAGTTGGGGATTGCGGAATAGAACCATGCCGATTCCCATTGGCAAATACATTTGTTTGTGTCCGTCTACGGTGACGGAATCTGCCAGTTCGATGCCGGTAAGTTTGTGTCGGTGTCGTTCGGAAAAAAGCACGGGTCCCCCCCAAGCAGCATCGACGTGAAAGTGCGCGTTTGCTTCCTGCGCGATCGCCGCTATTTCTGGGAGCGGATCGATACTTCCCGAATCGGTGCTGCCCGCAATGCCGACAATTGCCAAAATATGCAGGTTGCGATCGCGGCATTCGGCTACAGTTTGGCGCAGCGCCGCCAAATCTATGCGGCGATCGCAATCGGTGGGGATTTTTATGAGACTGCGATCGCCAATGCCTAATAAGCCGGCAGCCTTCTCAAAAGAGTAGTGCATCAAGCGAGAGCCGATAATAACAGCTCCCTTGCAGCCGTAAAACTCTAAAGCCGCGTGCAAGCCTTCTTTTTCGATGCCGCTAAAGCCATCTTTTGCCCCTAAAGAAGCGTTGCGAGCGCACCACAGGGCTGTAATATTCGCCAAGGTGCCGCCCGTTACCATTATACCGAGCGTGCTGTCACTTTTTTGAATGTGCTGCTCGTAAAATTGCTCGGATAAACTGTAAATTAATCGGTGCATCATTGCCAAAGTCTGGCGCTCGCAGGGGCTCAAAGCTTTGGCAGTTTCCATCTTGACCGAGTTTTGATTCATGGCGGTCAAGAGTTTCCCAATCGGGCGCGTGAAATAGGGAAGCGCGCTGGTCATGTGCCCGATATAGCGCGGGGAAGAGGTATGAATGGAATGGGCAACGAGGCTTTCCGCAACTTCATCTATATAATTCCCAATATCAGAAGGAAGGGCGGGAATTTTACTTTCCCGAAATTTTTCCTGAATTAATTCTATATCGAGATCGGTGCTGGCAGTTTTTGCCCGCAAAAACTCTCGCGCGATCGCAGAAATATGCCGCTCCATCTCTTGTTCGGCAAAAAATGACTTGTCCGATGCGCCGAATAATTCCATTACCTGTTCTTCAAGTCGGTTAGCTGAGCCTTCTAATGGCCGCACTCCGTTCCGCAAATCTGCCAGTTTTACTGTTCCTTCACTCATCACGCACACTTCCTTCTGAATGGGAATTTTTTAGTCCCCCTCTCCGCATCGGGAGCGGGGGTTGAGGACTTTTGGGTCGATTTTCAAAAACGGGACGCCCGCTCAGCAGCCATCACGGTTTGTGATTTTTCTGCGTCAGTTTCTTCTAAGCGATCGAGCAGTTCATCTATCTTGTCAGAACTGGCGATCGCCAGAATTGCATCTTCTACCATTTCCGCCATATCCTGAATAGTTGGAGAGGCAAAAAACTCTGACAACTGCAACTCTACCCCAAAGTGCGCTCGCACCCGCGATACCAACTGCGTCGCCATCAAAGAGTGCCCGCCGAGGTCAAAAAAGCTTTCATTAATTCCTACTTTCTCTCGCCCTAAAACAGCCGTCCAAATCTCAGCGATTTCTTTTTCTGTGGGCGTTTGCGGCTCGGTGAAGGCTGCTTCATCAGAGACGCGATCGCATTCGGGCAAGGCGCGGCGGTCGAGTTTTCCGTTGGGCGTTAGCGGCAGCGCATCTAATAGCACAAAAGCTGAGGGCACCATATAATCGGGCAGTTTGTGCTTCAGGAAAGCGCGCAGTTCTGAAATGAGTTCGGAGTTTTGAGATTTGAGTTTTGAGGTTGGAACTAGGTAAGCCACTAAACGCTGACTGTCCGGTTCATTTCCCTGGAGCAAAACGGCAGCCTCGCTTACAGAGGAATGTTGAGAGAGTGCCGCCTCTATTTCTCCTAGCTCGATGCGGAAGCCGCGTATTTTTACCTGACGGTCAGCCCGCCCTATAAATTCTATCGTACCATCCGGCAGGTAACAACCTAAATCGCCTGTTTTGTACAAAACTTTTTGAGAAGGCGTCTGGGCAGACTCTAATTCTTCCTTCCAAAATGGGTTGGAGATGAATTTCTCAGCAGTTAAGTCGGGGCGGTTTAAGTAACCCAGTGCCAAGCCGTCGCCGCTGACGTAAATCTCGCCGGGAATCCCAACCGGAACGGGTTGCCAGTTGCGATCGAGCAGGTATATTTGGGTGTTGGCGATCGCTCGCCCAATTGGCACTCCCTCGGAGCGATCGCACTGAGTGGCATCGTACCACGTTACGTCTGCCGCCACTTCAGAGGAGCCGTAAAGATTTATCAATACCCGCTGGGGCAGCTTCTCGCGAAAGCGCTGGCAGAGTTGCACGGGCAGGGTTTCTCCGCTGCAAATCCAATATTTCAATTTAGGCAAGCGGCTGTCTAAATCGGGGAAGGAATCCAAGAGGGCTCGCAGCAAAGAAGGAACCAGTACCAGCCGCGTTACATTTTGCTCGGATAAGGTTTGAACGAATCGGGGGATATCTTTGACGGCTTTATCGGGAATAATAACAGTTCGCAGCCCGTGCAGCAAGGGTGCAAACAGTTCCCAAACCGAATCGACAAAATTTAAGGAAGTTTTTTGACAGCAAATTTCTTCCTCGGTAAAGAGGTAGGGGTTCCAGTAACAGCGATTGACTGCGCCTCGGTGGGTGCCGAGGACGCCTTTGGGAGTGCCAGTCGAGCCGGAAGTGTAGAGAACATAAGCGAGGCTGTCAGCTCCTACTTGTACGCCAGGATTGCGATCGCTCTGTCGGGCAATTGCTTCCCTATCTGCATCTAAAAATACGACTTTGGCGCTGTTTTCGGGCAGGGTTTCTCGCAGCTTCTCCTCCGTCAACAGCACGGAAACTTTTGCGTCTGCCAGCATGAAGGCGAGGCGATCCTGGGGATAGGCGGGATCGAGAGAAACGTAGGCGGCACCGGCTTTGAGAGTGCCGAGAATTCCCGCCAGCATTTCCAGCGATCGCGCTAAGCTAATTCCGACCAAAACTCCCGATCCGAAGCCCAAAGATTGCAAGTAATGCGCGATTTGGTTGGCTTTTGCGTTCAATTCGCGGTAAGTCAATTGTTGATTTTCGCAAATTGCCGCTACGGCATCCGGGGTTCGCTCTGCCTGCGCTTCAAATAACTCGCAAAGCGAAGCATTTTTGGGGTAATCCGCCCGCGTGTCGTTCCACTCTCCGAGCAATTGCTGCTGTTCGGCAGCGCTCAATAGGGATAATTCTGAAAGTTTTCGCTGGGGATTGGCAGCGATTCCCTCCAGTAAAGTTTGCAGGTGACCGAGCATCCGCGCGATCGCGCTGTCCTCAAAGCGGTTGCTATTGCAACCAATTTTGAGCGCCAACTCCTCACCAGGCACTACTGTCAGCGTTAGGGCATAGTTTGTCTTTTCAAAAGAGCGAACGCTTTCTATTTCCAGGTTTTGAACCCGCTCTTGCAAAGAAGACTCTAAGGGATAGTTCTCAAAAACTACCAGCGTGTCAAATAAAAGCACTCCGCGCGGCACCTCGCTCCACCGCTGCACCTCTACCAAGGGGCTGTACTCGTACTGCCGCGCCTCTATTTGTTGCGCTTGCAACTGCTTGAGCCAAGACAGCAGCGAGTCTTCTGGGCGAATCCTGACGCGCGCGGGCAGGGTGTTGACGAACAGCCCCACCATCGATTCTACTCCTGCTAAATCAGGCGGACGACCGGAGACAACCGCTCCAAAAACGACGTCTTCCTCGCTACTATAGCGGCTGAGAAGCAGTCCCCAGGCTCCTTGCACGAGAGTATTCAGCGTCAGTTGTTGCTGCCGAGCTAGCGTTTTTAGCGCTGCTGTTGTCGCGGCTGGCAGCAGAATTTGCTGCTCCTGGTAAATTTCTTCGCCCGCTGCGCTTGCAAAATTCCGCTCAATTGGGATCGGAGTGGGTGCGGTAAAACCTTGCAGGCGCTGCCGCCAAAATGACTCAGCCTCAGATAACTTTTGCTGCTGTATCCAAACAATATAATCCCGATAGGGGCGCGGGCGCGGTAAGGATAATTGTTCGCCGTTGAGGAAGGCTTGGTAAAAATCAAAGACTTCTTTTAGGATGGCGGGGCTCGACCAGCCATCTAGCAGCAGGTGGTGGTGACTCCAGATGAAATAATAAGTATCTTTTGCCAGTTGGATGAGAGTCAGGCGCATCAGCGGCGGTTGGCGCATGTCGAAACCCCGATCGCGATCGCTCTCAAGAAAGGTTTCTAACTGCTGTTGCTGTTCTGCGGGCGATCGCCCTTGCCAGTCGCACTCCTCCCAAGGCAGTTGCACTTGCCGGTGTACGACTTGAACGGGTTCTTTGACGCCTTCCCAGACGAAGGAAGTACGCAAGATGGGATGCCGATCTGTCACCTGCTGCCACGCCTGCTTAAATGCCTGCGGGTTCTTCAGATGGCGCAGCGTGCAGCTTAATTGCTCGAAATAAACTCCCGAATTGGGAGAGTAAAGGGTGTGAAAGAGCATCCCCTGCTGCATGGGCGAGAGGGGGTAGAAATCTTCGACGTTGCCTTTGCCCATTTTAAACTTTTCCAATCGCTGAAAGAATGTCGTCTAGGTCGTTTTGCGTCCACTGGCTCCACTGGAATTCTGCAAAGTCAGAAGGAGTGCAGCCGACTGTTTCGGATTCCTGGGAAGCCAGGGCGATCGCTCGCAGCGCTTCGGCAAACCTCTGCGCCAAATTTTCCACCGTGGATCGTCGGTGAATTTCCTCGCTGTAAGTCCAATCCATTTGCAACTGCCCGTCCGCAACAAATCCGTTAATTTCTAGTAAATAGCTGCGGTTGCCTTCGGGGCTGAAAGGCTGCCCGACGGATTCCCCAGACAGGGCAAATAAAGATGATTCAGGCAGAACTTGGTCGAACTGTCCGAAGTAATTGAAACTCACCTCAGCCTGGGGAAGCGATCGCAGTTGTCGGGAAATTTCGCCACCGGCGAGATATCGCAGCAATCCGTAACCCATGCCGCGATTGGGGATGGCGCGCAACTGTTCTTTTACAGCTTTTAAGCCCTCTGCGGGAGTGGCAGCCTCGCCCAGCGACAGCAGCACCGGAAACACGGAAGTAAACCAGCCTACCGTCCGCGAAACGTCTGCATCGGGGAAGATATCTTCCCGCCCGTGCCCGTCTAAATCAACCAGCAGCACTCGCTCTCCCGTCCACTCGGCAAACGCCCACGCCAGCGCTGCCAGCAGCACGTCGTTAATTTGGGTTCGGTAGAGTTTGGGAACTTCGTGCAGCAGCAGGTGAGTGTCTTCAGCGTTGAGCGCTACCGACACGATGCGCGAGTGCGCGACCGCATTACTTCCAGAAGCGAAATCCACTGGCAAGGGAGAAATCGGCTTTTGCAGGTGTGCCAGCCAGCGATCGAATTCTTGCTGCAACGCTTCTGACTGAGCATATTCAACCAGCCGCTCAGCCCACTGCTTGAAAGAGGTCGTCTTCGGCGGCAGCGCGATCGCTTCACCCTTGCTCAACTGCTCGCAGGCAGTTTGCAAGTCTTCCAGCAAAATGCGCCACGACACGCCATCGATCGCTAAGTGGTGGATGACGATTAGCAGTCGCGAGGGCTGCTGCGCTCCCAAATCGAACAGAACAGCGCGCGCTAGCGGCCCTTCTGACAAGTTTAAACTTGCCTGCGCTTTATTGCACTTGGAAATTATAGCACGATCGCGCTCATTTGTCAAGAAACTCGACAAATCCACCCTTTCAAACGGCACGGCTCCCCCCGGTTCGGCATTGAACTGCTGCCAGCCAGATTCGCCGCGCGCGAAGCGCAGGCGCAGGGCGTCGTGGTGCGTCAGAAGGCGCGCGATCGCTCGCTCCAGCAGCGCCGGATCGAGGGGTTGCCGCACTTCCAACATCACCGCTTGGTTCCAGTGGTGCGCAGAGGCAAAATTTTCTTCAAAGAACCACTGCTGCACCGGAGTCAGCGGCACCGCGCCCGTCACTGGTTTTTGCTCGGCTCGCACAGCCTCGACAGTGCCAGCAGCGACTGCCAGTTCCGCGATCGTTTGGTGCTGGAATAGCAGTTTGGGAGTCAGTTGAATCCCCGCTTGATTGGCTTTGGCGACGATTTGGATGCTGAGAATCGAATCTCCGCCCAACTCGAAAAAGTTGTCGCGCGTGCCTACTTGCTCGATTCCGAGAACCTCTCTCCAAATACTCGCGAGTTGCTCCTCGACGCTGCAGGAAGGAGCCGCGAAAGCTTCTTCCAAGTCGGATCGCGTCAAGTCGGGCGCTGGCAGCGCCGCGCGATCGAGCTTGCCGTTAGGCGTGAGAGGCAGTTTCTCCAGCAGCACGAAGGCAGACGGCACCATATACTCGGGCAAGCGTTCTAGCAGGAACTGGCGCAGTTCGCTAGAAGACACTGAGGAATTCTGCTCTCGGGCGTCGGGGACGACGTAAGCCACGAGACGCTTGCGATCGCCTTCCCACAGCAAAACCGCACTTTCCCGCACTGCTGGATGCTGAGACAGCGCCGCCTCAATCTCTGCCAACTCGATGCGGAACCCCCGAATTTTCACCTGATTGTCCGCTCGACCGATTAGCTCGATATTGCCGTCTGGCAAGTAGCGAGCTACATCTCCGGTTTTGTACAGTTTTGAGTTGTGCGTTGAGGCGTCTAATTCCCCATGAGAAATTGAGAATTTATCGCTATTTTCAAATGGGTTGGGTATGAATTTCTCAGCCGTTAATTCGGGGCGGTTGAGATAGCCGCGCGCTACGCCAGCACCGCCGACGTGCAGTTCTCCGGGAACGCCGACCGGCACGGGCTGCAAGGAAGCGTCTAAAATATAAAGCTGGGTGTTGGGAAAGGGACGCCCGATGGGCACTATCTGCTCGCCGGGTAAATTTCCCGTCGCGCTTTCAAAATAGCAACTGTCGATGGTGGCTTCGGTGACGCCAAACGAGTTAATCAGCCGCGTGTCAGGGGCGCAAAATTGCCGGAATTTTTCGTATTCCGAGCCGTACCAACTATCCGAGCCGCAGACGACGATTTTCATAAAATCGAGCCGCTGTCCGCTCTCTTCTAGGTACTGGATCAGGTTCCTCAAGACGGCGGGAACGAATTCGCCAAAGTCTATCTTTTCCTGCCGCATCAGTTCGTAGAGTTTCTGCGGCGCGAGCAGCTTCTCGCGATCGCACAGCACCAGTTTGCCGCCAGAACACAGCGATCGCACCAAGTCGCCGCTAAAAACGTCGAAGGAAAAGCTCGCCATCTGGAGGTGAGCAGTCACTCCAGAGCGAAGCTGATAAGCGGTTTCCCAGCCCAAATAGGCATTCACCAGACTGCGGCGCGTGACTGCCACCCCTTTAGAGCGCCCAGTAGAACCGGAGGTGTAGGTAACGTAAGCGAGATTTTCAGGCGTGGCTGTGTTAGAGGGGTTTTCTTCGCTCTCCAGGGCAATTTGCTCCCAGTCTGCATCCAAACAAACGACTTTACAGGAGTGCGGGGGGAGTTTATTTAAAAGGTGCTGTTGAGTCAGCAGCAGCGGTGCCTGGGCGTCTTCGAGCATGTAAGCCAAGCGCTTGGGCGGGTAAGCGGGGTCTAGGGGTAAATAAGCTGCCCCTGCTTTGAGGACGCCCAGAAACGCCGCGATCGCCTCTAGGGAGCGATCGGCGCAAACGCCTACGAGCACCTCTCGCTCTGCCCCCAGCTTTTGCAAGTAATGCGCGATTTGGTTTGCCCTGGCGTTGAGCTGTCGGTAGGTTAGCTGCTGGTTTTCAAAGACTGCAGCGATCGCGTCGGGGGTTTGCTCTACTTGCTTTTCAAACAGCTCGTCAGGGCACTGGTTCGGCAAATAACCCGTATGGGTGTTATTCCACTCCAGCAGTTGCTGCTTTTCGGGTGCCGTCAGCAGGGGCAAGCTGGAGAGGCGCTGTTCTGGATTGGCGGCGATACCTTCCAGCAAGGTTTGCAAATGTCCGAGCATCCGGGCAATGGTGGCGCGATCGAACAAATCCGTGCTGTATTCCACCGACGCTTGCAGCCTTTCCCCGATTTCTTCTAAATCCAAGCTCAAATCAAACTGCGTCGTATTCGTTTCGACATTCAGCAGACTTAAGGTTAGCCCGGGCAGCTCCAAGGGCGGCATGGGGTTATTCCGCAACTGAAACATCACCTGAAATACCGGGTTGTAACTCAGACTGCGCTCCGGCTGCAATTCCTCAACCAGTTTCTCAAATGGCAAGTCTTGATGGGCGTAGGCTCCCAAAGTCACCTCCCGCACGCGAGCCAGCAATTCTCGAAAAGTAGGATCGCCCTTTACGTCAGTCCGCAACACCAGCGTATTGACGAACACGCCAATCAGCCCTTCAATTTCCGCGCGGTTGCGGTTGGCGATCGACGAGCCGACTAGCAAGTCCGTCTGCCCTGTATAGCGGTAAAGCAGCGCTTTAAATGCCGCCAGCAGCGTCATAAACAGGGTAACGCCCTCGCGCTGGCTGAGGTTTTTGAGGGCGGCTGTCAGATCCTCAGACAGCAGCAGCGACAGGGTTGCGCCTTCGGAAGTCTGAACTGGAGGTCGGGGCCGGTCGGCGGGCAGTTCCAGCAGGGGAGGCGCTCCCTCTAGCTGTTGCTTCCAGTAGGCAAGCTGAGTTTGCAAGACCTCGCCGGAGAGCCAGTTGCGCTGCCAGATCGCAAAGTCGCCATACTGTACGGGAAGCTCTGGAAGCTGCGGTTCGTTTCCGGCGGAAAACGCTTCGTAAATGGCCGCCAGTTCCCGCACCAGCACTCCGATCGACCAGCCATCTGCAACGATGTGGTGCATCGTCAGCAGCAGGACGTGTTCTTCTTCGTCAAGCTGCAATAAAGATGTCCGCAACAAGGGGCCTCGCTCTAAGTTAAAGGGCTGTTGCGCTTCCTTGGCAGCAATCTGCTTGACGGCTGCTTCTCGATCGCTCTGGGGCAGTTCTCGCAAGTCTATTACTGGCAGCGGCAGGCGCGTTTCAGGGGGAGCGATGACCTGAACGGGCTGTCCCTGAACTTCCGTAAAAGTCGATCGCAAGGCTTCGTGCCGGTTGACAATTTCGTTGAAAGTTTTCTCCAGCACGGCTACATTTAATTTGCCTTTGAGCCGGATAGCCCCTGGGAGATTGTAGAAAGATTTACCCGGCTCAAATTGGTCGAAAAACCACAGCCGTTGCTGGGCGAAAGATAGGGGAATTCGTTCGCCGTCTTTCCGGCGAGGAATTCGGCGATCGCTTGAGGATTCTACCCCCTTCTCTCGCAGCATCACTTCCAGCAATGCTCGCTTTTTTGCAGATAGTTTCAAATAGCTCATTGGGCTCTGGTTTATCTAGACTGGACTGCTGAAATTAATAAGGAGAGGGAGAGGCGATCGCCAATTCCCGATCGCGAAGAGAAGTTTTTTCTTCGAGCATTCGCTCTACTTCTTCATCGGAAAGTTCCGCAAGACTCAGCAGCAATTGAGCAGTATTTTCAACTTTCTCTCGCTGCGCGGGATTTTCTACCAGGGCAGCGGCTTGCTCGGATGCGGTAGGCGACTCGAAGAAAGCGCGCAGGGGCAGCTCCACCCCGAAGGTGTCGCGCACGGCTGAAATGATTTGAGTGGCAAGTAGGGAATGCCCTCCTAAATCGAGAAAAAAGTTGTCGTGAATGCCGATTTTTTCAACGCCGAGTATTTCCGCCCAGATGCCTGCGAGAACTTTTTCAACGGGGGTGCAAGGCGCGACAAAAGTTTTCGGAAGGAAGGCGGCATCCGGTGCGGGAAGTGCCTTGCGGTCTACTTTTCCATTCGCAGACAGCGGCAGCGCTTCCAGCATTATAAAAACTGACGGCAGCATGTAGTCGGGCAGCTTTTCGCTCAGGAATTTCCGCAGTTCGCAAGTTTCGGGTGCTGTACCGGGTTCGGGGACGACATAAGCCACTAAGCGCTTTTGGCTGTGATTTTCTCCGAATGCCGCGACGACGGATGCCTTGACTGCGGGGTGCTGGTTTAAGGCGGCTTCGATTTCTCCCGCTTCGATGCGGTAGCCGCGAATTTTGAGGCGGAAATCTTCTCGCCCTAAAAATTCGATGTTGCCGTCAGGGAGGAAGCGCCCTAAATCTCCCGTTCGATACAAGCGATCGCCCGTGACGGGGTGCGTGAGGAAGCTGGCGCGGGTTTTTTCCTCATTTCGCCAGTATCCTTTTGTCAGCCCAACTCCCGCGCAGCACATCTCCCCTGGCACCCACACGGGGCAGTCTTCCAACCTTTCATTCAAAATGTAGTAGCGGGTGTTCGCGATCGCCTTGCCGTAGGGAATGCTTTTCCAAGAAGGATCGACCGTTTCTACTGGATACCAGATATTCCAAAGCGTTGTTTCCGTAGGTCCGCCGACGCTGACGACTCGACATTTTTTGACGATCGCATTTAGCCTTTCGGGCAGCGTCACCGGAATCCAATCTCCGCCGAGAAATGCCCAGCGCAAGCAATCCGGCAGCACCTCAGAACGTCCGGCAGCATAATCGAGCAGCATTTCCATCATCGGGGGAACTGAGTTCCAAATGGTGACGCGCTCTTTAAGCATTAATTCCGCCCAGTGCGCGGGGTTTAAGCGGTTGGCGGCGTCGGGAATGACGATCGCTCCTCCGGCTGCAAGAATGCCGAAAATGTCGTAAACAGACATATCGTGATGTAGTGCGGTGACAGCGATCGCGCGATCGCGGGCGTCTACGTTGAAAACTCGGTTGGTATGAGCGATCGCATTCGCAACACCTCGGTGCGCGATCGCAACGCCTTTGGGCAAGCCAGTTGAGCCGGAAGTGTAAATGACATAAGCTAAATCTTCCGGTTGCTGCACCGACTCCAAAGCTTCGCCGCTCTCTGCCGCCAATTCCTCAGTATCGAGGCAAATCCGCCGCACATTTTCGGGCCACTCCAAGCGCTGATTCAGGCAAGATTGCGTCAAAACTACCTGAACTTCGCCATTTTCCAGCAAATACCACAGCCGCTCTTTTGGCAGCGCCGCATCTACGGGCAAATAAGCCGCACCGGATGTCAGAATGCCGAGAACTGCGACAATTTGCTCCCACCCTTTTTCCATAACGACGGCAACCAACTGGTTAGGGCGAGCGCCCAAACGCCGCAACCGATGAGCGACTTGGTTTGAGCGGCGGTAGAGTTCCTCGTAAGTAAAGGCGCGCGTTGGAGTAATTACCGCTGCTTGCTGGAGTCGCTCGGCTACTTGCTGAGCAAACAGCTCGTGCAGCAGTGCGTCGGGAATGGGTGCTTCGATGCCGCTGGCGGCGGCTCGCTGCTGCAACTGCGCCGGGGGGAGCAATTGCCGCGTTTCTTCCTGCCAAGCTTCCTCCTCGGTGGCGAGGCGATCGAGCAGGCGGCAGTAGGCGTCAAACATATCGTCGATCAGCCCTTGCGGGAAGAGTTCTTCCACCGCATCCCAGTTTAAAATTAGAGTGCCGCCAGCTTCGCTGTACTGATTGTCTATCCAAACTTGGGGAGTTTGACCGACGACGTAAACAACCTCTGCGATTTCTGCGATCGCCCCCAATATAGAAGAATCGCTTTGTCCGGGGTTATTCTGCGGGTTAGTCGTGAATACCACTGGCATCGGTGCTGCCGACGTCATCCGGTGCAGTTGCGCCAGTTCTCTCAGAACGCGCACGCCGCTGACGTACTGGTACTCTAAATCTTGCCAAAGCTGCTCAGTCAGGCGTTTTGCCCGAACTTCAAAACTTTCTCGCCGGGAGTTGTCTACCTCCAGCAGCGTAAACGAGGCAAACTCGCCGATGATTTCATTGACTTGCGGGTGCAGCGGCAGGCGATTGAAGCGCGGCACGTTGAGAGTAAAGCGGGGGCTTTTGCTCCACAGGCTGAGAACTTCGGCATAAGCAGCCAGCAAAACGCCTGTGGGAGAAAGCGCCGCGCGGGCGGCTCTGGCTTTGAGTTTTTTCCACGTTTCCGGCTCTAACTGATAGCTCCAGCGCTTGAAGCGAGGTTGTGTCAGGGAGCTGGGATGCTTGGCTAAGGGGAGTTCGGGCGCTGGCGGCAGAGTGGCGAGGCGATTTTGCCAATACTCCAAGGATTGCTGGAAGAATGGGGAATCTTGCAGCGCGATCGCCGCTAAAACGCAGTCGCGGAATGACAGTTGCAAAGGCGCGATCGCCGCGTTGGGATTGCGGTAAAACGTCACCAAATCCCGGAAGAGAATTTGATAGCTCCAGCCGTCAATGCACAAGGCGTCAATGCTGACGTGCAAGCGAATGCAGCGATTCCCTTCGGGATAGCTTTGCTTCACGCCAATCTGCGAAGCGCGAATCTCGAAAAGTGGCCAGCGCTCGAGCGGCAGCACTTGGTGAGACAGGGATTCGCGAATTGCCTCGAGTTGAGAATTCACCGCCTCTGGAGTTTGCCCGCGCAAATCCAACACTGGAATTTCATAAGCCGGCACTTTTTCCAAAATTTGCTGCTGCCCGTCTGGATGGACGATCGCGCGCAGCATGTCGTGGCGTTCAACCAATCGCTGCCACGCGAGGCTAAACCGCTCTAAATCCAAATCGCCTTCAAGTTCTACATAGCCGTGAATGGCGACATTTCCCATTTCAAAAAAGCTATTTCTGCCAATCCAGTACGCCTGCTGCATTTCATTGAGGGGGAAAGGCTGGTAGCGGTTGTGAGGATCGGGGGCGATCGCGGGGAGTTGCGCGAGGGTGCGGGGTTCTAGCGCTTGCTGCGCTTTAGCTCGCGCGATCGCCTCTGCCAAACTTTCCACCGTCGGAGATTGAAACAAACTGCGCAGCGGCAACTCTACCTGAAATGTTTCTCGCACTTTAGCGACGAGTTGCGCTGCTAGCAGGGAATGCCCTCCCAGCTCGAAGAAATTAGCGCGAATTCCGATTTGTTTGATGCCGAGAACCTGACTCCAAATTTCAGCGAGTAACTCTTCTTCCAGAGTGCGCGGTGCAAGAGCGGCGTTTAATGGGAAGTTTTCTGTATCGGGCGCAGGAAGTGCCTTGCGGTCTACTTTTCCATTCGGCGTCAGCGGCAGCGCCTCCAGCAGCACAAAAGCCGACGGCAGCATATATTCCGGTAGCTTTTCCTTCAGGAAAGCGCGCAATTCATTCGGGGCGATCGCGCCCTCTTGGCTGAGGACTGCATAAGCCACTAAACATTTATTTCCCGGTTCATCTTCTCGAAGCACAACGACAGCTTCTCGCAACGCGGGGTGCTGGCTTAGTGCCGCCTCAACCTCGCCGAGTTCGATGCGGAAGCCCCGCACCTTGACTTGATTGTCAAAGCGCCCGAGAAATTCAATATTGCCATCCGGCAAATAGCGAGCGCGATCGCCCGTTTTGTAAAGCCGCGCTTCCGGCTCCTGACTGAATGGATGGCGAATAAACGCTCGTGCAGTTAAATCAGGGCGGTTGAAATACCCCCGCGCCAATCCGTCGCCCCCAATATACAATTCGCCGGGGACGCCAATGGGTACTGGCTGCAATTGCGAATCCAGAATATAAACTTCGGTGTTGCTAATAGGACGACCGATGGGAACAGTTTTGCCAATTTGACTGGCATCGGTTATCGAATAGCAGCAGGTAAATGTTGTATTTTCAGTGGGGCCATAACCATTGATGAGGCGGCATTTCTTGGCTTCTCGCAACAGTTTTAAGACGTGAGGAACTGATAAAACATCGCCCCCCGCGAGGAGTTGGCGCACCTGTTTTAAATCCTCTAGCTGTTCGTCTGCCATCAGGTGAAATAAACCAGCGGTCAGCCACAGCGTTGTTATTTTATTTTGCCGAATAGCCCGCCCCAATTCTTGCAAAGAGGGCGTCTGGGGAGGCATGACAACTAATCGCGCCCCGTTCAAAAGACTGCCCCAAATCTCAAAAGTTGCCGCATCAAAGGAAATGGGAGCGAGTTGCAGGAAGACTTCTTCCGCGCTCAAATTCGCATAATTACTTGCTTTGACTAACCGCACGACGCCGCGCTGCGTAACGCTTACACCTTTGGGCTTTCCAGTCGAGCCAGAGGTGTACATTATATAAGCCAGATTGCTAGAAGTGACGAGCGGCGCGGGGTTTTCTTCACTCTGCTGCGCGATAATTTCCCAATCTGAATCCAAGCAAACGAGATGCGCCTGATGTGCGGGAAGGGACTCGACTAAATGCGCTTGAGTCAGCAGCACGGGCACTTGAGTTTCTTCTAATATGAAGCTCAAGCGCTCTTTGGGATAAGTCGGATCGATCGGAACGTAAGCGCCGCCCGCTTTGAGAATGCCGAGCAAACCGACAATCGCGTCGAGCGTTAGCGAAGCTCCTCGCGATAGCGAGGCTCGCTCCGTACAAATCCCCACCAAAATTTCTGGCTTCACGCCGAGTTTTTGCAGGTAATGCGCGACTTGATTCGCTTTTTGGTTTAGCTCCTGATAGGTGAGCTGTTGGTTTTCAAACACCACCGCCACGGCATCCGGTGTTTGCTCTGCCTGCGCTTCAAATAACTGGTGAATGGTGGAATCTCTCGGATAATCGACTTGGGTGTTATTCCACTCGACAAGCAGTTGATGCCGTTCGCGATCGCTCAGCAATGGCAACTCTGAAATGCGCTTGTCAGCATTGGCGATAATTCCTGCCAGCAAAATTTGAAAATGCTCGTGCATCCGCGCGATCGTGCTGGGCTGGAATAGGTTGGTGCTGTACTCCCAGGTTGCCGTCAGCCCCCGCTCGGTTTCTTCCAAAAACAGGGTTAAGTCAAAGTTAGCGGTTTCCGTATCAATTTCACTGAAATTTAAAGTCAGCCCTGGCAGCTCCAGAGTCTGCGTCAAGCCGTTTTGCAAGGCAAACGCCACTTGAAACAGCGGCGAGTAGCTCAAATCTCGCTCCGGCTGTAACTCTTCAACCAGTTTCTCAAACGGTACATCTTGA
Organism: uncultured bacterium; assembly: GCA_964405435.1. Classification (GTDB taxonomy): domain Bacteria; phylum Cyanobacteriota; class Cyanobacteriia; order Cyanobacteriales; family Oscillatoriaceae; genus DVEG01. The sequence goes on from CAYOOD010000033.1 coordinate 44,880, forward strand.
TGCGCGTAAGCGCCTAATGCCACGTCTCGCACTCGACTGAGCAGCTCTCGAAAAGTCGGATTTCCATTTAAGTCAGATCGCAGCACTAAAGTATTGACAAAAAATCCAATTAGTGATTCTATTTCGCTGCGATTGCGGTTGGCGATGGGAGAGCCAACTAAAATATCTGTCTGCCCCGTGTAGCGGTAAAGCAGCGTCTTGAATGCTGCCAGCAATGTCATAAATAGGGTGGCTTTCTCTTGCTGGCTAAATTCCGCCAGCGCCACGCTCAAATCTTTGGGCAGCGTCCAAGTTTGCCGCGCACCCTGAAACGTTTGAACGGCGGGGCGGGAAAAGTCTGTGGGTAAATTGAGAATCGGCAAATTGCCGCTTAGCTGCTGCTTCCAGTAAGCGAGTTGAGTCTCTAATATTTCTCCCTGCAACTGCTGCCCCTGCCAGGAGGCAAAATCGGCGTATTGAATTGGCAGCGGGGGTAGTGCGGCTAATTTATCAGCAGAAAAAGCTTGATAAATTGCCGACAATTCCCGTAGAAATACGCCCAATGACCACCCATCAAAGACGATGTGGTGTGCGGATAGAATTAAAATGTGTTCGGTTTCGCCGAGGCGCAGCAGTTTGGCACGCAGCAGATTTGGTTGAGTTAAATCAAAGGGCGATCGCGCTTCTTCCGCCGACAGCTTTTCTACTTCTGCCTCGCGTTCGGAAGGAGAGCGATCGCTCAAATCTATCAGCGGCATTTGGAAATCGCCCGCAGCCGCCACAACCTGGATCGGTTGCCCTTCCACAGCAGCAAATGCAGTTCTTAAAACTTCGTGTCGATCGATAATTCTCTCAATACTGTGTCTGAGTGCTTCTGCATTGAGTTGCCCCGTCAGCCGCAAGGCACCGCAGAGGTTGTAGAAGGGATTTCCCGGTTCCAATTGGTCGAAAAACCACAAGCGCTCTTGGGCAAAAGATAGGGGGAGGTTTTGAGTGCGAGAAACTGGCTGAATGGGCGCGATCGCAGGCGCTTCTGCCAAGTTATCTAAAATTTTCGCCGCCAGTTTAGCGAGGGTTACTTCCTGAAAAAGATATTCAATTGATAAAGCCACTTTCAGGTCGGATTCAACCTGATTTTTAAATTCAATAAGCGTCAGCGAATCGAAACCCAAATCGCTGAACATCTGTGGCGCTTTCACTGGCAAAGCACTGACTTTCAGCACCCCCGCTACCTGCTGCTGCAAATAAGCCTCTAACCGTGCCTGCCGTTCGTCTAGCTCTGCTGCCAGCAGAATTTCTCGCGTGATTCGACTTTCAATTTCAACAAAATCGGATAACTCTAATACGCTACTCGCGACAACTTCTAAGTTGCCAGCGAGAAACTCGGCGCGGGCGGCGCGACGCTGAATTTTGCCGCTGGTGGTTTTGGGAATGCTTCCGGGCTTAATCAGCACCACGGCATAAACTTGCACCTCATATTCTTCAGCGATGCTGGAACGGATGGCGCTGATTATTTCCTCGGCATTTTCCGGGGCTTTGCGAGATTCTAATTCTTGGGCGATCGCGATCTGTTCTTCGCCTGCGACTTCCACCGAGAATGCCGCGCTAGCTCCCAGCCGCAAAGCCGGGTGGCTGCGCTCTGCCGTTCTTTCTATATCTTGAGGGTAAAGATTGCGCCCTCGGACGATAATTAAATCTTTGAGCCGCCCTGTAATAAACAGTTCCCCCTCGCGCAAAAAGCCTAAATCGCCGGTTCGCAAAAATGGCCCCTCGCCCGTATCGGAAAGATAAGCTCGGAAGGTTTTTTCTGTCTCTTCTGGGCGATTCCAATAACCTCGCGCTACTGTTTCGCCAGCTACCCAAATTTCTCCGACTTCGTGGGGCTGGCACTGCGTCAGAGAGTGGGGATTGGCAATAACGACTTTCGTGCCAAATTCGGGGAAGCCGCAGCCAACCAAGGTTCGCACTTCGCGATCGCTTTCCGCAACTTCGGCAATGCGATTATTTTCCAGCGCCCCAGCGTCAACGGGCAAGAAACCCGGCGCGTCAGCGCTGCGAACTGTGGCAATTTTTAGCGTGGCTTCTGCCATGCCGTAAGCGGGACAAAAGGCATCGGCGCGGAACCCGCAGGGTTCAAAAGCTTTGGCAAACCGTTCTAGGGTTTCTTTGTTGATGGGTTCTGCGCCGTTATACGCCACGCGCCAACTGCTCAAATCGAGCATTTTTTGGCGATCGCCTGCGATTTTGCTGGCTTTGCTGGCGCATAAATCGTAAGCAAAATTTGGCCCGCCGCTGTGGGTGGCTTTGTAGCGCGAAATCGCTTCCAGCCAGCACGTCGGGCGCTGAATAAACGCGGCTGGCGGCATGAAGTAGCAGGGAATTCCCAGATACAGGGGTTTGAGCAATCCGTCAATTAACCCCATATCGTGAAAGTGGGGCAGCCACGTCACGGCAACGCTCTTGGAATCGTGAGAAAAGCCTCGGTGAATGTATTCAATGTTGTACAAAACATTCGCGTGGCTCACCATCACGCCTTTAGGGGTGGAGGTTGAGCCGGAAGTGTACTGCAGGTAAGCCACTTCGTTCGGATCGATAGATGGCTGCTGCCACTCTTGAGCGTTACCAGTCAGCGTCTCTGCTGCCAGCCAGCGCAGGGCTTTGAGTTCCGGCGCTTGCTCGCACAGTTGCTCTAAATTTTCCAGGTGTCGCGCGGGAGCGATCGCAACGGTTGCGCCTGCATCTTGGGCGATCGCGCTTATTTTCGCTAAATTCCGTTTCAGCTTCGGCGGATAGAGGGGAACGGCGATAACTTTGGCGTACAAGCATCCGAAAAAGGCGGCGAGATACTCCAATCCCGGCGGGAATAGCAGTAAGGCGCGTTCGCCGCTGGCACCCAACGCCTGAAGCCGCGCAGCCTGCGATCGGGCGATCGCATCTAACTCTCGATAAGTTAAACTGCCTGCTTCTGTTTCTCCATCTGACAGAAACGTATATTTCTGCTCGGGTTGGTGTAGGGCTCTGTTTTGCAGCAGCTCTACTAAAGTGGCACAACTTTGGGTGAGTTGATTTCCCTTACGGCTATCGTCACTCATGGATTTCTCTTAACCTAAAAGTCTTGTTTGCAGTACGCCCAGCGGCTCCGTCAAATTCTTTCGCTTCGGACGTCCAGCGTCTCCTATCCGCGCCGTTTACGCCTTCAGTCCGAGTATTAACGCTTTGTAGCGCTTGCGAGCGCTTTCCTTTACCTCTTGCTGCCGATCGCGATAGCGCCTGTAAATCAGCGCTCCGGGGCGATTTCCAGTCCCAGCCAGCGAGGGATGCCAGCTCTAAGGGCTTTGCAGCTCTCGACTTCAACCACACTATCGTAGCTGCTAGTTATTCTCAATAATAGTTTAGAAACTTTGTTGGTTAGCGTCATTACCTATATGAAAATCTTTTCAGACTCTTGCGCTAGCGTTTGGGGCGATCGCGGGAAAAAGCCCGCTAATTGGGCTTTATATGGAAATCATCTCCTTGACAAGAGGGGTGACGCCCCTCCCCTTAAAGATGACATAAATTTTCATTAAGCGAGTATTGACAGGTGCAATCGCTCTGTTATCTAATTAAGACTCTTTCTCATTAAGAGGTTAGCGGCTAGCTCTTCTAACCGAGGAACGCGCCAATCCGGGCAGCTTTTAGAGACTGCCAAGAGCCGCGCGCGTCTTCGGGTGCCTCCTGAATTCCCAGACAAAGCCTGCCAGCGACGGGAGAATCACTCCGCGCCAAAAAACAGGGCTGTATCTTTCGCGGGTTGTGGAGCAAGAGGAGAGCAGGAACGCTGCAAGAGATCCTGTTGCGCAAGCAACGCCAACCACACATCCGAAATTCCATCAATTGTTGATTAAAGAGTAATGAACAGATCGCAGCAATTAATAAGCAGCATCGGGCTGGCAGGAGTCGTATCGGCGTTAATCGCTCAGCCGGCGATCGCAGCCAATATCCCCCAGGTGACAGCCGTTCGCCTCAACCCCACCGCAGAAGGCATTGAAATCATCTTAGAAACAGAAGATGGCGCAGCCTTGCAAGTCTTCACCACTGGCTATGGCGAAACTTTACAAGCTGACGTCATCACCGCCCAACTGCGACTGCCGGGGGGGAACGAGTTTCGCCAAGACAACCCGGCTGCGGGAATTGCTTCGGTTAGCGTTGCTCCTTTGGATGCTAACAGCATCCGAATCAAAGTCATTGGCGAGCGGGGCGAACCGGTGGCACGAATAGTTCCCAGCGCTGGGGGATTAATTCTCAGCTTGAAACCCACCTCGGGCGCGACTGCTCAGACACAACCGCCGGCACAACCCTTGCCGCCTGTCGCGCAGCCGGCACAACCCTTGCCGCCTGTCGCGCAACCGGCACAACCCTTGCCGCCTGTCGCGCAACCGGCACAACCCTTGCCGCCTGTCGCGCAACCGGCGACGCCGACGCTGCCCACTATACCCGCCCCGCCAACCAGTCAGCCGACAACGCCGATACAGCCAAGCATCCCTGCAGAGCCCGCAACGCCGACGCTGCCAACGCAGCCACCCCCGACAGTAGTTCAGCCGGGGGCAGAGCGGATTAAAGTTGTCGTCACTGCAACGCGAATCGAAGAAAGCGTGACAAACGTGCCGCGATCGATAACAGTGGTCGAGTCAGAAGATATTCAGCAGCAGATAGGGCCATCGAGAAATGTAGGAGAAGCTTTGGCAACTCAGGTTCCCGGTTTCGCGCCTCCCACTCAGACAACGGTCACTTACGGACAAACTTTGCGGGGTCGCGACGTTGCCGTTTTGATCGACGGCGTGCCGCAAACGACGAATATTCAATCTTTTGGCAGAGAATTCCGAACCATCGACCCCAGCGCGATCGAACGCATCGAAGTCGTGCGCGGCTCCAGCGCGATCTACGGCGCTCAGGCTACCGGCGGCGTCATTAATATTATTACCCGCAGGCCGACTGAGGAGCAACTGACTTCTATCACTGAAGTGGGCGCGAATAGCACTTTAACCAATACAGAAGATGCTATCGGCTTGAACGCGCAACATACCATTTCTGCCCGAGAGGGCAATGTGGACTTTACGGGCACTGTCTCGCTGGCGAGCAGCGGCGCTTTTTACGATGCCAAAGGCGATCGCATTCCCTATTTTGAACTCGGCGGCGACAGCAGCAGCATCCTCAACCTCCTGGGCAAAGTCGGCGTGGACTTGGACAGCCAGCAGCGCCTGCAACTGAGCGTCAACCACTATAACGAGAGTCAAAATCCCGATGTTATCCCAGATTTTAGCGTTGACGAAGAGGAGGGACGGCAAAAAGCCCGCGCCATAGAAACCGGAAATTTGAACATTATCGGAGGGGAGAAGCCGGGAAACACAACTACAGTTCTCAATCTGAGTTACAGCAACGAAAACCTTTTGGGCAGCAACCTGCAAAGCCAAATCTACTACCGCAACAATGCGAATGTCGGCGTGCCTTCAGATTTTCGCAGCTCCGATTTTTTTGGCCCGTTTGTAGGCGTGGCTAATTCGCGGGCAAAAAGCGAACAAATCGGAGGGCGGCTGGCCATCACAACCCCTCTTTCTCGGGCTGAAAATCTGCGCTTGCTGTGGGGAGCTGACTATGTAAGTGAAGATAGCGAACAGCGTTTCGACCTGTACGATCCGGCTGAATTTGACGCAACTGGCGGTCGAGTTTACCGGAAAACCGGAGAGCGTCCTTTCGTTCCGCCTTACGATTACAGCAGCCTCGGATTGTTCGGACAGTTGGAATGGAATATCGACGATCGCGTCATTTTAAGTGGCGGCGTGCGTCACGAGAGCATCGGGTTGAGCGTCGATGACTATACGACATTTAACGATCGCAATATCGAAGGAGGCGATCGCGACTTTAGCGCCACCGTCTTTAATGCCGGAGCAGTCTATAAACTTGCCGACACTTTCAGCGTATTTGGCAACTTCTCCCAAGGCTTCTCAGTGCCGGACTTCGCCCGCATTCTCCGCCAACCCCCCGACGATTTTGTCGGAATTGAATCCTCGCTAGAAGTGACGCAACCGCAAAAGGTCAACAACTACGAACTCGGCATTCGAGGAGAGTGGCCGTCCGTGCAAATGTCCCTTGCCGCTTTTTACAATACCTCCGATCTGGGGGTGAGTTTTCAACCAGTCGGCAACACCGGTCGCCTGGAACTCGTCCGCGCTCCAGAACGGATTTACGGCTTAGAAGGAACTGTCGATTGGCAGCCCGCACGCTCGTGGTCGATCGGCGGCACGGCGACTTATATTGAAGGCGAATATGACGACGACGAAGACGGGGATTACATCGCCCTCGACAGCAGCCGAATTCCCCCGCTGAAACTCACCGCTTATATCGAGAACGAGACATTGCCGGGATGGAACAATCGCCTGCAGGTTTTGTATTCTGGAAATCGCGATCGCGCCTTTGAGGACGGCTCGGATGGTGGCCCCATCAGCAGCTATGTAACCCTGGATTATGTCAGCTCGATTAAAGTGGGTTCGGGGTTGCTGCAAGTCAAAGTCGAGAATTTATTGAATAACCAATATTTTCCCGTCCTGTCGCAATATCTAGCAGGCTTTGGCGCGGACAGCTCCAATTATGCAGGCAGGGGTTTGACTCTCAGTATCAATTACCGCCTTAACTGGTAAAAAATATCAGGGATGTGGAGAGTCAAAAGCGCTGAAGGCTGAGTCAAGAATGCGGAGTTTCGAGGAATACTTTTTGAAGTATGCCTTAAAAAAATCGTCTTTCTCAGCACCACGCAATAGGCACTCAGCACTTATGAATCGCGAAAATAGTTAACCGCTTTGAGGAAAATTTCGAGATGAGGTTCCGCAAACTCGCATTCACGCTGCACTTGTATTTGGGATTGACAGTTGGAATGTTGCTAGTTGCGATCGCTTTCACTGGCAGCTTGCTCGTGTTCGGGCACGAAATCGAGCGCTTCCTCAATCCCCAACTCTTGCAAGTGTTTCCTCAAGGCGAACGGCTATCGCTGGAAACCGTGCTGGAAATTGTCCAAAAAGCCTATCCGCAAAATCAGGCGATTAGTCTCTTGCTGCCGCGAGGAGCCGAAAGAGTTTTAGAAATTTCGATGCTTTCAAAAAGCGAGGAGTTAGTCAGCGTTTACGTCAATCCTTACAGCGGCGAAATCCTGGGATCGCGCTTGTGGGAAGAAACCTTTACGGGCTTCCTCTTGACTTTACACGCGCAATTAGCTGGGGGAGAAGTCGGCCACTTTGTTGTCGGCATTTGCGGCCTTTTTATGTTAGGATTGGCGTTTACTGGCTTGTTTTTGTGGACGGGGTGGCGCAATCCCGTTCGCGGCTTTTCCATCAATTGGAAAGCTCGCAACCAGCGAATTTTATTCGACGTTCATAATGTTTTTGGCATTATATCCGTCGCTTTTCTCCTCCTGCTTGCCTCTACGGGAACGGCGATAATTTTTTACACGCCCTTTGAAGAAACTCTGTATCGGCTGACAAATGAAAAGCCACAGCCCGCGTTGACTTCTCATCTCCGCCCCGGCAGTTCGCGACGAAAAATAGACGATATATTGCGCCAAGCTGATACAGTTTTGTCGGGAGCCGAGCCGACTTTTATTTCTCTGCCTTTGGCTCCTGAAGCGACCTTTAAGGTGCGCAAAAAACTCCCAGATGACCCGCACCCAAACGGGAACATCACGATTTATATCGACCAATACAGCGGCGAAATTTTGCGGACTGACAGTGCCAATTCAGCGTCTCTATCTGCACGAATTTTGAACTCGCTTTACCCCCTGCATATTGGCAGCTATGGCGGAATTTACCTGCGACTGGCGCACGCGATCGCTGGATTGGCACCGATTCTCCTATTCGTCACGGGTGCTTTGAGGTGGCGGCACAGGCATTTAGCAGAACTTTACCGCACGGGGGCAATACAGCAATATAAAGACTTGTCTTTTATCAATCAACAATGGCCCTGGTTTTGACGAGAGTAAGTAATGCAAAAATTTCTGTTCCTCTGGCTCGGACAAACTGTTTCAATTATTGGCAGTGCTATGTCTGCTTTTGCGCTGACTATTTGGGTTTGGGAGTCCGCCGAGCAAGTGACGGCACTGGCTTTATTTCTGTTTGTTAACCAACTGCCGCGCATTTTGATGTCTCCGGTGGCTGGCTTTCTCGTCGATCGCTGGAATCGGAAATTTTTAATGACGGTAGGCGATGCAGTTTCGGCAGCGCTGACCCTGGCTATTCTCTTACTCTATATAAACCAAAACCTGCACCTGTGGCACCTTTATGTAGCGGGAGCGATTAACGGATGTTTCGAGCAAATTCAACAGTTAGCTTACTCGACTGCGATCGCCACAATGGTGCCCGAAAAGCATTACAGCCGCGCCAGCAGTTTGAGTTTTCTAGCCAGTTACGGCGCGAGTATTATTGCTCCGACGCTGGCGGGAGTTCTCTATTACGCTATCGGGTTGAGCGGAATTTTTACACTCGACTTGACGACTTTTGCCATCGCGATCGCCACGGTAGTCTGCGTCAAAATACCCCAGCCCGCGATCGCGCCCAATCCCAACCCGACTCGCCCTCACTTCCTGCAAGAACTCAGTTTCGGATGCCGCTACATCGCCGAACGTAAGAGCCTGCTTGCCCTGCTCGTATCGGCTGCCCTATTCTGGTTTGCTCACGACATCGGCGCTGCCCTCTACTCGCCGATGATTCTGGCACGCACCGGCAATGATGCCAGAATCCTGGGCAATATCCTTTCAGCCGCCGGCGCGGGCGGCGTTTTCGGAGCAGCGATCGTCAGCGTTTGGGGCGGCCCCAAACGCCGAATACGCGGGTTTCTGCTCGGCATCGCAGGCACGGGCTTGAGTAAAACAGTTTTTGGGGTTTCTCAGGTGCTTTTTCTCTGGGTTCCCGCTCAATTTTTTTCGTCTCTCAATTTCTCGATACTCGGCAGCTCCAACGAGGCGCTCTGGCTGGCAAAAGTCGAACCAGAAGTACAAGGGCGGGTTTTTGCCACCAGAGCGCTCAGCGTGCAAATCGCGTCAGCGATCGCTTTATTAATAGCAGGGCCACTTGCCGATCGCGTCTTTGAACCTGCCATGCAACCGGGAGGTTTTTTAGCACCCATTTTTGGCGGAATAGTCGGCACGGGAGCCGGTGCCGGCATGGCGTTGCTATACGCGACCTCCGCCCTCGGCTTAGTGCTCGTTGGAGCCGGCGGGTATGCGTGCCGCCCGCTGCTCGATGTCGAAAGGAGAGTGCTGAGTGAAAAGTGCGCTCGTGCTGAGTATCGAGTAGGGAGTAAAAAGTAGGAAGCGTTCGATGCTTGAGTTTTTCAGCTTCGGGGAAAGTCATGGCGTTGCTGAATGGCAGTATAAATCGCAAGCAGCAACGCTGTCGAAAGTCTTTCCCTAGATAATCGGAAAATTGAGAAAATTTCACCGACTGAATTAGGGCGATAGTATCTGGCGCGAACTCAAGTGAGCTTCAATGTCCGATCGCGATCGCCAGACAGGGCGCAATTCCTGACGAGCAAATAACTCTAATTGATCGCCGGCGTGGGGATTTCCCGGTTGAGTGGCGTTGCCGTAACTGGTGAGCGCCATCGCTTTCACCGGATTCGAGAACTCGATCGCGGCGACAAAAGAATCGCCGGCAACTGCTTGAAAGCGATCGCCTTTCTCAGGAGCGAACCACACGGCTCGAAATACCCCCAAAGAACCCTCCCCCCCGTTTGCCGGCAGATTTTTCCCTTCAGAATCCAATCGAAAAACTTCTCCCCACGCCACGTCTAATGCGCCGTAAGACGCCTCAACCTTCGTTGCCGCTTCTTCCAGCACCCGCACCGCCTCAGCCGGATTTGCCAAGCCGTCTGGCGTCGCTAGCGGCGCATCTTCCCGCCAAGGTTGCGCGAATAACTTCTCGGCATCGATCGCTTTTTCCCAAAAGGCAAACAGCACCGCCCCGCGACTGCCGGCATCGACTTTCCGATCCCAAGCGGCGAGGACCTCGGCTGCGCGTCGCGCTTTTTCGCTGCCTTTGCGTGCGGCAGGAATTAAATCATCGAGTAGGCGATCGGCGAGTTCCGATCGAGTCGAATGTTTGTATTCGATGAATTCCTGAAAAGAAATTTTTTCGTCTTCTAGGAGCATTTTTGCCGACCGCTGCGCCCGGAAGTCCATAGGGCGGCGCGGTGCCATATAGGCGGGATAGTTTTCCGGAGCGATCGCCCTGGGAAATGTCGTCGTCCAGGGCGGATCGTTGGCATTTTGCAACCACCCGCTCGGCGGATCGAGGACGCGCGGCAAATCCGAATAGGGATGATTTTTCGTCCACAAAGTTTCTGAGGTATAGCCGGGAATCATGCCCGACCAATATTCAAAATCTCCCTTTTTGCGGATGGGGACTTGCCCGTTAAACAAGTGCATGATATGCCCCTCGCGGTCGGCATACATGACGGTAAACATGGGGATTTGCAAGCGCTTCAGAACTGTTTCAAACTCTGCGAAATTCTTGGCCCGCGCCATATCCCACCACTGCTGAAGGGCACCCGGTTTGTCGAGCCCGACAACGCGCAGGGCGATCGCTTTGCCCTGTTTTTCCGCTACAATTGGCCCGTGAACGGAACGCCGCACCAGCAGGGATGCCGCGCGCGAAGTGCCTTTCTCTTGCTTGACTTTTAAAACCTTCTCTTCTTTTTCAAAATTGCGGATTTTGCCGTCGAAACGATAGCCATTTTTCGCGAGGGGCAATTCGTAAGCATCCCAGCCATCGTGCGCGTTGACGGTATGAGTCCAGCCCAGATTGTCGTTAAAAGCGATGGTTAAAACGGGAAATCCGACGAGAGTGGCTCCGTAAGCGTCAATTTCTGGGGCAGTTAGTTGCGCTTCGTACCAGAGAAATAAATCCGACCACGGCAGGTGAGGATTTGCCAAAAGCATTGCATGACCGCTTTCAGAACGGGAAGGCGCGATCGCCCACCCGTTAGAACCTTTGGGCTCGTTACTTTCCGCCAGACTTGCTACGCGCTCCAGATCGACGACAAAATTAAAATTCACGACGCGCTGCGCGTGAGCCAGTACGTCTGTTGGTTGGAGGGGCAACGCCACCTTTAATTCATCAGCGATCGCGTCTGGGTTTTCTTTTGCATAAGCATTCATTCCCGCGACAAAAGCCTCGATATAGTTGCGAAAATTCGCCTCTTGTGCCTCATACCACCCTTTAGCGCGATCGGGAATTCCCATTGTTTGCACCCAGCGATCGGATTCCAGATACTCCTCGCCCCAGAATTCGGCAGCTTGCCCGCGAGCTTGCCCGTAAAGGCGCAAAATCAGGTTGCCGTGACTGTGCATCTGCGCCCACCCAAAAGCGTAGAAAAGACTTTTAGCATCCTTTCCGTAAATGTGAGGAATCCCGTAAGTATCCCAAAGAATTTGAGTGCTGGCTTCACTGGCCACTTGACTGCAGGTATTGACGAGTAAAACCAGAACAGCACCCATCAACAAGCAGACGGCCCGCCAGAAGGCTTTTTTAAATTTTAGCAACACTTGCACCACTTGAATTTTCTCCCGCTTCTTACGCGCACCACCCGCTATTTTTGAAGCTGCCCCTGTTGCCAATTTCCCTCTACCTTCGTACCGTCTGCATAGACGTAGGAACCTTGCCCGTGTTTTTGCCCGTTGAGAAATTCGCCTTCGTAGCGATCGCCATTGGCGTAAACGCAGACGCCTTTGCCGTTGAACTGCCCCTCGCGGAATTCCCCCTCACAGCGATCGCCATTCGCAAACAGGTAAACCCCCTTTCCATTCATCTTGCCGTCGCTAAACATGCCGTCGTAGCGGTTGCCATTCGCAAACGTATAAACCCCCTTGCCATTAATCTTGCCCTCTTGAAACTCGCCAGAATAATTGCCCCCCTTGGCAAAGGTCAGAATTCCTTGCCCGTGAGGTTTGCCGCTGGCAAAATTTCCTTTGTAACTATTGCCATTTGGGAATTCTCGGACGCCTTCGCCCTGAAACTCCCCATTTTCAAATTGTCCTTGATAGCGCCCTCCTTCTTTAAACATCAAAATTCCCTGTCCTTGAGGCTTGCCATTCACGAAATCGCCCTCATAGCGATTGCCATTCGAGTATTCCCGAATTCCCTTGCCGTTAAATTGTCCTTCGCTAAATTGCCCCTCGTAGCGCCCTCCTTCGGCAAAGGTATAAATTCCCTTTCCGTGGGGGACATTATTTAGTAAATCTCCTTCGTAGCGGTTCTTATTGGCATACTGACAAGCCCCTTTTCCGCTAATTTTGCCGTCTTTGAGTTCGCCTTCGCAGCGCGTTCCATTGCTGAACGTGAAAGCTCCTTTGCCACTGGGTAAACCAGTAACAAAGCTCCCTTCGTAGCGCGTGCCGTTAGACGTTGTAAAGACGCCCGTGCCTTCATACTTGCCATTTTTAAATTCCCCTTCGTAGCGGTTCCCGTTGGGAAATTCCCGGACGCCTTTGCCGTTGAATTCTCCATCGGCAAATTCTCCCTCGTAACGCCCTTCTTCTTTGAAGGTGTAGGTGCCTTTGCCGTGAGGCTTGCCGTTGAGAAATTCCCCTTCATAGCGATCGCCGTTCGCGTATTGGCAGACGCCGGGGCCGCTGAGCTTGCCCGCGTTTAATTCTCCCTCGCAGCGACTGCCATCTGGCAACGTCACCACTCCGGCGATCGCGCTTTTGGGGTGGGCGAAAGGCTCTGCCATTGCTAAGCTAGATGCCAGCAAGAGCGTCGTTCCTATTTGATAGAATTTCTGCAACGTTGCCGAGGATTTCTCAAGTTTCATACTTCGCCAAACTGTCTCCGGTGTAGTGGTTCGATTGGGGTTAATTTTACCCGTGCTAGAGTAAACTCGCTTTCGCAAAGCAAACACATTCTTTTTGAAAAAATTTAATTCAGGTTGAACTCAATCACGATGAGTTTTCCTTTGATTTCCCCTTCTCCTGAAGAGAACTTCCAATTTCTTACGCCGTTCATAGCAGCTCGGTCTAAATCTTCGTGACCGCTGGTTTTTACCACAACGGCAGTCAATACGTTACCGTCAGCGTCAATATCAACACTGACCTCGACTTCACCTTCTCGTTTATCTTTTCTCGCTTGAGTGGGATATGCAGGTTGATTGCAGCGAATGCAAGTTCCGGGAGAAGCACCGGAACGGCGCGAAGAATTCCCCGATCCCCCTGCTGAACTTTCCGGTTTTGGCATCGCTCCAACACTGCTGCTAAAGGGTTCGGATGAAGCGATGCCTTCGCCATAGCCGCTGCCACCGGATGACGAGTTCCATTCATTTTCTCCGCCGCGCTCACCTCCGGGAATGCCAGAGACGTCGGAGTTTCCTGCCTCGCCGAAAAAGTCTCCAGAACCCCCACCACTTCCGGGGCGGGAGGCGGTGACGGGGGAGTCGGTATTGCTCGGAGCGCGCTCCATCCCTCCCGAACTGCTGCCAAAGGTTTCGGAGAAAGGTACTTCGCCCTCTCCACCCCCGTCTGCTGAGGAAAAAGCGTCACTCTCTGCGGGAATCTCAGCAGCATCCGGGCTTCCCACTTGTGTGAAACTGCCGCTAGAGGTGGTGCCACCCCCGGGACGAAAGGCGGTGACGGGCTCTTCGGAAGCTGGCGGGCGAGATGGAGCGCCCCAATTATTTTCAAAGGGTTCGGATGCTGGCTCCTCACTATACTCACTTTCGTCAGATGGCGGCTTTGATTCACTTTCTCCAGGGCTGGAGGAAGCAATGGGGTTGCCTGCATCTGCCATAAAATCTGTAGATTCGGCAGCACCACTCGGGCGAGAGGCGGTGACGGGCGGCTCGTCGAGCGGCGGTGGCTCCTGCGGCGGCGCGCTGGAGTTTTCAGGTTCGAGGCGATCGCTTTCAGTGTTTGCCGGTGGAAAAGGCGGAGAATCCGAGATCGGCGGTTCAGGAGCCTCTGACGGCTCGAAAGACCTTTCGGACGCGATCGCCGGAGGCTCCAAAGGAATTGGCGGCGTCTCCGCGATCGCCTCTTCTTGGGGAATTGGCGGAGTTTGCGCGATCGGCTCTTGCTGGGGAATTGGCGGCGTTTCTGCGATCGCCTCTTCTTGGGGAATTGGCGGAGTTTGCGCGATCGGCTCTTGCTGGGGAATTGGCTCCGCGATCGGCTCTTCCTGGGGAATTGGCTCCGCGATCGGCTCTTCCTGGGGAATTGGCGGGGTTTGCGCGATCGGCTCTTCTTGGGGAATTGGCGGCGGCGTTTCCGGTTGAGACGTCTCGGGTGGGGGGAGAACCTCCTTTTCGACAGCGGGTTCTGGTTCGACTTTCGCCGTTTCGGGTTCCTCAACCACGATGAACTCAATCGGTTCCTCTGCCGATTCAGCGGGTTTGACAAAGTTGAGGCTCAACGGTAACACGACACCGTGGAGCACCGCTGAGGCTAGAAAGCTCAAGACTAGGAACTTTTTGAGCTTCTGTTGTTGTTGTTCTCTTTGCGCTGCCGAAAAGTCTGAAACACTCATGCGTTATGGCTCTCCTACATCCATAGGTTGAGAAACTGCGCGATCGGAAGCCGCACCTCACCCGAAAAAAAACAAGCCACTTCGGGTTTAGCGTGCCCTTAGCTGGGAACCTACCGATCCTATAGGAACCGCGTCTCTTTTCTCAAGCACTCTTGCTAATTATTTTCATTTGTTTGCTAATTCCAAGTTGACACTGCCAACCAGCCATCCTACCCGGTTCGCTTGGCCCACCCCAGACTAAAGGCCATTGGGACGGCTTGGCGTCTGGCAGAGTGGCCTTAAAATTTTCGAGGCACCTTACTTGATAGCGCCTAAAACGAACAGTTACAAGCTTTTTTAAAAAATTTTAACATTTTAAATTTGTCTATCTTATATTAAAACTATAATCAATTAATCTTTTCAATAAATGGAAGTTCGGACAACTGCTTGACATCTGCGTCGGATTGTGAAAATCTAGTTGAGAAATCTTTTCAAGTAAAGAAATGATAAAAATTCCGAGGACAGGCGTTTAACGACAAAGCGCTAGTAGAGAAATCGCTACAGGTGTCGATCGCGAGGTTCTGCGCGGGGTGAAAAGCTTTTCGCGCGAAACGGCTTTCTTGGCAGTGAAAGAATTTCCAGGCAGGATCTCGTGAAGCGTCTCAAGGGCGTAAAGCTTTCGCGACTTGGGCGCGACTGGGGAGCGCTTTCACGTCAGCGTTGCGATCGCACCCGCGCTGCTGCAGCGTGAATCGCGCCGACTTCCCCGACGCGAAGACAGGAGCAGACATCTGCCGCGTCGGTTGTACCGGTAACAGCGTCAGCTTTGACGCGATCGCGCGCAAAGAGCTCAAACAATCTCACAATCAATCTCAATAGAGTGCAAACCAATGGATAATTTTATTTATCTCTTTCGGGCAGCGGGTATTGTTGCTTGGCCGCTGATGGCCTCTTCAATCGCAGCAGTCGCGCTGATTATAGAGCGGCTTGCCTTTTGGTTTCGGGTGCATCGACGGCAGCGCCGAATCGTGCGAGAAGTGCTGCAGCTCTACCGTCAAAATCCAGACGCAGCCATTAAAAAGCTGCGACTGAACGCCGATTTGCCCCTGGCGCGAATTTTTTTAGAAGCCTTAGAACTAGAAGATCCCAATGTCGATGAATTTCGGCTAGCGCTCGAAAGCGCCGCTCAGGCTGAAATCCCCGTTATGAAACGGTTCAATACGATATTTGACACGATTATCAGCCTTTCGCCCTTATTTGGGTTGCTCGGAACAGTTTTAGGATTAATTACCACCTTTGCGGCGCTCAAGCTAGGGGATGTAGGCGGCAGCAACACGACAAACGTTACCGGCGGGATCAGCGAAGCCCTCGTATCTACGGCAATGGGCTTGGTGGTGGCGATTTTTACCCTGATCTTTTCCAATATGTTTCGCGGATTTTACTTGCAGCAGATGGCGTTTATTCAGGAAGCCGGGGGGCAGTTAGAGTTGCTGTACCGTCACCGCTACGAACAAAAACAAGGAGAACCCATTTATGCGCCTACCCGATGAATCCGACAGCATCCCCCAAATCAACATCGTACCGATGATTGATGTGGTCTTCAGTATTTTGACCTTTTTCATCATTTCATCGCTCTTTTTGTCGAAATCCGAAGGATTGCCAGTAAATTTGCCCAAAGCTACCACCTCTCAGTCTCAGCAAGGGCCTTCTAAAATTACCGTTAGCATTAATGCCAAAGGAGCCTTAATGGTGGATAAAAAAGCCGTCAAGTTAGACGAGCTTGAAAGTGCCGTGCGGCAGATAATGGGAACGAATCAGAGCCAATTAGTCGTGTTAAATGCCGATAAAAGCGTCGATCACGGCAACGTTGTAGAAGTCATGGATCGATTGCGTCGAATTAAAGGGATTAAATTAGGAATCGCCACCGCGCGCCCTTAGTCCAGCTCGATCGAGTCAAGCAAGCGGGGCAATGTTCGCAAGCGATCGGCAGCTTACTTGACTTCAAGAAACAACTTTCGATAAGGCAACCGCAGTGACGCAAAAAGATGCCCCTGGCGAAACAAAGCAATTTCCCAGAACGCCAGCAGCTTGCCTCGCGACTGTATAAAATGGGTACAATACAACAGCCATCTCACTCGTGACATTCGCGCGCGCTCGCCGCCCCATGACGATAATGGCCAAGATTTTAAACCTCGCCGATGCCGAGGGAGTGGGAGCGCACAGGAGCGAGTTTCTGCATGTCGATCGCGCCGCGCCTGCGAGTGAAGCGGAACAGTGAGAAATATTATCTAGAGCGCTCGCCGGCGCAATCGCCCCGCATCTGCTTTGTTGGGATTGGGGATGAAGGAGTTGAGCATAAATCCCGCTGCGATTCCAGCAGTGAAAGAGGCGATTTTGTCAATCGCTGCGATCGCCCTGTTCAAGCGATCTGCGTCACAGAGGAGAGCGATCGCGATCGCTCTTTTTTTGCGTGCTGTAGCCCTTCGCAACCTATTAAAGGCCAAATTCTCCCAGCCTAGCAAGACTTTACAGTTTATACATAAATTTACAAATTTTTTTATAAATTCTAAATAAATGCGATCGCTGCAGACCGGCAGATTTTTGAGAGCGCCCCTGCCCGCACGGGCGCGGAGTGCGATTCGAGGAAGCGCGATAGCTAGTGTTCTGTCAGCTTTGAAAATACGGCGCTCCTCTCCACAGAAAACTCGTACCCCCTTTTCCCGGCAGCGCTCCCACCCACCCGCCACAACACGCTTGACAAAACACTAGCTGAGCGGGCGATCTGCTCCGAAGCAATTTCTATGCCCGTAGGGGCTTCGCCTTTCCCACGGTGTGGGGCTATAGGCTTCACGCTGCCGCTTTCAGGCCAAAACATGGCCTAAGTTTGGCCTTATATGGATGAGCCCGCGTGCAATCTTTACACGTCCTGACATTTTCTTCACAAAAGCTTTAAACAGTCGCCCTTGACAACTATATATCTTAAGAATTAGATTATATGTATCTAAAGATAGATGAATAAATATTAAGCCGCTTAACAAAAGCAGCAAAAGGGTTTAACGTCAGCTTGCAGGCGTATTGCTTTGAACGGCAATCTTGTGGCAGAGGCGTTAACCGAAATGTAGAGCGATCGCTATTCAAGGCGATCGCTTGCAGTAGGGGCGATCGCAGCGCTCAAAAGGTGCTTGCGTTTTTTTGCGCCTGTCAGCCGTCAGCCGTCAGCCACTGTATTCTTTTTCGGATAGGGGAGAATTGCCTAGGTGAATGATTCCACCACGCCACCAACACGATTCAGGACGATTGTTGCCTTGAGGCGCTTCAGTTCAGTTAGCCCCGTGGTGGTGAACTGAGCAAATATTTTAAATAGGGATTACTGTTCCTCTTCTGCTGTCGAGGGGCGTACCTGCATTAATTTTGCTTTTCTTGCCATCGCCCCAGCCAAAACTGCGGCCTAACTACTAAAATAGAACCAGGAAACATTTACCGTGAACAAGCAAATTATCTTTGTTGACTCACTCGTTGAAAATTATCAAAGCCTGATTGCCGGAGCCGAAGCTAGCGCAGAAATTGTTATTTTAGATGCGAAACGGGACGGTGTAGAGCAGATAACCGAAACGCTGGCAAGTCATCAAAATATTGCTGGCATTCACATCATTTCCCACGGCAGCGCGGGAAATTTGCAATTAGGCAATGCAGCCCTCAACAGCGCCACTCTCGACACATACGCTTCCCAGTTGGAGCAGTGGCAGCAACATTTGACAGACGGTGCAGATATTCTCCTCTACGGTTGCAACGTCGCTTCAGGAGAGTCAGAAATCACCTTTGTTCAGCGCCTTGCCGAACTGACGGGAGCCGATATTGCCGCCTCCGACGACCTCACGGGCAACAGCAACAAAGGCGGAGACTGGGAATTAGAAGTCAAAACGGGCAACATAGAAACCAACCTAGCAGTAAGCAAGTCCGCGCAAGCCACCTACGACGGCATTTTGGGCATTCAACTGTTCAAAGATATCAATCCGGGCAGTGGGGGTTCATTCCCTCTCTACAATAACAATTTCGCTATTGCCAACAACACTCTGTTTTTCACTGCCGACGATGGCACCAACGGCGGTGAATTGTGGAAGACAGACGGTACAGCCGCTGGCACCGTGCTTGTTAAAGATATCTATCCTGGCTTCGGTGGCTCAAACGCTTTGATATCCGCAGCAGGCAACCTTGTATATTTAAATGCCAATAATCCCACTACCCCCTATGAGTTGTGGAAGAGCGACGGCACAGATGCCGGCACGGTGCTTGTCAAAGATATCGACCCAATCGGCTTTTCTAATGCTAGTAAATTCACATATATCAACGGCATCACATATTTTATTGCCTCGGACGGCACCAATGGCGTTGAGTTGTGGAAGACTGACGGGACAACTGGCAATACAGTGCTTGTGAAAGATATCCTTCCGGGCAGCACTAGCTCAAATCCTCTATCCTTGACCAATGTCAATAACACCCTCTATTTCGCTGCCTCGAACTCTAGCGGTTATGGTGACTTGTGGAAAAGTGACGGCACAGCCGCCGGCACCGTCCTTCTCAAAAGTGACATCAGCCCTAACTACTTAAGAAATGTCAACGGCACCCTCTATTTATATGCCTATGACAGCAACGGCGGTGAATTGTGGAAGAGCGACGGCACCACTGCCGGCACGGTGCTTGTCAAAGATATTAAGCCAGGGAGCGATTCCTCTAGCATTACTTTCTTAACCAATATCAACAACACCCTGTTTTTCACGGCTTATGACGGCACCAACGGCTATGAGTTGTGGAAGACAGACGGCACAACCGCCGGCACGGTGCTTGTCAAAGATATTAAGCCAGGTAGCGGCTCTTCTTATACAACAAAAGCAATCAATATCAACGGCACGCTGTATTTCTCTGCTGATGACGGCACCAACGGCTACGAGTTGTGGAAGAGCGACGGCACCGCTGCCGGTACAACACTGGTCAAAGATATCAACCCGGGAATTAATGGCTCGTCCATCGATTACTTAACCAATTTAAACGGCACCCTATATTTCAACGCCGACGATGGCACCAACGGCTGGGAGTTGTGGAAGAGCGACGGCACCACTGCCGGTACAAAACTGGTCAAAGATTTAATGCCCGGTAGCGGCAGCACTTACCCTAGCGGGTTAGTCGTTTTCAACAACTCTCTATATTTTAATGGCTATACCCAAACTCAAGGCATTGAGTTGTTCAAGCTCTCGCCTTCTTTTGTTACGTCAGTCAGCGCCACAACAGCCGACAGTGCCTACGGTGTCGGTCAAACCATTAATATTACCGTCACCTTCAACGAAGCTGTCACCGTAGATACCACAGGCGGCACTCCCCGCTTGCAATTAGCAACCGGCACCACCAACCAATATGCCACCTACACCTCCGGTTCTGGCACTGATACTCTCACTTTTAGCTATGTGGTACAAGCTGGCGATACTGCCGCTGACTTAGAATATCTTGCCACTAATTCTCTCGAACTCAATGGCGGCACAATTACAGCAGACGGCATTGATACTATTTTAACCCTGCCAGCCTTGGCTTCCCCCCAGTCCTTGGCTGGAAGTAAAAATATCGTCATTGATACCATTCTCCCCACTGTCAACACCGTCACCTCCACCACCCCGGATGCCGCTTATACTGTCGGTCAAGTTATCCCCATTACTATTGAATTCAGCGAAATTGTTAATGTTACTGGCACGCCACAACTCACCTTAGATATCGGCGGTACACCCAGAGTCCTCGACTATACCAGCGGTAGCGGTACGAATACTCTCACTTTCAACTACACCGTCGCGGCTGGCGATACTTCCGCAGATCTGGATTATCTCTCAACAACAGCCCTCGCTCTTAACGGCGGCACTATCAAAGATAGCGCCAGCAACGATGCCGATTTAACCTTAGCGACTCCTGGTGCGGCTTCTTCATTGGGTGCCAATAAAGATTTAGTTATCGACGCCGTTACCCCAACCGTTACCAGCGTCACTTCCACTATCTCTGATGGCGCTTATACAATCGGTGAAGTCATCCCCATCACCGTTACTTTCTCCGAAGTGGTGAACGTCACCGGCACGCCACAACTCACCTTAGCCACTGGCGGCGCGGGAACGGTTCTCAACTATGCTGGCGGCAGCGGTACGAATACTCTCACTTTCAACTACACTGTCGCTGCTGGCGATACTTCCGCCGATCTGGATTATCTCTCAACGGCTGCTCTATCACTGAATGGCGGTACGATCGCAGACGGTGCAAACAACGATGCCGATTTAACCTTACCTTCTCCCGGTACAGCGAACTCGCTAGGTGCCAATAAAGCATTAGTTATCGACGCGATTGTTCCCACCGTTACTAGCGTCACTTCCACTACCCCCGATGGCAGCTACACCATCGGTCAAGCTATCCCCATCACCGTTACTTTCTCCGAAGTGGTGAACGTCACCGGCACGCCACAACTCACCTTAGCCACTGGCGGCGCGGGAACGGTTCTCAACTATGCTGGCGGCAGCGGTACGAATACTCTCACTTTCAACTACACTGTCGCTGCTGGCGATACTTCCGCCGATCTGGATTATCTCTCAACGGCTGCTCTATCACTGAATGGCGGTGCGATCGCAGACGCTGCAAACAACGATGCCGATTTAACCTTACCTTCGCCCGGTGCAGCGAACTCGCTAGGTGCCAATAAAGCATTAGTTATCGACGCCGTTATCCCAACTGTTACTAGCGTCACTTCTACCATCTCCGATGGCAGCTACACCGTCGGTCAAGTTATTCCCATCACCGTTACTTTCTCCGAAGTGGTGAACGTCACCGGCACGCCACAACTCGCCTTAGCGACTGGCGGCGCGGGAACGGTTCTCAACTATGCTGGCGGGAGCGGTACGAACACTCTCAATTTCAACTACACCGTCGCTGCTGGCGATACTTCGGCTGACCTGGATTATCTCTCAACGGCGGCTTTATCGCTCAACGGCGGCACGATTAAAGACAGCGCCGGCAATAATGCAACGCTGACTTTGCCGACACCAGCGGGGGCTTCTTCTCTGGCTGCGAATAAGAATATCGCCATTGATACAGCGCCTCTAACTGTCACCATCAACCAAGATGCCGGTCAACCCGATCCCACTGCTGGTTCTACGATTAACTTTGCAGTCGTCTTTTCCAAACCCGTGACGAGTTTTGACAGCAGCGACGTGACAATTGGCGGAACAGCCGGAGCAACCAACGCCACAGTTACAGCAGTTGGCAGCACGGGGACGACGTACAACGTTGCCGTTACGGGCATGAGCGCGATCGGTACTGTCACCGCCAGCATCAACGCAGGAGGCGCGACTGATGTGGCAGGAAATGGCAATACCGCCAGCACGAGCAGCGACAACCAAGTCAACTACGACAATACCAGCCCCACAATTACGGGAATTAACCGCACCAATCCCGATATCAACAATAGCTCAACGGTCAACTACACCGCGAGCTTTTCAGAAGACGTTACCGGCGTAGATGCCAGTGATTTTACCCTCGCGACTACTGGCGGCGTGACAGGAGCTAGCATCATCAGCGTCATCCCCATCAATGGCAGCACCTACACCGTCAGTGTCAATACAGGTAGCGGAGATGGGACGATCCAGTTAAACCTCACGGATGACGACTCGATCCAAAATGCCCTGAGCGTTCCCATCGGGGGTGCTGGAGCGAACAACGGCGATGCTAGCGGCCAAATTTATACCCTAGATAAAAGTTTGCCAACCCTCAGCAGCATCACCTCTACTAATGCTGATGGCACTTACGGAATCGGTCAAGTCATTGCCCTCACCCTAACTTTCAGTGAGGTCGTTAAAGTCACGGGGACGCCCAAACTCACTTTAAATAATGGTGGTTTCGCTAGCTACGCTGCGGGCGATGGCACTAATGCCCTGACCTTTAATTACACCGTCGCGGCAGGTGAAACCACAGCAGATTTAGATTACGCCTCAACAACGTCTCTAGACCTGAACGGGGGGGCGATCGCAGACTTAGCGGCGAACAATGCCGATCTGACGTTAGCAGCACCGGGTGCGGCGGGTTCTCTCGGGGCAAATAAAAATCTCGTTATTGACGCAACAGTCGCTACCATCACCAACATTACCTCCACCTTGGCAGATGGCAATTATACAATCGGTCAAGTCGTGCCGATCGCAGTTACTTTCGACGAAAGTGTCAGCGTCACGGGAACGCCTACTCTCACCTTAAACAATGGCGGCACGGCGACGTATGCGGGTGGCAGTGGCACGGATACCCTGACATTCAACTACAGCGTTGCAGCAGGTGAAAATACGACTGACCTGGATCAAGCGTCTGTCAGTGCCCTCTCACTCAACAGCGGCACGATTAAAGACCTAGCCAATAACAATGTCAATCTGACTGTACCTGCCCCCGGTGCTGCCAACTCCCTTGGGGGGAATAAAAATATCGCCATTGACACGATAGCCCCCACTATCTCTAACGTTACCTCTACCTTGGCAGATGGCAACTATAGAATCGGTCAAGTCGTGCCGATCTCCGTCACCTTCAGCGAAAATGTCAGCGTCACGGGAACGCCCAAACTCGCCTTAAATAATGGCAGCCAAGCCACATACCTTTCCGGCAGTGGCAGCAACACTCTCACATTCAATTACACCGTCGCTGCCGGTCAGAATATTGCCGACTTAGACTATGCAAGCGCGCTGGCTCTTTCATTAAGCGGCGGGACGATTAAAGATGCCTCAAATAACAACGCTACTCTGACTTTACCGAGTCCTGGTGCTTCCAACTCGCTTGGAGCGAATAAGAATATCGCGATCGATACAACAGCCCCGGCGATCGCTGGTGTCAACTCCACTCTAGCGAATGGCAGCTACACGATCGGTCAAGTGGTTCCGATTGCCGTCACCTTCAACGAAAGTGTCAAAGTCACGGGAGCGCCAACTCTCGCCTTAAATACTGGCGGCAAAGCGGCTTACGCTTCTGGCAGTGGCACGAATACCCTGACATTCAACTACACCGTTGCAGCGGGTCAGAATATTGCCGACCTTGATTATGTCAATGCAACAGCACTGGCTTTAAATGGGGGCACAATCCAAGATATTGCCAGCAACAACGCCACGCTCACTTTAGCCGCTCCGGGGGCTTTGAATTCTCTGGGTGCGAATAAGAATATCGCGATTGATACGACAGCCCCCACCATCTCGAATGTGATACCAAGTTGGCTAACTTAGTATTGTTACATTTTTTTATATATCCCGGAGC
>CAYOOD010000034.1:0-67269 GCA_964405435.1 uncultured bacterium
GGAGCGGGAGAGGGGGAGAGTGGGGGGGGAGGAGAGAAATTTTTTTCCTTTTGCAAAAATGGGATACTGCGATCGCGACTGAATGCCGGATATCGGAGCGATCGCCCGACGTGAAAAATTCTCAAACATGCCCGACCGGCAGCAGCAGGTGGCCAAACCCACTGCTGAATCGCCGAGCCTAGAGACGCTCTGAAGACGCCTTGAGAGGGCGCTTTAGTCGTCGTGATCGTCAAACGGATCGGCCAGCTCCTTAGAAGGTGGCCCAAAAGCGGTATAAATCGAGAAGGCGGTGAGGACGACTAACGCCACTCCGAGGGAAATGCTGACTACTGCGCCGGTTTCCATGTGATAAATAAATTATGAGAGCTAATCCTCTACAATTTTACAAAACGTTAAAAACTTGTCGAGACTCATCACAGGTGACTTATGGCACAACGCACTCGCTTAGGAGACATCCTCCGACCCCTGAACGCGGAATACGGTAAAGTGGCCCCCGGTTGGGGCACCACGCCGTTGATGGCCGTCTTCATGGGTCTATTTTTCGTGTTCTTGCTGATCATCCTGCAAATCTACAACTCCTCGCTGTTGCTTGACAGTTTCTCTGTGGATTGGAAAAGCTTGGGCAGCTAGCCAGCGATCGCGCCAGTTTATGTACATTTAATTTGCATAAATTTCTAGCAGTAAAGCAAAGGGGCTTTAGTGAGAAAGTTATGAATTTATTCAACCTATCACTTGAGCCCCGCAGCTATAGCGGCTGAAAATAAAGCAAATTAAATGTATGTAGGCTGGCAAACCTCGCCCAGGTAAAAAGCTGTCCCGGCTACACCGGGATTTTTTGTCAGTTTAAGATTAGAGTCAGAGGTCGCAGGAGGAAGGCGCGTGAATATTTTTGGAATTGGGCTGCCGGAGATGGCCGTTATTCTGGTTCTGGCCTTATTGATATTTGGCCCGAAAAAGCTGCCAGAAATCGGTCGCAGCATGGGAAAAGCGATTCGAGGCTTCCAAGAAGCTTCGCGGGAGTTTGAAACGGAGTTCAAGCGGGAAGCGGAACAGATCGAACAAGCAGCGAAGTCTGCTCCCCCTGCCAAGCCGGAGAAAATGGCGACAGTCCCCCCCGAGGAACCCGCCGCCAGTCAGTCTCAGCAAAGTTAGGCAGAAGGGCATCGGGCAAAAGGGCATTGGTTGTGAATTGTAAGGGATTGCACGATCGGGTGAGTGCTGAGTGCTGAATTCTCACTCCTGAATTCTCACTGCTGATGAATCACGGCCACAGCGCTGGGACGCGATAGAATCGACGCGGGCCGGCCTGCAAGAACTTCCTAATCTTTTTCAGGGACTGAAAGAAAGAAAGAAAGAAAGAAAAAAATGGTATCAAGCGAGGCACCCCCGGCTTTGGTGATTCCCCAACTGATTGTCGGTTTGGGGAATCCAGAGCCCAAATACGACCAAACGCGGCACAATATCGGGTTTACCGCTGTCGATGCCTTGGCGCGTTCGTGGCAAGTTTCTTTATCGGAAAATCGCAAGTTTCAGGGGATATACGGCGAAGGAACGGGGCCAAAGGGTGTTAAAGTCCGCCTGCTGAAGCCGCTGACTTACATGAACCTGTCCGGTCAGTCGATTCGAGCGGCGACGGATTGGTACAAGCTGCCCCCCGAGTCGGTGCTGGTGATTTACGACGATATGGATTTGCCGCAGGGGCGGTTGCGACTGCGGCTGTCTGGTTCGGCGGGAGGTCACAATGGTATGAAGTCGGCGATCGCTCATCTGGGCACGCAAAACTTTCCCCGCCTGCGCATCGGCATTGGCAAGCCCGCCAAAGTCAGCGCTAACGGCGAGGCGGGTACAGTTTCCTACGTTCTCGGGAAATTCTCCCAATCCGAAACGCAACTGATGTCTGACGTGCTGCAACTGGCGGTAGAGGCTGTGGAGTTCAGCCTCAAGCAGGGCGTCGAAAAAGCGATGAGTTTGTACAATAACCGTACAGTTGCGGAAGTAAATGGGTGAGTTCTAAGCGCCTGCCTAAAACCACAGCTCACGTCCGAGTGACTCAACAGTCCTGGCAAGACGGCACCCTCGAGGGTGAAGTCATTGCCGGTCAGTTTGTTTGGCAATTTCAGTGGTGTTTCAAGCGCGGACAACTGGCGATCGCTCCTTCTCGAGGACGAGCCCTCATCCAAGAACCCCTCGGGCGTTTTTTGGAAAAATGGGACTACCAACTCGAACCGGGCGGCGACTATTCTTTTACCATCCGCGCAGATGTTTAAACGATGGGAATGGGGAATTGGGCATGGGGGAGGCAGTGCTTGCTTGGGGTCTCCCCAAGTTGAGCAACTGCCGTCATGGAGCATAGAAAAGAATAATCCAACCAATTACCAATTACCCCTTACCAATCCCCTTTTGCCCAATGCCCTTTTGCCCAATGCCCTATTCCCTATCCAAATATCTCTCAATTAAAACAATCGCTACAATGTCGTCAACGGGGCGGGGGGGCTGTCGCATTCCTTTGGGAAGCAGGCGCGACAGTCCTGTGGGGGGATACATTTGCCAGTAGCGATCGCGCGCCTCCAAGCTGCTGTAGCGTTCGTCTACCATCACCAGAGAGAGCGACGGGTTCAAAACAGCAGCGAGTTGCTGTTTCCAGGTTTTCGAGCTGGTTTGATCTCCTATCACCAGCCGGTCGATGGAAAATTTCTGGCAGAGGGATTGGATAGTCGCGATCGCCTGCTCTGACGGCACCACCTCGTGATAGAGCACTTGCCGATCCGATCGCATCACGGCGATGCCGCACTTTTGCCGTCCCGGATCGAATCCTAATATAAACTGGGGTATATTTTTCATACTTTTTCTTAAAGATTTTACTAAAAATCGCGCGCCATTGTCAGCCGGAAAAATCAGGTTTGAAATAATATTTTACCATCTTTCACTGCAACCAGATTCATTTTCAAGGGGCCAGCCGTGTAAGTCACGTCAGCAGCGATCGCTCTCACATCCACCGGTTGCGTTTGCTGCTGGAGTTGTTCGAGAAAGCGAATCAGCGTCTCGATGCGACCATCTGCAATCTGGATAGTATCGGCAATAATGCCCACGCGACGACCGCGAAAAGAAGAAGCAGCCAGCAGCAGCTCGATCCGCTCTCGAATCTGATCCCCGCTCATCGCAGCGGGATCGACAGAAGTTGTCGCCACCACATCCCCCGGCAGAAACACTACTTGATTCTGAGCGGCATCGATAAATACTTGTATGCGCTGTTCTCCGAGCAGGTAATTCGCCGCTGACAGGATTCGCACGACATAATCTTCACCGTCATCAATCCGAGCGATGACTTCCTCAACTTCAGCCCGAGTAATTTCGATCGCCCGCTGATTATTTTTCTCCAAACCGGGCTGAGCCAGCTTGATAGCATTGCGGTTTGCTTCTTCTAGCAGCCGATCTACTGCTTGACGGGCGGCTGCCGGTTGGAGGATGCGGACGACGCCAGAAGCGAGAACTTGATTGCGCCGCAGCACGATCGTACCTTCCTTGAGCACTTGCAAATCGCGTTCGAGAAATTGCACTTCCCGTTCGATAAAAGCTTTTTGAGTTGCCAAGTCTTGCAGGCGAGTTTCTCGCTCGGCGAGGAGTTCGTCGCGCTCGTCGAGCTGTTTTTGCCGTTCGGCGAGGAGTTGGTTGCGTTCGGCGAGGAGTTCGTCGCGTTCGGCAAGTTGTTTTTCTCGTTCGGCGAGGAGTTGTTCCTGCTGCGTGAGTTGTTGTTCGCGCTCGGCGAGGAGTTGGTTGCGTTCGGCGAGTTGTTTTTCCCGTTCGGCGAGGAGTTGTTCCTGCTGGGATATTTCGCGATCTTGCTCGGATATCTCGCGATCGCGCTTGGCAATTTCGCGATCGCGCCGTTCGATCTGAGCTCTGCCCTCGGCTATCTGCTCGATCAGGGCTTGGCGTTCGGCTTGCAGCTTTTCGAGTTCTCCGCGTTTTTCTTGAAAATCGGCTTCAACTCGCTCGAGTTTCTGCTGAGTTTCGCTGAGGTTGGTTTCAGTGCGGGCTTGTTGGGCGAGTCGCTTCGTCAGCTCCGCCAAAACCGTTTGCAGAGACTGATTGGTTTCGTCGAGGCGCTGTTGCGCTGCGGCTTGCTCGGATTTGGCGCGAGATAATTGTCCTTCAACCTGACTTTTTTGAGATTTAGTTTGCTCGAGTTCGCGGCGAGCTCCTTCCAGTTCGGTGCGGGCACTTCGCAATTTTTTCTGAGTCTGATCGTATTCAAAGAGTCCTTTGCGCAGGGACTCGCTCGTCGTGAAGAGGATCGTCAGGGTTGAGGCAGAAATCAGGACGCCAGTTAGGATAGTGATGAGGGTGGCCGTTTTGCGGGGGCGGAGGTTGAACAGGCTCAACCGCGCTTTGCCAACTTTCGTGCCGATGCGATCGCCCGCTGTTGCGATCGCGCCGCCCAACAGTAAAATAGCCAGAATCAGGATGTATGCGGCGGTGTTCATCTATCCTTAAAGACGCTCTTCACTTGCAACGCTCGTGCCAACCAAATTACAGCCTAGCGCTTCGGCGAGGCTGCGGGAGCTTTTCGATTGCGGGAGGAGCCCAACTATTTTATGATTCAGATAATAGGGATCGCTTGGGAACGAGCCAGGATCGAAGATAACCGATGCAGAAAGGATTCTGCTAGGGCGATCCCGACACAGCGGCATTTCTTCAAATCTCGTCCGGGTTGTTGCGGTTGCGCTCAGTGCCTGCAAGACGGATTAGGTAAATTGCTGGCTGAGAGCGACCGGATTGTGGACTGTAATTTTTTTCTTGTGAATCGAGATCATCTTGTCCTGGCGCAAGTCTCCGAGCAAGCGGGTGACGGTGACTCGCGTCGATCCGATTGCCTCGGCGATCGCTTGATGGGACAGCTTCAGGTCGATGGTAATTCCTTCCGCACAGGGAACCCCAAAATCGCGGCACAGAATCAGCAGGAAACTCACCAGCCGCGATCCCATATCTCGATGCGCCAGAGTTTCGATCATCATTTCCGTTTGCAGAATCCTCGAAGACAGACCCCGCAGCATCACCATTGACAGCTCCGGATCTTCCTTGAGCGCCTTCTCAACCTGTTCGATGGGCACCGAGAGCAGCTCCACCGGCGTGAACGCTACCGCATGGTAAAATCGGTCCGAGCGGTGCCCTGTAATCAGCGATAAAACCCCGAATACGCTGTTTTCCCGCAGCAGCGCCACGGTAATTTCTTCTCCCGCTTCGTACACCCTCGAGAGTTTGACCGCGCCTTTGAGCAAAAAATATACCCTTTCAGCCGGATCTCCGGGAAAAAAGATAGTCTTGCCTCGTTCGTAGGTTTCCACCACTAGGGGAAACGCTCCACCTCCCATCTGACGAAACACAGATGCGAGCGGTCTATCTTGCATCATCACCAGATCCATTGCCTTTACCCGTGCCCTCGCTATTTTGCGCGACTACTATCTGACAAACGAACTATCTTGCGATCGTACTCTGACTTTAGAACAGATAAACTCACTCCTCTATGTTTTTTTGTACATTTCGATACATAATTTTTGAGGTGCCACGAATGACTGGACGATTCAGGGAAAGCCGATCCCAGCCGGGTGAAAGCCTTGCCGCGAGAACACAGGCTTGAGAGCGCTTTCAGCTTGACACTCATCATAGCGAGCGATCGAGAGATCGGGTAGGTGAGGGCAAAGCTGCGGGATGCTTGCCCGATCGATCTGGGTTGTTCCGGCGTTATGTGGCCTCTCAATTGCGCTATTATGGATTGCTATGCTTGACTTAACCGGAAAAAACGCCCTCGTCACCGGCATTGCCAACAATCGCTCGATCGCGTGGGGCATTGCCCAACAACTCCACCAAGCAGGGGCCAATCTTGGCATCTCCTACCTGCCCGACGAAAAGGGACGCATGGAAAAAAAGGTAGCCGAACTGGTAGAACCCCTGAATCCCAGCCTGTTTGTTCCCTGCAACGTCCAAGATGACGCCCAAATTCAATCGACCTTTGAAACGGTTCGCCAGAAGTGGGGCAAACTCGACATCCTGATCCACTGTCTCGCCTTCGCCGGCAAAGAAGAACTTTCTGGGGATTTTAGCCAAACATCCCGCGAAGGCTTTACCCGCGCCCTCGATATCAGCGCCTATTCCCTAATTCAATTGTCTGCCGCAGCCAAACCCTTGATGACAGAAGGCGGCAGTATTGTCACCCTCACTTACCTCGGCGGCGTCCGCGTCGTTCCGAACTATAATGTCATGGGGATCGCGAAAGCGGCACTGGAAATGAACGTGCGCTATCTCGCAGCCGAACTCGGCCCCCAAAATATCCGCGTCAATGGCATCTCAGCCGGCCCCATCCGCACGCTGGCTTCTTCGGCAGTGGGCGGGATTCTGGACATGATCCACCACGTCGAAAAGGTAGCCCCCCTGCGCCGCACGGTGACTCAAACGGAAGTGGGCAATGCCGCCGCCTTTTTGTGCAGCGATTTGGCCAGTGGCGTGACGGGCCAAATTCTGTACGTTGATTCGGGTTACGCAATTATGGGCATGTAGCCGCTTTGGCGACTGCAGCGCTGCGCGAACGTTCGCCCGCCCGTGCGGGCTTGACAAATATTGTATTCCATAATTGTGCCTGCCAGCACTCGCCAGCGGATGGGAGAAAATCGCTCGGCTGCCGCCACGAGCGATCGGGCGCGAAAACAGCAGAGCTAGCGCGCCACAATGCGGCAGCCCTCCCCTAGAGGCTAAATAAAAATGAAATCTTCCATCTGGGAGAACTTTCTCGCCCTGGGCTGCGCTAATATCAATTTTTGATAGGGAATGGGGCAAAAGGGCACGGGCAAAAGGGCATCGGATACTGAGTGCTGATTACTCAGCACTCAGCACTCATTACTCATCACTTTTCAATGCCCTTTTGCCCCATGCCCTCAGACCAATCAAGGAGAGGCGATGCAACCATGAAACTCTTAACAGACTGGGGTTTCACCCCATCGGGTTGGCGAACTGGTTCGCGCGGCGAATATTTAGTCTTGCTCCAGGGTGCCCTACTCATAGGCTTTGTCTTTTTGCCCGTCTGGCAGCCCGCTTGGCTTGGCATTTTCGCTCCCTCGGGCGCGGAAGCGGTGCCCCTACAGGTTGTTGCTGCTTTGTTGGGGCTGGCAGCCGCTATTTTTCTATTGAAAGGACTGCTCGATTTGGGCAGCAATCTCACTCCCTTACCCTATCCCAAGGAGGAGGGCAATCTCGTTCAAACTGGCATTTACAGTACGGTGCGTCACCCGCTCTACACCGGCTTGATTTTGGCGGCGCTGGGCTGGACAATCTTTCAATTGAGCCTGTCTCACTTGCTAGGAACTGCTGTTCTTTTTGCCTTTTTAGACGCCAAAGCGACGCGCGAGGAAGCTTGGCTCTCCCAAAAATACCCGGATTATTACGACTATCAAAGCCGGGTTAAAAAGCTGATTCCTTGGCTGTACTGAAATCTTTTGATCTTCCAGCTTTTCCGAAGGCTTGGCAGCCAGAATGGGGAATGAAATAATTCGAGAAAAATTGAATTATTTCATCGAAAATTCGAGAGCGACGATGAGAATAGGCTTGCGGCGATCGCTTTCATTCGCTTTCATTTTGAAAATCTCGATGGGGAGAAAACTTCTCTCTCTCACTTCCCTCTAAAAACCCTTTACCTACAACTGAAAATTTTTGGCATGAGTGCGGATACAATCGAAATCGACGGCAAACTTTTTGTCCCAGCCGAACAGATGCCCTTACCCGAATGGGCTTCGGTGATCGGCGAACAGCCCCAGCCGACGCTGACGGTGAAAGACAATGACATGTTTTTAGTCACTGATACCCTGGGCAATATTGCTGGCTGTCTGGGAGATGACAAAAACGCCAGTATGGGGCTGTTCTGCTGCGATACGCGCTTCCTCAGTCGCTTGGAGCTGCAAATAGAAGGGCGAGCGCCGATCCTGTTGAGCAGTACGGCGGATAAAGGCTTTGCGCTGACGGTTCTGTGTACGAATCCCAAGATTGAAAATCACCTCGCTCCGGAAACGATCGGCATTCGCCGGGAACTGCTGTTAAATGGGGCGCTTTTTTCAGAAATTGAAATCACGAATTACACCACCGAACCGGTCAGGTTTCAAATTAGCATCAGTTTTGATGCGGATTTTGTCGATTTATTTGAAGTGCGGGGTTACGGGCGCAAGGGGCGCGGGCAATTGTTGCGGCGCTTGCCGGCTGCCGGGAAGGGGGCAGAGGGAGAAGATTCTTCTATTCTCAATCCCGATGAAGAGTTGATTGTGGCTTATCGGGGTTTGGATAATTCCTTGATGGAATCGCGCATCCGCTTTGACTACCGGAAGCCGGATTATTTCAAGGGTTATACGGCGGTTTGGCAGGTACAGTTGGATTCGCACGCGACGGAAAAATTGGGCTATCGCTTGCAAATGTTTACAAATGGTCGCCCTACTTCTGCGGTGAATCCGCCGGCGACTTACGGGCAAGCGATCGCTGCAGAGTTTCTCGAAGAACAGCGCTGGACTCACGAATGCACGCGGATTCGCTCGGATAAAACGACGTTCGATCAAATTATCGAGCGGGCTGAGCAAGATTTGTATATCATGCGGCAGTCGTTCGGCAAGAGTCTGGGGATTTCTGCTGGGGTGCCTTGGTTTTCAACGCTGTTCGGGCGCGACTCGATTATCACGGCGCTGCAAACGCTGATGCTCAATCCGCAAATTGCCCGGGAAACGCTGATGGTTCTGGCGGAATATCAGGGTAAAAAAGACGACGAGTGGCGCGACGAGCAGCCGGGGAAAATTTTGCACGAAATCCGCCTCGGGGAAATGGCGCGCTGCAATGAGGTTCCGCATACGCCTTACTACGGTACGGTAGACGCGACGCCGCTGTGGTTGATGCTGTATGCGGAATATTACGCTTGGACGGGCGATCGCGATACCCTCGAACAATTGTGGCCTAATGCCATAGGGGCGATGGAATGGATCGATCGCAACTCGAAAGAAACGGGCTATCTCACCTATCACCGCAAGTCCAAGCGCGGGTTGGACAATCAGGGCTGGAAGGATTCCGGCGACTGCATTGTCGATCGCTTCGGGCGGCGCGCTTCCGGGGCGATCGCCCTCTCCGAAGTGCAGGGCTACGTCTACGCGGCGAAAACCCGGCTTTCCGACATTGCCCGCCTGAAGAAACGCCTCGATTTAGCCGATCGCTGGCAAGAAGAAGCCCGCGACTTGAAAATGCGCTTCAATCGCGATTTCTGGGTGGAAGATTTGGATTTCTGCGCTTTAGCCCTCGACGGCGACGGCAAGCCCGCGGACAGCATTACTTCCAATCCGGGCCACTGCTTGAGTTTGGGTATTTTTACTGAGGAGAAAGCCCGCAGCGTGGCGGAGCGCCTGCGCGCGCCGGACATGTTCAGCGGTTGGGGGATTCGCACCCTCAGCAGTTTGTCGCCGGCGTACAATCCGATGGGCTATCACGTCGGCTCGGTGTGGCCCCACGACAACGCCCTGATCGCGATCGGGCTGCGATCGCTCGGTTTAGTCGAGCAAGCGCTAGAACTGGCGGGCGGATTGCTCGACATGACGCAACACCAGCCCTACAAGCGCCCCCCGGAATTGTTCTGCGGCTACGATCGTCAGGGCGATAACTGGCCGGTCAAATATCCCGTTGCTTGTTCGCCGCAAGCGTGGGCGAGCGGCAGCATTTTTCAACTGCTGCAAACAATGGTGCATTTAGTCCCGGATGCTCCCAACAATTACCTGCGAATTATCGATCCGGCGCTGCCCGATCGCATCAGTCGCTTGTCCCTGACGAATTTGCGCGTCGGCACCACGCTGCTCGATTTGGAATTCGAGCGCTCTGGCTCTACCACAGCCTGCCGCGTTGCCAAGAAGCGGGGCAACTTGCGAGTGGTGATTGAGGCGTAATATCCTGTCCGGTTGATTGACCCTAATTTGCCGGGAGGAGAGGGGGAGGGGGAGAGGGGGAAAGATTCCCCCATTCCCCATTCCCCATTCCCCTTTCTTTACAAACCGGGAATGAGACGGTTGCGGAAGGCATCGACAAATAATTTGTGGTCGTTGCGCACGATCGCCCCGTAGTTTTCTGAAAATTCGACCATTGCCTGTACAAATTCTTCCTCTCGACCGGCTAAAGTCGCGTGAATTGCCTGCTCGGTGGAGTAGGGGACTAAGTTTTGGTCGCTGTCGTCATCAGAGACGCAGTGAATTTTAGCGGTTGCTTGCCCCAGATAGCCGACGACTTCTAAAATGTCCTCAAATTTATCGATCGCCTCCCACTCCAAATCTTCCTTGTAGGGGGAAGCTTCGTCTACCAAATGACCGACATCATTGAGAGTCGTATAGCCCAGCCAGGGATCGGCGTGTGCTTGCAGCGCTCGCTGGGATATAACCGTGCGGTGAGCGTCGTGCAGGAAATAATTCTTAATTTCTGGATCGGCGATCGCGACGCTGGGTGCAGCGGGGATAGCAGGCTTCATGTAAATGATAATATCATTTTCCAGTGCCTGGGTGCGACCTTCGAGTAAAAGATCGTAAGTGACGCGCCCTGCGCTGCCGATCCCCAAAGCTTGAATGCTGATAACATCCTTGATTTTGTAGTCAAGGTTGTCTAACCGCTTGCTGGGCGGAATCGTATCTAAATAAGCGTGGAATGCCTCGATAATTTTGGGGAGGGTTGACTCATCGACAGGACGGGCTTTTTTACTGTGGATAAAACGGCGCTTGTAGTTTTCAATGGCAGTAAAGCTATCGAGCAACGCAATCCGCGTATTCAAGCACGTTTTCTGCAAGAGTTCCAGAACTTTGCCCGTCGTATTGTCCAAAGTGAGAGAAAAGTCAGTTTTTCCCTGCGTTTCGGCAAAGCGGGCAACTTGGTTGACGTAACTGCGCGCCAGTGCAGCGACGATGTGGCGAATTTCGTCATCGCTGAGCGCTTTCTCGTAGCCGATCGAATTCAAACTGGCAACCAGCCGCTTCAAATCCCAAGTGAAGGGGGCGACGTAAGCTTCATCGTAGTCGTTGACATCGAAAACAAACACGCCCTCGCTGTTCATGTAGGTGCCGAAATTTTCGGCGTGCAAGTCGCCTTGAATCCAAACGCGGCTGGTTTTTTCGTTGTGGAACGGATCTTGTTCGTCAGCCAAGTCGCTGTAGAACAAAACGGCGCTTCCCCGATAAAAAGCAAATGGCGAACCTGCCATCTTGCGAAATTTGACGCGCCACGCTTCTGGCTGAGCTTGAATCTGCTTGCCAAAGCAGTGATGGAATACGTCAATGATAAACTGCTGGCGTTTTTCTGGACTTTCACTGCGAATGCGATCGGTGATGTCTGGCATGTACCCTCTTAAAAATCATGTAGATCCCGAAATAACGCGCGGTTGTTTCCAGCGATCGTGCCGCCTTGATTGCGCAGATAGCCCAGTCCGTTGCCATAAGGCTTGCGGTTAGTCCAGCCGAGCAATTTTTTTACACAACCACTTAACCGGATTAATTAAGGTATTGAGTCTCTTCAAAGACTTAGGATATTTAAATTTTTTCAAAGATGTCAATACCGCTAACTAAGACATACCAATTAAGCGATCGCGTGGATTCGGGCGGCACAGACAGCCCGCACTACTGCCGGCTGTTGGCGTTCCGGCGGGCAATTGATTTTACACAGCCCCTCAGCCCTCGAACTGAGCGGTTAACATCGGGAGCATCCCCACATACGAACCAGATATAACCCCCCTGTGCCTTGCCGCCCCGACTCTACCCTCCCCCCGACTCCCCGATAGGGGGAGGGAGAAGGAGCGGTTAAATCTGCCTTTCGGCAGACGTGGGATGCTGCCGCTAGCATCCTTAATGCTACTTGAGAGGGTTGACAAAAATAACTTTTTATACATAACCCAGATTGGCCGATCGCGCTTGAAGCCGTCTGGGAGCGGGACACCCGCCCTTTTTTGAGTTAAACACGCCTGCAAACAGGCAGTCAGACTCATCCAGAAAAGATTTTAATTGGGCGATCCCAGGTCATTTCCTCAAGCAAACTTCTAACATCTAGAATAGAAATATAGGCAGAGTATTGCGCAGTTATTTAACGAGCCGACGCGAGAATTTCCTACCGATCTCGGACGGGGTTGCTGGCTATTTCCTGAAAGGGGGCTACACTTCAGCTCGGCTGCAAAACTGAGTAAATACTCGAAAAATTACCGGAAAATTTAAAAAAATTTAACATGTCTGCCTAGCACAAAATATACTCTCTCGTGCCATTATTTGCATTTCTTGATTTTGTTGATTTTTTTAACGCATTTCAGGAACTCGCTCCGCAATATGGGTAATCTCTATCTATAGGGAGATGTAAAAAGAAACCTATCCAGAACGGAGCTGGCCCTTCAGACGAACTCATCGCGGGTGCAACAACCAATCCAGACCACAACAACCGCTGGATAGATAGGTTTTTCCCTCTATTGCTTACCCCACCGGAAAACGCTCATGTACGAAACTGCTTGGACGATTGGAGAATCTAAATTTGACCCTAACGCGCTACATCATAAAGAAACTGTATTCACCCTCGGCAACGGCTATTTAGGCACGCGGGGCAGCTTCGAGGAAGGCTATCCCGGGGCGATGCCAGCCACCCTGATCAATGGCGTGTACGACGACGTGGCGATCGCGCATACGGAATTAGCAAATTGCCCCGATTGGCTGCCGCTGGTGTTCCGAATCGGAGGGGAATATTTCAGCCTCAATCGCGGGACAATTGTCAGCTACCGGCGTCAGCTAGACATGCACCGAGGCATACTCAGCCGCGAGGTGCGGTGGCGCAGCCGAGCCGGTCAGACGCTGGATTTTCACTTCGAGCGGTTTGCGTCACTGGCAGACGAGCACGTTTTGTGCCTTCGCTGCACCGTCACGTCTGTGGATTTTGACGGCGAGATCGAGCTGCAGGCTGGAATTAACGGCTATTTGGATAATGAAGGGACTCGCCACTGGGAGTGGCTGGAGCAGGGAGAGGATGCAGGGGTTTGGCTGCGGGGAATGACGCGGCGATCGCGCATCGAACTGGGTATCGCGCAGCAGGCGCGCGTCTGTTGCAACGGGGTTGAAATTCCTGTGGAATATGGAGGCGTTCCCGGCTATCCGACGCTTTCGACTGGCGTGAAGGTGCGGCAGGGGCAAACGGTGACAGTCGAAAAACTGGTGGCAGTTTTCACCTCCCGCGAGGTGGCGGCACCTGCGCAAGCGTCGCGCCAGAAACTCGCGAGCCTGCCGAGCTATCAAACGCTGCTGGCTGCGCACGAGGCGGCTTGGGCGCAGGCGTGGGAAACGAGCGACGTGGTTATTAAGGGCGATCGCAAAGCTCAGCTCGCGGTGCGCCACAGCTTGTTTGCGCTCATCGCCGCCGCGCCCCGCCATGACGATCGCGTCGGCATCCCGGCGAAAACCCTGTCTGGGTTTGCCTACCGGGGACACAATTTCTGGGATACGGAAATTTTCGTGGTGCCCTTCCTGACGTATACCCAACCGGCGATCGCGCGCAACCTGCTGACATACCGCTACCATACCCTCCCCGGCGCGAGACGCAAAGCCAAAGAAGCCGGCTATCAGGGGGCGATGTTTGCTTGGGAAAGCGCCGCCACCGGGGACGAAGTGACGCCCCGCTGGGTGCCGGGTCCCAATGGCAAAGATTTGGTACGCATCTGGTGCGGCGATATCGAGCTGCACATCACCGCTGACGTGGCTTATGCCGTCTGGCACTACTGGAAGGCAACGGCAGACGACGAGTGGATGTGCCGCTATGGGGCGGAAATTCTCCTAGAAACAGCGGCGTTCTGGAATTCTCGCGTTGAAACGCGCGACAGCACGTTTGCTTGTGGCGATCGCCCCTGCTACGAAATCCGCGACGTCATCGGGCCAGACGAGTACCACGATCGCGTCGATAATAATGCCTTTACAAATCGGATGGCGCAGTGGAATTTAGAAGCGGCGCTGTCGGTGCTGGATTGGCTGCGCGCCGAATATCCCGATCGCGCGGCTGAATTGGAACAGCAGCTCGCGATTAATTCTCACCAGCTCGATCGCTGGGCGGATATTATCGATCGCATGTGGGTGCCCTACAACCCAGAAACCGGACTGATCGAGCAGTTTGAGGGATTTTTCCAGCTAGAAGATATCAATCTCGCCGAATACGAACCCCGCCGCCGCTCCATGCAAGTGCTGCTGGGAATTGAGGGGGCGGCTCAGCGACAGGTACTCAAGCAAGCTGACGTGCTGATGCTGCTGTACTTGCTGCGCGATCGCTGCGATTTGAAAACTTTAGTCGCCAACTGGAACTACTACAATCCCCGCACCGATCACACCTACGGCTCGTCTTTGGGGCCGGCGATTCACGCGATTTTAGCCTGCGATTTAAACAGTCCGGCTGAAGCTTACGAACACTTCATGCGGGCGGCGCTTGTCGATTTAGAAGACGTGCGCGGCAACGCTGCAGAGGGAATTCACGCCGCATCTGCGGGCGGCGTCTGGCAGGCTGTCGTGTTTGGATTTGCTGGCGTGAAACTGACCGAATCCGGCCCCGTGGCCACTCCCCACTTGCCTGCTGGCTGGACGCGCCTGCAATTTAAATTGAGCTGGCAAGGGCGCTGGTACGAATTTGATTTGAAGGGAGAAGGGAATATGCGCAAACCCGAATTTATTGTACCGCAATCTTTCATTCGGGGCGTGATTTTCGACCTGGATGGCGTGCTGACGGATACGGCGAAATTCCATTATTTGGGATGGAAGCGTCTCGCGGATGAGGAGGGGATTTCCTTTGACGAAGAAGCGAATGAGGGGATGCGGGGTTTGTCGCGCCGGGATTCGCTGCTGCGGTTGCTGGGCGATCGCGTCGTCTCGGAAATCAAGATGCAGGAGATGATGGATCGCAAGAATGCGTATTATGTGAAATTGACGGAGCAGATAACGCCGGCTGATTTGTTACCCGGAGCGGGCGAGTTGCTGGATGAATTGCGATCGGCTGGGATTAAGATAGCGCTCGGTTCGGCGAGTAAGAACGCGCGCGATGTAATTGCGCGGTTGGGAATTGCCAGCAAAATAGACGCGATCGCCGACGGGTACAGTGTAGCGCGATCGAAACCCGCGCCGGATTTGTTCTTGCACGCCGCCGAGCTGCTCGGCTTGCGCCCTGCAGAATGCGCGGTGGTAGAAGATGCGGCAGCGGGCGTAGAAGCTGCGATCGCCGCTGGCATGTGGGCAGTTGGATTGGGAAGAGCCGATATCGTCGGAGCCGCTCACGTCGTGCTTCCCAGCTTGGAGGGCGTGTATTGGGAAGAATTGCTAGCGCGTCTTTCCAGTGTTGCTAAAAATGCAGCAGTTGCGGTTGGTGAAGACAGCCGATTGAAGGGCGCGATCGCCTAATTCTTTTCTCTCGTTCCCAGGCTCAGCCTGGGAACGCCTAGAAGGGAGGCTCTGCCTCCCGAAAGGTTTTCCTCCTTCCTTCAATATCGCGATGGTTTGCAGCTTGTCTCTGCCAAACCGACACAATTTTTAACAAATTTTAGAAACTACTGTGATATTATACCTAAATAAACATTTTCGCTGCAACCCGATTGTGCTGGTAACAGACTTACTGCCGAAGCTTCGAGAGTTATCCCGCGCCGACAAGTTGCGGGTTATGCAGTTTTTAGTAGCGGAATTGGCGAAAGAAGAAGGGGTAACTCCGCTAGAAAATGAACCTGTCTATCGCGTTTGGTTTCCTTATGATGCTTTTGAAGCAGCAAATATATTAGGAAAAATGCTAACAGAACATCAAGAAGGTAAAGAGGCTTAAGCGCAAAATTTGATAAAATCAAGCGATTCGAGGAAGCGCTGACGCTTAAACTTCACGCGGACAGCCAGAAGCACGCACTTGTTTGAGTTTCCCCCCATGAAGAATATCTAGAGTTTTGAAACAGGCGATCGCAACGGCAGAACTAAGAGAGAGATAATTTGATAGCCGAAGAGAAATAGCCCGAAAAGCGCGGGCTTTCATTGAGTGGTGCCCCACCCTGAAAGGGTGCGGGCAATTTATCATTATCAAACGGAATTCGCCCAATCTTTCGCCCAAGCGAGGGTTTGATGCACTTCTTCCAGAGTCGCGGCTTCGCAATACAGCCGCAAAACTGGCTCGGTGCCGCTGAATCGAATCAGCAGCCAGCTATCATCGGCTAAGCGAAATTTGTAGCCGTCTATCGGGTTGCAATCTGTAACGGATTTTCCGGCTATTTCTTTTAAAGGGTTGGTTTGGAGTTGTTCGAGCAGGCGATCGCGCACTTCCATGTTTGCCAGGGGCAAGTCTATGCGATCGTAGGCGGCAACAAAGCCGGTTGCTTGTTGCAAGTTGCTGTAGAGTTCTCCTAAATCTTTGCCGGATAAGACGACGGCTTCTAGCAAGTACAGTGCCGACAGCAAGGCGTCGCGTTCGGGGATGTGGTTGCCGTAGCCGATGCCGCCGGATTCTTCGCCGCCGACTAAGACGGGGGTGTCTAACATGCGATCGCCGATATATTTGTAGCCGATTGGGGTTTCATATACCGAAAGATCGTACAATTTCGCAACGCGGGGGATTAAGTCGGAACCGCTTACAGTTTTGACGACTTCGCCACTGTATCCCCGCCGTTCGGCTAGGTGTTGGATGAGAATGGGAATGAGGATTTGGGAACTGAGAAAGTTTCCCTGACTGTCAACGGCGGCGATGCGATCGCTGTCTCCGTCAAAGACAAATGCGATCGCCAATCCTTTCTGAGCGCGCCTGCGATCGCGCACTTGGCGAAATAGCTGCGACAGGTAGCGGGGCAGCGGTTCCGGCGCGCCGCCGCCAAAGAGCGGATCGCGATCGCCGTGGATTTCCTGCACCGACTCTTCCAATAACTGCTGCAATCCCGAAGCCGCCGCACCGTGCATGACATCGGCAAACACGGTGATGTCTCCAGAGGCGATCGCTTTCCTAATTGCGGCGATATCGACTTTGCCCCGCAATCCTTGACAATAACTCGGCCAGGGATTAAACTTTTCTAAAGACCCGGGCGAGACAGTTTTGAGAGTTTCTTCTCCCAGCCGCGCTTCTATCTGCTTCGTCACTTCCGGGGAAACCGAGCCGCCGAAATATCCTTTGACTTTCAATCCCAAATAAGCAGGCGGATTGTGGCTCGCCGTCATCACGATCGCGCCGAGGGCATTGAGCTGCTTTGCCGCCCAGCTAAACGCCGGCGTGGGCGCGTAGCATTCCGACAGCAGCACGTCAAAGCCCGCCGCTCGGATTGCTTCCGCCGCCACGCGCCCGAATTCTTCCGCCTGAAAGCGGCGATCGTAGCCGACAATAACGGTACGGCTGCCCGTTGTTTTGCCGTAGAGATCCGCCAAGACTTGCGCCGCGATCGGAGCCACTTTGGCGACGCGATCGAAGGTGAAATCTGCCGCAATCACGCCCCGCCAGCCGTCAGTACCGAATTTAATGGGCGAGTCAGCCGCAGGCACAGAGGTCAATTCAACCATAATTCATTTTTTCCTTGGTTTCAGTCCCGTTATATTTCAGTCCCGGTAACACGATTCATTTTGACGCACCAGAAGCGCTCTGGAGCCAGATAGGCAAGGAAAGCGCCTGTTTCCCGTGTTTCGCGTGAAAATCGAGCGCGATCGCAACCTTGACGCCAACGGCGATCGAATCGCCTCTGTTGAAATTTTATAAAAAGTTACAAACCGGGGGAAAAAATGGACGTCACCTAAAACCAGCAAAAACCCCTTATTTTCTCTTCGCGCGATAGGATTCCCGATGCCTGTAATTTTTTTTTCTCCCGCTCCCCCCCCTCCCTCTCTCCTGCCCTCCCCCTTCCTCCCTCCGGCTTGAGATAGTATAAGTGAGCGTTAGTTAAGTATAATTTCTCCTCATTGTTGCAATAGGAGCCGTTTTCTGATATGGCAAACCTGTCTGGGGATGCAAACAACAACTCAATTCAAGGAACGCAGACAACCGATACAGTCCAGGGTCTGCAGGGAGACGATTCGCTCTTTGGCCTTCCAGGCGATGACTTGTTAGCGGGCAACCAAGGCTTAGATATACTCTACGGCGGCCCCGGCAACGACGTGCTAGTGGGCGGTATGGACGATGACTCTTTGTTTGGGGAGCTGGGCAACGACCTCCTTTATGGAGGCATGGGCAATGATTTGTTATTTGGCAATGAAGGGCGCAATACCTTGTTCGGGGGGCAGGACAACGACTCCCTGTTCGGCGATCTAGACAGCGACATCCTGCAGGGGGATGCGGGGGATGATTCCCTCTACGGGTCTGGGGGCGATGACGAGTTATTCGGCAACGCCGGGATCGACCTGCTTTTCGGGCAGGATGGCAACGACACGCTCTTCGGCGGTCGCGACAATGACAGCCTGCTGGGAGAATCCGGCGATGACATCCTCTCTGGAGATTTGGGCGACGACTACCTGCACGGCAACGGCGGCAAAGATTCTGTTGTTGGCGGGGAGGGCAACGACGTCGTGCGGGGCGGGCGCGGCGAGGATACGCTGGTTGGGGACGATGGCAACGATACCCTGTACGGGGACTTCGATTCCGATACCCTCACCGGGGGCAGAGGGCAAGATGTTTTCGCGATCGCAGCAGGTGCTGGCCCTGAATTTATTACCGACTACAGAGATACAGAGGACTTTATCGGGTTGGGTGACGGGTTGACTTTCGACTCGCTCCAGTTGATAGAAGGCTTTAATTTAGTTTCGGAGAACGTGCTGTCTCGCTTTACTATCATTAATGACGCCAGTGGCAAGCTCCTAGCTATCCTGGCGTCTGTTCCCTCTCCGGATCTGCTCAGCGAGGAGGATTTTATCTCGGTTGGCGATACCGGGCTGGGTACAACTGCGGCGGCGGCAACCGATACGGTAACGGGTGCCGGAGGTTAAAAATGAGGGGAAATTGGCGGTGAGCCGATTCGGGCAATCTGGTAGAGGGAGATATGGACAAGGGGCACGCGCTCGATCGCGATCGGGCTGGCGGCAAATTGATTGTTTTTGAAGGGGTAGAAGGGTGCGGGAAAACCACTCAGATTCGCAGGGTACAGCAGTGGCTGCACTCTCAAAGCCCTTCGGGAGCTCCTCCGGTGGCTCTCACCCGCCAGCCCGGGGGGACTGCCCTGGGGGCTGAACTGCGCCAGCTTTTGCTCTTGCCGCGCTCTGGGGAACCGCTGAGCGATCGCGCCGAATTGTTCTTGTACGCTGCCGATAGGGCTGAGCACGTCGAAGCCTTTCTGAAACCGCAACTGGCTCTGGGCGCGATTGTTTTGTGCGATCGCTACACCGACTCTACCGTCGCCTATCAGGGTTACGGGCGCGGTTTCAGCTTAGCGGCGATCGCCTCTCTCAACCAAATGGCGACGGACGGTTTGGAAAGCCACCTCACCCTCTGGCTGGATGTCGATGTCGAAATCGGGTTAGCCAGAACCCGCAGGCGCGGCAGTGCCGATCGCATGGAACTTGCCGATTTAAACTTCCACCGCCGCGTGCAGCAGGGCTATGCCGAATTGGCACTAGCCCACCCCCACCGCATCGCCCGCGTCGATGCCTCTGTCTGTGAAGAGGAAGTTTTCCAACAGATTCAAACGATTCTCATGCAACGATTTGAGGAATGGGGCATAGGCAAAAGGGCATAGGGCATGGGGCACGGGAAAGAATCATCAAACAATGCCCTTTTGCCCCATTCCCTTTTGCCCAATTCTCAATGCCCTTTTGCCCCATGCCCAATTCCCCAATTATGCCCGATCCTTTTGCCCGACTGATAGGACAAAATCAAGCAGCGGAACTCCTCAAACAAGCGGTAGCGCGCGATCGCGTGGCACCCGCTTATCTGTTTGCCGGTGCCGATGGGGTGGGGCGGAGCGTGGCGGCGCGCTGTTTTATCGAGCTGTTATTCAGCGCCAACCTGACAGAAACCAAGGCGCTTGCTTCCCTGCCCAACCGCATCGCCCAGGGGAATCATCCAGATTTGCTGTGGGTGGAACCGACTTACCAGCACCAAGGAAAATTACTCTCGGCAAAAGAAGCCGCAGAAGTCGGCGTCAAGCGCA
Organism: uncultured bacterium; assembly: GCA_964405435.1. GTDB lineage: Bacteria > Cyanobacteriota > Cyanobacteriia > Cyanobacteriales > Oscillatoriaceae > DVEG01. The sequence goes on from CAYOOD010000034.1 coordinate 20,132, forward strand.
AGGCTCCTCCGCAAATTCGCCTCGAACAAGTGCGGGAAATTCAGCGGTTTTTGAGCCGCCCGCCTCTGGAAGCCTCGCGATCGCTCGTGGTACTCGAACGCGCTGAAACGATGGCGGAGGCGGCGGCAAATGCCTTGTTGAAAACTCTGGAAGAACCCGGGCGGGCGACGCTGATTTTGATTGCCCCGTCTCCCGATTCTCTGCTGCCGACGCTGGTGTCGCGCTGTCAGCGAATTCCGTTTTATCGCTTGGATGAAGCGGCGATAAAAGAGGTTTTGCAGCAAGTCGGTCATGCGGATATTGTACAAAATAAGGCGCTGATGGGGCTGGCGCAGGGTTCTCCCGGAGAGGCGATCGCTGCAGTTGAGCAATTGCAAGGGATTCCCGCTGACTTGCTCGAAGCGATCGCCAAACTGCTAGAAGAATCGCGTCAACCTGCAAAGCGATCGCCCCGCCAACCTCTAGAACTTGCCAAAAAAATCGATGCTGCCCTAGATACAGAAGCGCAACTCTGGCTCTTGGAGTATTTGCAGCAGTGTTACTGGCAGAAGACTGCAGTATCGGCAGCGGCAACCTCTCCCCTCAAGGCTTTAGAAAAAGCCCGCCAGTACCTCCTCAGCTACGCCCAGCCCCGATTAGTCTGGGAAGTGACGCTGATGGAAATCATGGGTTTCAATGGCTCCAGATCGTAATAATTGTGCTTGACGTGCTATTATTGTAATAATGGATCTATGGCCCAAATTAAATATCGCCAGATAGTTCTTCCTCGTCGGAATTAGTATATCACGGTTTTTCCGATAAAGTCAAGGGGGAGAAAAAATTTTTTTGTCGCAGAAACCCGGTTTGTTTCATTAAATGGCTCGGGGAGTGCGTCAGAGGGATTGATTTTTTTAACCGCAAAGACGCAGAGGGCGCTTCAGAGCTTGTGTTTGACGTGCTATTATTGTCATAATGGCTCTCCGGCCCTATTCAAGTATCGCCAGATAGTTCTTCCTCGTCGGAATTAGTATATCACGGTTTTTCCGATAAAGTCAAGGGGGAGAAAAAATTTTTTTGTCGCAGAAACCCGGTTTGTTTCATTAAATGGCTCGGGGAGTGCGTCAGAGGGATTGATTTTTTTTAACCGCAAAGACGCAGAGGGCGCTTCAGAAAAGGAAAGAATGGCAGAAAATCACAATCAACCCAGCGAATACGATGCTGTTTTGGGCGGGCAGAATCCACCCCCGCTCAATGCGGCGGTGTTGGGAGGGCTGGCAGGGGTGAGGCTGCGTTTTAGCAGTGCGGTTGTCGAGGTAAGAATAGCAGCAATTTTAGAAGCGCTCAACTATGGAGAGGCTGGCTGGGAGATTGTGATTGCAGCCTTGGAGGATACGAGCGCGAGCGCGCGCGCAATAGCCTGCAACTTGTTTGGCAGGGAGGAACAACTCGCCCTACTCAGAAAAAATCTACCAATTTGGAATAAATGGCGAGCGGAAAATCTCCACTTAGAGGATAAGATATTAGACTTGAGTTGGAGCGATTTTAGCGGAGTCAATCTGAGTAAAGCCAACCTGAGAGAGTCAAACCTACAAGCAGCTAATCTCGCAGGTGCCAACCTTTCCGGAGCGAAAATTTTTCAAAGCGATCTCGATTCGGTTAACCTGCAAAATGCCGATTTGAGCGGGGCAAATCTCAGCCGCTCCAATCTCCAAGATTCCGATCTCAGTAGTGCTAACCTCAGCTATGCTAACCTCAGAGGCGCTAATTTACAAGGGGCTAACCTGCGTCACGCCATTCTCAAATCTGCTAAACTTAAAAGAGCTTATTTGCGCGGAGCTGATTTCGCGGGTGCGGATTTGAGCGGAGCAGAACTCAGCGAAACAAATCTCGCAGCGGCTAATTTAATCGGTGCCAATCTTAGAGGAATTAAAATCATCAAGTCGGATTGTAGAGGGTTTGATTTGAGCGGGTTCGACTTGGCAGGAGCTAACCTGCGTTGGAGTAATTTACAAGCAGCTTCTCTGATAGGAACTTTTCTGCACGAGGCAAACCTAGAAGGGGTTGACTTGAGAGAGGCTAATTTGTGTAAAGTCGAGCTTCAAGGCGCTGTGCTGAGCAGAGCCGACTTGAAAAAAGCCAATTTCACCGAGGCAAATCTCAGCGGAGCCAAACTGAGAAAATCCGATCTGAAAAAAAGTATCTTGCGTGCGGCAAACCTCAGTGAGGCGAAACTCAGCCACAGCGATTTGAGTCAAGCGGATTTGAGAGAGGCAAATCTCAGCTATACTATTCTGATAAGAGCGAATCTGAGCGAGGCAAATCTGGAAGGAGCCAATCTCAGCGGCGCAAATATCGCGGGAGCAAACCTCTCTAAAACGATTATGGTGAATGGAAAACTTAACGCCAATCAAACGACATGAATCAGCCACAGCGTTGTTTTGTCTGCAAGACGAATTTGAGCGATCGCCATTTTTTTTACTTGGGGCTTTGCGGCACCTGCGGTGATTTAAATTATGCCAAGCGAAATCAATCTGCTGACTTGCGCGGTTTCACTGCCCTCGTTACCGGAGCTAGGGTAAAAATTGGCTATGCCGTAACTTTAAAATTGCTCAGATCCGGGGCTTTTGTTATCGCGACTACCCGCTTTCCTCACGATGCGGCTCGCCGATATTCCGAAGAAGTTGATTTCTCCGAATGGAAAGAGCACTTGCACGTTTATGAGCTAGATTTGCGCAATTTATCCGGTGTCGATCGCTTTGCCGCCCACCTGCGCTATTCTTATCCCCGTTTGGATATTATTGTTAACAATGCCGCCCAGACGATTCGCCGCCCTGCCGCTTTTTACGAGCATTTGCTGGAGTTTGAATCCCTGACTCTGGAAGAATTACCCCCAGAACTTCAACCCTTAGTTGCACGTTCTCATACTTTCCCTCTCGCCAGAGTGCCGGAAACTTTCCACTCTTTCAAATCGCTTCCTGATGAAGAACTCGCTTCTAATAAAATCATGCCTCCCCAAGATAATATTAACCTGATGCCATTAGATTTCTCAAGTGAAGAGATTTTTTTTCCTGTGGGAATGTACGATCGCGATCGCCAACAGCTCGACTTGCGCCCATTCAACACTTGGCTGATGAAAGATGACGAAGTGAGCCTGCTTGAATTGTTGGAAGTCCACGTTATCAATGCCCTAGCGCCATTTGTTTTAAATAGCCGCCTCAAATCCTTAATGGCGAAACTCACAGAGCAGAGTAAATATATCATCAATATCTCCTCAATGGAAGGGCGCTTTAACGGCGTTGACAAGCCCTGGAGACACCCTCACACGAACATGGCAAAAGCGGCACTCAACCAGATGACTCGCACCTGCGCCAAAGAATATGCCAAATATCGCATTTACATGAATGCCGTCGATCCCGGATGGATTAGCTTTCAACATCCCTACCCGCAAGCTAAGGCAATGCAAGAGCGGGGCGTTTCTCCTCCCTTCGACATTTTCGACGCTGCCGCCCGGATTTGCGATCCTATTTATTCGGGAATCAATGGGGGATGTTTTCCCTTTGGCAAGTTATTCAAAGACTATGCTGAATCTCAGTGGTGAGGGTTGCCAAAGGGATTTGGAGAGCCGGGATTTGGGGATGGGGGGGATTTTGTGGGAGTTGAGAGAGTTAGGGTATAATGCAGGCGATCGGCAGTGTAGCTTAATGGTAAAGCAGCGTCTCCTTTCAAGAGGCGAGATAGCCGTTTGAATCGGTTCGCTGCCACTGGCAACGTGGTTTAAATAGGAGAATGCCTTGGAGCATACCAGGCGGTGCGGGTGCGATTCCTGCCGTTGCTATTGGGATGTGGAGATTTTTGGGGATTTGGGGATTTTTGGGGATTTGGGGATTTGGGGATTTGCGAGAGTGTGTTGTTGCGATGTGGGTTCTCCCGGTACAGTGACGGCGGCGCTTTCAGCGGCACGCCTCAGCCAAGCACCGAGCAATGAATCTCCCCGCAATCCCCGAATCCCCCTTTTCCCGGCTTTTCCTTAACACGGCTGCAACCCGCCTGGGGTAACAAATTGTTAAATTTTCCGGAAGAGCTTGACACGGCGAGGGGCTGTGGTATGCTATAAGTACCAGTGAATTAGAAAAAGCAAGTCCGAAAATTTGGTTGAAGTCACTCAAGAGTTTAAAAACAGCCCTTGAGAAGACGGATTGCCCAGACTCACACAGTAGTCCGGGGGCTAGAGAAATCATAAAACCTCTACCTGCCCCGGCCAAAATCAGAAAGATGGTTGAGGGCAGCTAAATTATTTCTGACCTGCGTCAGCTCAATTAGCAAGAGGGTGTGACAATGGTTCGTCAGTTGAAACGCCGAACGGTAGCCCGCAAAAGCCTGACAGCACTGTGCTGGATTAATCCCAAAGCGTGGCATCTGTCCAAGCAAGAGATATCAGAGGCGCTGAATATCCCCGTGGAGCGGGTGAAGAATGCTACTTGTCGGCAGCATCAGGTGTGTATTTCGTGGTACAACGAGGCGGGTGTGGTTTGTTGGTCATTTTTCAGCTACCGCCTGTTTGCGCGCTGGCAGGATGCGGTGCTGGCGCTGATGCGGAGCTGGATTGATTGGAATACTTGGGAACGGCTGGCGGGAACGATTGAGTACGAGCTGGCGCGGTTTAATTACCCTAGGGAAATGGCTGATTGGATTTGGGAGAATTTGCTCGATCGCGATTTGGAATTGAGAACGGCGGCACGGGAAGCCCAACTCAGCGCGTAAACCTTGGCTTTCACAGCATCCACCTCTTGGAGGATCGCGCAATAATCCCCGCAATCCCCGAATCCCCCTTTTCCCGGCTTCTCCTCAACGCGGCTGCAACCCGCCTGGGGTAACAAATTGTTAAATTTTCCGGAAGAGCTTGACACGGCGAGGGGCTGTGGTATGCTATAAGTACCAGTGAATTAGAAAAAGCAAGTCCGAAAATTTGGTTGAAGTCACTCAAGAGTTTAAAAACAGCCCTTGAGAAGACGGATTGCCCAGACTCACACAGTAGTCCGGGGGCTAGAGAAATCATAAAACCTCTACCTGCCCCGGCCAAAATCAGAAAGATGGTTGAGGGCAGCTAAATTATTTCTGACCTGCGTCAGCTCAATTAGCAAGAGGGTGTGACAATGGTTCGTCAGTTGAAACGCCGAACGGTAGCCCGCAAAAGCCTGACAGCACTGTGCTGGATTAATCCCAAAGCGTGGCATCTGTCCAAGCAAGAGATATCAGAGGCGCTGAATATCCCCGTGGAGCGGGTGAAGAATGCTACTTGTCGGCAGCATCAGGTGTGTATTTCGTGGTACAACGAGGCGGGTGTGGTTTGTTGGTCATTTTTCAGCTACCGCCTGTTTGCGCGCTGGCAGGATGCGGTGCTGGCGCTGATGCGGAGCTGGATTGATTGGAATACTTGGGAACGGCTGGCGGGAACGATTGAGTACGAGCTGGCGCGGTTTAATTACCCTAGGGAAATGGCTGATTGGATTTGGGAGAATTTGCTCGATCGCGATTTGGAATTGAGAACGGCGGCACGGGAAGCCCAACTCAGCGCGTAAACCTTGGCTTTCACAGCATCCACCTCTGAAGACAGATGGCAAGAGTGACCGATTGTTTGCTATGGTCGGTAGGAAATGCGATGTGTCCGAAGGGCGATCGCAGTTGTAATGGTGGTGCATTGGTAAGCTGATATGGATTTCCCTCTAGCGCGGCGATATTTTTATAAAGAGATTCACTGCCCCGACGCGCAAATCGATCTGGCTAAAGCGGCTCTTTACATCGCCCAAGAGGAGTATCCCGATCTCTATCCAGAGGAATACCTCAACGCTCTAGACGTGATGGCGGCTGAGGTGGAAGAGCGCCTGCCTAAAGAACGCTATCCCCTGCGCGTCATCCAAACAATTAACCGCTACCTGTTCGAGGATTTGGGTTTTACCGGCAACACGAGTGATTACTACGATCCGCGCAATAGCTTTTTAAATGACGCGATCGAGCGGCGCACGGGCATTCCGATTACGCTGTCGCTGATTTACTTGGAAGTGGCGCGGCGGGTTGATTTTCCGATGGTGGGAATCGGGATGCCGGGACATTTCCTGATTCGCCCCGATTTTGAAGAGGCGGGCATTTTCGTCGATGCCTTTAATAGGGGTGAAATATTGTTTCCAGAAGACTGTCAAGCCAGACTCTCTCAAATTTACAACCAGCCGGTTAAGTTACAACCGGGGTTTCTCGAACCGGTGAGCCGCCGCCGCTTTTTGGGGCGGATGCTGTCGAATTTGAAGTTGATTTATCTCAATCGCGGGGACTTGTTGAAATCGCTGGCGGCTGTAGAGCGGATTCTGCTGCTATTTCCGGGGGCTGCGATTGAATTGCGCGATCGCGGCATTCTTTACTATCAGATGGGCCATTGGCCAGAAGCGTGTCAGGATTTGGATACTTATCTCGCGCAGGTTCCCACCGCTGACGATGCCGAGGCGATTCGCCACTTGCTGGGGCGAATGCGTTCTTCTTAGTTAAAAGTGCGAGAGTGCTGAGTGCTGAGTGCTAGCGCGGGAGGTGCTGAGTGCTGAATGGGAAACTGGGGTAGGGGCTCCTCGCGAGGAGCCCCTACAGGAGTGGGGAGTACAAGTGTGGGAGTAGTGTTTTTTTTCGCAGTCATTTGACAGTCAGTGAAGAGAATTAAACAAAGTCGGTATAATTTTATATTTGGAACTGCCGCGAACACTGAGGCGGAAAAATTCAAAAGTAGGGAAGCGGCAGTTGGCTGGCACTTTGAGCTAAAATCTAAAATCTAGAATCTAGAATCTACATTCGATAGAGTTCTTCGGCGACTCGTTTGAGGCGGCGAAGTTGGGCTTTCATGTCTTCTTGCGTCCAGGCAGCAGCAAAGCGATCGAAGCCGAAGCGGATCAGGGGATTGGGAATGTCGAACTCGAAGCGATTGAGGAGTTGCGTGCCTTTGCCGAAGGGCTGACATTCCCAGCGATCGCGCCCCGTGAAAAACCCGTCAAATTCCCACACAATCAGTCCGGGTTCGCGCTCTACCACGACACTTTCGAGCGTCGGCTGCAACAAAGGAATCTGAATGACGAAGCGACAGCGATCGCCCACCGAAGTGCCCCACTCTCCCACCGGATCGCAGCGCAGAACAGGATTGAGCCAGCGGTGCATTAAAGCATTGTCGGCAAGACAGCGCTCCACGGTGGCGGCAGTGGCGTCAATTTGGATGGATTGCTCGAAAACTTGACTATTTGGCATCCTTACTTCAAGCTAGAGGCGTATTATATCGATTTTCGGGTTTTGAGTGTTGAAAATGACCTTAACCTAAGAAAACCATGAATGCAACTTGGGATACTATTACACACTCGATAGGAGCCGGCATGCCGCTCCTATCCCAGGAAATTTTGGCGCAGGCTGCCAAACCGACGGCACAGCCAAAACCGCTGCCAACGCCCGCCCCCGTTCCTCCGGCACCGCCTGCTGCTGCCTCGACAGGGTTTTTGCCGGGACTGAACACGGTTTTGGACTGGGGAGCGCTAGCCAATTTGGGCTTAGCCGTTTTGTGGCTGGTACTCGGCTTGATTTTGGCTTGGGCGATATCGGCGTTCGTCGAGAATATGCTCAAGCGCACCAACGTAGACAATCAACTCGCGGCGTGGCTGACGGGGCGATCGGATGGGGCGCAAGCACTGCCGGTAGAAAAGTGGATCGCCACGGCAGTATTCTGGATCGTGATGCTGTTTGCGCTGGTGGCATTTTTCAACCAGCTCAAGCTGACAGCGGTGTCCGAACCCCTGACGGCTTTTCTCAGTCAAGTCAGTTTGTTCTTGCCGCAACTAGGAGGAGCGGCGATTTTACTGGGCTTCGCTTGGCTGGTGGCCACGGTGGTCAAATTCGTGGTGTCGCGGACGCTGCGGGGATTTGGCATCGACGAGCGCTTGAATCAGCAAGTAGGCACGGCACCGGTACAAAATCAAGTGCTGCTGTCGGATACGCTGGCGAATGCCCTGTATTGGTTCATCTTTTTGCTGTTTTTGCCGCCGATCCTGGATACATTAAATCTCCAGCAGGCGCTCGAACCGATTAACAACCTCGTCAATCAAATCCTTTCGGCGCTGCCGAAAATTCTCAAGGCGGCGATTATTGGCGCAGCGGGCTGGTTGCTGGCAACAGTCGTGCGCAGGATTGTCTCGAACTTGCTAGCCGCGACCGGTACTGACCAATTGGGTGCCCGATTTGGCATGGGGCGAACGGCAGGCAGCCAATCGCTTTCGTGGATTGGCGGCACGCTCGTCTACGTTCTGATTTTGATCCCGACTGCGATCGCGGCGCTCAATGCCCTGGAGATCGACGCGATCTCCGTGCCGGCAGTCGCCATGCTCGACAAGATTCTCAGCGCCATCCCCAATATTTTTACCGCTGGGATCATTCTGGTGATTGCTTACTTCCTGGGGCGGTTTGTCGCCGATCTGGTTTCCAATATCCTCACCGGGATCGGATTCAACAATATTTTTTCCTGGCTGGGCTTGCAATCGCCGCCGCGCGCTGCCACGGCTCCGACTCCTGTCTCGCCGCGCGTGGTGGATGAGGACGCCACCGTCATTCAGCAGCCGCCATCGTCACCGCAGACGCCCTCAGAAATTGTCGGCATTATCGTGCTGGTTGGCATCATGCTGTTTGCCACTATCACGGCTACGGACATCCTCCGGCTTGCGGCGCTGACGCTGATTATTACCCAGGTTCTGGAAATATCGGGTCGGGTTTTGATCGGCATTGTCATCTTCGCGATCGGCTTGTATTTTGCCAATCTCGCCTACCGCCTGATTCGCTCGTCCGGCACCTCTCAAGCGTCGCTGCTGGCTCAGACGGCTCGGATTGCGATTATCGCGCTTGTGGGTGCGATGGCGCTGCAGCAAATGGGGATTGCGCCGGATATCGTCAATTTGGCTTTCGGGCTATTATTGGGCGCGATCGCCGTTGCCATTGCGATCGCCTTTGGTTTGGGCGGGCGCGAAATCGCCGCCGAGCAAATCCGCGAATGGCTCTCGGCGTTTAAAGAGAAATAGTGTGGAGAGTAGAAAGTGCTGAGTGGGGGAATGAGAGATTGAGAGAGTCACAGAGTCGGAGAAAGGAATAATTTCCCTCTCCCCCCCTCTCCCCCTCTCCCCATTCCTCACTCAGCACTCAGCACTCAGCACTCAGCACTTTTCTCAGCACTCCACACTCCCCCTCTTCTCACTCCCTCACTCCTGCCAATTTCGATCGCAGTTCGTCTTTAATGCGGCTGAGAATGGAGGTTTCGTCGAGGGTGGCGAGAATGCGGGTGACGACGGCTTTGGGGCCATCTGGCCCCCACGAGGCCCCATTCGCTAAATAAACTTTGGTGACTTGCCCGATGCCGTAGGCGGCGACGCCCGCGACGCCTGCTTGGGTGAGGGCGACGGAAAGATAGGGGACTAGCGCTGCCCCGCCGGTTGCCGGGGTAGCCATTCCCAACAAGCCTTTGAGGGAACTCAAGCCCAAATTCGCGACGAGTTCGCTGGCGCTGATACTGCCCATGCTGAGGGCGATTTTCTGCAGCAGGTTGACGGCTGCCATTTGGGTCATAGTTATACCATATAATTTCGATAATGTCAAGATCAGGGCGAGGTCGATCGCGGCACCGCTGAGGATATCGACGACAGTGACGGGGTTGAGGGCGATCGCCAGAGCTTTGGCGATCGCGGCATTCCAGATAATCTTATTGGCTTGTACCTCGCGAATCGCCATTTTCCGCGCGACGAACTGCTCGTTCACTTCACCTGCGTAGAGCATCGTATTGAGGGCAACCAGAGATTTGCCTTCTCGGTCTAAAATTTCCAGAATTTTCAGTTTTAATTCGTCGATTTGAGGCGTACCCCGAACGCGCTGCACGCCTCGGGTGCCGTCAGGACGCTGCACCGCCCGTGCCACGAGCGGGGAAGCCGCCGCCATGACAATTTCATCGGGAGAGAGCAATTCCCGCACCCGCTCGTCGCGAATTTTTTCGTAAATCGCCAAGCGATCGGCTTCGGGATACTGGTCGATTTTGTTAAACACCAACAGCATCGGCTTGCCGGCGTCTCGCAATTGGGAGAGAGCTTCGTATTCTACTTGGGTGATGTCGCCGGCGATCGCGAACAAAATCAGGTCTGCCTTGCTGGCCACCTGGCGGGCCAAAACCTCGCGGGTTTGCCCGTCCACTTCGTCGATGCCGGGGGTGTCGATCAGTTCGAGCTGGGAGAGGCGATAGGAAACGGGGGAGTGAGAATCGGGGAGGGAGCGATCGCCCAGAACCCACTGCCCGGTTTGAGTGGTGCGGGTGACGCCGTGCAGGGGGCCGGTTTCAAAAACATCCTGTCCGAGCAGGGCATTGAGGAGAGAAGATTTGCCCCGCCCAACCATGCCGAACGCCGCGATCTGCACGCAGGAGCGCTCTAACTTGTCGAGCATGGCTTCTAGCCCGCCGATTTCCGCTTCCAGACCGGTTCGCTCTCGGGGCGTCAGGTCGAGGTTGGCGACGAGTTCGCGCAGGGATTCCCTCGCCTGCTTGTAGTTCAGTTCTGCCTGGATGTCTGTAAAGCTGAAAATTGCGCTGTCCAATTCCTCCGCTAAATCGGGAGCGGGTGCAGCATCGGGTTGGGGATCGGGTTGGGTGGGGGAGTCAGGAGCAGAATCGGTCAAAGCTGAACCTCCTACTAAGCTGATACGCAAAAGCGGACTTTGCTCGGATGGCAAAGCCCGCCTTGGCTTACTCACTTGAGAATTATTGCCGCTGTCCGGTTGCTGGCCCTGGTTTGGAGGAGTCCAGCCGGCCCTCTAACCGGTACTACTGGAAGCGTCTCTTGCGTCGAGCCGCACTGGCTTTGCGCTTGCGCTTTTCCAGTGGCGTTTCAAAATGCCGGCGATTTTTGACATCCGCCAGAATCCCCGCCCGGGAAACTTGGCGCTTGAAACGACGTAGTGCTGAGTCTATTCCTTCATTTTCGCCTATAACCACTTGGGTCATTCTTTCTCCTTACATTACTTGCGGTAATTGAGTTGCTTTCTGGACTGCCAGATATTTGCGGTTTGTGAGTGGGTCGCTTACATAGCACTTCCACATCGGGGCGGGCACGGGGGCAGAAGCCCTTACATGTCTGCGCTCCTGTTTTTGTGAGGGGAATCAGCTCCGCCCTCTCCACAGGCGCGATATTTGGCCGCAGCCCGACCTCTCTTTTCTTCTGGTGCCTGCATCAAATGAATAGCTGCTTTGAGCTCCTTAATCTATAATAGCCCCACACCGAGGGCAATTAAAGTTTCAGTCCCTAAGTTTCAGTCCCTAATAGGGATTCCGTCATAGTTGATGGCAGAGCATTCTAGATTATAGCAGGTGGGGAAGGTTTTGACGCATGGCATCGGGGAGGAGCGATCGCCTTCCTGCTGTCTCGCTGACGCCCCGGCCTGAATGTGGCCGCACCAGCTCGAATAAATTTTGTATTCAGAGAATATTTTTTAATAAAAACCGCCCCGTCTGGGGGCCAACTGTCCCCAGACCGGTCAGCGGATGAACGAGAGGTCAACCGCGCCGAAGTTGGTACTCAGAGCGACGTTGACGTTTTCCAGAGATTTCACCAGCCAGCCGACTGCTTCTCGGGTGGAGGATTCGTAGTGGCCGAAAAGGATGGCAAATCGCCGTTCCAGATAGGGTTTGACTTTGCGGCAGAGCAGCACGATCTTCAGCAGCAGGCCGGTGGTCGGAGTTGGCCCCAAGTTGGAAATCAAGTCGATAAAGACGAAGTGGTTGGGGCGAGACGGGGTATCGACGATCAAAAAGTTCAGCAATTGGCTGCAGGTTCTCACCAGCAGGAAGTCGCTTAATTTTTGGGAGTCGCTCTGGGGAAGGGTGTTTTGCAGTTGCTTGTACAGCCGCGCGTTGAATTGTCCCTTGCCGTAGGCGGGGTCGATGGAGGAAGTCAGGTATTCGTATAATTCGTTTTTGAAGGTGCCGTAGCTGCGGGTTTGGCTGGTGTGAGTCAGGAAGCTCTGGGCCAAGTCCCGATAGGTATGGGGGCCTTCGACTTTGCCGACGAAGTGCTTGAGAGCGACGTAGAGCTCGCGATCGCTCAAGAAAGTGGGATTGCCGACCGGCTGAACTATCCGCGCGGCGGCGGCGGCACCACCAGCGCGCGCCAATTGCGATTTGCGCACCTGATAAGTGACGTATTGCGACAAGTCGATTTCAAATTGCTTTTGCCGCTGGGCTTGAATTTGGCGGACGGTTTGCTGGTGTTCGTAGGTACTGCCTTCGCTGAGCAGGCAGTGCTCGTACAAGTAGGGATAGCGGCGGATCAAGCTGCCGAGCGGTTTGGTTTCCGGCGTGCCGGAGGCTTCTGAGGAGAGGTTCATCACCTCAACCAACCGCCGCAGGGTCAGGTACTGTTCGCTTTTGGCGAATTGGTGGACGAGCTCTTGCAAGCGCCTCACGCCTCGGGGCGCGAAAGAATAGACGCCACTTCTGGAGCGGGTGCTGTCAAACAGGTCGAGCAGTTCGGGAATCGCCCCCTGCATTTGGGGCTGCATTTGCCAGCGATTGATCAGGATGTGGCAGCAGCGATTCATCACGAACTTAAATTCGTGTTCGGCTTGTTTGGAAGCGGTGAGCTTTTCGATCGCAGCGGCCACTTCTGGCTGGTGGTATCCTACGCCGTCGATGAACAGGGCGCGGAAGCGATTGATGACCTGAGTGGGCGACTCTACTTGTACCCAGTGGAGCAGGTAATTGTACAGTAACTGCTCTTCGTTTGTTGCTTGCCGGTGAGAACTGTCTGTTAGATTATGCATAAGCTGTTAGCACCCCCGCCCTAGTATAGGGTTTTTGGCGATCGCTACTTAGTGTTCCAATCAGTTCGGATTTTAAGGCTCTTTTGGCTGCCGGCAGTTTTTTGGCTGCCGTGCTGGTTGTCAACCATATATTATTTTTAAGTCCTATTTCTACTTGTTTCCCGCACCCGTTCGCTATCATATCCGAACCTTTCCCCTTTCCGGGGTGATATCGCTCCTTTTTTTTGGTGATCGCGATCGCTTAGATTTGGCCTTTTTTGCGTTCCTTGCTGTCCCTCCTTTATGTACTGGCGAGATCCTATCTGCCGGGTGATACTTTCAAATTTACATGAGTTCCTCCTATTTATCTATGAAGAAACAGTAAAGACAGTAGGAAAAATCGTGTTTTCCCTTAAATTTTTGATGAAGTAGGCTGGCAAACTGGGGATCGCACCGAGTGAATTGGCCAAATGCAAGAGTACGAAGTCGCTCCGCCCGTCAGGAAATCCACGGAGAGGTCGCCCGCTCAAAGGATGAGGTTGCGGTACTGGCCAATGTACCAGATCGGCAGACAAGCGGTGAATTAGACCGCGCCTGCAGGCGGCGAGTTCCTCTAGCGTCCGCTGTGGAAAAACAGGAGGGATAATAGGGGGTGAAACCCCCTTCAAGAAAGCAGGGAGAGTTGGCGGGAGAATTAAAGAAAATGGAAAGGTTTAAACAAGTAGATGCCGCTGACAAGGGCGTACCTGCATGAAAAACCTCCCCTGTAGGGATTTAGGAGAGAAGGGAAAACAGCTTTCCTGATATCCATAGTAGGAGACGTGACATCTAGAAAGATCCGCCGGAGGAGAGAATTGGCCTTTTCTGCTGTCGGTTTAGGGATGATTTCAGGAAACCGTTGAGCAAAAGGCCAGCTCTTGCCGATCGATCTGATAAAGTTGAAAACTATGAAATTCTAAATTTTAGAGGGAAAATTTTAAATTCAATCTAAAATTTAGAATCTAAAACCTCAGAACCCTCTCTCGACCCCTATGTCTTTTCGGATTCCCCTCGCCGAGCTGAGTGAAATAATTTCCGCCACGCCGGCGAACCTCTCATCTGACGCCCGTGCGACAGAGGCGATCGGCATAAACACCGATACTCGCACCCTCAAATCTGGAGAAGTATTTGTGGCGCTCAGAGGCGAGAAGTTTGACGGACATGAGTTTGTAGGAGCGGCGATCGCGCAAAACGCGATCGCGGCGATTGTCGATCGTCGCGCCGGCATGGAAAATTCACAGTGGCCCTTGTTGGTGGTAGAAGATACGTTAAAAGCATACCAGGCGATCGGGCGCTGGTGGCGATCGCAGTTCCAGATCCCAGTGATTGCCGTAACCGGCTCATTTGGCAAAACCACCACCAAGGAACTCATCGCCGCCGTTTTGGGCAGCCGGGGCAGCGTCCTCAAAACCCAATTGAACTACAACAATGAAATCGGCGTGCCGAAAACCCTCCTAGAACTTTCTGCCGAGCATGACTTTGCCGTTATCGAAATGGCCATGCGCGGCCCCGGCCAGATTGCTGAATTGGCCCAAATTGCCCTGCCCACAATCGGGGTGATTACGAATGTGGGCACGGCACACATCGGCTTGTTGGGTTCCGAAGAAGCGATCGCCCGTGCCAAATGCGAACTCCTCGCCGAAATGCCCTCAAATAGCGTTGCCGTTCTCAACGCCGACAACCGCCTGTTAATGGAAACTGCCGCGCCAGTCTGGCAGGGGCAAACCCTCACTTACGGATTAGAAGCCGGCGACTTGCGCGGCACCTTAACAGACCGCGAAACTATAGAAGTGGAGGGAGTGACGCTGCCCCTGCCTCTAGCCGGACGCCACAACGCGCAAAACTACTTAGCGGCGCTGGCAGTCGCCAAAATTCTCGATATCGATTGGGCACCGCTGAGTCAAGGGCTGGCGGTGCAACTGCCAGAGGGGCGGGCGAAGCGCTACGAACTGGAGAACGATATCGTGATTCTCGACGAAACGTATAACGCCGGGTTGGAATCGGTGCTGGCGGCGCTGCACCTGCTGGCGCAAACGCCAGGGAAGCGGCACGTCGCCGTATTGGGGACGATGCGCGAACTCGGAGAGCGATCGCGAGAATTTCACCAACAAGTCGGGGAAGTCGCGCGGCAGTTGAATCTCGATGCTTTGTTTGTCATAGCCGACGCGGCAGAAGCCGAGGCAATGGCTAATGGCGCTGCCGGGTTGTCTCATTTAGAGGTGCGATCGAGTACGTCTGAAGCGGCGAAAGCCGAATTGCTGGAATCTTTAAAAGGTTTCGTACAGGCGGGCGATCGCTTGCTGTTCAAAGCCTCCCATGCCGTCGCTCTCGACAAAGTAGTCGAGCAGTTCAAACGGGAATTCATCCCCGATGAGGACTGAAGTCCTCACCGTTCGTAGGGACGCTTCGCGAAGCGTCCCTACTTCGCTCGTTCTAACGTGCATCCATTTCTATGAGCCTTACCCGCAGAAACTTCAATAAACATGCCCTCCAGCTCGTGCTGGCAGGAGCGCTCTCTCCGATTTTTTTGCAGCAACTCGCCGCCAAAGATAGCGGCGATCGCGCCAGTGACAATCGCGTTGATTCCGATAACCTCTCAGAGAGTGTCCGCAGGCAGATGAGCGAATTTCGAGCTGCCGTACAGCCAGAAATCGAACTCCTCGTGCCTACCTTTCTCGGAAATGACCAAAGAAGATTTTACGGCAGGGGCACCCCCGCAGGGCTGAACCTCCAGCATCAATTTAAACTCGGAACTGGCAACACAATTGTCGGAGGCGTAAAAACTTGGAGCGGTGCCGGTTGGACGGGGCAGCCAACGATTGCCAGAGATGGGGGAAAAACCTACCTGGTTATCGGCGCATACGACCACAGTTTGAGAAAAATTGATTTAGAAACGAACGAATTAGTCTGGCGGTATAAATTTGATGACGTGATCAAAGGTTCGTCCACGGTTTATATCGATCCGGCGGCGAGCGAAGAAAACCGAATTGTTATTTTACAGGGAAGCCGTTTGGGGGTCAAAAATTCTCTGAGTTCGCCAAGGATTCCCAGCTTCCGAGCGATTTCCTTCCGCACGGGTAAAGAAATCTGGAAATTGAATCTCAGAAAAACGGACAGTTACAGCAGGGATAACGACAGCAGCGCGATAGATTTGGGCGATGGGGTGTTGTTCAATGCGGGAGAGAATGCGATCGGCTATTTCATCAATAGCGCCACCGCTACCGCCAAAAAAAGAGAGGGAATCCGGCAACCGGAGATATTAGGGGAAGTCAAGTTATACGAAAGTGCAGATATTGGCAGGCATCGGGGCAATCTGGTAGCGGAATCATCGCCGGCGAGATTGGGCGATCGCATATTTTTGGCAGCGGGATCGGGGCACGTCTACGGAATTAGCATTGCCGAGCGGAAAATCGTCTGGGATTTTTATACAGGTTCGGATATAGACGGAACCGTGGCTATCTCGAAAGACGAGAAACTTTTTTGCGCGATCGAAAAACAATACATTCCCGGAAATGGGGGCGTCGTCAAACTCGATCCCAGCAAAAAAGCAGCCGAGAGTGTAGAATGGTTTTTGCCGACAGGAAACGCCAGAGTCTCCAGTTGGGAAGGAGGGGTAATTGGTTCAGTCGCGTTAAATGACGAGTACCGCACCGAAGAAATGCCAGCGCTATTTGCCACTTGCGCGATCGACGGAAACCTGTATATTGGTTCGCAAACAACGGTAACGGGGGGCAAGGTAAAAGGATGGTTGCGCGATCGAGAGTACAACACGCCCGTCATCGCCTTTAAGCGGCAAATTGGCAGCTCGATTTCCACGCCAATTTTTACAGACGGCAGTAAATTAATTGCAGCCACTTACGGGGGCGTTTACCTGTTCAAGATGAATTTCGAGCCCGCGAAACCAGGAGAAAAAGGTGCTATAGTGAATGCGAGCGGAGAATCTTACCGCCTGATAGTAGAGGAAGAAGCTCGATTCAAGCCGGGGATATCGTTTGAATCCACGCCGGTTGTTTGGGATGGAATTGTCAGAATTTGCGCGAGGGATGGGTGGATGTATACTTTGGGATAGGCGAGAAGAACTCCTGCAATGAAGCAGCCGCCACCCTCAAGGTTGGGGCTGTACGCACCACGCCCGCCTGTACGGGCTGAAAGGATGGTGATTGATTTGGGAAAAAAATTAAAAATCGAGTCAAAAATGAGTCGAAAGCTAGATAGAATTATTGTAGTCGATGTAGAGGCAACGTGCTGGGAAAGTTCGCCGCCGCCCGGGCAGGAAAATGAAATTATCGAAATCGGGATTTGCACGCTTGAGGTGGAGTCTGGGAAGCGGTTGGAGAAAGAGAGCATTCTGGTGAAACCCGATCGATCGCGCGTGAGCGAATTCTGCACGAAACTGACGACATTAACCCAGGAACAAGTAGAGAAGGGGATTCCGTTTGCCGAGGCGTGCGGAATTCTGCAAAAGAAATATCTGGCGCGGGAGAGAGTGTGGGCGAGCTATGGGGATTACGATCGCGCGCAATTTGAAAGACAGTGCCAATATCAAAAGAAACTTTATCCATTCGGCACGCGGCACCTGAATGTAAAAACCCTGTTTGCTCTCATTCGGGCACTGCCCCGAGAAGTGGGAATGGCACAAGCGCTGGAAATGCTCGACATTCCGCTGGAAGGCACGCACCACCGGGGAGGGGATGATGCTTGGAATATTGCAGCGATTTTAGCAAAGTTGCTGCTGCAAAGCCGGCAGGGGAAATCAGGGGGAGATTTGTAGGTTGGTAGGTTAGGTTGAGGAAGGAAACCCAAGAAATGCGATCGCTGTTATATTTAAACCGTGACTGTGCCGCGATTGTGCAACGCCTTCGCTCAGCGTGCTGCGCTTCACGCAGCCAGGGGCGGCACCCTAACGACTCCCTTGCTGAAGCCCTCAACAATTTCAACAACTGCCCCCGGGCATCCGTCAGGCGCACTCAAGACTTAGTATAATGCGGTCAGAAGCATGTATTTTACCGCGTGAAAAAATTATAAGGAAAAGATATGGTTCGCTTGCGCCGTCAAGGGTTCTTGCTTTCATGCCTCGCCTTGCCCGCCTTCCTGACATTAGGTTGCTCTGGCAGTAATATTTCTTCACCCGCGCCATCGCCAACCGCCGCTGAGAAATACCAGCCTTTGGAGAATGAAACGTGCGATCGCCTGCGGCAAGAAATGGCTAAACTTCTGAAAGTAGAAGTCACTGCGACAACTGCACCGTTTGAAGATACCGCAAGCAAAGAGAAAGGCAAAGCCTGTCAGCTAACTGCTAAAGGCACGGGACGAAATTTTAAGGATACCGCAGATATTGCCAACTCTCTCAACGCGACGCTCGCAAAAGACGGATGGAAAGCTACCGCAGAATACGCAGCAGATGCACCTGAAGGCAGAGTCCGGGGCTTCCGCAAAGACAAAGACTTAGCCGTTTTAACAGTCGAATCCGAGCTAGAAAAAAGCGTTAACTGTCCCGATAGCGTTCCCATTTACACCTGTTATCAACGGGCGAAACCCGAACAGGTACTCTATCAAATCAAGCTCGAAGCTGCGCGGGCTTCTTAACCAGCAGCAAGCAAGCACCCGATTTTGTAAATATAGAGGTAGGGGATGAAAGCATTCGCTTCTATAATTGTTCGGTTAGCCGGAGAGATTTATAGGCGAATGATTCGCCCCTACACAAGTGGGATGCTTCCAAACCCTTCCAGCCATGTTTATTTACATCTATGCAAAAGTCGCGTCTCAAAAGCTCCGATGTAGTATTCAGAATGTAACCTTAAAATTTAAAGCGTTCTCGAAGTTTTTATCTGCGATAGAAAGCGCAATTTCTAACGAAATAACTGCAATAGAGCTGGATCAGAAAGTATCAGTCCCCTTGCGGGTATTTGATTAATCAAAAGCCATTACTGGCAGCACTACCTTCACCTATAACGGGTTTCAGTCCCCTGCGGGGATTTGATTAAAGAATGCTTATTTGTTCTTAAAATGTTTGTTTCAGTCCCCTTGCGGGGATTTGATTAATCGAAAGCGGCAACCACTGGAGGCGGTGCCACGAGAGTTTTTTCCCCCGCTTCGGGAAAGCGAATTTTTTCCCATGACTCTATAGTACAGCGATCGCCCCTTTGTGTCTACCCCTACTGCCGACTATCGCCCCGCACCGCACCGGTTAAATTCGCATCCGTCAAATTCGCATCCCTTAAATCCGCCCCTTGCAAGTTCGCCCGAGTCAAATTCGCTTCCGTCAGGTTGGCACGCTCCAGCGTCGCCCCCGCCAAGTTCGCCCCCTCCAAATTCGCCTTATATAAATAGGTGCTGCGGAGCGTCGCACCCGTCAGATCCGCCCCTGTCAATTTTGCCACGCTCAAAACTGCTTTCGTCAAGTCCGCTTTTCCCAACTTTGCACCGTTTAAGTCGGCATAACTCAGGTTGGCGCGATTCAAATTTGCCAAAGTCAAGTCAGCCCCAATTAATTTGGCATCCACCAACCCCGACGAGATCAAGCTAGCACCGCTGAGCTTCGCACCCGTGAGGTTGACGCCTCTGAGATTCGCATCCCCCAGGTATGCGCCGCTCAAATCTGCGCCGGTGAGGTTGGCACTTTCCAGATTTGCCGCATCCAGTGCCGCTCGTTCCAGCTTGGCACCGCTGAGATCGGCTCCCCGAATGCTCGCCGCTTTCAGATTAGCGTCTGTCAAGACGGCATCTTTCAGAAACGCGACATTTAGTTTGGCACCGCTGAGATCGGCTCCCCGGAACCGGGCATCCCGCAGTCTGGCATAACTGAGGTTGGCACCCCGGAGTTTGGCATCGCGCATCTTGGCACCCCGCATTTTCGCTGCTTCTAAATCGGCTTGCTCCAGGTTGGCACCTTGCAGCGCGGTTTCCTGCATTTGGGCACCCCGCATTTTGGCACCTTTTAAATCTGCGCCTTCTAAATCGGCTTCGCTCAAAATTGCTTCGCTCAAGTCGGCACCTGCTAATTTGGCACCTTTGAGGTTGGCTCCTTTGAGATCGCATTTGGGACACTGATTGGTTTTGAGCAACTGTTCGAGGTGTTTGGGATTCGCCGATCGCGCTGGCGCTGCCAACCACAAGGGCACGAGCAGGAGTGGGAGTGCGAGTATTTGGGGGTGCATAGTTTTCTCTAGCTGCCAACGGGTTGCTATCGATTTTTATATTTTATATTTTAGGCGGCGGTCGTGCATGAGAAGTAGGGATTTTTTTAACCGCAAAGGCGCAAAGGACGCAGAGAGAGAGGAAAGAAGGGAATCGGCTGCGGGGGGTGTTTGATAACCTATCTCTGGCAATCTGATTGAATTTGGGAACTTTTTAAGTTCGATCGCAGTCGCGGGTTTATTCGTGCGGATGCGGCAATTCCCAGCGGATTCAATGGGGTCAGTTGGGGGAGCGATCGCAAAATTTATCCAGTTTGTTATCGTAGGGTAAAATTGGAGGTGCTGCCCGTTTGCCAGCCATTGCCATGCGAATCGATCGCCTTTCTCCTGATGCAGAAAACCTCATCCACCAGGTTGCCACTTTGCTGGTTGAAGGCTTTCGCGAAAACTGGCCAGATGCTTGGCCAGATATGGACAGTGCTTTGCAAGAGGTGCGAGAGTCTCTCGGTGCGGAGCGCATCAGTCGCGTGGCGCTTGGGGAGGGCGGCGAGGTTTTGGGATGGATTGGCGGCATTCGCCAGTACGGCGGTTGCGTGTGGGAGTTGCACCCGCTCGTTGTAAAAGAAAACTTTCGGGGAAGGGGAATCGGGCGTGAAGCGCAGCTATCCCGCAGGGAATCGCTCGTCGCCGATTTGGAAGAGCAAGTTAGGGAACGCGGCGGGCTCACGCTCTGGGTGGGTACGGATGACGAAAACAATCAAACAACCCTGGCGGGGGTGAATCTTTACCCGAATGTGTGGGAACATATCGCCAAGATTAGAAACCTGCGCCGCCACCCTTACGAATTTTATCAGAAGTGCGGTTTTGTTATCGTCGGAGTGATGCCGGATGCGAACGGCGCGGGAAAGCCGGATATTTACCTAGCCAAGTCTGTCATAAAAAAGGAGAATTGTAGGGGCGAAGCATTCGCGTAAAACATCTTTCGCTTTTTCCGAACTCTCTATTGCCGAATGTTTCGCCCTAAAGCCATATTGACAAAATCTACAGTCTCCTGTAAAGAGTGATTGAACAGTTTGAGGTGTTTTATGCTAGAAATTCGACCGGAAACGCCGTCAGATTGGGGAGCCATTTCTGAGGTGAATTGGCTGGCATTTGGGCGGGAGAATGAAGCGCGATTGGTGGAAGCTCTCCGCCAGTCTGGTGATTTCGATTCTCGACTGTCTTTGATTGCGGTAAAAGGCGATCGCGCGATCGCTCATCTTCTCTTTAGCGGTATAATTATTCAAACGCCCGGAGGCGAGGTGGATGCCTTGGCTTTGGCTCCAGTTGCCGTGCGTCCAGAATTTCAAAATCAAGGGATCGGTTCTCAACTCGTCCGACAGGGTTTGCAGGATTGCCGCAGTCTGGGACATAAAATTGTTATAGTAGTGGGGCATCCAGATTACTACGCGCGGTTTGGGTTTTCTCCGGCTAGAGTGTTGGGATTGGAAGTACCTTTTCCCGTGCCAGACAAAGCATTTATGGTACTGGAGCTGATGCCGGGGGCGCTGGAGGGGGTGAAGGGCACGGTTAAATATCCGCCGGCATTCGCTGAGGTTTAGGATCTGTCGGGGCACCTGTTCGCAGTATTATAGTAGCACATTCTGAAGAGAGAGTCGTATGGCAGGTAACAAAATTTTCAGCAAATTTGCAACTGCAGTTATCCTCTGCTTTGTTTCGATCGCCTGTGCTGGCATAGCGCCGAAAAAAACAGCTCAAACAGCGGCAACCGCCAGTCAGCCCGTAGAGGCGATCGCCTATGGAGAGGTGATAAGCCCCGATAACTCGGATTACCTGTTAATCCCCGTCGGTTCTTCTGTCGGAGGAGTGATGCGCAAATATGGCGGGAGCGGCGGCGGCACTTTATTTAATCTCTCTAATTCTGATAAAAATAATAACTTTTTATCCTATAATATCATTTTCCACAATAAAAAAAATGCGGCAACTCATTTATTGCTGCCGGAGAATGCTTTAATTACTTCTTTCCAATATATTAATGATGAAGATGCCAAGGGCAAGCCAAAAAATAAATATATCTTTCTGGAATTAATCCCCAATGATACCACGGGAGAAGGCGTCGTCGATCGCGAAGATGCCGTGGTAGGATATTTAGCCGATATTTCCGGGAAGAATCTCAAGCAAATTACTCCAGAAAATGCCAAGTTGCTCAATTGGTATTTGGACGCCAAGGGCGGATTTATGTTATTGAGAATCAGGAAGGATTCGGACGGCGACAAGCGATATACAGAAAAAGACGAGACAAGTTTTCTGAGAGTATCGCTTGCCAAGCCGGCTCTGGGCGGCGATATTCTCAGCGACGCCCTGCGCAAACAGCTCGGCAAGCGCCTCGAAAAATAAATTAGGGAATGGGCATGGGGCATGGGGCATAGGGCATGGGAAATTCCCGATTACCCATTACCCATTCCCCCTTCTTATATCCCGTGACTTTTGCCGATTACCCAGTGACGCCGGAAGTAACGCGAAAGATCGGATTCTTCTAGGGACAAATAGATCGGACGTCCGTGGGGACAGGTGCGGGGGTGCTTGGTGCGCTGCCACTGCTCTAATAAGGTTTGCATTTCCGGGAGGGTGAGGGGGGTGCCGTTGCGGATGGCGCTGCGGCAAGCAGTAGCAACCTGGGCAGTTTGCAAATCGCCGCCGCAACTGAGTTCGACGAGGGCGGCGGCGCAGTCGGCACGTTCGGCGAGGAGGGCGGGGGCGCTGCGGGCGCAAGAGAGTTGTTCGCCGAAGGGATCGACTTCGATGCCGATGCGCTGTAGTTGCTCGATTTGGGCGGGGGTGAGGTTGCTGAGAATGACGGGGGGTTCGAGGGGCACGAGCTGCCAGCGATCGCGCAATTGTTCGTACAAAACCCGCTCGTGGGCGATGTGCTGCTCTACCAGCCACATCCCGCCCGGGTGTTCCGCCACAATGTAGGTGTTGTTAACCTGCGCGATCGCTTTTAGGTGCAGGCGCTGCGCCGGTTCCCCTTCACCCTCGGCAGTTGCGCGCTCCGGGGCGACGCGGTAAGCTCCCTTTTCTTCCGAGGCTTTCAGCAATTTGCCGACTCGCTGCTGAGCCGCTGCCGGCACGGTTTCGGGGCTGAGGTTGAAAGCGATCGCGATCGCTTCTTTCACCTTTTCCTGCCAGAAGTCGAGGTTTTGCAAGTAAATTTCAGCCTTTGACGGCTGGCGGTTCCAGTCGATTTGAGCCGGGGAAATCTTCAGGTGCAGGAAACAAACCGGAGAGCGATCGCGCGGCAAGGTGCGTGCAAACGCGCTGAAAATCGCCTGCTCCATTTCCGGCGATCGCACCATTCGCCCGTTTACCGCCACTTTCACCCAATCGGGACGCCGCCTGTGACAGCGATCGGGCAATCCCAGCACTAATTCGATTTGGGGATTGGGCATTGGGGATTGGGGAGCCGGGATTTGGGGATTTGGGGAAAAAAGGATTGGCTCTCGGGCAGTGGTTTTATTCCCATGCCCGATGCCCGATTCCCCATGCCCTATGCCCGCCACATCCGACACTTCAACTGTCAAATGCCGCAAGTCGCTGGCGCAAACTTCCCGCAATAGCTGCGCGAGTACCTGTTGCGGGGTTTGGCTGGGGCTGATGGCGAACCAGCGGCGATCGTTTTGCTCTACTTGCCAGGTAACGTGGGGGTGGCAGAGGGCGAGGTGCTGTATCGCCAACTGCACCGCCCGCAACTGTTGTGCTGCAGAGGGCAACCCGGCTCGGCGGGCTTGCCAATTGCCGAATAAATTCGATACTGTTACCGCAGTGCCGGGAGCGACTCCTGCCGGGAATGCCTGCAAGACTTCGCCTTGGTGGTTGTAAGTGACGCGCCAACCCTCCGCATCCCGAGGGAATGTCGGACGGCTGGTTATTTCCAGGGTTGCCAGAGCCGCCAGACTGTGCAGCGCTTCCCCGCGAAATCCCAGGCTGGTAATCTTCCAGAGATCGTCGCTGTTGCGGATTTTGCTCGTGCTGTGGGCAATGGCTGCCTGCTGCAAGTCGTCGAGATTCATGCCGCAGCCATTATCGGCAACCCGAACCCGCCAATTTTCTGGCCACAGGCTGATGCAGATGCGCGTCGCACCGGCATCGAGGGCGTTTTCCGCCAGTTCTCTCACCACCGCTGCCATTGAGTCAATGACTTCGCCGGCAGCGATGAGATGCACCACTTCTGCAGGTAGGGGTTGGATGGTAGATGCCATAATTTCCCGTGCGGGCTTTTCAGGTAGGGGCGGGCTGATTCAGATCGGTTTCTGCGCGAGAAATCTCTCTGGCTTGCTCTATCCCCACTACCGGACATGCGATCGCCCTTAGAATTATTTTTTTCCGAGGTTTTATCGTTCTTCTTATCAGTCTACCACATTCACAGTTTCTTCACAAAAAATTTATTAAAGCTACATAATTTTTTTAGAGAAATGGGATTAAACTAGACTGAGCAGGGCGGGCTCCGCGAGAGCCTCTCAATGCCTGTAGGGTCGAAGCTTTCGCGCAGAGAATCGGTCAGTTTGTCCGAGATATGGATGCGCGAATGCTTTTATCCCCTACTCCCAGAACATCGTTTTGATTTATGGCAAACCGATCCCACTCAATCATATATGTCAGTAGAACTCGATGTCAACCCGATTCGGGAAATTACCGACAGAAATAACCAGCTTTTGGCCATCATTCTGTCTGGCAAGTTTGACAAGCCCGGAATTCACTTTTTTACCTCCAACACCCTTTCTCAGCAATTAGGGTACATGCGGCATCCAGTTGGAAAGGCGATCGCTCCCCACGTTCACAATATCGTTCACCGGGAAGTTTACTACACCCAGGAAGTTTTGTTTATTAAAAAGGGGAAGCTGCGCGTAGATTTTTACTGCGAGCAGCAGCACTATCTGGAAAGTAGAATTTTAGAAGCCGGTGATGTTATACTCTTGATAAAAGGGGGGCACGGTTTTGAGGTTTTGGAAGAAGTGGAAATGGTGGAGGTCAAACAAGGGCCATATATGGGCGATCGCGACAAAACCCGTTTCGATGCGATCGCTCCAGAACAAGTAAAAATCGTCGAATAAAGCGTATGCTAGAGCCAATACCAGTCAACCAACCCCTCTTAGACGGGAACGAAAAAAAATACCTCAACGAGTGCATCGATACCGGCTGGATTTCTTCCGAAGGGCCATTTATACAGCAATTTGAAGAAGAATTTGCGGCGCGAGTCGGGAGAAAATACGGGATAGCTGTTTGCAATGGTTCCGCCGCCCTAGAAGTCGCCGTTGCCGCCCTAGAAATTGGCGCGGGAGATGAGGTAATTTTGCCGACTTTTACGATTATCTCATGCGCGGCTGCGATCGCGCGTTCCGGTGCCGTTCCCGTACTCATTGACTGCGATTTGTTCACCTGGAATATGCAGGTAGAGCAACTCGAAGCGAAAATTACACCCCGCACCAAAGCGATTATGGTGGTTCACATCTACGGGTTGCCCGTCGATATGGAACCCGTGTTAGAATTGGCAAAAAAATACAACTTAGCTATCATAGAAGATGCCGCCGAAATGCACGGGCAAACCTATCGGGGGAAACCCTGCGGCAGTTTTGGCGAAATCAGCACTTTTAGCTTTTATCCCAACAAGCACCTTACCACTGGGGAAGGAGGAATGCTCGTCACAGATAGCCGCGCAATTGCCGAGCGCTGCCGTTCCTTGCGAAACTTGTGCTTTCAACCGCAAAAGCGCTTCGTACACGAAGAATTAGGCTGGAATTTCCGCATGACGAATTTGCAAGCCGCCTTGGGAAAAGCGCAATTAGAGCGATTAGATGAGTTCTGCGATCGCAAGCGCAAAATGGGGCGGCGCTACACCGAAATTCTCGCAGATATACCCGGCTTGCAGCTCCCGGTTGAAAAAACCGATTATGCAGAAAATATTTATTGGGTGTATGGTATAATCTTAAAAGATGAAATTCCCTTCGATGCAGCCGAAGCAATGAATCGGCTGAGCCAGCACAAAATCGGCACGAGGCCCTTTTTTTGGCCAATGCACGAACAGCCAGTTTTTCAGAAAATGGGATTATTTCGAGGAGAATCGCATCCCATTTCCGAGCGAATAGCGCGGCGGGGTTTTTACATTCCCAGCGGGCTTGGTTTGACGCAGGAACAGATAGAGCGCGTTGCCGAGGTACTCAAAGAAGTAATGAGGTAAAATATGAGTTCTAAAACTAGACTAAAAACAGGCGGCGCAGGCAGCCTTCGTTCGTATAGCCCCACCCTTAAGGGTGGGGGATAAAATAGTTATGATTTCAATTATTATCCCAACCCTGAATCGAGAGAAGTCTCTAACGCTCGCGCTAGAGTCTCTTGCCGCGCAAAATTTTCCCGCTGACAAGTTTGAAATTTTAATTCTCGACAACGGCTCAACCGATGGCACAAAATCCGTATCGGAAGCGTTTATCTCCCGATACTCCACGCATCAAATTCGCTATATTTTAGAACCCGAACCGGGTTTGCTGTCAGGGCGTCATCGGGGTGCAAGAGAAGCGCGGGAAGAGATTTTAACCTTCGTTGACGACGATATCGAAGCCGATGTCAACTGGCTGCAAGCGATCGCAGATAGTTTTGCCGATACTGGCGTGCAACTCGTCGGAGGGCGCAACTTGCCGAAATATGAAATCGAACCGCCCGAATGGATAGAGTGGTTTTGGTACGAACACCCGTGCGGGCGATTTTGCGGATACTTGAGCCTTTTAGACTTTGGCAGCGACGTGCGAGAAATCAGCGCCAATTACGTCTGGGGATTAAACTTTTCCATTCGCAAAAGAGCCCTATTTGAGTTAGGAGGATTTCGCCCCGATTGCCTTCCGGCTCGCTTGCAGCACTTTCAAGGAGATGGAGAAACCGGGCTGACAATGCAAGCGAATCAATTAGGCTATCGCGCCATTTACCAGCCGGGGGCTTTAGTTTTTCATCACATTTCTAAAGAAAGGCTGACGCCGGAATATTTTGAAAAGCGATTTTTTTATCAAGGGATTTGCGATTCTTACGCGCAGATTCGAGAAAGTCAGGGCAAATTGAAGGAAACAAGCCCGCAGGAGCGCGTCAAGGCAGCACTGCTGTCGCTGAAAGAGCCCTTATTAATTGCCAGCGGCAGAGTCAAGTTATCAGAAAAACAGAAATTGCACCGACGGTTCGACAAAGCGTATCGAAAAGGGTATGAATTTCACAAAACCGCCGTTCGCAACAACCCAAAGCTGCTAGACTGGGTATTGAAGAAAGATTACTGGGACTACACTTTGCCCCAGTTCTAAAAAAGGAGCGCGATCGTGAGTGTTTTTGGCAGTTATGCCCGCTATTATGACCTATTATACAAAGATAAAGACTACGCCGCCGAAGCTCAATATGTGCGCCAACTGCTGCACAAATACGCGCCGCAAGCGCAATCGATTTTAGAGCTGGGATGCGGCACGGGAATGCACGCCGCCCTGCTGGCAGAGATGGGATACGAGATTTGCGGCGTCGATTTGAGCGGTGAAATGCTGGAACGAGCAAAAAAGCGATCGCGGGAATTGCCACCCCAGCACGCCGAAAAACTGCAATTTTTCCAAGGCGATATCCGCCACATCCGGTTAAACAGACAATTTGATGCCGTCATCTCCCTATTTCACGTCATCAGCTACCAGACGGCGAATGCAGACTTGCAAGCCGCCTTTGCAACGGCTAAAACCCATCTCAAACCGGGGGGCGCGTTTATTTTCGATTGCTGGTACGGAGCAGCGGTACTGAGCGATCGCCCTGCCGTCCGCGTCAAGCGTTTTGAAGACGCCGAAATCGCCGTTACCCGGATTGCCGAGCCTGTCATCCATGCCAATGATAACACAGTCGATGTCAACTATCAAATTTTCGTCAAGAATAAACAAACTGGTGCGGTTGACGAACTGCGCGAACTTCACAAAATGCGCTATCTCTTCAAGCCAGAAGTCGAGTGGCTGGCGGCAGCAAGCGGGTTTCAATTCATTACCTGTCGGGAATGGATGAGCGATCGCGCCCCTGATTTTAATAGCTGGGGAGTTTATTTCGTTTGTCGGGCTTTATAGAGGAGAGGTGGCAGAATGAATCGCGGATGTTCTATTTTCTTCTACGAAGGCTATGTCGGGATTTCGCCCACGATAGTCAATGCCTCAAAGGTACTGAGCGAGAACGGCTATGCCGTCACCATCTACGGCACGAAGAATGACTATCCACCGCCGGGAGATTTGGGCGATCGCGTGCAAATCCTTTACTTCCGCAAAGCCGCTCGCATCCTCGCCGCCCTCAAGAAAAAATGGCCGGAAATCGTCCCGGTTTTAGAATTATTCATTTACGCGACACAGTGCTGCCTGCACCTGTTGCGCGATCGCAAAAAAACCGAGACGCAAATCAACCTAGCGGTAGACATTTACGGAGCCATTGCCGCCT
This sequence comes from uncultured bacterium, assembly GCA_964405435.1. GTDB lineage: Bacteria > Cyanobacteriota > Cyanobacteriia > Cyanobacteriales > Oscillatoriaceae > DVEG01. The sequence continues at coordinate 48,610 of CAYOOD010000034.1, forward strand.
TAATCGCCTTTTATCTATTCAAGCAAAACTATTTATTTTTGTCCTTGGAACTGCACGAACCCGAATATATTTTTCAGGGAGTCTCCAGAAGCCTTGCCAGCTTGGCAAAATTAGCCTGTCAAAAATCACAAGGCTTGATTATTCAAGATGAAGACAGATTTAAAACCTTTTGCCAATACTACGGCTGCCAGCCTGAAAGAGTCTTCTATTTACCTAATTCCACCTTCGCCGCGCCAGAGTCTGATATCCATCAGGGAAATTACTTCCGCGAGAAGTTTAAGCTGAGTGAAGAAGAATTTCCCTATATTCTCTTGCAAGCGGGGATGATATGCGATGCCGTCTATTCCTCCGCGCTGGCAAAAGCATTCACCGAGATAGAAAATTGCGCCCTAATTTTTCACGATCGCCAGATCAGAAGGGAAACCGATCCCGATATTCAAGCGCTCCGGCAAATCAACTCAAAAAATTTATTTCTTTCCTTAGAACCCTTACCCTATGACGAAGTAGATAGAATTTACACCGCCCCCGCGATCGGGTTAGCCTTTTATGCCGACATCGGCAATAATTTCTCTCAAATTTCTATGGCATCGGGAAAATTGCCCCAGTATTTAAAGTGGGGCAAACCGATTTTAGTCAATGACTTGCCCTCCCTCTCTCAATTAGTCGAGAAATATCAGTGCGGGATTGTCATCAAAAATCCGTCCGACGGACGAGAAATCAAAGCAGCAGTCGATCGCATTGTGAGCGGCTACGCGAATTATAGCAGAAACGCGAAAGCTTGTTTCGCCGCCGAGTTTGATTTTTCTAAAAAAATGCAGCCGATTTTAGAGTTTATGAAGGGTGCGTGAGGAGCGATTCTGGATGCTGAGAGGCAATTTTTCATCAAGACTATCTTGCCTCGCCTTTTCCAGAATGGTAAAATTGTAATTGTTCAAAAAAATGCGGTAAATGCCGATTCCGTCAGAAATCAGGGAACTTGCAGACAGACTGAACCAGGAACTAGAACAGACTGAACGAGATACAACAGAGGGGCTGAATCTAGTCAGACAAAGATTGTCTATTTTTCCAGACAATGATATACTAATTCAGTTCTTTGGCTCTCTCAGCAATATTTTGTTTGCCGTAGAAATTTACAGAGGACGAATTCAGAGGATTGTAGAGCGCCTCTCGCCTGCAGATGTGCCGCCAGAGGTCATTCGCGAGGCTGGAGAAGATTTGGGACTAATACTGGGTCGAGTGTTGGAAGTTAAAATAAATGCAAATAGGCTAAAAAGTCGTTTGGAGCAATGATGATGACAGAACCATCCATGAGCGAACAGGAACTGGCAGAACTGGCAGAACTGCTAGAACTAGCTAAACTGACTGAACAGAAAGCACGCGATCTGTGCGATCTGACAATGGCGATCGACCAGAAATATGAAAAGCGTCTGGCACAGATAAGACTTGATAGAAAGCTGCAAGCAGGAGGTTTTAAAGAAAGGTTATAAGGAGCGATCGCCTGTTTTTCACCCCGCGCGCCGCACATCCGAGAAACGCGCCTTCCTTACTGGGCTGGGTAGAGCGCTTAGCTCTGCCCCACAAAGCTGTACCCCTTTCCCCCCCTGCCCCTAATCCTCTTGCTCCCGGCAGCGCTCCAACCCACCCGCCACAACAATCTTGACCAAACACTGCTCCGACTCCCCGCCGGGGATACTCCCTTTGGCTAGCCTTGTGTAAAGGCAAACTCCATAAATGGATACACTTGTAAAGCTTTTCTCGAAAAACTTTGCAAAACTTAAAATATCTTGTTACAGTGCAGCTATCCGCTGATGTAAAGGATTAGTGCTGCTTATGAATAACTTCTTGCGCATCATCCCGACGCCGCCGCCGCTGCAAGCCAAGTCGCGGGTTTACGATCTCAAGGCGCGCCTCGACTGGGGCGATCCCGCGCTCACTATCATCGACGCGCGCGATCGCGAACTCTTCCATACCAGCCGGATTACCGGTGCCATCTCCATACCGCTCGATGAACTGCCGGCAAGCGCCCTCACCAGTCTCGAACTCGAGCGCCATATCTACGTCTACGGCGAAACCGACGACGAAACTGCATTAGCGGCAGCGAAATTGCGATCGGCTGGCTATCAAAACGTCTCGGAACTCAGAGGCGGTATGGCAGCGTGGAAAGCCGTTGATTTCCCGATTGAGTCAATTCTTCAGGGTGCTAAAAATTGAATGGGAATTGGGCATTGGGAATGGGGTTGAGAGTGTGGAGTGTGGAGTGTGGAGTGTGGAGTTAAATTCGTCTTGCACTCAACCTTCCTCACTCAGCACTCAGCACTCAGCACTTTTTACTCCCCAATCCTCAATCAATGCTCGAAAATATCCTTGTACTGCAGCAAGTCCAAGGAAACTATCACCGGCAAGCACTGAAAGCACTGCTGTGCCAATTCCCAGCGGTATTCGCGCTGCAGCATTGCCGTGAGTTTTTGGCGCGCGGGCAGCAGGTAGCGCACGTCATTGGCTGCGTAGCTCAACTGCTCGTCTGAAAGGTTGATAGCATTGCCCCAATCGGAACTTTGCGCGCTTTTGTCCAGTTCCACTTTTTCTAATTCTTGTACTACGTCTTTCAGCCCGTGTTTGGGGCTGTAGGTTCTGGCAAGTTTGCTGGCAATTTTCGTGCAGAAAACCGGGGTTACTTGTATCTCCAAATGATAGCGCAGCATTGCCATGTCAAAGCGGGCGTAGTGAAAGACTTTCGGGACGGTCTGCGCTTCCATCAATCGCTTTAAATTGGGTGCTTCTGTTTGCCCTCGCGCTATGCGAATAACCGTCACGCGCCCGCGATCGTCGCACAGTTGCACCAAACACAAGCGATCGCGGATGGGCAGCAATCCCATCGTTTCCGTGTCTGCGGCGATCGCTTCACTGGCTAAATATTCAGCGAGCTGTCCTTCGGAGAGGTCGCGATCGCGCACTTGAAACTCTTGCAATTCCATCTTCTCACCGACGCCGGATAAAAATCTGCGTAAAATAATACTCCCCCTTGGCGTTCTGAACAACGCCCACTCCCGTTAAGTCAAAAGTGCCCTCCATATTCTTTCTATGCCCGGGGCTTTCTATCCATCCCTGCACCGCCTGCGTGACGGGATCGCTATAGCCTAAATTGTAGGCGACATTTTCCGCCGCACTTCGATAGGGAATTGACTGGGCGATCGCTGCCACTCGCTGCTCAAATCCCTGATGGCTGAAAGGAACCTTTCCTTCTGACATGGCTTTGCTGTGAGTGCGGCACGCTTCGCTAATTCGCGGATCGAGTTTCAGCAGCGGCAAGTTGCGAGAGGCTCGATATTGATTCACCTGTTCGTGAATTTTCTGCTCCATCGCACTCGCCGAGCTGGCAGTGGCTATTTCAGGCACGGGCGCTGGGGTTGTCATTTTAATGAATTTGCTCGGCTGTATATCGTCAGATTTGATAACAAAAACACAGCCTCCCGCGCCAAACGTCAGGAGTAAAAAAATAAAACTTAAAACTTTGAAAAATGGCGTATTCAAGAGTGCTGAGTAGGGAAAGAGTGCTGAGTGTTTTATAGAGTGCTGAGTGCTGAGTGTTTTATAGAGTGTGGAGTGTGGAGTGGGGAGTGGGGAAGAGTCGGAGATGGGGAGAGTGGAAAAGTGAGAGAGTAGGAGAGGGGGAGAAGGATTTAACTCAGCACCTCCGACGCTTACGCTCCACACTCCACACTCCTCTCTCAGCACTCAGCACTCAGCACTCAGCACTCAGCACTCAAGCAGGATTGAGGTACTTAGCCACCGTCTGCACGTCCTTGTCGCCGCGCCCGGAACAATTAATGACGATGTGGGGGCTGCCGGTCAATTGCGGGCAGAGGGTTTCCAAATAGGCGATCGCGTGAGCCGTTTCCAGCGCCGGAATAATCCCCTCTAACTGCGAGAGTCGCTGCAAGCCTTCTAGCGCCTGCCGGTCAGTGACGCTGTAATATTCCGCCCGCCCGATATCCTTAAAATAACTGTGTTCCGGCCCGACTCCAGGGTAATCCAGACCCGCACTGATCGAGTAGGGCTCCACCACCTGCCCGTCTTCATCTTGCAGCAAATAGCTCATCGCCCCGTGCAGCACGCCCACGCGCCCCCGCGTCAGGGTAGCAGCGTGTTTCTCCGTATCGATGCCCTCACCTGCCGCCTCGACGCCGATCATCCGCACGGTTGGCTCGTCTACAAACTCGTGGAACAGTCCCATCGCATTAGAACCGCCCCCCACGCAGGCGAGGAGAATATCCGGCAGCCCGCCCCATTTTTCCAAACACTGCGATCGCGTCTCCTGCCCGATAACCGCCTGAAAATCCCGCACGATCATCGGGTACGGATGCGGTCCCGCCACCGAACCGAGGATGTAATGGGTGGTTTCCACATTCGTCACCCAATCCCGAATCGCTTCCGAAGTCGCATCCTTGAGCGTGCCCGTGCCCGACGCCACGCCGCGCACTTCCGCCCCCATCAGCCTCATGCGAAAGACGTTCAGGGCTTGCCGTTCCATATCGTGGACGCCCATGTAAATAATGCACTCCAGCCCGAAGCGCGCGCACACCGTCGCCGTTGCAACGCCGTGCTGACCGGCTCCCGTCTCCGCAATAATCCGCCGCTTGCCCATCCGCTTTGCCAGCAATACCTGAGCCAGGGCATTGTTAATTTTGTGAGCGCCCGTGTGGTTCAAGTCTTCCCGCTTCAGGTAGATTTGCGCGCCCGTGCCGTCGGGGCGAGCGTAGTGAGCCGTCAGGCGCTCCGCGAAATACAGTGGCGAAGGGCGACCGACATAATCCCGCATCAGCCCTGCGAGTTCTGTTTGGAAACCGGTTTCGCTGCGGTATTGATAGAACGCCGCTTCTAACTCAGCCAGCGCCGGCATCAGGGTTTCGGGGACGTACTTGCCGCCAAACCGTCCAAAGCGTCCGAGAGCGTCGGGGCGTTGGGCATTTTCGGCGGTTGCTGGTTGGGGATTGCGAGGGAGGGGGGTGGTGGTCACGACTGCAGGTAACTTAATCGACAAGTTTTATTATAGGCAATGCCCTGACATCTTCTGCCGGTTCGCGGCAGGTTCGCAGCAGGCAATAGCGCCTTAAACAACCCGGTTGAAAATAGTCCAAACATCGCCATCGGAACGGACGTAGGGCACTGAGATGCTTTTGAATCCGGTGATGAAAGGCTTGTAATAGATTTGCCAATAGTAGGGGCTGATGTCATCGGCGATCGCCTTGAGTGCTTGCAATTCCTCTGCAAGCTCTGCTGCCAGTTGATTGACTCGCTCTGCATGTACTTTCGCCTGCTGCCTGCTTTCCTCTACCTGCTGTGCTATCTCGTTGCGATTCCGTTCCATCTTGCGAATCCTCCTATGCTGCCTGATTCAGTTTAGCTCCTCGCTGCCGAAATCCGAGGGGGGAGGGGGAGAGGGGGAGAGGGGGAGAGGGAAACAGAAAAAATCACAGGGATCGGCTTTTCTGACAGCGAGAAGGGCGCAACCGAAACGGCGATCGCCATCAAAAATAAAAGGTAAAAAGTACAATGCTCTGCATCGTACCCTTTACCCCTTACCTTCCACTTGTAGGATTTGAGTCCCTCACAGGAATTGACAAGCTCCCTGAATGCCCCATGCCCTTTTTTTATGAGTGCAGGCGCTCCGACGAGTGCGTCACGAGGACTGAAAAGCGCTAGAACTCACTCCCATTCTATGGTGCCGGGGGGCTTGGAAGTAACGTCGTAGACAACCCGGTTGACGCCCCGCACCTCATTGACAATGCGCGTCGAGATAGTTTCCAACAACTCGTAAGGAACCCGCGCCCAGTCGGCAGTCATCCCGTCCTCGCTGCTGACAAAGCGCAAAACCACCGGGTAAGCATAGGTGCGCTGATCTCCCATGACGCCCACGCTGCGGATGGGCAGCAGCACGGCAAACGCTTGCCAGAGGTGGCTGTACATGCCCTGGCGGTTGATTTCTTGGCGGACGATATAGTCGGCATCGCGCAGGATATCCAACCGCTCTGCCGTCACTTCGCCGAGAATGCGAATCGCCAAACCGGGACCGGGGAAAGGATGGCGCTGGATGATTTCATCGGGCAAGCCGACGGAGCGACCGACTTTGCGGACTTCATCTTTAAAGAGTTTGCGCAGGGGCTCGATCAGCTTGAAGCGCAAGTCTTTTGGCAATCCGCCGACGTTGTGATGGCTCTTGATTTTCACCGCTACCCGCTCGCCGGTTTGGGGATCGACATTGGTATCGGCGGATTCGATTACGTCCGGGTAAAGGGTGCCTTGGGCCAAATAGTCGAAGGGGCCGAGGCGTTTGGATTCTTCTTCAAAGACGCGGATGAATTCGTGTCCGATGCGGCGGCGCTTTTCTTCGGGATCGGTTACGCCGTCGATCGCCGTTAAAAAGCGATCGCGAGCGTTGACGTACTGCACCGGAATGTGAAACTGCTCCTGAAACAACTTCACCAATCGTTCCGGCTCGTACTTGCGCATGAAGCCCTGATCGATAAACATGCAAGTGAGTTGTTCTCCGATCGCCTTGTACAGCAAAAAGGCGAGAGTCGAAGAATCCACGCCGCCAGACAGCGCCAGCAGCACTCGCTTATCTCCCACTCGGGCGCGGATTTCCCGAATCGATTCCTCGACAAACGCTTCTGTCGTCCAAGTGGGCTCGCAATCGCAGATGTGATAGACGAAATTGCGGATCAGCGCCAATCCTCCCAGGGAATGCACCACCTCCGGGTGGAACTGCACGCCGTAGAGCTTTTTCTCGTGGTGGGCGATCGCCGCACAGGGCGTATTCTCCGTGTGCGCCAGCACCTCAAACCCCGGCGGCAGCGCCGTACACGAATCCCCGTGGCTCATCCACATCGTCGTGCCATTTTCCACATTCGTCAGCAAATCTGTCGGATCGTCAATGAAGAGCGACGCCTTGCCGTACTCGCCCCGCTTGGCACGCTCCACTTCTCCGCCCTGCTGCTGTACCATCAACTGCATCCCGTAGCACACCCCCAGCACCGGTATTCCCAGATTCCAGATCTCCGGATCGCAGTGAGGGGCACCTTCGTCGTATACGGAATTAGGGCCGCCTGATAAAATAATCCCTTTGGGATTCAATTTTCGCAGGTGTTCAGCCGTGGTGCGGTAAGAGAGCACCTCCGAATAAACCTGCGTTTCCCGAATGCGGCGCGCGATCAGCTCCGAATACTGCGAGCCAAAGTCCAAAATCACCAGCATTTGGCGATTTTTAAACTCTGTTTCTGCCGGATCGTCTGCAGTTGCAGCGTGCTGATTTTGTTGAGTTTCTGTTTGTAGAGTCACCGTTCAATCCTATTTGTTACTTTCTAGATGTTCGTTGTCCGTTCCCGCGAATTTTGGCGTTTTTACGCTCTTGTTATTGGTTTTCCTAGCCTTTCTTTCTCAGTTGTTCGTTCTTCCGAAAAGCCTGTAAGCCGACAGTCCGCCGCGATCGATTCCTCCCTCAGACGCTGGCGTAATCCTCTGAAGTTCGCGCGCGCAGGTGAAAAAATTGGTGAAAAAATTTCAGCTTAATATCTCTCTTCATTCACAGTAGCGATCGATCGCGCGCCCTTCCGAGAAAGCGCCTGCGTTTCTTCGCCTTCACCTACTCTCTTTTTGGAGATGTCGTTTTTGCCAGAACTCTCAAAGGCAAGCAGCTTGCCTCGGAAAAGCCGGGTGAGAGGTGGCTGCATCGGGCGATCGCGCCCTCCGCACGCAAGTTCTCTCCCGATCGCGGAGCGACGAGAGAGCGAACGCTTCCCGCCTTCACCTGCAAAAACAGTCCACTTACAACCTTACCTGAATTTCCTGCTTTTAGAAACCCCTTTCGAGATATTTGACCTAGACTAACAAAATTTTTCCAGTAATGCAGCACCGAGATCGCTTTTGACGATAATTTCGCGGCGGCGATCGAACAAAACCGAACCCACCTCGACGCGGCGCTGGGCGCGATCGTAGGTGTACTCCGCCGCGCGACGGTCAATTTCGCTGGCGATCGCTCCGTAAACTTGGCCCACCCCATCCCGCCCAGATGCCGCATCCAGGGCGCGGAGGTAGTTCAGGGCGTCCTCAGCCGTTTCGCTGTTGAAAATTGCTCGCACATCCTCTACCGGAAACCCCAACAAACTGCAGTGAGCGGCGAGAATTTCCCGCCTTCCGTCCGCCAAATAGTGGTGCGTGTGAAAAATCCCCCCCGCCAGTTTCAGGAGTTTGCCGTGATAGCCAAATAATAAGATAGACTGGACGCCCTGTATCGCCGCCTCAACTAGCACCGGCCCGAGCCAGTTCGCCGCCTTCACCAGTTGCTCTGGCTTGACGCCCGTCTTCTGCGCTAAATCCAGGCCGTTTTCTCCGATGCACAGCACTAACGTGTCAAAATGACAAGCTTTTTGCCGCACTTCTTGGCAGCAAGCGTCCAACTGACCGGGGGCGCTCAGCGGTTGAGAAATGCCCGTGGTGCCCAGCAATGAGAGTCCTTCCACCACTCCAAACGCTTCATTAGAGGTGCGCGTCGCTAGCTGACGCCCTTCTGGCAAAATCACGGTGACGGCGATTTTTTCCCCCGCTTCCAACCAGCGCCCCAAGTTTTCCAACAGCAACCGCCGCGCGTAGCGATAGATGGCGGGTTGGTTGTCGGCATTCACCAGCCGCCCGATTCCTTCTCCCCCCTGAATGACAATTTGCTCCTCGGCGGGTTCGGGGTTCTCTGCCTCTCGAAATTCCACCAATGCCCAAACCGGGGTATTCCGGGTGAGGTCGAGGTTGTCCCCCGGATCGCTGCGGGCGATCGCAACTGCCGCGCCGTCTTTCAATCCCGCCACCTGCTCGATGGGAATTTCTGCCGTTTCTGCGGGATCGAGCAAATCGACTGCGACAGAAGCGAGCGATCGCTCCTCTCCTTTGAGCCAGCGCAACGCCGCCACCGCTGCCGCGCACGCAAACACCGGCAGCGTATATCCCGATCGCGGTTGGGAACGAGTCATGTTACATCCTGTTGATTGTTTATAATAAATTTGGGAAGCCACTTTTGCCTTTAGCCCCCTATCGGTCGAGCCAGCGCTCCCAAAAATCGCGACTTTCTATTATAAACGATTCAATCGGATTTTATATTACTAAACCCCTTATACTTTCATCCTCTCCCCCCTTCCCCTGCGGTCGATCCCTGTTTGTGGAGATTTGATGACATTTCCTGGGTATCTTAAAGGCGTGCAGGCTTTGAAGATAGAGAATACCAAAAGGCGCGCGTACTGAGAGACTAGCGGGCACCGACTCGCCGCCAGCATTCAGCCCGGTTGACTATTTTTGTCTGAATAGGTCGAGACAGACATCCCTCTGGTGATGGATGTTCTGCCCATCGTATCTGCTCTATCTTGCATAAAAGTGTCCAACAGGTCGGCCTCGCCTTCTATATTCTGTATCGGAGGTGGGGTCGGCTTCAAAGACCCAGATTTCGGCCAAATTTGTATTTAATCTGCTAGGGTTTATATATACAACAAGCTTGCAGCGCTTCTATGAAGCGAAAAAATTGTATGACTTAATTTTTATTTAGTGCATTTTTAACGCAAAAAAGAAGAATTCTAGTGGAGAGACTGGCACAGTGCGATCGCGGGGCTAGACGTTTCTAACCTTTCTAAGAAGAAACCGCTGCAACCACTCTCTCCTTGCCATCTTCCTGTCAAACCGTCTACCTTAAGCGCGATTAAAAGTTGTCCATACCTATATGCTCCAACCTGTGGTGGATTCTGCTTCTGCCGAAACCGTGCCTCTGCCTGTGGCGGAGATTCTAGAAAATACGAGCTGCTCGGGCTCTGCCTCGCCCCTCATCCCCCCCGAAACCGCCAAGCGATCGGGGGGGATTTCTAAACAAGCCATTCGCACCAGCCTGAAAGCCTCAACCCTTGATGGCGTCTTTGCCACCGTCTTCGGCTGCGTCACCGGCGGCGTACTGCTGAGTAACTTCCTCGTCGAGATCGGAGCGACGAGCGTAGAAATCGGCTTGCTGTGGGCAATTCCGATGGTAGCCAATTTTCTCCAGCCCGTAGGAGCCTACTTCGCAGATCGGCAAACCAGCCGCCGCCAATATAACCTGTGGATTTTCGGGCTTTCGCGGCTGCTGTGGCTGTGTCTAGCGGTAGCAGTGGCGATCGCCTCGTGCAACCCCAACAGCGAAAAACACCTATTAGTGCAAGCCACCTTGGCTGTCGTTTGCGCAGCCAGCCTGCTCTCAGCCTTAGCGTCTGCATCCTGGCTCAGTTGGATGGCGGCGCTGGTTCCCCACCGACTGCGGGGGCGGTATTTTGGCTTGCGCAACAGCGCCGCCAGCTTGACGAGCTTGCTGTGCGTGCCGCTGATGGGCGTGGCAGTGTCGGCGTGGGGCGGCGGGACTTTACAGGGCTATGGAGCGCTTTTGTTTTTGGGAGTTTTGGCAGGTACAGCCAGCCTGGGCTGTCAGTTTTTCAAAGCCGACGTCAATCCCCAAGAGAGCGGGAAAGCCACAGACTCTCACAGCGGCAACCAGGCAGAGCAGGAAACCGGAAATTTTGCGGCGATTCTCAAAAATGCGAACTTTTTAAAATTTTTGCTTTACATCGGATTGTGGACGTTTGCCGTGAATATCGGCAGCCCCTTTTTCAATATCTATTTGCTGAAAGATTTAGATCTAGATGTGAGCTGGGTAACGATGTACAACAGCTTGACACCGGCGGCAAACCTGCTGATGCTGATGGTGTGGGGCAAGCTAGCCGATCGCTTGGGAAATCGCCCGATCCTGCTGGGTGTCGGGGTGCTGGTAGCGGTGACGCCTTTACTGTGGCTGGGAACGGGAAATAATGGAATTTCTCTGTGGCTGTGGCTGCCGCTGCTGCACCTGTTCGGCGGCGCAACCTGGGCGGCGATCGATTTGTGCAACAACAACATGCAGATGGAGATAGCGCCCGCACAAAAACCGTCGGGTTATTTCGCGATCGCTGCAGCCGTTGCCGGCGTCGCTGGCGCTCTGGGCAGCACTGCCGGCGGATTTCTCGCCGATTTTGCCTATCTCGGCGGTTTGAGCGGACTGTTTGCCCTCTCCGCCTGGGTGCGCCTGATTGCCCTGCTGCCGCTGGTATTCGTTCGAGAACCGCGCAGTATTTCCCTGGTGCAACTGATGCAAACCTTCCCCCCCTTCAAACCGCGATCGGTGTTGGTTGAGGAACCCGTTACCCTCACGACTTACGAACGATAAGATCGGGTAGGGGGGAATGGGGAATCAGTAATTCCCATTCCCCATTCCCCCTTCCCAATTAGCGATCGCGCTCTTGCATGTCCCGGCACTTTCCTGGTATTTTTTTCTGGAAACTGCGGAAAGTAAAACTCATGGACATACTCACCCCAACCGTTAGAATCTGGCTGGATTGGTTCGCCGTATTTGGCTACCTGGGATTAATGGTTTTCGTGATGGTTCGCGTTTTCCGCACCCGCAAGGAGTGAGCGGAAAACGCGAGTAGAAAACCCGAGTAGAAACAATGAGCGATCGCCTTGACAGCTCAATCTACTTTCCCAGAGCGGCGGCGGCGATTGCAAGCCAACCACGCCCCACCCAGCACCAAACCGCCCACCGTCAGCGGTTCGGGCACGGCTTCTGCTGAAACAGTGAAGTCGTTGTAATCCCCACCATTCTCGCCCCAGTAACCGCCCAGCAAATCCTCAAAAGAAACCGCCACAGGAGCGACAAACGGATTTCCTGATTGCTTGGTGACGGCAATGCCGCTGTAGGATACCAATTCCGAGCCGCCGATCGAATCAAAGACTGCTTGCTGGCTGCCGCCATTCAAGCTCGAAGTCGAGAACATGGTGGGAATAGAGCCGCCATCCAAGGTGCCGAAAAGTCCCAGAGTATAGAGGGTATTGGCGGCAAACGTAAAAGAGGCAGTCGCCTCGCCCTGCAAGTTATTAGCGGTTCCCAGCCATGCGTTTGGTCCTTGCGAGGTTTGGTAGCCCGGATCGGCGGTGTTCTTCTCTGCAAACAGAGTTTTTAACAGCATTGTCCCGCTTGCATCGAATACGCCTAGAGAAGAAATGGCTTTTCCTTGGGATTTAAGAAAAGTAAAGTTGACAGTTGTAGTTCGGTCAAACTGGATGCCATTGGTGCCAAAATTAAAAGCTCTTGCAGGGGTTGAAAAGCCCAACAGGCTACCGAGAGTGGCGACACTCAGACTGGCGATGACTTGCGTTTTCATGGTCTTCACCCTGTGATACAGTTAACGGTTTCAGCCAGCTCAAACCAATTGGTAATGATTTTTGTTTTCAGCGTGTAAATTTTTTGAGGTGGATTCAGGCTGGCTGGGAGCAGACAATTTTTTACCTCTGACTGAGAGGATCTCCGACATGGCGCGTGCCGGCTCTGATGTTGAATTCGATCGCTGGCGATCGCTTTTTTCTCCTGACGTGACCTAAGTAATAACATTTAGTGAGGTGAGGCTGGGAGTAGAGCGATCTGGAAGGCGGATCGGGTTCGCCACTCGCGCGATCCTCGAGAACAAGCGCTACAGTCATTAAAAGAAGATCGGGAAGAATTCGCGAGGACTCAACGATGCCTTACGATATAACCATGTGCCCGGGTGGAGAGTGCCCCCTCAAGCAAGACTGCTTTCGCTTCAAAGCCGAGCCTTTAGGCAGACAGGACTATTTTGCTGGAGCCCCCTACAATTTTACCACACAGAGCTGCGAATATTTCTGGCCGCCGCGCCCTATTTTGGACGCGGACATACAAACCCGCGCCTATTACATTTGGCAGCAAGAAGGCTGTCCCGAAGGCAAAGCCGCAGAACATTGGCTGCAAGCCAAGCACGAGTGCGAAGAAGCGCGTCGCAAGTGGGGCTGAGGCGCTTTTCTCAGAGGGAGTGTGCTCTGAGCTTTGAAAAGACGGATCGCCTTTCCACAGAAAACGTGTCCCCCTGAATCCCCTAATCCCCTAACCCCGGCAACCCTCTTGACAAAACAGTAGGGCATGGCTACAGGCGATCGAGACTATGTACAGCCCGGGGATAGACGCCAGCAGGTAGACAGGCAAACATCATAATTAATCAAGGAGTTTTTTAAGGAACCAACGTGTATAAAAAATCGCCGAGGATGCTGGCGAATAGGCAGATATAATGACTCAAAAACAAGGGTTGTGGCGGGAGAACAAGTCGAAATCGGCAAATCAATTCCAGAAATGCAGAAGCTCGTGAAGCTTTTGAAGCAAGATTTCCTAAAGCAACAGTAGAAACTATGACTGAAAAAGGCGCAACAATGGCTCTAGAAAAGGTATTGGCTGGGGGAGGAGAGACGGGGGCGCTGATGCGAGCGATCGACTGGTCAACCTCCCCACTCGGCCCCGTCGAACAGTGGCCCCAGAGCCTCAAAACCACCATGCGGATCGTGCTCACCTCCCGCCAACCCATGTTTGTTTGGTGGGGAGAGCAGCTCATCAACCTCTACAACGATGCCTACAAGTCCATTGTCGGCGGCAAACATCCCCAAGCACTCGGACAGCCTGCCTCTCAAGTATGGCGAGAGATATGGGATCAAGTAGGGCCGCGAGCCCGCTCGGCCATGCTCGAGAATGAAGGCACCTACGACGAAGCGCTGCTGCTGATTATGGAGCGCAACGGCTATCCAGAAGAAACTTATTACACTTTCTCCTACAGCCCAGTTCCCAACGAGCGAGGCGGCACCGGCGGCATCCTGTGCGCCAACACCGACGACACCCAGCGCATCATCGGCGAACGTCAGTTGGCACTGCTGCGGGAACTCGCCGCCCAGACAGCGGACGCCCGCACTTTCGAGGATGCCTGCACGCGCAGTGCGATCGCTCTGGCAGAGAATTCTTACGATCTGCCTTTTGCGATGATTTATCTGGTCGATCCCAAGCAGAACAGCGTTTATCTGGCGGGAACCTCCGGGATCGATCGCCATCACCCGGCAGTTCCAGCCGCGATCGCCCTCGATGCCCCGTCGCCCTGGCCATTTGCCGAAGTCCTCAACACCCACAAGCCTTGCACCGTTAGCGATTTAGAAACATTATTTGGCAGCCTGCCTTCTGGTGCGTGGCCGCGATCGCCCGATCGCGCCGTGCTGGTGCCGATCGCTCCCTCCGGGCAAACTGGCAAAGCCGGCATTTTAGTGGCGGCTCTCAACCCCTACCGTCTCTTTGACGACAACTATCGCGGCTTCCTCGAACTGGTGGCGGCGCAAATTGCCGCCAGCATCGCCAACGCCCAAGCTTACGAAGAAGAACGCCAGCGCGCCGAAGCCCTCGCCGAAATCGATCGCGCCAAAACGCTGTTTTTCAGCAACATCAGCCACGAATTTCGCACGCCGCTGACTTTAATGCTCGGCCCCTTGGAAGATATATTGGCCCATCCCAGCGGCCCGATGCCTCGCGATCGCCCCTTCCTCGAAACCGCTCACCGCAACGCCCTGCGCCTGCTCAAGCTGGTGAACACGCTGTTGGATTTCTCCCGCATTGAAGCCGGGAGAGTGCAAGCCGTGTACGAACCGACGGATCTAGCCGCGCTCACCGCCGACTTAGCCGGCATGTTTCGATCGGGCATAGAACGCGCCGGAATGCGGCTGCAAGTGGAGTGTCCCCCCCTCCCCGAGCCCGTCTATGTAGACCGAGAAATGTGGGAAAAAATCGTTCTCAACCTCCTGTCAAATGCCTTTAAATTCACCTGGGAGGGAGAAATTACCATTGTTTTGAAGTGGGCGGGCGATCGCGTTGAGTTAGAAGTCCGAGACACGGGCACCGGCATTCCCGCCGCCGAACTTCCCCATTTATTTAAGCGCTTCCACCGCGTAGAAGGCGCGAAGGGACGGACTTATGAAGGATCGGGCATTGGCTTGTCTCTCGTACAGGAATTAGTCCACCTGCACGGCGGCACGATTCAAGTCAGCAGTGTGCTCGATCGGGGTACTCGCTTTGCGGTATCCATTCCCACGGGATTTGAGCATTTGCCAGCCGATCGCATCAGCGCCACCCGCAACCAGACGTCAACCGCCATCCGTGCCGCCACTTATGTTGAAGAAGCCCTGCGCTGGCTGCCAGAACAGGAGAACGGGAGCGCAGGAGAGGAGGAGAAAACAAGAACTTCCCCCCATCAGCCCCTCGCCCCCTCAGCCGCCCGCATTCTCCTCGCGGACGACAACGCGGACATGCGCGACTATGTGAAGCGGTTGTTAGTCGAGCGCGGATATGAAGTGGAAACCGTGGCAGATGGGAGGGATGCCCTCGCTAGAATTCGCTCTTGCCCTCCCGCTCTGATCTTGAGTGACGTGATGATGCCAGAATTAGATGGCTTGGGTTTATTGCGATCGCTGCGCGCCGATCCGAACACCCGAGATATCCCGATTATTCTGTTATCTGCCCGCGCTGGGGAAGAGTCCCGCATTAAAGGGCTGGAAGCGGGAGCCGACGATTATCTCGTCAAACCTTTTTCTGCCCGCGAACTGCTGGCGCGGGTAGAGGCGACTTTGAAACTCGACCGGATGCGGCAAGAAGCTGCCCATCGCGAACAAGAATTGCGATCGCAGGTGCAGGTGGCTAAGGATAATCTGGAGAAAATATTATCCACTATTAACGATCAGTTTTTGGCATTAGATCGCGATTGGCGCTATACTTACGCCAACGACCGGGTACTTGAAGTCACCGGCAAGAGCCGCGAAGAACTCCTCGGCAAAAGCATTTGGGAAATCTACCCGGATTTACTGGGCAGCCAATTTTACCTGGAATTGCACCGGGCAGTTGCCGAAAAAACTCCCCTTAATTTTGAATTCTTTTACCCGCACTTCAACCGATGGTTCGACAATCATATTTATCCGTCAGCGAGTGGGCTATCGATTTTTGTCACCGATATCAGCGATCGCAAACAAATCGAAGACGAACGCGATCGGTTGCTCCAAGAACTCGCGATCGAACGGGCGCGATTTGAGGCAGTCTTGCAGCAAATGCCGGCGGGCGTGATGATTGCCGATGCCGCTTCCGGTCAATTGGTACTCACCAACGAACAAGCCAAACACATTTTGTGGTATACTATTGAACCAGGGCTGAAACTGTCTGAGTACGAGCCGATGAACCCCTTCCGCGCTTTTCATGCCAACGGGGAAGTTTACAAGCCGGAAGAATATCCGCTCCTGCGATCGCTGCAAACGGGCGAAACAATTAAAAATGAAGTCATAGAATTGCGTCGCGCGGACAATTTCTGCATTTTTATCAGTGCTAACTCCGCTCCAATTTTAAACAGAAAAGGTGAAATTCTGGCAGCAGTTGTGGTTTTTCAAGATATAACCGATCGCCGGCGCACAGAACAAGCCCTGCAAGAAAGTGAGAGACGCTTCCGCCGCCTGGTAGAATCTAATATGTTTGGCGTGGCGTTCGTAGATTTCGCCGGAGGAATTCACTACGCCAATGATTATTTTCTCAACATGATTGGCTATACCCGCGAAGAGTTACAAGCTGGCAAAATTGACTGGATGCAGGTGGCACCGCCAGAAGTTTCTGCCTTGGATGCCCGCTCGATAGCAGAACTCAGACAGCACGGAGTAGCCAGCCCGGTTGAAAAAGAATACATCCATAAAGACGGCAGCCGCATCCCGATCCTGTTGGGGTCAGCTTTGCTGCAGGAACCTTACGATTGCCAACAGGAAATAATCGCTTTTCTGCTAGATTTAAGAGAACGCAAGCAAGCAGAAGCGGCGTGGCAAGAAGGCAAACAAATTCTCGATGCCTTAATGGAGTATATCCCTGAAGGGATTACTATTGCCGATGCGCCAGATGTTACCATCCGTCGCGTCAGCAGATACGGGCAGCAGTTGATCGGGCGCTCGCCGGAAGTCCTCGAAGGCATTCCCGCTGAAAAACACGTCGAGAAATGGGGAATTTTGCGTACAGATGGCATCGCGCCACCCTCGCCAGAAGAATTGCCCCTCACCCGTGCAGTCAAAAATGGGGAAGTCACCACCAATGAGGAATGGGTGATCCAACGTTCAAATGGAGATAAAATCAACATTCTTTGCAATGCGGGACCGATTCAGGATTCGGCAGGAAATATTACCGGCGGTGTCATTGCTTGGCGGGATATCACGGAGCGCAAACAAGCCGAAAAAGAACGCGAGGAATTGCTGACACGGGAACAAGCTGTCCGCGCTGAGGCGGAAACGGCAAACCGGATTAAAGATGAATTTCTGGCGGTACTCTCCCACGAATTGCGATCGCCCCTCAATCCGATTTTAGGCTGGTCGAGATTGCTGCAAACCCGCAAGTTTGACGCGGCTAAAACGGCTGAAGCGCTGGCAACGATCGAACGCAATGCCAAATTACAGGCAGAATTGATTGAAGATTTGCTGGATGTTTCCCGAATTCTGCGCGGAAAACTCAGTTTAAATATTGCTCCAGTCAATTTGTTATCGACTATTGAGGAGGCAATCGAAACAGTGCGTCTGGCGGCAGAAGCCAAATCTATCCAAATTCACACTCGGTTTGCCCCGAAGGTGGGGCTGGTTTTGGGGGATGCCTGCCGCTTGCAGCAAGTGGTTTGGAATATCCTGTCGAATGCGGTTAAGTTTACACCGACGGGCGGGCGAGTCGAGATTGGACTCGAACGAATTGACGACCGCGCCCAAATTACAATTACCGACACGGGGAAGGGCATTCCCGTTGATTTTCAGCCCTATGTGTTTGATTATTTCCGCCAAGCCGATGCGACGACAACGCGCAAATTTGGCGGGCTGGGGTTGGGATTGGCGATCGTCCGCCACCTGGTGGAGCTGCACGGGGGAACGGTTCGCGCCGACAGTGCCGGTGAGGGGCAAGGCGCAACGTTTACGGTGACGCTGCCACTCATGCCGTCTTTGCAACCGAGCGATCGCGATCGGATGCCGCCTCCTGCCTCTTTGGATTTAGAAGGCATCGAGATTTTGGTGGTTGACGATGATGCCGATACGCGGGAATTTGTCGCTTTTCTGCTGCAAGAGTACGGCGCTCGAGTCAGAGCCGCCAGCTCTGCCAATGACGCACTCGCGGCTCTGGCTCAATCTCTGCCAGACGTACTGTTGAGCGATATCGGGATGCCGGATGTGGATGGATATATGCTGGTGAAACAGGTGAGAAATTTACCGCCAGAAAAGGGGGGAGACGTGCCGGCGATCGCGCTGACGGCTTATGCAGGCGAAATTAACTACCAGCAGGCGATGGCGGTTGGTTTTCAACGCCACGTCTCCAAACCCGTAGAACCCACCGAGTTAGTTTCTGCGATCGTCAGTCTCGCTCGAGGCAGCCGCAATGGTTGAGGGCTCTACTGAGTGAGAAACCCGGCAACTTCTGCGAAGCCGGGTTTCTGAAAAACCGCTATAAAACCCTCCCAGAAAACTTGAAATTAACGCGCGGCTACCACTGCGGTGCTGACGCGATCAGTGCCTCAGCGGCTTCTTTATCCAGAGGTCGCGAGAAAAAATATCCCTGCCCGTAATCGCACTGCAGCGCCCACAGTTGCACTAACTGTTGGTCTGTTTCTACTCCCTCAGCCACCACATACATCCCCAGATTATTTGCTAATACCAAGTTGGCTAACTTAGTATTGTTACATTTTTTTATATATCCCGGAG
>CAYOOD010000035.1:0-21184 GCA_964405435.1 uncultured bacterium
CTTATGGACTTCTTTTTGGCTATTGTAGCATAACTTTAGAGAATTGGTATAAATCGGGTGGCGATCGCGATACAGTTCGTTCAAGTCCAAATCTAGCTCGGACGCGCCCAATTTTCTGACGGGCTGATTCTCAGCACTTGTTTTCATAAGGCTATCTCTCAATATCTTTTCGGGATTCAACCTGGGTATGAATTGCTGCCCCGTGCAGAAAATTTCTATCCGGGGGATAAAGCGAAGTTGTAGAGTTTCTCTCAATCCGTAAACTGCCAAAGCAATGACGTTGGACATTTTGAACAATCGGGCTGCGACCGTTCCAGAAGGACAGTCAAACCGAATGCTTTTGCTCTCCGCGATCAATTGCACTTTCACTTCTTCCAAAAGACGTTTCAGCTCAGAAGCAGGAACTAACTTAATAACGAGAGAGCCTACCAGCCCGTCCGATGCAGACTGAAATTCCCTTTCCAGTTGCAATTCGTCGCTGCTTTCACCCTGATTTTTAAACATCTATGCCTCTACTTGTTCCCTTGACATTCAAACGTATCTTCGGGTTCCTCGTGACCCCTTGTTTCCCCCAAAATATGATGGGGAGAACGCGCGAACACTTGCTCGGATTTTTGGTTGGCTGCTTTTTTTGAAAAGTCTCCATCTCTCAAAACAACTAATTACTCGTGGTCGTAGAAACTGCCATCGGGTTTTCTGATGAAAACGCCCAGCCAAAGCAGTTCTCGATCGTCTGGCAGCGCCTCACCCCGGACGATATCGGACACTTTTTGGGGATCTAAGCCTGCTTCGCACCCTTCTGCGAGCAATATCTCCTCAAATTGCTCGTAGGTTAATCGATTTCTGAGCCTGTATTCCTCCATTAAAATGTAAAAAGGATTGTTTTGATATTTTTTTAGATCTAGCAATCCCAGCTTTTGAACCTTGCTAAATATCAGGTCGCGCAGTCGGCGATCGACTTGTACCATGCCTTCCAAAGGCAAGCGCGAGGCGAGATAGGAAATTAGCGCCACCACTGCTTCGCTATCGAGCGGATCGACTTGATATTTTTCTAGATTTTCTGCACGCCCCTGAGCCGAAGCGTCTTCTGGTTGCAGTTGGCGCTGCACAAATTCAAGCTGTTGTGCTTGTTGCGGAACTTCAGATGCCTCCTTGGCGGGCGAGCCGTCTTTTGACGGGCGGCGCTGCGCGGACGACGCCACCTCCGCTGACCGCACCACCGTATCTTTCAACACTTGTATCAATTCTGTTAAGGAGAGCGTTTGCAACCAAGCGCGGAACTTGGCTATCGTTACCGTCTGTCTGGCTCTCGGCTGCAAGCCCTCTCCTGCCGCGCCTTCCGTTAGATCGGTCAGTTCGTAATCCCCGCGCAAGTATCGGTCGATCGCTTCTGGGGTGAAACCCGACAATTCGCACAACTTGGGCAGCAGCGCCTGCCACGTCTCGTCGCTGGGAAAGGCTCTAGCTGTCTCCCAAGCGCTGTAGGTTGGGAGTTTGATCTCTAGGCGAGCTGCGAACTTCTTCACGCCGTCGTTGGCGCGGATGTACTTGAGTAGCTCGGAAAATCTTTGTTTCTTTTCTTCTGAGATCACGCTGAGTGCCTCTCCTAGATGGGTAAAGTTGGAACGCTTATCAGCGACGTGAAAAGCCGAGATCGAGAGCCGTCCCAGCTTTATGATGCCAAACAAGGCAGTCAGGCATCGGCTATTGGCCCAATAAGCTCAACATTTCTTTACAAAATCACCCCGCTTCATCGTTGACACCGCCCGAGGTTGTCGTTTACCTTAGTGGCATACAAATATCAGATTATGCCATTTGTATGAAATCGTCAAGAGGCCAAACTCCAAAAGCAATGGCTGAATCCCGAAGTAGACGGGCGCGCGTTTCGCGGTTCGCAAGCGAAGCCTGAATAGCAGCTTCCAGCCTGCGCGTCGGATAGGCGAGGCGAGGGCGATCGCTCGGATCGCCGGAGAGAAGCGCGATCGCCCCTTCTCGGTGGACGAACCGCTTTTTATCGTCTAAACGAATCGCCCGCGCGCAGAAAGTCTTTCTGGCTCGCCCTCCTAAAAGGGTTTGCCCAGCCGACTGTTCAAATATGCAAAACAATCCCGAATGATAGGTTGGGAAACGTCCGAAAATCCTTTCCTCTCAGGAGCGCGATCGCCCCGGAGCCGCGCGCCCGATCGCCTTCTCACTACAGTCCCCGATTCTCTGTCGGATCGGCTACGCCTTGCATGTTTTTCTATCCAATAGGGTTGGGTTTTTTCAATGTTAAATACCAAAACAACTTCCTATCTCGAACAAATCCGATGGGGGAACAAGCCACAGTGTCCCTACTGCAGTTCGACCAATTCTTCTGCCATTAAGAGTGAAGGCCGATATCGCTGTAATACCTGCTTTACTTCCTACAGCGTTACCGTAGGAACGTTATTTCACAAAACCCGCGTGGATGTTGACAAATGGATTCGCGCGATTAACTTAGTGGCTAATTCCGCAAAATCCGTCAGCGTCCGCCAGCTCGCCAAGGAAATTGACGTGAATAAAAATACAGCCTCTTACATGATTGCCCGCATTCGCAAAGCCATGATTGAGGAACAAGAGTTTCTAGATTCTCTGAGAAAGATAGATATTAATTAACTCAAGCGGCTACATACGCGAGCTGGAACAAAAGCATTACAGAAGAGAACGGGGAATGAGGAATAGGGAATGGGGAATGGGAAATGGGCAGCCGCCTGAACAACGTGGCTCAACCAGCCATTTTTAAGCCGATAGAGTTTCGATTTTCCCGATACCCGATACCCGATTACCCATTCCCAATGGCTCCTCTATTCACAGCCACTTGAGTGAAACCTCAGTTTTTTCTCGATCCGATTTTTTCCTCACCACGGTGCTGCTGTGCAAATTGCGCTTGTTTGGATTTTTTGACGCGCTCCAAATCGGAAACCTCTCTCGGCGAATATTACTTCATGGAAATTTAATCATCCGTGAAGTCGCGATTCGAGGAAGGGCGATCGCGCTTCATTTGACGCCAGAGACGGCTGCGATCTCCGCAGTTGCGGAACCCGAAAATAGCTGAGTCCGCTTAAAAACCAAAAATTAAATATAACTGTCCCAGTTAGCGGTAGTGACGGAACTCGCATCCGTCTATAGCATAAAGGTTGAATAGAATTATCTATCGTTGGGAGGAAGACAGAGGAGAGAACCCAGTTTGAAAGCGCCAATTGGCTCGACGGTGCTAGCAGCGAGTCGATCGCGGGCGCTGCCAATTAGCAGCCGAGCCGCCGATGTGGCTTCTGCTGCCTCGAAACTTCGAGACAGACGGCGATCGCGAACTGCCAGAAAAACGAGTGCTTCAAATCGCGCAAATCTTCTCATGCAACCTAATTGCAATAGATTTGAGAGAGCGCGTCTTCTTTTGGGGATGGAAATGGGTAATGGGGAATCGGTAATTGGTCGTAAAAGTCCAATTATCGAAAAAGCGATTAGCGAAAATCCAATTGCCCCTCCCTCGGCACGGGAAATCAAAAAGCGCGACGGTTGCTCGTCTTCCCGACTGGTTGCTTTTCGTCTGAATTCAAGCGGCTCGCAGCCGTTTTTAAGACAGCTAAAACCACATTGTAATTAGAAACAAATTCTCAAATATAGGCCATCTTACATGGGTATTTCTTTAGTCAACGTTGCTAAATACTACAAGGGAAGCCCCCACCAACTCCGAGCGATCGAGCGACTCGAACAGCAACTTAAAGCAGTTCGGCCAGATCTTCTAGACGAGTCCTCAGATTTCGTCAGAACGTGGAGAATTCCGTCGCAACCGCAACCACCGCAACCGACGAATAACGGCAGCGCCGCCGCCACCCCCGTCAAAAAGAACGGCACCGTCAGGCTGAACGTTCCCTATCTCAGCCAGCTCGACAACGAAAATAACCCCCACGGCTCCTGCAACGTCACCAGCGTTGCGATGTGCATGGGGTATTTCGGGCATCCGCTGAGAAATCCCAACACCGGCGAACAGCTCGAAGACGAACTGTATCGTTACATGCAGGATAACGGGTTGTCGCGGCATTCTCCCCAAGACTTAGACAGAATGTTTTCCATCTACGGCTACGAAAACGACTTCCAGCCCGATGCCAAGTGGGGAGAAGTCAAAAAGTGGCTCGAAAGTGGAAGACCCTGCATCGTGCACGGCTGGTTTACTCGTTCGGGACACATCATCACCATAATCGGCTACAACGATAAAGGCTGGCTCGTCCACGATCCTTACGGGCAGTGGTATAGCAGCGGTTACGACACGAACGTCAGCGGCGCAGGATTGACGTATTCCTATCAGATGATGCAAGATGTCTGCGGCACTGACGGCGACTTGTGGATTCACTACGTTGGCGGGAAAATCGGACAAGCCAACGGCGGCTCTCAACCCGGCTTGACGGGAATCAAACTGCAAGATATCGTCAAGAGCGGCAAAGCCCTGCCCATGAGCGAAGCCTCTCAAAATAAGGAATTGATCAAGCAGATACAAGTGCGACTGCGATCGCTGAAGCTGCTCGGGGGGCCGGCAGATGGAGTTTGCGGGCCGGCCACGAGTGCCGCGATCGCCCGTTTTGCCCAAGCCTTCAAAGCTCCCACCGACAAAATCACTCCAGAACTGGCGAAACAAATCATTCAAGCCAAATCAGTGCCCGGGTTTAACCCCGCCAACCAAATCGTCACGCCCGAACTGTGTGCCCAGCTTCTCAATTGCCCCCTCGATGATGCGCAAACCTACCTGCCCGGGTTGCTGAGCGGGCTGGACGCAAAAGGCATTCTGAACAAGCCGACCCTGATAGCTGCCCTGGCGACAATTGGCGTAGAAACTGCCGGCTTCCGACCGATTAACGAATGGGGAGACGACGACTATTTCACCGAAATGTACGAATACCGCGAAGATTTGGGCAATACCCAGCCCGGTGACGGCATCCGCTATCACGGACGCGGATTCATTCAAATTACAGGTCGGGCGAATTATCGCATGTACGGGCAAAAATTAGGCGTTCCTTTGGAGGATAAACCGGATTTGGCGTTAGATCCTCAAATCGCCGCTCAAATTCTCATCGAGTATTTTTGGGATCGCGAGGTTGATAAAGCGGCCCAAGACGGAGACTGGAAACTCGTCCGGCGCTTAGTGAATGGCGGCTTAAACGGTTGGGATCACTTCTGGCCTTTAGTCCAGGATTTGCAAAGGTATCTCGTTTAAAAGGAGTGCTGAGTAACGAGTGCTGAGTGCTGAGTACGGGCTTTTCGCGAAAATCTCGTACAGGAGTAACGCTTTTTACTTCTCAGCAAACAGCCCCAGATCTTCGTCAAAAATCATTTTTCAAAAGTCAACACTCAGCACTCAATACTCAGCACTCAGCACTCCTTTCTTCCCCATCCCCTATTCCCTATAAATTTGAAAAAGGTGACAGAACATGAGCATTTCTTTGGTGAACGTTGTCAAATA
This sequence comes from uncultured bacterium, assembly GCA_964405435.1. GTDB lineage: Bacteria > Cyanobacteriota > Cyanobacteriia > Cyanobacteriales > Oscillatoriaceae > DVEG01. The sequence goes on from CAYOOD010000035.1 coordinate 5,477, forward strand.
TTACAAAGGCGAACCCAACCAAGAAAAAGCCCTGCAGTTACTCCAGAAGGAAATAGAAAGAACCAACCCAGAACTGCTCAGTGAAACCTCCGAGTTTATTCAAATCTGGAAAAACCCGGACGACGTTCCTGCCAGCGCAGTGCCGGCGACTAAGAATACCACGATTACAACAACTGCAACCACCGCCAGCGCGATCGCCGCTAACGCTCGAACCACAGCCCGCACCTCTTCCGCAATCACTCTGGCATCGACGGCACTGCCAGAAAGGGTTGAATTAGATCTGCCCTATTTCACTCAGCTCGACAACGAGAATAACCCCCACGGCTCGTGCAATGTCACCAGTATGGCGATGTGCATGGTTTATTTGGGGCATTCCCCTCTCGGCGCTCGAGGAGAACAGCTCGAAGACGAACTGTATCAGTATTGCCTTGATAATGGGTTAGATCGACATTCCCCAATAGACTTAGCCCAAGTCGTGAAAGCTTACGGCTACAAAGACGACTTTCAGGAAGACGCCAAGTGGGGAGATGTGAAAAAATGGCTGGCGTCGGGCAATCCTTGCGTAGTACACGGCTACTTTACCCGTTCCGGGCACATCATCGCGATTGTCGGCTACAACGAAAAAGGCTGGATCGTTCACGATCCTTATGGGGAATGGTACGAGTGGGGATATGACACCAGCGTCAGCGGGAAAAGCTTGACCTATACCTACGGCATGATGAAGCAAATTTGCGGTTCTGACGGCGATTTGTGGATGCACTACATTTCTAAGTAACTTCAGTTGCGACTTGCAGAGTTCAGACGGGGGAATGGGGAACGCGGAACGAGAGAAATTGAGTTGATGTTGGCTCTATTACCGCGTTCCCGATTGTCCCGCTACCCGGACCAAACGGTCTGTCAAATCGTCAAATATTGGATGATTGGGTTTTTTCGTTTATCTCAGGAAAGGGTGCATGAAAGAAGCATTTATTTCTTATTCGCGCAAAGATCTGGATTTCGTAAAAAAAATTTACGAAGGATTTAGAAACCTCGGTCGCGAGGTATGGTTCGACCAGGATAATATACCGCTGACCGCCGATTGGCGGCAGGAAATGTATATAGGAATCGAAGAGTCGGCCAATTTTATCTATATTATTTCTCCCGATTCGGCCAGCTCGAAACCCTGTACCGAGGAAATCGAACACGCCATCAAGCACAACAAGCGCCTCGTGCCGGTGATGTATCGCAAGACTCCCTCGGCAACGGTGCATCCGGTGCTGCGGAGCCTCAACTTTATTCCGTTTCAGGAAACCGATGATTTCGATACGGCATTCCAGCGGTTAGTCGAAGCGATCGATACCGATTTAATCCACGTCAAATGCCACACGCGCTTGCTGATGCGGGCGATCGAGTGGGACAAAAAAAATCGGGATAAGAGCTTTTTGCTGCGCGGCAACGATTTGAAAGAGGCGCGCAACTGGCTCTCGGAAGGGGTAGACAAGCAACCAGAACCGACGCCTTTGCACACCCAGTACATCATTAATAGCGGCGTTGCTGAAACCAAACAGCAGAAAGCGGCGATCGGGGCGATCGGTCTGGGCTTGGCACTGACAACGGGATTGGCGTTTGTAGCCTTGGCACTCTACGGCATCTCCGAAAGCAATCGCAAATTAGCAGAAGAAAACCAAATTAAAACCCTAGCCGCCCTCTCGGAAGCTCGCTTCGTCAACAACGACCAAATCGGAGCGATGATGGTTGGCGTCAAAGCCGTGCAGCAACTGAAACATGCAACGTGGGCGAGCCGAGAAACCCGCCTGCAAACCTTCGCCGCTCTGCGGCAGATCGTCTACGGCTCTCAGGAAATCAACCGCCTGGAAGGACATCAGAGCCGAGTGTGGGAAGCGGTTTTCAGCCCTGACGGGGAGAGGATCGCCTCCGCAAGCGGGGACGCAACCATCAAACTCTGGAGCCGCAACGGCAAATTGCTCAACACTTTAGAAGGGCACAACGCGACAGTTTACAGCGTCAGTTTCTCAAACGACGGGCAGACGATCGCCTCCGGCAGCGCAGACAATACGGTCAAGCTGTGGAGCAAAGACGGCACCTTACTCAAAACCCTGGAAGGGCACGGCGATCGCGTCTGGAGCGTCAGCTTCTCAAACGACGGGCAGACGATCGCTTCCGCGAGCGAGGACAAGACGGTGAAACTCTGGAGCAAGGACGGCTCGTTGCTGAGAACGCTAGAAGGACATCAGGGGCCAGTCCTCTTCGTCGCCTTCTCCCCAGACGGGCAAACCCTCGCCTCCGCGAGTACGGATAAAACGCTCAAACTCTGGAATCTCGCGCAACCGGACGAGACGCCGATTACCCTCAGCGGACATAACGATGGGGTGAACAGCCTCTCGTTTTCGCCCGACGGAGAGATGCTGGCTTCTGCGAGTAAAGACAATACCGTGAAACTCTGGAACCGCAACGGAGAAATGCTCTCAACTATCCGGCAGCGGAAGGGGCAATCGGCTACGAGCGTCCATTTTTCCCCCGACGGAACCAGGCTCGTCACCGCCAGTAGCGACAACACGCTGAAAATCTGGAACCTCAAGGGAGATTTGCTCCAAGTCATGCCCGGGCACGCCGACAGCGCGTACAGCGCCCGTTACAGTCCGGACGGCAAACTGATTGTCTCCGGCGGTGCGGACAATACCGTCAGGATCTGGAGGAGCGATCGCGCCCAGCTCCGGCTCGTGGGGCACGCTGACAGCGTTTACAATGCCAGTTTCAGCGCAGACGGTCAGACCATTCTCTCTGCTTCCGGAGACGGCACCATCAGACTTTGGAAGCCGGACGGAACGCCGCTGAAGATCGTCAAGGCGCACGACGGAAACGTTTACAGCGCCCGATTTAGCCCCGATGGCAGGAGTATCATCTCCGCGAGCGAAGACGCAACCGTCAAACTCTGGAACAAAGACGGCGCGCTGCTGAAGACTTTCCAGGTACACGGGGTGGAAGTCAGGAGCGCGATTTTCTCTCCCGACGGTCAAATTATTGCTTCCGGGGCTGATGACGGCTCGATCGCCCTGCAAACGGCGAACGGGCAATTGCTGAAAAAATTTCAGGGGCACGACCATGCGATTCGCCACCTGTTTTTTTCGCCTGACGGTCAGTTGTTCGCCAGCGCCAGCGTGGACAACACCGTCAAGCTGTGGACCAAAGACGGCACCTTGCTCAAAACCCTCAAAGGTCACGAAGCTGGCGTTAACAAAGTCGTTTTCTCCCCCGACGGCAAAACTGTCGCTTCGGCAAGCAATGACACGACGGTCAAACTTTGGAACCTGGAGGGAACCTTGCTCAAAACCCTCAAAGGGCACAGCGGTCAAGTTCTGGGTTTGAGTTTTAGCGCAAACGGTCAAATGCTGGTTTCTGGCAGCAGTGACAAGACGATTGCCTTGTGGGGTGCTGACGGCTCGATGCTGAAAATTCTCAAGGGGCACAGCTCTGGGGTGAGAAGCGTGTTTTTCAGCCCGGACGGCAAGACGATTGCTTCGGCTAGCGCTGACAATACTGTCATCCTCTGGAACCTTGAGGAAATCCAGCCGTTTTCTTTGGATGTAGACGACCTGAAAAGCGGTTGCTATTGGCTGCAAGATTACCTGAAAAATAACCCCAAGGTCGGCGAGGACGACCGCAAGCTTTGCGACGGGATCGGCGATCGCAATTCTCTTTGAGATTTTTGAGATTGCCGCTTATCCCTCTGCCGCGTTCTGCCTCTTCCCTCTCTTCCCTTCCTGTTTCCGTGCAAAAGTTAGGGTGCTTATCATGGTCGATCTTTTTATTTCTTATTCGCGCAAGGATAAAGATTTTGTCAAAAACTTGCACGCGAGTTTTGCCAAAATCAATCGCGATATTTGGGTAGATTGGGAAGATATTCCTCTGACGGCAGATTGGCGCAAAGAAATGTATATCGGCATCGAGGAAGCTGACAATTTTGTCTTTATTATTTCTCCCGATTCGGTCGTCTCCCAGCCCTGCAAGGAGGAAATCGAACACGCCATCAAGCACAACAAGCGACTGGTGCCGGTGATGTACCGGAAGACGTCTTCTTCCTCCGTCCACCCGGTTCTGAGAAGCCTGAATTTTATCCCGTTTCAGGAAACCGATGATTTCGAGAGCGGGTTTCAGACTTTACTGAAGGCGATCGACACCGACCTGGACTATGTAAAAGGGCACACGCGGTTGCTGATGCGGGCGATCGAGTGGGACAAAAAAGGTCAGGATCGCAGTTTTCTCTTGCGCGGTGTCGATTTAAAACACGCGAGAGAATGGTTGATGCAGGGGGTGGAAAAAGAACCGAAGCCGACGCCCCTACAAACTCAGTATATTGTCAAAAGCGCTGAGGCTGAAACCAAACAAAATAAAAGGACAATTGCAGCAGTTGGGGCAGGATTGCTCGCGACGACTGGGCTGGCATTTGTGGCGCTCGTGTTGTATGATAAAGCGGAAAAAGGCTTTCACTTAGCCCGAGAGCAGCAAATTAAAGCGGAAATAAAGGAATTAGATTCTTTAAGTAAGACGACAGAATCGCTGTTTGTCTCGAATCAAAGGTTAGAATCGCTCGTCGCAGGAATTAGAGCGGGGAGAAAATTGCAACAAGCCACCTGGGCACAAGGGGATGTAAAAATAAAGGAGCGAATTGTTACGGCGTTGCAGCCAGCGGTTGACTTTGCGAAAGAGCGCAATCGCTTGGAGGGGCATGAAGGGGGTGTCTGGGGGGTGAGTGTCTCGCCCGACGGCAACTTCATCGCCACGGGGAGCGATGACAACACCGTTAAACTCTGGAGCAAGGAGGGCGGGGAACTTCAAACATTCAAGGGGCATCAAGATTCGGTGAATAGTGTTGCTTTTTCTCCAAATGGTGAAATTATCGCCAGCGCCAGCAATGACAAAACGGTTAAGCTCTGGAATAGGCAAGGGCAGTTATTGGAAACGATCGCAGCCCACGGCGATCGCGTCAATAGCGTTGCTTTTTCTCCAAACGGCAAAATGATTGCCACCGCTAGCCATGATAAAACTGTCAAGCTCTGGGATATCCAAGGGAAATTATTAGAGACGATCGCGGCACACGGCGATCGCGTCAATAGCGTTGCTTTTTCTCCAAATGGCGAATTAATCGCTACGGCTAGCAATGACAGCACCGTCAAACTCTGGACTCTGAAAGGAAAGTTGGTGCGGGTGATAACCGGTCACGGCGATCGCGTCAATAGCGTTGCTTTTTCTCCAAATGGCGAAACCCTGGTGACGTCCAGTTACGACCAAACTGCGAAACTTTGGGACATAAACGGGAAGGAACGCCGTTCTTTCAAGCAGGGCGATGCTGTCTTGAACGCGACTTTCAGCCCTGACGGCAAAATTATTGCCACTGCTGGTTTTAACAAAATTGTGCGGCTGTGGAACAGCGAAGGACGCCTTTTAGAGAGCCTAGAAGGACACGCCGATATTATTAACAGTCTCAGTTTCAGCCCCGACAGCAAAACTCTCGTGAGCGCCTCTAGCGATCAAAGCGCGAAAATCTGGCGAATTTACGGCACTGGAATCCCCGTGCTTCCCGGGCACGGCAGTTGGGTTTTGGGTACGAGTTTTTTTCCTGACGGCAAAAAGATTGTCAGCGGCTCTCGGGACAGGATTGTGAGAGTGTGGCAGCGGGACGGAACATTCCTCAACTCTTTTAACAATAACAGCGAGGTTCTCAATCTGAGTGTCAGCCCCGACAGCCAAATTATTGCGACTGCTTCTGCCGACGCGACGGCAAAACTCTGGACTCCTGAAGGGCAATTGCTGAAAACTCTCGAGGGGCATAAAGATTGGGTGTCGGGGGTCAGTTTCAGCTCCGACGAGCAGACGATCGCGACGGCGAGTTTTGACAAAACTGCGAAACTGTGGAATCTTGACGGGACGGAGTTGAAAACTCTCCGGGGGCACAGCGGGTGGGTGTGGTCGATTAGTTTCTCTCCCGACGGGAAAGCGATCGCGACGGGCAGCGGCGACAATACGGTTAAGCTCTGGAACCGCGAGGGAAAGCTTATCAATACTCTCAAGGGGCATAAAGGAACGGTTGGCAGCCTAAATTTCAGCCCCAATGGGCAAATGATTGCCTCGGCTTCTGATGATAAAACTGTCAAACTTTGGAAGCTTGACGGCACGCTAGTCAGGACTTTAGAGGGACACGGCGGCGCAGTTTGGGACGTGAGTTTTTCTCCCGACGGCAAAACGATCGCGACGGCTTCGGCGGATAAAACTGTCAAACTCTGGAATCTTGACGGCACGCTGCGACATACTTTATCGGGGCACGGCGATGGCGTTTGGGGTTTGAGTTTTAGCGAAGATGGCAAGACGCTCGCTTCTGCCAGTAAGGATAACAAAGTGATTCTCTGGAATGTACAGCAGGCGGGAGAGTTAGAGGATTTGCTGGCACGCGGTTGCGCTTGGGCGCGGGATTATTTGAAGACGAATCCGAATGTTTCGTCGAGCGATCGCCCTCTTTGTGATGGCGTCGGCGGAAAGTAAGGGGATTCGTAACTGGTTCGGATTTATTTTTTTAGAAACCCGATGATTTTGACAGTTAAGCACTTAATCGATGCGATCGCTGCCGATTGAACTTGCGTCAAGGAGCATACCCGCTTGCTGAGGCGCACAATTGAGGGGGGAGAAAAAAGAACGCGACCAGAGTGTTTTTCAAAGCGGTGAAGAAAATTAGATGCAGCACGAAATTGAACGATATAAAACTGCAAGTAAACAATCAGCTATAGCGTTTTTCTGTGAGTCTTGAAACTTCAGAAATCCGGTTTCTGTACTGCGAGGGTGCCCCCGGAAGAATCCCATTTCAATGGGTTTTTCAGTCCAGCCGCTTACCAATTAAAGAGAACCGATATAGCGTTTTTCTGGAAAATTTTCCGGGGCATTTGACCTGATTGAAAGAAACACTCCTACCTGCAAGATTTGTTTCTCAAGGGGAGCGTACCTTTTTTTATTCTAACTCAGTGTTGCAAAAAACTCGGCCACGCTGGCGACAAATTCAGACGTCGATTCATAGGGCAGAACATTTCGCCCGGAAATAGTGCGTCCCTGCCCGTTTGGCAGGTATTCCAGATATTTAGAAAGTCGCTGGATGGGGGGTTCTTGCTTGCCTTCGCGGCTGATGTTCGTCGAGGCTTCTCCGACGAGGACGAGAGTGGGTTGGGAAATCGAGGCGATCGCGGGCTGGTAATTTTGCCGCCAAAACCCAGCCAAAAAGGAAAAAACGGCATGGCGCGTGTCTGGATTGGCTGCCCCTTTTTCCAACGTCTCCAACCATTCCGCATCGACACTCTTCACATTTCCGAATAACTGTTTAATTGAAAATGACTGCAAAAATTGACGGCGGCGGGCATAGCGGTAAAAGGCGCTTCCCAGGGGGGAATCGAAGAGATTCCAAGAAAGTTTGTGCTGCCAAGCGGGGGTTTCTTTGGTCATTATAGCCCAACCGGGAGGGCCGCTCAAAACTAGGGCGCGAATTTTATCGGGGGCAGCCTGCGCGAGGCAGACAGCGACGGGCATTAGCGCGCCTTGGGCGATCGCGATCGCGGGGTTTTGCACGACAGTTTCTATGAAGAATTCGAGTTGCTCTGCCCAATCCGCAGGAGTGTAAGCAATGCGGGGTTTGTCGCTCTCTCCGCAGCCGAGCAAATCGGGATTGTAAATCGGGTTGCGATAGCCTTTGGCGTACCATTCGCGGCAAAACCGCTGCCAAAATTGACGCGACAGTCCGACGCCGATAGGATGGATTAAAACCAGGGGAATTCCTTCGGCGGCTGAATCAGTTGGGACGTGCGCGGTGTAAGCGCAGCGATAGCCTTTCCAGGTGTAAAATTGTGTTTCTGGGGTAGATGCTGTTGGGTTTGAGAGTACCATATTTGGGGTTGTAAATTAGTTTTTTCCCTTCCCTCGGAGGGAAGGGGGGTTAGGGGTGTTAGGTTTTTCTATCAATTGACAGAGGCGGGTTTCGCGAGTGATACCTCGAAGGGTTCGCCCGGGTTCGGCTCGATGACTCGCGTTTTCAGATCGTGTCTGGCTAGGAGCGATCGAAAATCTTCAATATTGCCGCGATCGCGCACCACTGACATCAGCAATCCCTCAAAAACCACGTCGCCGCCGGCTGCTGTAGGAAGCATCACTTGCGGTTGCAGCCATTTAGCCAACTCTAGAGCGCTCTGAGAGCCTTTAATAATTGGCCCAATTAAGGGCAGCGCCAGGTCGATTAGCGGCACGATCGCCACATCTACAGGCGCTTCCTGTTTCAGGGAGGGAGAGTGATTCCCGTGCGGCTCGTAGTAAATCTTGATGCCGGTTGACAATTCTGCAATCAGATAGCCGTTTTCTACCAAAGCTGGGCCAATCGGCGAACCAGGAACGGCTTTGATTTCGATTTTTTCGCCGAGGTTGTAGGTGCCGCCGTGCGCGAGGGCAGTTACTCGAGTGTAACCCAATTCTTGCACGACTTTGGCCGCATTGGCAGAGGCAACCACGGGAATATTGCGATCGAGTTTTTTCAGGGTGGGGGGGTGCGCGTGATCTTCCAAGCCCTGCGACAGGAGAATCAGGTCTATGTTCTGCGGAATCGGGCGCTCTGTACGGCGATCGCCCTTAAACAGCCAAGGGAGGTTGCCAAAAACCAAAGGGCCAACTAACCAGGGATCGATCAGGATGCGCTTTTGTCCCAGTTCGAGGAGCCAAGTGTTACTGTCCAACCAAGTCAGTTGCATGGCGTTTGTAAAAATTAAACTTTTCTTTATTTTAACGGAATCCAGTTGTGGCAGTGCAGCGAAAAGCGGTGAAATCTCTAGATTGTCGTTTCTTGGCGCTTTCCTGCCAGGTCAATGACTTCCCAACCGATTAAAAACAAGCAATTGGACTTGAAACAAGCGAGAATATTGCCATTTCAGAAATTTAAAAAAACAGCAAAATAATCGAGCGATCGCTGCCACGGGAACGGCTGCACCCGCTAAAATACGATTGGATTCACTCAACCTTCCGAGCCAGCATGAGCGAACAGATAGAATTCACGGGCGGCTGTTTGTGCGGCAAAATCCGCTATCACATCTTGGGAAAACCTCTCATAGTCGGCAACTGCCACTGCAGTATATGCCGCCGTTTCACTGGCAGTGCTTTTGCAACTTGGGCAGCATTTAATCGCGAGAATTTTACTTTCACGAGCGGGGAACCCTCCCGGTTTTCATACTCTCCCAAGGCAACGCGATTGTTTTGCGATCGCTGCGGCAGTTCTGTAGGAGCTGAAGCCGCCGATTATCCGAGTATCATCGGGATTTTCACTGGCAGCACCGACAATCCCGATGATTTCCCTCCCCAATTTCACCAGTGGACGTCGAACCGGCTCAGTTGGCTGCATGTTAACGATGACTTGCCCGATTATCGGGAATTTCCCAATAGTAGCGCACCCGCCCAAGGGTAAGGCGTTTGGCGCTTGTCTGCTTGTCAATAGCGATCGCGAGCCCGATTGCGCTATCACTTTCTCTATCGCTTTCACACAGGAAAAATGCTCGACTTACACGCTCACACGACCTATTCTGACGGAACTCTCACTCCGAGAGAACTCGTCCGAGCTGCGGCTTTGGCGGGGGTTCGCGCCCTGGCAATTACCGATCACGACAGCCTGAATGGCTGGGATGAGGCGCTAGCAGCAGCGCGAGAGTGCGATTTAGAAATCGTTCCCGGCATTGAATTGAGTACCGTTCACAACGAGAGATCGCTGCACATTTTAGGCTTTTATCCCAATCGGGACAAGCTCAACGAACCGCTGCGCGATCGTCAACAAGGGCGCAAGCGCCGCGCCCGTGAAATGGCAGCCAAATTAGCCGAATTGGGCTACCCGATCGAATTGCCCGATATGGGGGACGACATGGCACCCGGTCGCCCGCACATCGCTACCGCACTGCTGAGAGCCGGATACGTTCAATCAACTCGCGAAGCATTCGATCGCTGGTTGCGCGATGATGGCCCTGCCTACGTTCATTATGACAAATTCTCTATTTCTGAAGGAATTTCTTTGCTGCGTTCCTGCGGAGCAGTTCCCGTTTGGGCGCACCCCTACTTATTCCGAGGCGGTGCCGTTGAGGATGTCCTCAAAGAATTAGTAGAGGCAGGTTTGATGGGGGTAGAAGTCTACCATCCCAACCACACCCTCAAAGAAGTTCACAAGTTAGAAAAACTGTGCGCCGAGTATGGTTTGCTGATGACAGGCGGCAGCGACTATCACGGACCGAGTTCGGATGGCTCTGTTCTCAACATGCTGCACCTGTCGCTCTCTTTGCTCGAACCCGTCAAACAAGCCGCCCGCAGTTTGGGATAGAGCGTTAGAAATCACCCAAAGAAACCCCGTTTCTAGGATGATTTCTTCTTTCTCCCCCTCTCTACTCAGCACGACGCAATAGCCACTTTCACTCCCCCTCTCCCCGTCAACCGGGCGGGGGGATTGACGGGATTACTGCACTTCTAATTTAATGCTCATCTTTTGCAGTTTTTCTTGCAACCAGCGATCGAAGAGTTGATTCTCTAAATCCCGTTTTAATTGTCCTTCTAGGGAGGCTGGCATGAAATGTTCGACGCGAAACAGACAGAAGCGCCCGTCAAGTTCCAAAGGACCAATTAAATCGCCGGTTTTGGCGGCACCAACAGCCGTTTTTAACGCTTCTGGAAGCTGCGCGAGCGGAATCGGTCCCATGATGCCATTGACGACTCTATCTTCTGCGATCGAATGCTGTTTTGCTAGGGCTTCAAATTGGCTCGACTTGGCCAAAATATCTTTTTTTAGAAGCTCAGCGAATTCTTTTTCGTTGACAATAATGCGGGAGAGAACTACTCTATCTAAAAGGGGTTTTTGTTCTTCAAAATAGGCGGATACTCTCGGCTCAGTTATTTCAGTTTTGAGCGCCTCTACTTTGAGAGCAAAAGCAATTTGATTGTGCAAGTCTGCGTAAGTCATTCCGCTGGATTTCAGCCATTGCGTGAAGCGAGTTTGATCGGTTAATTGGCTCTGCAAGCGAAAGTCTATGATGGCTTGCTCGACTCGGAAGGGATCGCCCTGAATGTCTTCTCTAGCTTCTAGGGTTTTTTCGAGAACATAGGGGCGCAAAATATCGGCAAATAGCTGCTGCAATTTTCCCGAACTGCGGAGATATTTTAAGGCTTGGCTCAGAGAAATCGACTCGCCATCGACTGTTAAAAAAGGAATGGATTCCATCGGTGATACTGTTTCCTAGACTAATCGGCTAAACTAGCCCGCCGTTTCCCAAGGGAGGCGGCGAACCCCAATCGCACTACCAGTTTAATACTATAGCGCGTCTAAATGATTTGTGAAATTTTTTAGGGTGCTGCCCGCCAATTATTTTACAATTCTTTGAAAAGCGTTATATTTCTGTTGCGATTGGCTGCAGGCTGCCCCGCAGCGCGTCAAAGGGCTAGTGCGGGGCGGGGCGGCTGGTGAGGCGCTCGGCAATCTCAGCAGCCGCAGGTTGTCACCGCGCCGCGCGCGATCGCTGTTTGCGTATGATTAAAGTATGCTGAATTTTTAGTCCCTACGGCTACTTGCCAGACAAGCGCGATCGCATGACACCCAAAACCCCTGCCGAATTTGAGTATTTAATCCGCAAAACCGTGACTTATTTGCAATTTCACGACGACGATGCGGCGAAAGAAATCGCTGCCCAGTGGCAGCAAGTTCTCCAGCAAATCCAGATGATGAAACGGCAGGCGAAAAAAGCTGGATTGCCGCCAAAGAGCGAGGGGAGAAGGGGGGAGGGGGAGAGGGAAAAATGAACTTCGATTGCACTCGCACAAAAACTAATTTGCCCTAACTTTTTTATCGAAAGGCTGAGATCGCTCGATTGCGAACGGGAATGTAGAGATTTCTCGAAAATCGGCACAATCGATCGCCAAACTGGCACATCCCAGACGCTCTCGCTGGCTGGATTTGTATATTAAGTGTAATATCTCATATATAAAGAGGAATCTCAAGGGGCTGCACCTGCTATTTCATCCATCCTTGCAAATAAATACCTATGGAAATCGCACCCTTACATCTCGGCGCATTGGCTCGGATACTGGATAGTCTAGAAATGGCAAAAGGTAAAAGTGTTGCGATCGCTTCTTGCCTTGCTCCCCTTGTTTATTTCGCTCTTCCTCTGCTGCCAACTGCTGCGAATGCACAATCCATTTCCCCAGCACCCGACGGCACCGGCACCCTCGTTACCCCCGACGGCAGACAGATTAACATTCAGGGAGGTTCCCTGTCAAGAGATGGCGCGAATCTCTTCCACAGCTTTCAGAAGTTTGGATTAGAAAAGGGGCAAATTGCAAACTTTCTCGCTGCACCCAATATCCGCAATATTCTGGGGCGAGTCACCGGCGGCGAGGCTTCGTATATTAACGGGTTAATCCAGGTAACGGGCGGGAATTCTAATCTTTACCTGATGAATCCAGCCGGAATCGTGTTTGGCGCGAATGCGTCGCTCAACGTGCCCGCTTCCTTTTTTGCCACTACCGCTACGGGGATTAAATTTGATGCGGGTTGGTTTAATGGCGCTGGCAGCAACGATTACGCTTCCCTAGTGGGAACGCCCAGTGCTTTTACTTTTTCTGTTGCCCAACCGGGAGCGATCGCAAATTATGGCAATTTAACCGTCGCGTCGGGAGAAACTCTCGGTTTATTAGGCGGAAGTGTTCTCAGCACGGGCACCCTTACCGCCCCAGACGGCAATATTACAATTGCTGCCGTACCGGGTGAAAATACCGTTCGCATTTCTCAAGAAGGACATCTTTTAAGCTTAGAAATTTCTCACCCTCTCACCCTCTCACCCTCTCACCCTCTCCCCCTCCCCTCACTCCGCTTTCTTTACCGCAATTACTGGCAGGAGGAGACAGTCACGCCACGGGCGTACAAGTCAATTCTGACGGCACGGTGGTGCTGACAGGTTCGGGTTTGGCAGTGGATTCGGGAGATGTTGTCACACTCGGAAATCAGCTCGGCGCTCGCCAAGTCAATCTGAGGGCAACGCGCAATCTAACTTTAGTCGAAAGTCAGTTGCAAGCCACGGGCGATTTAACGCTGCTGGCGGGCGATACGGTGAGAATTCGCGATAGCGCGAGTCAGCCTTTTTCAGTGCGGGCGGGAATCTCTCGATTCAGGGCAATCGAAATATTGATATTTTAGCGCTGAATCATCCAGAAACGCCTTTTATTAGCGGCGGAAATTTGAGTTTAATCAGTGACGGGATAATTTCCGGTGACGCGCACTATCAGGCGGGTGGCAGTTTTTCTATTCTCAATCTTTCGGGAGAACCGGGTAGGTTTGTCAGTCTTTACGATCCGAAAATATTCTCCGATGGCGATATGGAAGGCAGCAGGAACGATTTCTGTTGGGAATATTACCATTAATGGCATCGATCCGTCAATTTCTGCCGAGCCGATATTGATTTTAAGAGCGGGGGCAACTGTCGATCCGGCAAATGTTACGTTAGCGCAAGGCGGCACGCAAGAAGAAGCGAGAACGCTCTTTACTTCTCCTACAAAAGTAACATCGCCCGCGACTCTGACTGTGGGTAATATTTTGATGGATGCCGGCGGGATTGGCGGGGCGGTTATTTTAGAGGCAACCGGAGAGATTCAAACGGGAGCGGTTACTTCTAATGGCGGAGCGATTTACGTCAATAGCGGCGGCGCGCTGAATAGCACGGGAATTTTAAGCTCAACAGCCGCAAGTGGAGATAGTGGCAGCATCTCGCTGCAAGCGGCAAATAATATCACCGCAAATGGGTTAAATGCTTCCAGCCTTGACGGGAATGCGGGTAGCATCACGCTCTACAGCAAAACAGGAGCCATTGATATCAGTGCTGCTCCTGTCGAGGCGAATTCTGTCGGCGGCAATGGCGGTAATGTTTTGTTTTATGCAGGGAATAGTACGCTTGCGGCGGGTAATGTAACCAGTTCGAGTGTTAGCGGGATTCCTGGGGATATTACTTTTTATGCCGGGGGCGATATCGCGGCGGCGGGCGCGACGGGCGGGGCAATTTCTCTGAGCAGCGTTAATGGGGGGATTGATACCACTGGGGGAGAGATTAACGCAGCTTCTGACAGTGCTGTCACCGTGGCGGCTTTTGAAGGTGTTGCTACGGGCAATATCAATGCGGGGAGTATCAGCATTACCAGCAGTAATGGAGAAATTTCTACTCTGGCTGGCATCCTAAGTTCTGCGCCAAATGGGGCGGCAACCGGTGACGTCACGCTACAGGCTTATGGCAATATCTCCACAGGTGAGATTGTCACAAATGGAGGCAACATCAATCTGGTGAGTAGTTACGGCACTATCCAAACTACTGCGGGCACCCTGAATTCTGCTTCGGATAGTGGCAGTGGCGGCGATATTGCCCTGTGGAGTTACGGGAATACTATAACGGGGAATATAATCTCCGATGGCGGCAAGATTGACATCAAAAGTACCTACGGCGCGATCGATACCAGCAGCGGCACTCTAGATTCGTCCTCTTATAACAGTATTGGCGATGCGATCGCCTTGCCGAGTGACGGCGATATTAAACCTGGCAATATAATCTCCGATGGCGACAAGATTGGGATCGCGAATACCTACGATTCGATCGATATTAGCGGCGGCACCCTAGAATCATCCTCCGCTAGCGGCACTGGCGGCGCGATCGCTATTCAAGGTGTATCTATTACTACAGGGAATATATTTTCCGATGGCGGTGCTGTCAGCCTCTTCAGCAGTCAAGGTTCTAGCAATATAACTTGGGAAACTCCACAGGCTAGTTCACCTTTGAGCGATAGCAGCGCGAACTCCTTTGCCGCTGATTTTGATATTACTACTCGAGATATCACCTCTGCTGGAGGCGATATCTCTATCGTTAGCGCAAATGGCAGCATCAATACCAGCGGCGGCACCCTAAACTCTATTGGCAACACCGCCGACGGCGATGTCTCCATTTACGCTTTTAATAAAATTGTCACCGCAGATATCTTCTCCGACTACGGCAAGATTAGCCTCGAGACTCACCAAGGCGCGATCGATACCAATAGCGGCACCCTAAGCTCCTTTTACCCGCCCAGAATAACCCAAGGAAGCGCTCAATCTCCGCCGGAAGATAAGAACGCTGTGGGCGACTCGCCCCCACAGCCGCCCAACCCACCAGCGATCGCATTGCTGAGCGCGCCCGTCCTTGCACTTCCTGCAATTGCCAGCCCCTCAGAAGTTGCAACCCCAACGCCCGCTCCGGCTCCGGCAGAAGCGCCAGCTCCGGCTTCAGCTCCGGCTCCGGCTCCGGCTCCCTCGACGAGTGCAACACCGACTCCGGCTTCGGCTTCGGCTCCGGCTCCCTCGACGAGTGCAACGCCGACGCCGACTGTGAGGGTGGCGACGCCGACACCGGCTCCGAGTGCTGCCGCTTCTCCTGCGCCCGCGCCGACTTCTAGCTCCTCAACGTCTCCTGTGCCGACGCCAAGTGCAACACCCAGCCTCTCAATTGCGCCCGCGCCGACTCCGAACAATTCAACGGCTGCTACGCCAACGCCGATTTCTAGCCCACCCGTGACGCCCGCGCCTTCTGTCGCGCCTTCCGTCTCGATTGCGCCCGCACCAATTTCTACCGCACCCGTGACGCCCGCGCCTTCTGT
>CAYOOD010000035.1:21284-66944 GCA_964405435.1 uncultured bacterium
CGCGATTGCGCCCGCGCCAATTCCCGCAGTGGCAGTAACGCCCGCGCCTTCTGTCGCGATTGCGCCCGCGCCAATTCCCGCAGTGGCAGTAACGCCCGCGCCTTCTGTCTCGATTGCGCCCGCGTCTCCTGCTGCGCCTTCCGTCTCGATTGCGCCCGCGCCTAGTGCAACAGCAGCCGTGACTGCTGCGCCTCCTGTAGAGCTTTCCGTCTCGATTGCGCCCGCGCCTAGTGCAACAGCAGCCGTGACTGCTGCGCCTTCTGTAGAGCCTTCCGTCTCGATTGCACCCGCGCCTTCTACAGCGCCGAGCACATCTGGAAATGCCGCGCCAACTGCCACAACCAGCGTCTCTGTAGAAGCGCCAACGCCAACAACCAGCGCCGCCGTTGTGGAAGCGCCAACTGCCGCAACCAGCGTCTCTATAGAAGCGCCAACTGCCGCAACCAGCGTTTCTATAGAAGCGCCAACTGCCGCAACCAGCGTTTCTGTAGAAGCGCCAACTGCCACAACCAGCGTCTCTGTAGAAGCGCCAACTGCCGCCACTAGAGTTTCTGTAACTTCGGCGACGACTTCCAGCTCGTTAGACGCTTCTGCCGGAGCCAGTACGTCAGTTCAAGCGCCTGGAGCGCCGGAGGAAAATCAAAACTCTCCCGTCAGCCAGCCTGTGAATTTATCCGCCCTGGAAGTCACTAACACAACCGGAGATACTCTCGAGCCTATCCAACTGGGGGAAAACAACCAGGGTGTGACAGTGCTGGCGCGGGAAGTGGGAACTTGTCTCGCTTCGGAGCAAGCCCGACAAACTGCTCCCAAAAACTACGATAAGGCGATCGCCTGCTATGAGAAAAATTTGCAGTTGGCGCGGGCAATTGGCGATCGCTCCCGCGAAGGCTTGGCGCTGCACAATTTAGCCGTGACTTACTACGCGATCGGCAACTATACCCAAGCGATTGACTACCACCAGAAGCGCTTGGCGTTTGCCGATTCCCTGCAAGATTCTGCCGGACGGGGAACAGCACTAAGTGGTCTGGGAGCCGCTTACGGGGCGCTGGGAAATTATGACAAAGCGATTGAATTTTACCAGCAATCTCTGGAAATCGCCCGGTCGATAAAAGCCCCCGAATTAGAGATAGAGACTCTCGGCAATCTGGGATTAGTTTACGCCAGCCAGAAAGATTATGTCAAGGCAATCCCCGTTCTAGAGGAAAGTTTGGCAATATCCCGCCAGCAGAAAAACAGCCGGGGAGAACGACAAGCTTTAAGTTCTCTGGGGCTTGCATATTATGCCCTGACAGAGTATAATAAATCAATTGAAGTGCTTCAGCAAAGTCTAGCACTGGCGCAACAGGCAACCGATCGCGCAGGAGAAGGGCGAGCGCGAGAAACGCTGGGAATGGCTTACTATGCCAAAGAAGATTATACCCGCGCGATCGCGTCTTACGAACAGAGTTTAGCCATTGCCCGAGAAACAGGCGATCGTCCCGCCGAAGCGCGATCGCTCAGCAACTTGGGCGACGCTCTCTACAAAGCCAAACAGCCGGAAAAAGCCGTTAAACCCCTCCTCGCTGCGATCGAAATTTGGGAATCCCTGCGGGAACAATTAGGCAGCAATCACCTCAACAAAGTCTCAATTTTTGAAACCCAGGAAACCACCTACAGCACCCTGCAAGAAATACTCGTCGAACAAAATCAACTGGCAACCGCTCTGGAAATCACCGAACGCGGGCGGGCGCGGGCATTTGTAGAATTAGTCGCGAAGGGATTGCCGAATGGGGAGGCACCTGTTGATATTACACCCCCTACTATTCAGGAAATCAAAAAAATTGCCAAAGCCCAAAATTTCACCCTAGTTTCCTATTCAGTAATGAAACGCCTAGTTGAAAAAGAGGGCAGGCGACAGATCGAAGACTCGGAATTGTATATTTGGGCAATCCAGCCCACGGGCGAAATCGCGTTTCGCCGCAGCGATCTCAAATCCTTGCGCGAAAAAAATCTCTCCCTCTCCCAACTGGTTTCCCTGAATCGGTGCTTTACGCCCGCTTGTTTCAGGAGGCAACTAAATACTCTAAAAAATTGGTCATTACGGGAGGATAAACCCGCGCGATCGCTCCACCCTGCCCTGCACGAGTTCCACTAATTACTGATAGAAACCATTGCGGATATCTTGCCGAAAAATCCAGACGATCGCGTCACGTTCATCCCGCACCAAGAACTTTTCATCGTGTCATTCAATGCGCTGCAAGATGCTGCCGGTTCTTACCTGATTGAGCAGCACACCATCCTCACGGCTCCCTCGATTCAGGTGCTCGCGTTGACGCACCAAAAACGGCAGCGATCGTCGGGAGAACAGGTGCTAGTAGTGGGCAATCCCGCCATGCCGAGCATTGATGTACCTGGGGGCTCTCCCGTGCAATTAACCCCGCTGCCCAATGCGGAAACCGAGGCGCTAGAAATTGCTCGCCTTTTCAATACGCAAGCCCTCACCGGCAGTGCCGCCACGAAAGAAGCGGTACTTCAAAAAAAGTCAGGCGCGCGAATCGTACATTTAGCAACCCACGGATTATTAGATGATTTCGAGGGAATGGGAATGCCCGGATCGATCGCACTTGCCCCCACGGCGAGCGATCGCGGATTTCTCACCTCTAGTGAAATTATCAACCTGAAATTAAACGCCGAATTAGTGGTTTTAAGCGCCTGCGACACCGGGCGGGGGCGGATTACCGGCGATGGCGTTATCGGATTGTCGCGATCGCTGATTTCTGCAGGCGTCCCCAGCGTCATCGTTTCCCTGTGGGCGGTGCCGGATAAATCGACATCGGAATTGATGCAAGAATTTTACCGCCAGATGCAGCTCAACCCCGACAAAGCCAAAGCCCTGCGCGCTGCAGCGATCGCGACTTTAGAAAACAACCCCAACCCCAAAGATTGGGCAGCATTTACCTTGATTGGCGAAGCCGAATAATTGCTAGCCAAAAGCGCCGCACGCTCCGCGCTTTTGTCAACATTACCCCCTCAGTCTGTCATCAATCAGCGGCGAGCATCTCGTTTTGGCAACGCCGACCTTTTTTCAGGAGTGCGAGCTTCCAGCTCGCTCTGGGATTGATGGTGAGCGAGACGCTCACAAAACGGGATGCTCCCAATCAGCCGCGAGAGCCCACCTAAAACAACTCTTTCTCTGGTTCTTTAAACATTAAAATACTCTCGTAATTTTTCCATTCCATAAATCGATCGCGCTTTAACGTTCCGATTTGGATGAATCCTTGCTTTTGATGAAATCCGAGAGAACGGTCATTTGAGAGAGGTTTGCTGACAATAAATGTCGAAAAGCAAGCCTCGGGGAAAAGATCGTAAAGTGAACGGTACATGAACCGAGCAATTCCCTTGCCCATACAGTCCGGTTTCGCGGCTACTATTTGAATATAAAAATGCCGATCGCTGAGAAGTTTCTCTTTGTAAGAGAAAGCTTCCCCGGCAATCTGGCTGAAAAAATCCTCGCTAATTTTGGGTTGAGACAAAGCCAAAAATCCCAGCACCTCATCTGTAGAATTAACAGCAACAAAATACTGAGTCGCATGACTCGAAGCTTGTAAAATTTCTTCGTCGGTTGTTTGGGCTAATAAAAAGCCATAATAATTTGAGGAATTTTTGCCTCGAACGTGAGAATTATGAATCTCGCGGATGGCTCCAATATGATGATTCTGGGCTGCTAAAAAAGTTAATTTTTCCAAGTCTGTCATAAGCGATCGCCCCAAAGGTTCTGCAATCTATTCTAAAGGCTCGATCGCGTTTCGCTTGCCTCAACCTGCCCGGTTAGCCGGTGAAGCGGGCTGTCGCGCAAGCGCCCCCTCCATCGACAGCGCAGCGCGAGACTGCGTATTGAGACAAGCACTTTTGTCTCAGTCTCGCGCGTTTTCGCCCGATCGAAAAACCAGAAGCCTTATCTGGCAAAGCTTTGCTGCCTCTGAGACCCTGAGACAAACTTCTCCGCATCCTATGACTTCCCGATCGGTGAAAAACGGCGAAATCCCTCTCCCTGCAAAGCTTTGGCGCGATCGGCTAAAGTTTTCCACAGGCGCGCAGCGAGACTGCTTCGGCAGCGAGTTCCGCGCCCAACCTCAAAGGCGAGAGAGGCAGATTGTTCTAATCTTCCTCCCCCTCCTCAAAGAGGTGCTTTTTGCAGAAAGCATCCGCGAGGCTGACGATTTCGCCGGATTTCGCCTGCATTTGCTTGAGAACTTTTTCTCGCCCCTGTTGAGCCATAAAATCTCGTTCATTGCGATCGCGTGTCCTTGTTATTCTATCTGGCTGGTGTAGAATCCTGTACTTTTTGTTACATTTCTCGTAACGGCGCGATCGACTCGCTAAACTTAGCGTAGATTGGCAGAACAGACTTTTTGATGAGGAGAGGAGAAAAGCTCGTGCATAAACTCACCCGATTTTTCTTTACCACCGCTCTGATTTTGAGCGTTTTGTGTTTTCCGAGCAAAGCTTTTGCTAAAGCCAAAATCCAAATGGCAATCCTGCTAGATTCTAGCAATAGCATGGACGGACTGATCGACCAAGCGCGGACGCAAATTTGGCAAATTGTTAATTCTTTAACGCAAGTCACAAAAGATGGCGAAGTGCCAGAGCTAGAAGTATCCTTATTCCATTACGGAAACGATAACTTACCTTCACAGGAGGGATTTCTCAGACTCTTAACTGGATTTACTCCAGAGTTGGATGTCGTTTCTGAAAACCTATTCAGCATCGAAACAAAAGGCGGTGAAGAATATGCCGGTTGGGTGATTCAATCGGCTGTTCAAAAATTAAACTGGAGTCAAGACAAAGAAGATTTTCGCGTTATTTTTATTGCAGGGAATGAACCCTTCGATCAAGGGCCAATCCCTTGGAGCGAATCGGTCAAACTCGCCGCTAAGGCAGATATTCTCGTCAACACTATCTACTGCGGTTCGGCAGAAAGCGACGAGCGGCAGTTGTGGGCTTCAGGCGCGACTTTAGCAAACGGCAGTCACTTCAATATTGACCAAAATCAAGAAATTGAAGTGATTAAGTCTCCTTATGACGAAGAAATCGCCGATTGGAATGCGAAACTCAATCAAACCTACATTCCCTATGGGACAGAAGGAGAATCTGGGCAACAACGTCAGGCGATGGAAGATGCGAATTCCGGCATGAATTTGGTTTCGCGCGGAAACTCGAAAGCGTCTGGATATTATAACAACGCTTCCTGGGATTTAATTGATGCTCTTGATAAAGAAATAGTCACCCTGGAGGGATTGCCAGATGAAGCTCTGCCGAAAGCCATGCAGGGCATGACTCTCGCTCAAAAGCGAGAATATGTAGCGGCGAGAAAAGCAGAAAGAGAGAAAATTCAAGAAACGATTCGCGAATTATATAAAAAGCGTACCGAAGATGTAGAAGCCCAGCGCAAACTCCGCGCGAATAGCGGCGAGAAGACTCTCGATTCTGTCATTATTGAAAGTCTCCGCCAGCAATTAGCAGCTAAAGGATTTAAGCTTCAATAAGTCAGTTTTCAAGCGAGTGAGGGACGTTAGAAACCCGGCTTCTTGAAGAAGCCGGGTTTCTTCGTCAACCCGAAGCTACCGGGTTTCTCAAGCTATTTTTTCAGCGCGCCAGCGCGATTAACGCCCAGCCGGCATCAAAACGGTGTAGGAGCGTGTAGGTGGAGGATTTGTCGGGATTGGGGATGCTCGATCGCCAGTTCGCGAGCGTGCAGGTGCAATCGACCAGCACCGGCACGGCATCCGTAGAGGCGATCGCCTAAAATAGGAATGCCCAAACCTCTCGCATCGGCAGCGTGAACTCGAATCTGATGCGATCGCCCGGTTAGCGGCACAAACTCGACTCGCGTGAGATTGCCTTCCCTCGCCATCACCCGGAAGCGAGTGACGCTGGGCTTGCCGCGCTGTTCATCGACAGTTTGATAGGGGCGATTCTCTGGATTTCCCCACAGCGGCAAGTCGATTTCACCGCAATCAGCCGGCACAATACCGGCGAGCACGGCTTCATAAATTTTGCCAACCTGTCGCTGCTGAAATTGCCGGCTGAGTTGGCAGTAGGTTTCGCGATCGCGCGCCAGCAAAAGAATGCCAGAAGTATCCCGATCTAAACGATGCACCGCCACGAGCGACATGCCATCAGGCAAGACGTGGCGCAAGCGACTGAGCGCGCTGTCGAAGCGCTCGCTAGAACGACCGGGCACCGACAGCAACCCAGCCGGCTTGTTCGCAGCAATCAGCCATTCATCTTCATAAAGAATCGGCAGCGCGATCTCTTCTGTTGCACTGCCGGCTCGTTCGCCAAATTGTCTCGACGCCACGGCAGATTTCTCAGACAATCCCGATAGCAAAAAACCCATTAACGGCTGACAGCGTTCTGCACAGGCTCCGTAGAATTCTCCCGGAATTTTATCTCCCTTTGCCGAAGGCAAGCCCCACCAAAATTCTGCCAGTGCCAGCGGTTTTAGACCCCGCGTTGCCGCATAGTGGAGCAGCTTGGGGGCGCAACAGTCTCCCGTGCCGGTGGGCATCGAGCCGGCTGGCATCAATTCCTGCAACGAGAGAGATTGTCCGGCAAAATTCGTCAGGCTGTAGGCAGCGTGCATTTGTGCTTGCAGTTGGCGAGATAATTCTTTGCGGCGTTTTTTAAGTTCCTGTATCCGCAAATCCGCCAATTCAACGGCTTGTTTTAGGGGTTGCAATGCGGCAGAATGCT
Source organism: uncultured bacterium (assembly GCA_964405435.1). Taxonomy (GTDB): domain Bacteria; phylum Cyanobacteriota; class Cyanobacteriia; order Cyanobacteriales; family Oscillatoriaceae; genus DVEG01. The sequence goes on from CAYOOD010000035.1 coordinate 28,023, forward strand.
GGCGTTTGAGCAGTCGCCGCTCAATGCCATCCCGCCGACTTTCTCCGTCAAGTTGTTCGAGGGCAACTGCTAGAGCGTCTCCCGCAAGAGTTTCCCCGAGTCGCTGGCGTCGTTCCCGTCGCTGCTGTTGGTTTTGTCGGTGGCGATCGCTCAAATCCTGCAAGTCTTTCTCGAACTGGCGAGATAAAGTTTCGTACTGCTGCCGTTCTTGCCGTTGCTTCAGGGCGAGCAATTCGAGCTTGATAGCATCCAACTCAGCTAAAGTGCGGGCTTCCTCCAACGCCACTTCCTCTCGCCCCGGAATCGGCTCTACCCAGCCTTCAACGACACTCTGACTGTTGAGAAGACCGGAAAACGCTTTCAGGACTCGTTGTTCTCCATTCGGCAGTTCAACCAGCAATATTCCGTACATTTTGCCCTCACCGACATAACAGCGATCGCTGCTGAGGTGTTGCATTAAGCCGCGAGCGATCGCCTCCGATAGAGGCGATCGCGGCAGTCTCAGCAAATCGCCGCTCAAAGGACAGCGCCCTTCATAGTAATAGCTAGCCGGGAGATTGCCGACAGCAGAATCCCCCTCAATAAAATCCGAAACTGGATGAAGCAGCGCCATACAACGGAGAATTTAAAATCTGGCTGAACCCTCTCATTATTATTCCCCAATGCGTGAATTTTTGCAGGTCGGTATGAGACATTTTGTTCCAAACAAGCACGCATTCTCCTAGCGGCTACCTGCGCTCCTTAACGCGCGCCAGATAGCGCTCGAACCAATCGCGCGCCAGCAGCGCCACCTCTTCGAGCGCTCCCGGTTCTTCAAAAAGGTGCGTCGCTCCCTGAACGATTTGCAAGTGCTTTTCCACCTGCAACCGCGCCAGCGCCGCCTGATTCATGTCAATGACCGGCAAGTCATTCCCGCCGACGATCGCCAGCGTCGGAGCCTTGACGCACAGAAGGGCGTCCCCAGCCAGATCGGGACGCCCGCCGCGCGAGACAATTGCCTCAACGGCGTCTGGGCGTTCTGCTGCCGCCAGCAACGCCGCACCCGCTCCGGTACTCGCGCCGAAGTAACCGATGCTCAATTTGCGAGTATCCCGATTTTGCGCGAGCCATTCAGTGGCGTCAATCAGTCGCTCTGCCAAAAAGGTCATGTTGAAGCGCAGGTGTCCGGTGCGGGCGTCTGCCGCCTCTTCGTCTTCAGTCAGCAAGTCGAGCAGCAGGGTGGCAAACCCCGCCTGGTTGAGTACCTCAGCAACAAAACGATTGCGGGGACTGTGCCGGCTGCTGCCGCTGCCGTGGGCGAACAGCACCACAGCCCGCGCGCTGGCGGGCACTCTCAGATCGCCGGCTAGGTTAATCGCACCTGACGGCACCAGCACCGATCGCTCTTCTACCTTTCCAGGGAATGCAGTATTCATAGGTGTCTTTTCATCCTGCTATTAAGAAAATGGGAATTAGCGTCAGATTTCAGCGCGGCATGAAGCGCAGCACCCTACGGGAATCGCTCGTCGCCCACTGATAAGTATAAATCTCTATTTTCGCTGGCAAGTGACGCCTTCTCACTTGCCTTTTTCTTGTAGAATTTTCTGCCTGGGTCTTACCCTCAGACTTAACAAAACCCTCCCTCTCTATTTCTCCCTCCTAGGGAATAAATTTTACATCGCAGATAATAGGCGTTCGGACTTAGCTGCGTCTTTTTGAAGTGGGCTCAGCCTTGACTGGCTTAAAGGAGTTTCTCTATTTTACCTTAATTCAATCTCAGCTCGATCTATCTATTAATTTATTCCCCTGGGGGGAGCATCTCAGTTTTGTAAAAAGACTATCAGGAGTGCGGGCCAGAAAGCCCGCGATGAGGTCATAGATCGCGGGCCAGAAAGCCCGCACTACAAAACTGAGATGCTCTCTCCCCTGGGAAGGTGCCAAACCGAAGAGGCAGAGCTTTTCATTCACCAGAACTCATCTCCTGACCTGCGCCAGCGCTGAAAGGTGAAAAGCAGAAAAGTTATTGAATTTTACAGAAAAATGGTTGGCATCTATTTCCCAAAAGAATGCGAAACCGATCTAGCAGCAGCCCAATACCGCAGATAGAGGTTGTACGCAGAAGCAGCGGTTATTTTGTTGAGTAGGGAGCGCCTAGAGCGAATCCTCTCAGCGTTGGGATTGGGCCATGAAAGCTTCTAACTGAAACTGAAGAGTAAAGCCATAAAACGATGAGTCAGTTAAGCGGCAATGAAATCAACACAGCCCTGCTAACCCTTGGCGGGCTGCTGCTAGTGCTGGGGCTATTTTCTGGCTATATCAAAGAGCGCTTGTTTCTCTCAGATTCCCTAGTGGCGCTGCTGGTAGGGGTGTTGCTCAGTCCACCTGTTTTCGGCTTAATAGACTTGGCTCACTGGGGGAATCAGGAGGGGATTTTAGAGCAGGGAGCGCGGCTGGCGATCGCCATCCAACTGATGGGAATAGCGCTGCGACTCCCGAAAAACTACCCGTTCAAAAACTGGCGCTCTTTAGGAGTGATGCTGGGATTGGTCATGCCCCTGATGTGGCTGAGCAGCAGCGTGCTGGCGTACCTGATTTTCGGGTTGCCCGTTTGGGTATCCCTGCTCGTCGGGGCTGTTATCACCCCCACCGATCCGGTGGTTTCTACCTCCGTCGTCACCGGGAAAGTCGCCGAGCAAAACCTGCCCGATCGCCTCCGACATCTCATTTCAGCCGAGTCTGCCGCCAATGACGGGTTAGCTTACCCGTTTGTACTCCTGCCGATTTTAATATTGACTAAACCGCCCGGTGAAGCAGTTTTTCACTGGCTGACGAAAACCCTTCTGTGGGAAGTTGGAGCGGCTGTCATCATAGGCGCGGCGTTGGGCTGGGGAGCCGGTCGGCTTCTAGTGTGGGCGGAAGGTAAAAAAACCATAGACAAGCAGTCTTTTCTTGCCTATACCGTTGCTCTCTCATTAGCTGTTTTGGGGTTCGTCAAATTGCTCGGCAGCGATGGCATCCTCGCCGTTTTCGCGGCGGGAATCGCTTTTGACACGATCGTGGGAGGGCAGGATCGCGCAGAAGAAGGCAAGGTGCAGGAAGCAATAGACCGATTTTTTACCCTGTATATTTTCGTACTGCTGGGTTTGGCGCTGCCGTGGCAGCAGTGGCAGGCTCTGGGGTGGCGGGGAGTGTTCTTCGCGATCGCGGTTTTGTTGCTGCGCCGAATTCCCGCGCTGCTGCTATTGCGTCCCTCGATCGGAAAACTGCACGGAATGCAGGACGTTTTGTTTGTGGGATGGTTCGGTCCTGTCGGCGCTGCGGCGCTGTTTTATGCCATGCTGGCGCTGCACAAAACGGGATTGGAGTCAGCTTGGGCGATCGGCAGCTCGATTATTTGCGCGTCTATTCTCGTTCACGGGATAACGGCTATTCCCTTAACCAAATACTACGGAACTCGCCATCGCGATCTTGCCGATCGGTCAGAACAAATCTCGCAAGCAACCCGAACAACGCACTAACACGGGAGAATAAAAAAATGGCAACAACTGCAGCCGATATCTTAATCGATACTATCTACGACTGGGGCGTCGAGGTGATCTTCGGGTTGCCCGGTGACGGCATCAACGGCATTATGGAAGCGCTGCGCGATCGCCAAAACAAAATCCGCTTTATCCAAGTGCGCCACGAAGAAGCCGCCGCTTTCATGGCTTGCGCGTATGCCAAATATACCGGCAATCTCGGCGTTTGTTTGGCAACATCCGGCCCGGGAGGGCTGCACCTGCTCAACGGTCTTTACGATGCCAAATTAGACGGGCAGCCGGTACTGGCAATAACGGGGCACCACTATCACGACCTGATCGATACTCACTCGCAGCAAGATGTAGATCTCGATAAAGTCTTTATGGACGCGACCGTTTACAATGCCCGCGTCATGGGGCCGGCTCACGTTGAAACGATTGCCGATCTCGCTTGCCGTGCCGCCCTGAGCAAGCGCGGCGTCGCTCACATTAATTTCCCCGTTGATTTCCAATCGCAAAACGCTGAAAAACAGGGGTCTAAACGCAACGTCCCGCACCACACTTCCGACGTATTCGCCCGCAGCGCCCGAATGCCCAACGAAAATGACTTGCTCCGAGCCGCCGCTATTTTAAATGACGGCCAAAAAATTGCCATTCTGGCAGGGCGGGGGGCGCTAAACGCAACTGACGAACTCGAAGAAATTGCCAATAAGTTAGGAGCGCCAATCGTCAAAGCCCTGCTCGGCAAAGCGGCTGTACCGGATTTCAGCCCTTATACCACGGGCGGAATCGGTTTGGTCGGCACTAAACCCTCGCAAGAAGTCATGGAAGAATGCGATACCTTGCTGATGGTGGGAACGTCTTTTCCCTATCTGGAATATTTGCCAAAACCCGGTCAAGCCCAAGGCATTCAAATCGACCTCGATCCGATGCGAATTGGCTTGCGCTATCCGGTAGAGGTGGGATTGGTTGGCGACAGCCGCCGCACCCTGCAAGCGCTCCTGCCGCTGTTAGATTGCCACGAAGATCGCAGCTTTTTAGAAAAGGCTCAGTCGGGGATGCGAGAGTGGTGGCAGTTGATGCAAGAACGCAGCACGCGCCCCGACAAGCCGATGAAGCCGCAGGTGGTGGCGTGGGAGCTGGGGAAGCGCTTGTCGGAGACGGCGATTGTTTCGGCAGATTCCGGCACGATTACGACGTGGTGGGCGCGGCAAATCCCGGTGAAACGGGGTCAAATGCACTCGGTATCGGGCACGCTCGCTTCGATGGCGTGCGGGCTTCCCTATGCGATCGCCGCTCAGATTGCTTACCCAAACCGGCAGTGCGTCGCTTTCGTGGGAGATGGCGGTTTTTCGATGCTGATGGCGGAATTTGCCACCTGTGTCAAATATCAACTGCCCGTGAAAATTATCGTCATCAAGAATAACTCGCTCGGTCAAATTAAGTGGGAGCAGATGGTTTTTTTAGGCAATCCCGAATACGGCTGCGAGTTGCATCCGATTGACTTTGCGGCGGTGGCGAGAGCCTGCGGCGGCACGGGTTTTACCATTGAAGACCCTGCCGATTGCGGTGCTGTCCTCGATCGCGCCCTTGCCACGCCCGGGCCGGTTGTGGTGGAGGCGATCGTCGATCCCTTTGAACCGCCCCTGCCTCCCAAAACAACTCTGGATCAAGCCGCAAAACTCGCTCAATCCCTGGCAAAAGGCGAACCCAACCGCGACAAAATCGCCCTGACGATTTTGTCCGATAAAGTTCGAGAACTTGTTTGACCCAAACTCAAATTTAACCAGGAGGTTTTCAGCCATGCCTTACAAACACCTTGACGAACTGCCGGATGCCGTCAAAGAACACTTGCCAAAGCACGCGCAGGAGATTTTCCGCGCTGCCTTTAACAATGCAGAAAAAGAATACGATGAGGAAGAAACTGCTTTCCGCGTCGCTTGGAGTGCCGTCAAAAAAGACTACGAAAAAGGCGAAAACGGGCAGTGGCACAAAAAATCTGATTAGTTCGCACAAGTTACTGCTCCTATCCGATCGAACCAATCGTGGGTAATTAGCAATCGGAAAGATTGAGCTTCAATCCTGTTATTAATGACCGGCAAGCTTTAGGTTTTCAAGCTAATTACCCCTGACCGCTTATCAGTAACGAGGGAGTGCTAGTAGTCACTTGAGTTATTGAGGAGAAGTTTGCAGGGGCGAGACCCACCGGAAAGCAGCCTCTATAACCCTGAATGTAAGTTTGCAAAAAATCTTTAATCAAAAGCAGAATATGGCAGATTATTTAGATCTAATTCAAACGTTAGTTCAAGAAGTCAAGAGCCGCGAAGAAGCGCTGCCGCTGATGAACGAGAATTGCGGCTCTCGTTTTTTCCTGCATCCCAAACCAACGCGCAATGTCTGTCTATTTTTTCACGGATTCACGGCCACACCAGAGCAATTCATCCCCCTCGGAGAAGCTTGTTTTGATGCCGGCTGCAATGTGTTGATTCCCCTGCAACCCGGTCACGGTATTGCAGGGGATTGGGATAGAAAAAACCCTCCTCCTTTGCCTGAAAATCGGCAAATTTATCAAGATTTCGGGCTGCACTGGTTGGAAGTGGCAAAACAACTGGGAGAACGCGCTATATTGGGCGGGCTTTCCACTGGCAGCACGCTAGCGGCTTGGCTGGCGCTCGATCGCCCGCAAGAAATTTACCGGACTTTAGCATTTGCGCCCTATTTGAGCAGCAGCAACCCGCTGGCTGATTGGGTGGTGCGAATTTTCAATATTTACTATAAGTGGTACAAGCAGTTAGGACGAGTACATTTTGGATATAATGGCTTTAAAATGTCCGCTTTGCGAATATTTTTAGAGATGGCAGACGAGGTTCGCGATCGCGCCAAAAAGACAGCGGGAGCGCCGATGTTCGTCATATCGAGCGCCAGCGATCGCGCCGTCGGAAACTCCGCGCAAAAAGCCCTGTTTAAAGCAGCCGTCAAGCGGCAACCCAAATCCTGGTATTACTGCTTTGACAAGCGCCTGAACATTCCGCATACAATGATGACTAGAGCAGAAGGAAACCACCATCTGGGCTTGTTAATCGCGATCGCAAAAGCTTATCTTGACAGCGATATAACCTGGGATGAAGTCGCAGCGCTTGCTGGGCTAGTTCGGCAGGGCGAATCCTTTAATGCAGCAGTTAACCAGCTAAATCTCGCCCATCGGGTTGCCCCCGAACTAGCGGCGATGGTGGCGGGAGTTAGCCAGCAAAAACTCTCCTCACCGAGTTTTTTTCCCTCAGCGACGTCTGAGGGTTAAGTGCTTGATGCTTCGGCTGAGGTTTGAGTGTTGAGTGTTGCGGAGGACAATTCTTTTAACTCAAAACTCATTAAGTCAACTCAAGTGGCGACTCCGAACAGAAATGATAATGGGTAGTGGGTAATGGCTAACAGATGGTAATGGGTAATGGGTAGAGTACCGATTGAAAAACGTGAATGAACAAGCCATCCCTAACCCGATAGGGCATCGATTTGACCGATTTTCAATTCCCGATTACCCATGACTGAGGGCTCCTCTAGGAGTAGCAACTTGGGTTACTTACTGAAAACTCATGGCTGAAAACTCATGGCTAAAAACTCATTCCTCTCCCTTATCAACCCGCATCTAAAGTGATAAACGTGACTTCGGGCGGGCAATTCCAGCGTCCCGGTGGAAAGGTGCCCAAACCCCGATTCACATACAGAGAATTTTCTCCCACCTGATGCAATCCCTGAGCCCACTGCCAGTGCTGCACGACTTTAGGCCATTTGCCCTTTAAAAAAGGTATCCAAGGCCACAAAAATTCTGGGATTGCATGGCGGGAAGCGTGAATCCAGGTCGGGACGGGACCGAGAGCGGGAATGACGATCTGACCGCCGTGGGTGTGACCGGACAATTGCAAGTCTACTCGCCATTTTTGCAGCGGTTCGGCACTGTCTGGATTGTGAGATAATACGAGGCGAGGGATGTCAGGCGCTATCTGCTCCATTGCCGCAGCCGGATTGAATTCGGGGGACCAAAAATCAGCCAGCCCGACGACCGCCAATTCTGCGCCCAAAGGATAAGAGACTTGATTCCAGAGAACGTGAATTCCAGCCCCGGAAAGAGCGGCTGAAATTTCTTTTTTCGATCGGGGAAAATAGAGGTCGTGGTTTCCCAATACTGCATAGATGCCAGCGCGACTTTGCAACTGCCGCAGCCGCCGTGCCAAAACGTGGATGGGTTTGGGATCGTGAGTCACAAAGTCTCCCGTGAGAAAGACTAAATCAGGCTTGAGTTGATTGCTAGTTTCGATGACTTGTGCTAGCAGGCGATCGGATAAGAGCAGCCCGTCGTAGTGGAAATCGGAAAGCTGGACTAGCTTTGTACCCTTTAAGGTTGGCGGCAAATTGGCGATCGCGATTCTCAAGTGTTCGACGCTCAGGGGTTCTGACAGGATATCCATAACGCTTGACCTTAACTGACGCCCTCAAACCCAGTATCTCACAGTTGCCACCGGAAAAAGAGAGCCACCTGACCGAGCCAGCGCTCGCGAACAGGTCGGGCTTTCCAGTCTGCCTTGTGTATGCGCTGGCTTTTAGAAAACGCTTCTACAAAAAAACTCTCGACGAATTTTACCAGTTTGGGTTCCGAGAGAGATAAATGAAGTTCCTGGTTGTGAAACAAACTGCGCGGATCGAAATTAGCGCTGCCGGTACTGACCCAGTGGTCGTCTAAAAGCAAAACTTTCGCGTGCATCATGCTCGGCTGGTATTCGTAAATTTCTATTCCTGCGGATAGAAACTCCTCATAGCGTTCGCGAACTGCATAGTAGACGATTGTTTTATCATTGTGCGGGCCGACAGTTAAAATCCGCACGTCAACCCCATTTCTTTTTGCCTTTAGCAGCGCGCGGCGCGATTGGGCATCTGGCAGGAAATAGGGGCTGGCAAGCCAGATGCGTTTTTTCGCGGCCAGCACGCTCGTATAAAAAAGTGCATAAACAGACGAGCCGGGAGAAGGAGAATTTTTCGGCGTCACGACTACCGGCACGCCGCCATAAGTGGCTGGATTGAAAATATTTTTCTTCAGACTCGCAACCCCGCCCACATAAAGCCACTGCTGCATAAAAATCCCTTCGAGGATGCCGACGATCGGCCCCTGAAAGCAAACTTCAAAGTCGAGCCAGCAATCGGTATCGCCGTTTTCCTTCACGCCGTCCCAGTCATCGGAAACCCCCATACCGCCGACAAATGCAGTTTCCCCGTCAATCAGCAGCAGCTTGCGGTGAGTGCGGATGTTGTAAGTCAGGGGAGACATCCAATTGAAGGGGTGAAAGAATCGCACTTTGACGCCAGCCGATCGCAGTTGCTTCCAGTATTTTTTGGGCATCGAGTTTGCGCCCGTCGTATCGACGATCAGCAGCACTTCAACCCCGGCTAGCGCTCTCTCGATCAGCGCCTCGGCAAATTCCCTAGCGCGCCGCCCCGGAGTCATAAAAAATGTTTCAAAGTGAATCGTGCGTCGGGCGCGGCGGATGCTTTCTAGTCGCCCTGCATAAATTTTGTCAACCTCAAACCAAAAACCAGTCGGGAAGCCGCTAGTGAGTAGGGAGGCTGAAACACCCATCATGGCGAGCGTGAAATGCGGATCGTCCAATCGGGGAATGTTTTTGAGTCGGTAGGTAACTTTGCGGTGAAAGGCTCCCCGCAGGTACAAGACGAACAAAACCAGCAGCACTAAGACTAAGAGAAACCAGGCGCTCAGCCACGTCATGGCAGTAAATTGCGCCAGATTAAACGGAATGGCAGCGAAGGCAGGCTTTTGCATGAGGCAGGGGATGGTTGGGAAACTCATCTATCTTATTTTAAGAGGGTTTGTCAAGTGCGCGTGTTTCTTGGATTTGTATTCGCCAAGATTTGCGATCGCTCCCTTTGAGGCGATTTGCCTGCCTTTCTGCTGGCAGCGATTGCAGCAGTTTGATCGAGATTCATTCTCGCCTGCCGGCGTGCAGCTCAGGAGCCTCCCGATTTGGCAGATATCTCCGTTTAATTTTCGCAGTTTCCGAAACATTTATTCGCCACCGATCGCACTATGAGGAGCCGCAGCCCTTCCGCCCCAAAGGTCTATTGACAAACCGGAGAATTTCCCCTCTAGGGGCGATGGCTAAACCGCCCCCTGTTTAGCGTTTACTTCCTGCCGCCGATGGCACGGTGACGCCCTACCTATATATTTATATAAAAAACTTGACCTCTCAATTTGACGGGCGTACTTTTTCAGGTCGATTGCCAGGAGGTCTTTCTACTCAATGTCTCCTGGTTTCCCCCTCAAGCATAACATAAAGGCATGACTCAACGGCCCCATAAAAAGCTAGTAACACCGCCAGAAATTGCCGAGCTTTTTTGTAGCTGTAGCATCAGGGGATGCGACGCAGGCAAAAAGCCCTCGAACCCCGCGAGAATAACTGCTAGGCAGTATGCTGATAGCAGTTGTTTTTGGTGGCTCGCAATGACCAAACCCCACGAACCCAGACCTTACGATGCTGTCCTGGGGGGACAATCTGCCCCGCCTGCTTCTGCTGCTGTGTTGGGCGGGCTGGAGGGAGTGAAGCAGCGGCTCTCCAGCAATTCTGAGGCAGTTAGAATGGCAGCGTTATCTGAGGCGCTGAAATACGGTCAGCCCGGGTGGGAGTTGGTTTTTCAGATCTTTAGAAGCTCAACCGGATCGGCGCAGTGGGCGGTTTATGACCAACTGTGGAATGCTGCCAACCCAAAAATCAGAAAACAACTGCTAAAATACATTCCTTTACAAAGTGATGTTGGCATAGATTATACTAAGCTTCGCGACTTGCTGGCAGTTGGGGAGTGGGAAAAAGCAGAGGCGGAAACGCGAAAGCTGATGCTCCGCGTCGCCGACAGAGAAAATGTCGGTTATCTCTACATAGGAGATATCGAACATTTTCCGTGTTCGGATTTGCACGCGATCGACCAGCTTTGGGTGAAATCTTCAAACGGACGCTTCGGATTTAGCGTGCAAAAACGCATCTGGGAAGACGTAGGGGGCAAGACGGAACCCAGCTATAAAACCTTCTGTCGTTTCGGCGATCGCGTCGGATGGCGGGCAATGGGAAACTGGATCAATACCAGCGCGATCGCCTATCATTTGTCAGCCCCTCGCGGACACTTGCCCCACAGACCTCACGGGCACCAGTTATCCCCTGTAGGCGTCTGGGAAGCGTTCTTTTTGCGCGCTGCTCGCTGCCATTTATAGTATAATCTCTGCAAGACAAGGAAACCTTTAACATGGAAAATGCGGCTTGGTTGGATTTCGTGGCGGGTGGCTTGGCGATCGCGATCGTCCTGGGCGGATTGCTGATGCTATTCAGCGGCATCTCGGCATTTGGAGATAAAGATAAATAGCGATCGCTTCCCCTGATAAGATGAAAAAAATTCTCTTCCTCTGTACGGGCAATTACTACCGCAGCCGCTTCGCCGAATGTCTTTTTAATCTCCTCGCTGAAAAGCGCGGCTTGGGCTGGAGAGCCTTTTCGCGGGGGCTGGCGATCGAACGGGGCGTCAACAATATCGGAGCCATGTCTCGCTACACTCGCGAGGCTTTAACTTGGCGCGGCTGCGTCATTTCCGACGGCGAACGCTTCCCGCTTCAAGTCTTGGAAAACGATTTCGCTGCTGCGGATAAAATTGTCGCACTCGACGAATTAGAACACCGCCCCCTGATGGTAGAACGCTTTCCCGATTGGGCAGATGCGATCGAATATTGGAGAGTCTGCGACGTAGATAAAACGCCCGCCGCCGTGGCGATCGTAGATATCGAGCAGCGCGTCGAGCAACTTATAGCACTTCTACACTCTCAACGTTAGATTGTTATTGTTTGTCAGCGGATTTTCAAGAACGAGTAATTTTCTCTACTCTTATATATAGGCGGGCACGGATTGCCCTGATAAGAGACTCTCACAAAAATCAGCGCTTGTCAAGTAAAAAATCGAAAAATTTCCTCTCTCCTAAAATCCCCCAATCCCCCAATCCCGGCTAGACGCTTGTAAAATTTCCTCTCTCCTAAAATCCCCCAATCCCCCAATCCCGGCTAAAAAATTACCGAAACAAAGAAACCCGGCTTTTCGCAAAAACCGGGTTTCTAAATAATCGGAGAATTCAACCGTTAACGGCTGAGGGCGAATTCAGAAACGCGAGGGAGCGACTCGTCATCCTTGCGAATGGTGACTTTACCGTTCTCATCCACGTCGGCGATCGCGGTATCACCTTCTTGAATCCGACCGGCGAGCATTGCCTCAGCAAGGCTGTCTTCCAACAAGCGCATGATGACGCGGCGGAGACTGCGCGCCCCATAGCTGGGGCTGTAGCCTTCTTCCACCAAGCGCTCTTTGCACTGTGCGGTGACTTCCAAGCGAATCCCCTGCTCGCTCAGGCGGCGATCGATCTCGCGCAGCATGATATCGGCGATGAGCCTCACCTCGTCCTTGAGCAACTGGCGGAAGACGATAATCTCATCCAGGCGGTTGATAAACTCGGGGCGGAAGAATTGCTTGAGGTCTTCATTCACCAACTCGCGGACGCGGTTGTACTGCGCTTCCCCTGGGGTTTGGGCGAACTCGAACCCGAAGCTGCCGCCGCCTTTTTCGATCGCCCGCGAGCCGATATTCGAGGTCATAATGATCAGCGTGTTTTTGAAATCCACGACGCGCCCTTTCGCATCGGTGAGGCGTCCGTCTTCGAGAATTTGCAGCATCATGTTGAAGACGTCAGGGTGTGCTTTTTCGACTTCATCGAACAGCACGAGGGTGTAGGGACGGCGGCGCACGGCTTCGGTGAGCTGCCCGCCTTCATCGTAACCCACATAACCGGGAGGCGAACCGATGAGCTTGGAGACGGTGTGCCGTTCCATAAATTCGGACATGTCGAGGCGAATCATCGCTTCTTCGGAACCGAAGAAGTAAGAGGCGAGGGCTTTGGCGAGTTCGGTTTTCCCTACTCCCGTGGGACCCGAGAAAATGAAGCTGGCGATCGGGCGGTTGGGGTTTTTCAGCCCGATGCGCGCCCGCCGGATGGCGCGAGAAACGGCTTTGACGGCTTCGTCTTGCCCGATGACGCGCTCGTGCAAGCTGTCTTCGAGGTGCAGCAATTTCTCCGATTCGGATTCGGTGAGCTTGCTGACGGGAACGCCCGTCCAAGAAGCGACGATGTGGGCGATGTCTTCTTCGGTGACGCTGGGGGCGTTCTGTTCGTCGCGCGGCTGCGGCTGCTTGTTGAGTTCTTCAATCCGAGCGTGTATTTCCAGTTCGCGATCGCGCAGTTGTCCGGCTGTGTCGAAGTCCTGAGCCAGCACGGCGGAATCTTTCTCGCGGGTGATTTTGAGCAGTTCTTGCTTGAGCTGCCGGAGTTCCGGCGGTTGCAGGGAGTTCTTGACGCGCACGCGAGAGCCGGCTTCGTCGATCAGGTCGATCGCTTTGTCGGGCAGGAAGCGATCGGGAATGTAGCGATCGGAGAGTTTGGCGGCAGCGACGAGGGCCTCGTCGGAGATTTTCAGCTTGTGGTGCTGTTCGTAGCGATCGCGCAATCCGAAGAGAATCTCGATGGTATCTTCGACGCTGGGTTCGCCGACTTTCACCGGCTGGAAGCGACGCTCTAGCGCCGGATCGCGTTCGATGTGCTTGCGGTACTCGTCGAGAGTGGTTGCGCCGATGCACTGTAGCTCGCCCCGCGCCAAAGCCGGTTTGAGCATGTTGGCGGCGTCCATTCCCCCTTCTACGGCTCCCGCGCCGATCAAGGTGTGGATTTCGTCGATTACCAGGATGACATTGCCCGCCGAGCGGACTTCTTCGACGATTTTCTTCAGGCGTTCCTCGAAGTCACCCCGAAACCTGGTTCCAGCTAACAGCGCCCCCATGTCGAGGGTGTAAACTTGCTTGTCTTCTAGAATATCCGGCACGTCTTGATTGACGATGCGTTGGGCGATTCCTTCTGCGATCGCGGTTTTGCCGACTCCCGGTTCGCCAACCAAGACGGGATTATTTTTAGTCCGGCGACCGAGTATTTGAATCACCCGCTCGATTTCCGCCTGACGTCCCACCACCGGATCGAGCTTGCCCTCCGTCGCTTGCTTGGTGAGATTCGTGGCGAACTCGTCTAATGTCACCGTTTTCGCGACACCGCCACCAGCGCCAGCGGGAGCGACTGCCACTTCTCCCATCGCTCGAATCAGTTGCGTCCTGAGTTGCTGGAAGTCAACGCCCAGGTTTTGCAGCACCCTCACCGCGACGCCTTCCCCATCCTTGATCAGCCCCAAGAGCAAGTGTTCGGGGGCGATGTAGCTGTGTCCTAGTTGCCGAGCTTCTGAGAGAGAATTCTCGAAAACCCGCTTGACTTTGGGGGTGAAGGGAATTTCAGGCGGAACCATCCCAGATCCCCGACCGATTATTTTTCCCACTTCCGCGCGCGCGTCAGTGAGGGTTACGCCCTGTTGAGCGAGCGCTTTGGCGGCTGTGCTGGTGCCTTCTGCGATCAAACCGAGGAGGACTTGTTCCGTGCCGACGAAATTGTGTCCGGTGCGGCGGGTTTCCTCCTGAGCCAGCATAATCGCTCGAATGGCTTTTTCTGTAAAGCGTTCAAACATGGCGTTTTCTCCCTAACGGTTTTAGGTGTGCGAGCCGTCGCGGCTCGGACGAGCGAGGCAGATACTCACAAAAATAACCGATCTTCTGTAAATTTTTGTGTCTTTCCTTCCCTCAATGTATCTTTACCGGGATGTACCGGCAGTGAGGGGAACCGTAACCGTAGGGGGTGCTTGCCGTCTGTGTTCGGCAATACAATCGCCAATACAAAGCGATCGCTTTTGGGGCTGTGGGTCATTTCAACGCGACAGGGCGGCTTCTAAAAGCTTGACAAATAGGCGAGTCAATAGTATTTAGGGGGCGCGTCATGTAACTCTTAACTCTTTGTCAGCGCAGCCTGCATGAAATTCTTTGCCCACCCGATAGCCAGCCGAGGGTTAACACTCCCGGCTGATAGGCAAAGCCCCTTCACGGACACTGATTTAGAGGAAAAAGGAGGCGATCGCTCTTAAAATTGCGTAATTAACTCCCTGCCTTCTGCGTCTGAAGTGCCTCTCGTTCATCGATCGCCTGGTTTTGTATTATCTAGATCGGGCGATCGCCTTTTAGAAGAGCGATCGCCTTTGAAATTTCTCCTACCCCTGTCCTCCAAACCTGGCTAAAAGTTCCTCGCGGGATAATTGCACGAGCAAGGGCGTAAACTCCTCTGGCGGCAGAGCCATTAATGGCTCAATAATTGCTAAAAGTGGCTCGTCTAATGTGCCAAACCGAACGCGCAGCAAGTTTTCTACAACTTGGCGCTGCCCCTCCTTTTTAGCCAGTTCGCGGTCTTGTTGATAGAGTGGTGCTAATCGCATAATTAACTCCCTGTCTTCTTCGTTTGACGCTTGAGTAATTTCTAAGTTTTTCCGCAAGTTGTACAGCAAGTCTAGCGCGATCGCTCGGAAGGGGTGATTTTCTGGAAGTGCCTCTAGGGAGTCGATCGCCTGCTTTTGTACCGTCCCCTTGCCCAGCACCCTCAGCCACAGGGTTTCTGGAGTGCGGGGTAGCTGGTGAATCACCACGATTGCCGTCCGCAGGTACTCTCCCAAGAAGTAAACCCCTGGCAACCAGTTTTCATCTATTCTAGCGTGAAATCCCCCCAGTAGCTCGGCTGATGCTGTTGGAGTCAGTATCCACAATTTCGGATAAGAAGCTTCTTGCAGTTTGGTTTTGTTGCGGTTGGCGTCGCGCTGGTATTTTTCTCGCACCTGCAGCACTTTTGACAGGCAACTGCATATCTCGTCGGGGGTGACTGGATTGCGGAACGGTTCAAACGCCGCGTCGCTTGTCATCAATCTCCCTAACAATCCCAGATTAACGCTTGCGCGCTCGCTCGCCTCTGGTGCGGGTACGAACCACACATCTATTTCTCTGACTTCTCCTGCTACCCGTCGCGGTGCCAGCACTTCTCCGAAGGGCGCTAATAATTCCTCTAAGTAGTCCTTCGCAAATTGATCGTGGATAAATCGGGTCATGTTTTGTTTTTTTTGAGAGAAGTTCTTCTCTCTTTCCCTCTCTTGTTTTACTACAATTTAACTGAATGAGTTTCAAATACCATACCAATAAATATTAATTTTTGCGAAAAAATAATCACTTTTATAAACCCAAAAAAGCGATCGCGACTTGTTCGTATATCAATCTTTCGAGCCATCCCTCCTACTTTGAAAGTACGAACACTGCTGCTGTAGCGGACATTCCGCACAGTGCGGATTTCTCGCCGTGCAAACTGCCGCCCCAAAATCTAACAGTGCCAGATTCCAGGCTCCGACTTCTGTTTCAGGTGCGGCTCGCTCTGCTGCCTCTAAATGCTGGCGCGATCGCGACTTTACCCGACTGCCAGTAAAGCCAAAAAACCGCTCCAATATCCGCGCGACATTCGTATCCAATACCGCTTTCGGCTGTAGATAAGCGTGCGCGCACACCGATCGCGCGATGTAGTGCCCAACTCCGGGCAAGTCGAGCAATTCTGCTTCTGTATCGGGAATTTTCCCGCCAAAATTTTCTACCACGCGCTGCATTGAACGGATCAGCCGATCGCCTCGGAAAACAAGTCCGAGGGGCTGCAAAATTTCCGTGACTTCCTCTACCGACGCGGCAGCTAGAGCCTCTGGCGTCGGATAGCGCGCCAGAAACTCTTCGTAGACGGGCGCGACTTTTGCCGCATTGGTTTTTTGCAGCAAAAACTCTGCAACCAAGATGGCATAAGGGTCTTGCGTACTGCGCCAGGGAAAATTCCGGCGGTGCTGGCTCCCCCAGGCTCGGAGTTCGCGGCGAAACCACTCGAGTTTCGCTGCATCGAACGGCTCTAGGCTGCCCTCAGAGAGCGGGTTTGACCTCTTTTGCGCTGCTGCAACCATCAGAGCGTCACCTCTTATGAATCCATTTTGTGTCCTCTGCTTCTACTGTAGGCCGTTTAGATGGGACAGTGAAATTTTTGCTTCCTCCCCCTTGACATAGTGTTTTTAGAACACTATATTAGGTGTAGCGAGTACACGATGCCCCATGAAAGAGCTGTTTGAAGTTGCAGGCGGATCGGTTATCGGCAGGGATCACCTGCGAAGTGGCCGAAATAATCAAGATGCCTATTTCGGCATCTGTTCGGAAACGTGCGCGATCGCAGTGGTGTGCGACGGTTGCGGGAGCTGCGCTCACAGCGAGGTGGGAGCGAAAATAGGCGCTCGCTTGGTGGTGGAGGCGATCGCCTCTCGCGCCGAAAAAACGGCGATCGGCGATTCATTTTGGCAGCAGGTGCAGCAAGACTTGCTCGAAAAGCTGCAAACTATTGCCGAAACAATGGGAGGCAATTTTTCCCAAACCCTCTACGATTATTTCTTATTCACGATTGTCGGCGCTTTGGTGACGCCAGCCGGTGCGTCGCTCTTTTCGATCGGCGATGGCGTTATTGTCGTCAACGGTACTGTCACGCAATTGGGGCCATTTCCGCTGAACGCCCCGCCTTATTTGGCGTATGCTTTTTCAGACTACCCTGTAGCTAGGTGGCAATTTCAGATCCACCAAAACCTGCCGATTGACGAGGTAAGCTCTATTTTAATCGGCACTGATGGCGTCAAAGATTTTATCGGCTCAGCCGAACGCAATTTGCCCGGAAAAGAAGAAAAAGTCGGCTCAATTTCTCAGTTTTGGGAAGAAGACCGCTATTTTAAAAATTCCGATCTGGTGCGCCGCCAGCTCGCCCAGATGAATCGGGAAGTGACCAAACCTGACTGGCAAGGTCAGCAATTTGTGAGGACAGTGGGTTTGCTGCCCGACGATACAACCTTGATGGTGCTGAGGAAGCGTCCTGCTAAAACTTATTAACCCTTGTAAAAAGCACGGGGTAAAAGGTAATGAATATTTGGATAAATCGAAAAAAAATAAACCTTAAACCCAGCCAATCTGTCGGCAAGGGAGGCGAAGCGGATGTTTACAATATCGGCAGCGGTAAAGCGCTGAAGGTATTTAAACAACCCGATCATCCTGACTACCAAAATTCGCCTGCCCAGCAGCAAGCAGCTCGCGATCGCCTGCAAGAACACCAAATCAAACTCCGCCAGTTCCCCAAGAATTTGCCCGATCGCGTCGTTAAGCCGGAAGAGTTGGCAACGGATTCCCAAGGCAAAACCGTACTCGGCTATACGATGGCGCTCCTTACAGGCACGCAGGTTTTGATGAAATACGGCGATCGCGCTTTCCGGCAGTCGGGCGTCCCCGCTCAAACCGTCGTCAAAATCTTTCAGGACTTGCACTCCTCCGTTGCTCAAATTCACCAAGCAGGGGCGGTGATTGGCGATTTTAACGATTTAAATATTTTAGTTCGCGGCACCGAAGCCTATCTCATCGATGCCGATTCGTTTCAGTACGGCGGTTTTTTCTGCCAAGTCTTTACTGCGCGATTTGCTGACCCCCTCCTCTGTGATGCCAAAGCCTCGAAACTTTTTTTGGAAAAACCGCATACTTCCTACTCCGATTGGTATGCTTTCAATGTATTATTAATGCAGAGCTTGCTGTTTGTCGATCCTTACGGCGGCGTCTACCGCCCGAAAAGCTCATCCAATCGCATTCCTCACGACGCCAGACCTTTGCAGCGAATTACGGTTTTTCACCCAGAGGTGAAGTATCCCAAGCCGGCAATTCCCTATAAAGTCCTGCCAGATGATTTACTGGATTATTTCCATCAGGTATTTGAAAAAGATAGGCGCGGGGAATTTCCGCGATCGCTCCTCGATCGGCTATACTGGAAACAATGCCAGCACTGCGGAACCGAACACGCTCGATCTACCTGCCCCAATTGCAGCCTCGCTGTTTCAGTGCTTACCCCAACGCTAGAAGTTACACAGGTGGTGCGGGGAACGGTGACGGCTCAGTCAATTTTTGCAACCGAAGGCGTGATTCTCTTCGCCACTCTGCAAAGTGGAAAACTGCGGTGGATTTATCACGAACAAGGAGAATTCAAGCGCGAAGACGGTTCTGTTTTTCTCAGCGGACAATTAGACCCCCAAGTGCAATTTCGCATCCAGGGAAAATCTACGCTAATTGGCAAGCAGGGACAAGTTATCGCGATCGCTCCGGATAAAGAACCCCACCGCATAGCAGCCGAAACCTTTGACGCCAATGAGTTTTGCCATTACTGGACTTATAGCGGGCAACTGCTGCGGCAGGGGTATCTGGGTGCAGAATACATCGGCGACGTGCTAGCCGGTCAAACTCAGTTTTGGGCGGGCGATCGCTTCGGTTTTGGTTTTTACCGCGCCGGGAATCTCAACGTCGCCTTTGTATTTGACGCCAAGCGCCAGGGCATCTGCGATCGCGTCAAACTTCCCCCCTACAGCGGGCAGCTACTCGACGCTACTTGCACCTTTAGCGGCGATCGCTGCTGGTTCTTCTGGGCGAGCCGAGAACAATCTCACACTATCAATCAGTGTGCAGTGATTCGCTCCGATGGCACTGTAGAAGCCACTGCTTCATCAGCAGCCGGTGGCGCTTCCTGGCTTTCAACCATTCACGGCAAATGTGCAGCGGGCAATTTTCTGTTCGCCGCGCTTGACGACGGAATTGTGCGCGTGGAAACCCAAAACGGTACAATCGTGCAAACTAAAGAATTCCCTGATACAGAGCCTTTTGTTGACAGCAGCAGCCAGCTATTTCCGGGCGATCGCGGCTTGTATGTCGTCAATTACCAGCAAATTCGCCTGCTGCAAATTACCTAATCCATCCTCGTTCCTGGGGCAACCACGGGGGGATTGCCCCTACAGCCTGGGAACGAGAGAACGAGAAACTAACTGATAGCAAAGGAAAAAACCATGACTGCACAAACTCAACTTCCCATCCCCACCCACTTCGATGCTAAACGAGTCGGCGAAGTTTGGCGAGTCCTCTATCAAGAACGCGCTGCCGAAGCCGAAGCCTGGGCGAAAAAGTACGGCATTCAGCCCGCCGCCAAAGACAAAACCCGCATTTGTTTGATGGCAATTGACGTGCAAAATACTTTTTGCATTCCCAAATTTGAATTATTTGTAGGCGGGCGTTCTGGTACGGGGGCAGTAGGCGATAACGTGCGGCTGTGCGAGTTTATCTACCGCAATCTCGGCGCAATTACGGCGATCGCGCCCACAATGGACACCCACACCGCCATGCAAATCTTTCATCCTATGTTCTGGGTGAACGATGCCGGCGAACATCCCGCGCCCGCCGCGACTGCCATCACCTACAACGACGTTCTCAAAGGTGTCTGGAAAGTCAACCCAGCGATCGCCTACAGCCTCGTCAATGGCAACTATTTGCTCCTGCAAAAATATGCCCTGCACTATGTTAAAAAATTGAGCGATGAGGGAAAATACCCCTTGACAGTTTGGCCGTATCATTCTATGCTAGGAGGAATCGGACACGCCCTCGTTTCAGCGGTAGAAGAGGCGATATTTTTCCACAATATAGCCCGCCACAGCCAGACGCTTTTTGAGATTAAAGGCGGCAATCCTCTCACGGAAAATTATTCCGTTTTGCGGCCAGAAGTCTTGGAAGGGCCAGACGGTCGCCCGATCGCTCAAAAAAATACCCGTTTTATCCAAAAATTGCTGGAATTTGACGCGGTAATTATTGCCGGTCAGGCGAAAAGTCACTGCGTGGCTTGGACAATTGACGACCTGCTGACGGAGATTTTGGCGCAAGATGCGAATCTGGCTAAGAAAGTTTACCTGCTGGAAGATTGCACCTCGCCTGTGGTGGTGCCGGGAGTGGTGGATTTCACGCCGCAAGCCGATGCTGCTTTCCAGCGGTTTGCCGATGCGGGGATGCACTTGGTAAAATCGACGGATGCGATCGCTTCTTGGGCGGGCATTCAGCTTTAAATTCTGGTTGGTTTTCTCCCGCCGGGGATTCAAAATCCCCGGCAAGCTGCAAACTGATGTTACTCAGCTTTCCAATCCGCACAGTGTTCGCCGCTGATTCCAAATGGATGCACCGCACAAGTCAAGCCGTCTTTGCCGTAGTAATACAGGCATCCCGTGCAGGGTGACTGCTGGCTCTGACGCGATCGCTCTCTTTGAGCAAAGTATTGGCGCACACTTGCCCGGTGCCGGTTCGCTAGCGAGTGATTCGGGTTGATTCTCAAAGCTGTCTCAAATGCCTCTAATGCCGCCGTATAAGCCCAAGCTTCCCCATTTTGATCGCCCAATCGTTCCTGTTGGATGCCGTATTCTGTCCAGAGATCGGCCATGCTTTTTTCTAACACAGTTACCCGCTCTCTCCTGGCGGTATATCCATTCGATTTCAGTTCCAAGGCGCGATCGAACGTATTCAGGGTTGAAGCATAGTAGCCGCTCGGTTCGCCGCCTGATTTTTGCAACTGAATGCCGCGTTTTGTCAGAACACTAGCCGGAGTAATCGGATGATAAATTTCATAATCTCCTTGCAGCAGCCGCATCACCGTATCGACCAATTCTTGCGGTTGAAAAGGTTTGGCAATGTAAGCATCTGCTCCTTGCTTCAGCCCCCAGTAGTAATCCCAGATTTCCCCCTTGCTGGAACAAAATATAAAAGGAATGTGTCGGGTTTGGGGATTGGCTTTCATCAAGCGGCAGACTTCGTAGCCATTCATCCGGGGCGAGGAGATGTCTTTAATCGCTAAATCGATTCGATTTAAATTCTCCTGAATTTTCTCCATCGTTTCCACGCCATCGGCAGCTTGAATCACCTGGATATCTCGTTCCGCCAGCAAGTCGCAAATCATCTCTCGCACGCTGGCGCTATCTTCTGCCACCAGTACGGTATATTGCTGCTTCTGTCTTAATATTTCTTGCAGGCGATCGCAGTAGTGCTGCGCTGAGGCGTGACGGGCATCGGCTTCTAGCGCTTTCTCGAATATTGCCAGAATATTTTGGCAGATCGATCTCCCGTTGTCTCTCTCAAAAATCCGAAAGCTATCGGCCAGTAAAATTCCGTATTCCGTCCAAGCATCCGCCAAATTTATGTTAGGAAAACTTTCCCCGTTCAATCCCAACAGTTGTTTCACCGCCTCCAGCAACTTTGGCAAGTCATATTTCTTAATGTACGCATCCGCTCGCTGCTTGCGCTTCCAGCCCGGATCGAATTCGCCGCGCAGGCTGGAGTAGTAGATAAAAGGAATGTAGCGCGTTTCGGGATCGGACTTGAGCCGGTTGCAAAGATCGTAGTTTTTCAACGTCGGCATAGCGATGTCGGCGATCGCCAAGTCGGGGCGATTTTCCTGAATTTGCTGCCATGCTTCAATCCCGTCGCTGGTTTCGATCGCCCTCAAGCCGTTTCTTCTCAGGAGGTTAGCTATCCACTGCCGCGTAGGGGAGCAGTCTTCCGACAACAAAACTGTACTCATACGTTTTTGCCTCCTGAATTTTTGAACCGGGCATAAAGAAGCGGTTTTGACTGCCGCAGTCGGGAGCGACTTTTGTTAAGTTTTGTTACGCCCTGCCTGCGTAATTTTCTATACGTTCCAGTTTACATCACCCAAACAAGTAACTATGAGCCAAGCACCCAATCTCAACAATCTTTTTCAATCCGCCCGCGAAGAAGGATTGCTCTCAACCGCGTCAGCGCAAGCGCTCAGCGCGATCGATATCGGTGCCCAAATCCAGGCGGGATTGGGCGTGAGCGTCGATGATGTCGCGGCGAGCGAAGTTGTACTCGTCAGCATCATGCCGGACGATTCCGGTTCTATCCAATATGGCAATAATGCCGCAGCGGTGCGAGATGGCCACAATGCCGTCCTCGATGCCCTGCAAACTTCCAGTCAGAAAGACAGTATTTTAGTCCACACCCGCTATCTTAACGGTTTCGTTTTGTATCCGTATTGTCCCCTAGAGCAAGCGGTGCGGATGAGCGATCGCAACTACGATCCCAACCAAGGCACGCCCCTGTACGATCAAACGGTCGTGCTGCTCGGAACGGTGCTGGCAAAATCTCAGGAATTTGCCGACAATGGCGTGCCGGTGCGCACCGTGACTCTGATTATCACCGATGGGGCAGACGAACATTCGACGCGCGCCAGTGCCAAGACGGTTGCGACGCTCGTGAAAGACATGCTGATGGCTGAAAACCACATTATTGCCGCGATGGGAATCGATGACGGCAGTACCAATTTCCGCCAAGTGTTCCGCGACATGGGCATCCGTCCCGAGTGGATTCTCACCCCCGGCAATACTCAGGCAGAAATCCGCAAGGCATTTCAAGTGTTTTCTCAGTCGGCGACGCGCGCCTCTCAGGGAGCGGCAAATTTTAGCAACACGGCGATCGGCGGTTTCGGCAATTAACCGCTAGGGGAAATTTGTAGGGGGCGTTACCATTGCGATAACACCCCCTACTTTTTCGATTAACAAATACTTTTCTAACACTCTATAGCGTTTTTCAGTCGGGTGAAGTACAGGCCAGAAACCCGGCTTCTTTAAGAAGCCGGGTTTCTGAAGTACCTCACTTGAAAAGAAAACTGCTCTATCGACTGACAGGACTGCCGTGGTGATGGACTAAATACCATTTCCCGCCCAGAAGCTCGAAAATATTCGTTGCGATCGACTGCGCCTCCATTCTCCTGCCCCGAATTACTTGCAGGACAGTTTCGCGAAGGACGACATAGGCGATATTGCCGTGAACCTCCGCCGAGATGATATCTGTCTCGATTTCCAGATAATTAGTATTCTTAAAAATCGCTTCCCAGGAAGAGCGGATTGCTTCCCAGCCCCGCAGCGCATCCCGTCCGGGGTGAATGCAGAGGCTGCCAGTCCCTTTCGACCAAACGGCACTCATTGCCTCGATGTCCCGTTTCTCGAAAGCGCGATAAAAAGCCTGGTTAGCCGATAAAACTTCTCGTTCCTCAGTCATTTTAGTTTATTCTAGTTTATTCTGTAAAGAGACGCAACGATCCCAAAAACGTACACAAATGAAGCTACCCGCATCAAGCAGAGTGCAGTTGACCCCTGATATGAGTATATGCCGCATCTTAAACGGGATGTGGCAAGTGTCTGGCTACCACGGGCGCATCAACCCAAAAAACGCCATCCAGAGCATGTTTAAGTATGTGGATGCGGGGTTCGCCACTTGGGATCTGGCAGACCATTATGGCCCAGCCGAGGACTTGATTGGCGAATTCAGGCGTCAACTCGCCGCCACCCGTGGCGAAGCAGCCCTGGAGAATATCCAAGCCTTTACAAAGTGGGTGCCCAGACCGGGCAAAATGACCAAAAAACTGGTCGAGGACAATATTGATATTTCCCGCCGCAGAATGGGAGTTGACTGCTTGGATATGCTGCAATTCCACTGGTGGGAGTACCGCGATCAAAACTACCTGGACGCGCTCCGCTACATGGCGGAACTCCAGCAAGAGGGAAAAATCAAGCATCTAGCTCTAACTAACTTCGATACCTCACATCTGAAAATTATCCTTGACTGCGGTATTAAAATCGTCTCCAATCAAGTGCAATTTTCCATCGTCGATCGCCGTCCCGAACAGCAGATGATTCAGTTGTGCTTGGAACACGATATCAAGCTGCTCGCTTATGGCACGGTTTGCGGCGGCTTGCTGTCGGAGAAATATCTCGGACAGCCCGAACCGAACCGGGGAATGCTAGCCACCGCCTCCCTCAACAAATACAAAAATATGGTAGATGCGTGGGGCGAGTGGAGCCTATTTCAAGCCTTGCTGCAGGTACTCAAAGAGATTGCCGACAAATATCAAGTCAGCATTTCTAATGTGGCAGTGCGTTATATCATCGAGAAGCCAGCCGTCGGAGGCGCGATCGTCGGCGTGCGGCTCGGTTTATCGGAACACTTGGAAGAAAACGCCAGAGTCTTTGATTTCAGCTTAGACGCCGAAGATTACAGCCGGATTGATGCAGTTTGCGAGAAATCGCGAGATTTGTACAAGCTGATAGGCGACTGCGGCGACGAATATCGCCGTTAGAACCTAACCTCCCGCCTCTAGGGCGAGCACGGGGGCTCGCCCCTACAAAGGAAGGGGGAGAAAGAGTAATTTTTTCTCGTTTTCTCGTTCCCAGGCTGTAGGGGCAATCCCCCCGTGGTTGCCCCAGGAACGAAGGAATTGAGGCTCTGCCTCAAACCACATTTATTTGCCGATTGAATACGCAACGGCTCAACCGAATCAAAGCAAGACGGTTACAAAGGAGAATCCCCTTGAAAAAGCTATTAACGGTTTTACTGCTGACAGTGGCGATGCTAATCGTTGCCCTCACCCCGCCGGCATTCGCAGAAGAGATAGGGAACGGAGCGCGGATTTTCGAGGTAAACTGTGCGGGGTGCCATCCCAATGGCGGCAATATTATCCGACGGGGAAAGAACCTGAAACAAGGGGCGCTGAAAAAATATAAGATGGATTCGATAGAGGCGATCGCGTCTATCGTCGCCAATGGCAAAAACGCCATGACAGCGTTTAAAGATAGATTGACAGAGCAGGAGATAAATGAGGTAGCCGCTTACGTTTTGGCGCAAGCTGCAAAAGACTGGAAATAAAACTTCAATTACGGCTTTTTCTTGTCCGCGATCGAAAAGCCCCGGCGCGCATTGTTACTGTCCCCTACCTGCACCTGGAAACTCACCCGATCCGCCATTTCCCCACTTTTCACCTCCAACGTCCACGCGCCGGGAGCCATGCGCCAAAATAGAGAATTAGGCGACTGCGCGGCTAATTTTTGACCGTTCAGCCGCCACTCGACAGGGGCAGAGGCTCCAGCGAGTTTAAATTCCAGCCGCGATGGCTCAGCCGGATTCAGCAAGAAATAAGCGTCATTGTGAGGAAACAGAATTTTGAGGGAGTTGTTAGCAAAACTCGGTTGCTGCTGCACGGAGAGCCACTCGTCATACTCTCTCGACAACTTGAGAGGTTGAGACTTGCGAGACGCAGCAACTGCCTCGTAATCCCCGATATCTTCCGGGTAAAAATATTCGCTGACAATGGCGGTACAATCGGGCGCAGGACGCAACCCCGTAACAGCACAGATAGGGCGCTGCACGAGATTTTCAGGAGGGGGAAAAGCGGCAGGTTCTCGTTTCTCGTGCAGGTGCAACATAATTCGGTTCCAGAGGGGAGCCGCACCCGTCACTCCAGAAACCTGTTTCATCGGTTCGCCGTTGAAATTTCCTACCCAAGTCGCTACCGTATAATCGACAGTAAACCCAACCGTCCAAGTATCGCGAAAATCAGAAGACGTGCCGGTTTTCACTGCAGCATTGAAAGGCAAACTCAGCACCGATTCGACGCCAAACGCATGAGCGCGAGCGTGGCGATCGCTCAATATGTCGGCAATCAGCGCCCAAGTTGCAGGGGAATCAAGGCGGGGCAATGCGTCCTTTTCCGCAGGCTTTAGGCGAGTTTGGGTATTAGCCAGAGCATTAATTCCCTGGCTGTTCTCTGCATCATCCGAAAATGCCGCAACAAGCGGCGCGATTTCTCCTTTTTTCGCCACTGTCAAATAAGCCCGCGCCAATTCCCACAAACTGACTTCGCCGCTCCCCAGTGTCAGCCCTAATCCGTAATATTCTGGAGATTGATTCAAATGCTCAAATCCCAGTTCGCGCAGGCGATCGAGAAAATTCTCCACGCCCACTTTTTCCAGCACCCGCACCGCTGGAACGTTGAGAGAATTTGCCAGAGCCAACCGCACGCGCACGGGACCGAGAAACGTTTCGCTGTAATCAATAGGGCTGTAAAGTTTTGCACCGGGAATGGCGTAATGAGTCGGTACGTCTGCTAAGATAGTATTGGGGCGAATGACGCGCTTTTCTAATGCCAATTCGTACAGAAAAGGCTTGAGCGTCGAACCCGGTTGGCGCAAGGCTTGCACGCCGTCGTTGCGCCCCATTTGATCGCGATCGAAGTAATCGGGCGAACCGACATAAGCCAACACTTCACCCGTGCGGTTGTCGATAACTAATGCGGCGGCATGGCGGACATTATTTCCCTCTAGGGTGCGGATAACTTGCTGCACCTGCGCTTCTACAAATTGCTGGAGGGGGCGATCGATAGTGGTTCGGATGTGAGGGGGATGTTGCGGTGGGAGTTGGTTTGCCAGCCAGAATAAAAAGTGAGGAGCCGCGATGATTCCTTGGTTGGGAGGTTGCAGCGAAATTTCTTCTGCATAGGCTCGATCTGCTTGAGTTTGGGTGATGTAGCCGTCTTTCACCATGCGATCGAGAACGTATTTTTGCCGCTTCTTGAGGGGAATCCAGATATAATAGGGATTCAGATAAGTCGGATCGTTGGGAATGGCAGCGAGGAGCGTTGCTTGGGCTAAATTGAGGTCTGATGCGGGAATGCCGAAATAAACGCGAGCTGATGCTTCGACGCCGTAGATATTGCCGCCCATCGGCAGGCGATTGATGTAAGCTTGCAAGATATCATCTTTGTTCGTGCCAGCGGCAATCCGCCAAGACAGCCAAATTTCGCCGAATTTGTTAGGCAGGGTGCGGGGAGCCGGTTCTAACATCCGCGCCAGTTGCATGGTAATGGTAGAAGCGCCTGAGACAATTTTTCTGGCTTGAATGGCTTCTTTGACGGAACGCGCGATCGCCTGCACATCCAGCGCCCCGTGCTGGTAAAACCGCCCATCTTCAGCGGCTATTATTGCGTGAATAAAGTGAGGAGAAATTTGACTCAGCGGGACAACAGCGGTATGATTTTGGTCGCGGGTGAGGAGAGTTCCCAGGGGAAGCCCGCTGCGATCGCTAAATGCGATCGCCCGATCGTCTTGAAGCATATCTGCCGCGCGGATAGGAGCCAGATAGGGCAGACTTCGCACCGTTACCGCCAGTAACGCCAAACCCAGGATAATTTTACACCGCTGTTGATTTTTGGGACTTATGCGGTGCCAAAGCTTTTGCTGAACCTGCGCCCAAATCTGGGTAATGTTTCTCACGCGATCGCTCCTCCGCCCGCGACTACCTATTATTTATTTTGAAGCAGCGATCGCGTCTCTTTCCTTAAAAAAATCTGCAAAATTTTTCAGATAATAAAAAACAAGCGCCCTGAATGGTGAAAACCCTTTACCGGGAGGCTGAGCCTCCAATCCTTGCGTTCCCAGGCTGAGCCTGGGAACGAGTAATACCAATTTAATTGAACCTTTAAAACAGAGCGATCGCGCGTTTGTCCGAAAAAGGCGATCGCCAGAAACCGGGTTTCTTCGACTTCAGGGCTTGTATTGCTTGGCGTGATATTCGCACAGCCACAAATAATGCCCTTCTGGAGTCAAAACCTTCTGCAAACCGCCCCAATGGTGCTGGGTGTCTTTTTCGTCCAAAAGTTGTCGCAAGGCACGCAGAGCCGCGCCCTGGATCTGTTCTGAGTCGGAATTTTGCCTGCTACCATGACCCATTCTGCCCGCTAATTCCAAATTTTCAGAACCTTCGAGTTTTGGCAACTGCTCCGCCACTTGTTTCATTAGTTCCATGTCATTCTTGAATAAAGCTTCATACTCATTCGGATCGATCAGGCGCACCCAAGGGCCGAAAAATGGCGCAGCAAATCTCAAGACTTTTACCAAATTGCGGATATAAGGCGCGATCGCCGTCAACCACTGGGCGGGATTGTCAATTTCGTACAAACCGCCCTCCTGAGTGGGATGCAAGCAACCGGGCGCTTGACAGTAAAGTTGCAGGTCGAACTTTTGCCCGAACAGAGCCCGCTGCCACTTTTTCCCATCGCGGGGACGCAATACAAAGATATTGGGACAGTGGGAGTCGATTTTGGATTGTTCGATGCGGAAGGCTTTGGTAAATTCCCGCTGCGACAGTTCCAGCAATTCAGTTTGTAAGGCGATTATTTTATCTTGTCCCTGCGTCTGGTTGTTTTCGATTTTCTCAAGGTATGACAAAACTAAATCCAGGTTATCACTGGGCACGGCAGAGATTTGCTGCGTCAAGTCAAAGCCGTGCAGCAGTTTAATCACTGATATGTCTTCATCACATTCGGTACATGTGAAAGTCAGTTTCTTTTTTTCATACTTTCTCTCTAAGTTCTGGATGTCAAATTCGCTGCTACAGGGTTGACTGGGGGAACCGGGGCAGGGTATGGTACGTTTCACCTGCAATCCGGGAAATCGCGCCAGCGTCTCCTCGATGCCGTCTTTGAGCAGGGCAAAGAAATTCTGAGGGTTGGCTCCTCGGACGGTTAATTCCAGGTAGCGCTCTTGGGGAAAGGCTTGCACTAAGGCGAGGTGTTTTTGCTCTCTATCTGCTAATAAAGCGCCGTTGCGCCAGTGGGTGCCGGTAGAGAAGCGGTGCGATCGGGCAATAAACCAAGTGGGAATGCCTGCGGGAATGGTATTGAGTCGCCATTTCACCGACATTTCACTGCAGTTGCCCCGCCCTAGAATGGCGTCCCATTGCGGTTGGTAGTTGGGCGGATCGAGGGGCAAGCGCTCCACAATCAGACTGGCATTTTTTGGACTGCTTGCCCCGTCATCAGGTATGCGGTAGGATAGGTCAAACTGCTCCATCAGGCGCAAAAAGCGATCGCGCGCGAAAGGCTCTAAATCGTGCCACAGTTTAGCCTGATGAGCGCGAGTAAATACGCCTAAATTGTCAATTACCTCTTGACTTTCCAAGACTTTGCTGATATATTCCGTCACCCATTGGGGTTTGAGGATAGCGATGTCGTTGAGTTCTTCGTTATCCCGGAAATAGAGAATGTCGCCCAAGTCGTGCAGCCATTGCGCCAGGATAAAAACGCTGTCGTCGGAAACCCCATTTGCAGCGATTAGCTTTTGCAATTGTTGCGGGCTAAGGTATTTTTCTGGCAGGGAGCGGATGGCATTGGCGGCATTGAGCCAAGTAGCCGGCCACATTTCACCCATCAGGGGCAATTTGGCAGCGGTGTCAGCAATGAATTGCCGCAAGGTATCAATACCTTCGCCCGTTTTGCTGCTAATTTCACACTGTCCGGCAATTTGGGGGTACTTGCGGCACAACTCGGCGAAGGGAAGGTTAGCATCGCGCTCGTCGATGTGGGTGGCAACCAGTAAAATCGGGGAATCGGGAGCGAGGGATTGAATCCTGTCGAGCCAGTAATAAAGTTTACCCTGCTCAAAGCCGAGGCGGGCATTCCAGGCTAGCAGGAATAGAGAGCGGTTGGTGAGAAAGAATTGATGGGTGGCGTGATAGATTTCTTGCCCGCCAAAGTCCCAGGCATTGAGTTGCATGGTAACGCCTGCTTTGGCAGGATGGGCGAATTCCAACGCCCGCACTTCAATACCGTGGGTGGTGGATTCCTGGGAGTTGAAAGATTCGCCTCGGAGGGATTTTAATAACGAGGTTTTGCCGACGCCGCCTTCACCGACGACGATCAGTTTAGAAACCCACTGCGGTTGTTGAGCGTGGAGTTGTTCGCGAAGATAGGCTAAAGTGGCTTCGATGCCTTGCTGTAAGATTTCCGGTGGTGGGGAAACGAGGGGATTACCTCCTAAGTATAATAAGCATAATTCCAAGTATTCTGGATAATCTTTAATATCGAGCGCTTTTAAATTGGTGAGATTGCCGAATTCCGGTGGCAGCGCCGTCAGTTGATTTTCGCTGAGGTCTAGCCCTGTCAGATTGGTGAGATTGCCGAATTCCGGTGGCAGCGCCGTCAGTTGATTTTCGCTGAGGTTTAGCTCTGTCAGATTGCGTAGTTCGCAGATTGGCGGTGGCAGCGCTGTCAGTTTATTGACGCCGAGGTTTAGCTGTACCAGATTGCGTAGTTCGCCGAATTCAGATGGCAGCGCCGTCAGTTTATTGACGCTGAGATTTAGCTCTGTCAGATTGGTGAGATTGCCGATTTCCGGTGGCAGCGCCGTCAGTTGATTGCTGCTGAGATATAGCCTTGTCAGATTGGTGAGATTGCCGATTTCCGGTGGCAGCGCCGTCAGTTTATTGACGTAGAGGTTTAGCTCTGTCAGATTGGTGAGATTGCCGATTTCCGGTGGCAGCGCCGTCAATCCTTTCCATGAAAGGTCAAGGGATGTTACCCTATCCCTAGCAGCTTGTTCGATAATTTGCAGCAGTTCTTCGTTTGTCATCTGTCAACCTCACCGGCGTTTCTCTGGCTGATTCGATTTGGGATTTTGGACTTGGGATTCACCTTTCGCCCGGTTGGGCGGTGGACAATGCTACTCTCTCAAGAGGCGCTGAAGTGCACCTGCAATCCGGTGGACTCTCCCCGGCGCTCGGTGCTATCTCCGTTTCCCCCAATTTTAGCGTGCATCCCATTGGCAACCTGTCTTTTTATTGATTAATTTTTTTAAAAAGGCTTGACATATTTTCTCTTTTGTTGTAATCCGCTGAGGCGATAAATAGAAAGCGCTAGCGCCCTGACGATTCACCGCTATTAATCCCCCTATTGCGGAGTCACTCTGCGAATTGTAGCGCGTTTTGTCCCGCGCGTGAAGCGGTAGGGGCGCTGCCGCCGTGCCCGCCCCAGGGCGAATCGCCCTTCGGTGAGAAACAGGCGATCGCTTTTCTAAGCGAGGGCGCTCAATTCGGGAGCATCCCGGTGCCTGCAGATACCGGGGTGAGGGCGAAGCATTTGCGAATAGATATTGACGATTAACCGACAGATTATTCGCGCCAATGCTTCGCCCCTACACAAGTGAGAGGCTCCCGCTCAACTGACACCTGCTGCAACCTCGACATATTCACATTCTGTCGCAGGCTGGGGAATCGGCAGCCCATCTTCTCTCATCGCTTCTAAGTGAAAGGCGAGCGCCTCCTGTATATTTTGCTTTACTTCTTCGAGTGTATCGCCAACGCTTACACAACCGGGTAAATCGGGAACGTAAGCCGAATAATTACCTTTAGCCTTTTCAATCACAACAGCGTAACGCATTATTTATGTTCCTGCCGATCGCTTCTCAATGTCTATTCTATAAAAGAGCGATCGCTCTTCGGTGAAAAAAGGCGATCGCTCTTTTATCTAGCCCCTCCTAAGTTCAGGCGGTTCCTTCTCCTTGAGAAGAAGTCAACTGAGCCAGGAGCTGCTGGAATTCTTCCGGCGAACCAATGGTAATGGCTCGCTTGAGGAGCGTTTTCAGCAGAGCCGCATCGTTTATCTGATTAATGGCATCGACCAGATCGTCGGGCACCTGTTCAAACCGAGTCACTAAAATTTCGATGACATCTTCGCGACCCCTTTCTAGGATGCCATCTGCCCGCGCTATGCGCTCAAAAGGTGCGATAAACGGCATTTTGCTTTCCTCCTCGTAAAGTTTGATTTGTTGTTGAAACGATCGCTCTAAGTCTTCTGGCAGCGCCATCATCCAGTTTATTAACCGGAATAGCTCTAGGATATCTTGGCGGCTCATGCCTCGCTGATAAAGGCTTTTGGCTACCCGCAGTTTCCATTGTAGGCGATCGCTTGGCTGGCGGCGCGTGGCTTGAGTTTTCAGGTGAGCCATGACGATCGCGGCAAAGGGGTTGGCGCTTTGCTCCAGGGTTTCCCACTCTGGTTCATAATCTAACAGTTTCACCACGGGAAACTGCAAGCTCGTCCGGCTCCCCCAAACATCGTACTCGTACCGATGCGGACGCCAAGAAGGTTGCTCGTCTGCCAAAACGACTAAAGTGCCGACCGGCAGGCGATAGCGATCGAACAGCCGATAATTGTAAACAAACATCCTCTCGGCAAAGTCTGATTCGACTTTGCTCTGGATTTCTACATGCACCAGCACTAAGGTTTCTTGTCCGTCGGTTCGCCAGACTTTCACCAGTTTATCGGCGAGACGCCGACCGAGTTCTGCATCTCTTACTACTTGCTGCAGTTCGGTATCGAGAAATTCGCACTCTCTGGCCCAGTTGATGTTAGCGTGAGCTACCGGGAAAAAGAAGGCCATGAAGGCTTCAAAGTAGCGATCGAGGGCTTCTTTCCAGGGACTGTCATAATCAGCGGTAGGTTCATTGGTCATAGAAGGTTCGACTCGGTTTGTCGCAGGCGCTTTAGCGCCTTTTTTCTATTTTATTAAGAAATTATGCAATATTCTGACTCTTTCAAATTTTTAAGGTTTAATCAGAAGTAGACCTAATCGGTTAACTGAAAAATCAGTCTGCCTCAGTCGGCAGTCAGGAAGCACTGCCCAGCCTACCTCGATTCATTTACTGTGAGAGGAGAAATATGCATGTTGTAAAAACTTGGATGCGATGTCTGTTCGCCCTCATACTGGTATGGGGGCTGGCAGGATGTGGAGCCATTAACACATCTTCAAAAGTCGAGCCACTGGCGGCAGTTGCGCCGCTAGCGACGCCGAAATTGCCAAACTGGATCG
Organism: uncultured bacterium; assembly: GCA_964405435.1. GTDB lineage: Bacteria > Cyanobacteriota > Cyanobacteriia > Cyanobacteriales > Oscillatoriaceae > DVEG01. The sequence continues at coordinate 60,912 of CAYOOD010000035.1, forward strand.
AGCAAATCAGTCCCAAGGGCGAGGCTGAACCTCTCGCCCAAATTCTGATTCGTTTCAAGGAGCCGGTGATTCCGATTGAGAGCCTTGACAGCTCGGAGCAACAGGCTAAACTGAAACTGTTTGAAATTCAGCCGCAAATACCGGGTCAATTCCGATTTTTAACGCCCCGGATGGTGGGATTTCAGCCAGAGCAGGCGCTGCCGAAAGCCACGCGCGTCAAAGTAACGCTCAAGGCGGGATTGGCGGATTTGAAAAATAACCAGCTTGCTGAGGATTTGGCTTGGACTTTCAACACGGAGCCCGTCAAGCTGACGAATTTGCCCAGCACGGAGAAAACGGAATATAATGAACCCAGCCCCCTTGATGTCAAGCCAACTCTGAAATTTACCTCGAATGTGGAGTTAGATTTAGCTTCTGTTCCCGATCGCGTGAGTTTAATTCCCCAGGGAGAGAAAACGGGGGTTGCGTTCGATTTCGCGCTGGAGAAATCCGACGATGCCAAGCAGCCGCAGGAAAAATTCGACCCTTCGCTGCGCGAGTGGAACTATACCATCGTTCCCCGGCAGGAACTCAAAAAAGGAACGCGCTACCGCCTCGAATTTGCGCCGGGATTGCGTCCGGTTCGCGGCAACATGCCGAGCGATCGCGCTTTCGTCAGTCAAGTGACTACCTATGCGCCGCTGGCTTTTGAGGGAATCAAATATTTCGGTCAGCCGGATGCGGGCGGAGCCTACGGGCGGTTTGTCAAAGGCAGTGCGGAGTTGAAATTTAATAACGGTTTAGATGCGGAGTCTGCGATCGCAAATATTACCGTCACCCCAGCGCCGAAAAAAGAGCCTCGCCTCGTCAGAGCTTATGACGGCGAAAAGGCGGTCAGTCTCAACCCTTGGTCTTTAGATCCAAAAACCACCTATACGATTAATATCGGTGCCGATCTCAAAGACAAGTTCGGGCAAGCTCTGGGCAAGCCAATTTCATTAAAGTACGAAACTGGCGACGTAGCGGCTGATATCTGGGCTCCTGCCGGATTAAATATCTTTCCAGCCGGAAACGACTTGCAGCTTAATATTTCGGCAGTCAACCTGCCCGAATCGAAGTATCAAGCGGCTTATAAAGTCGTTCAACCGACGGATTTAGTGTATGCTGATTCCGCCTATCCCAGGGAGAAAGGAACGAATTTACTGCCCAAATCGGAATCCTGGGAATCTTTCCGGGTATCGGGCAAGAAAAATCAACCCGCCGAGCTAACAATTCCCTTGCAGCAAAAATTGGGCGCGCCGACTGGTATGCTCGCTTACGGGATTGAGGCGCGAACGAATCGCTATCAGGAAAACAAGAAAGAGCAGTGGCGCGAACCCGCATTTTACGGATTGGTGCAGTTAACCAATTTGGGGGTATTTGCCCAGTGGTTCCCCGATTCGGGGTTGATTCGAGTGCATCACCTTTCGGACGGTTCCGCAGTTGCCGCCGCGCCTGTGGAGATTTATCAATCGCAATTGCAGGCAAAAGCCCAACCGAATCCCAAGCCTTGTGCAGCAGGAAAAACTGACAACACTGGCACGTTACTGTTGAGCGATCGCAATTGGCAGCAATGTCTCAACGGTTCGGAACAAGCGCCTGAATTGCTAGTAATTGCCCGCGAAGGCAAAGACTGGGCATTTTCCCGCACGAATGAGTATAGCGGTGCTTATGACTACGGCATTTATGCCAGTTGGGATGATGGCAAGCCGCAATCGCGGGGAGAAATTTTCTCCGATCGCCAGCTTTACCAGCCCGGAGAAAAAGCCTGGTTTACCGGAGTGGCTTACTACCTGCAAAATGGAGGACTCAAGCAAGACAAAAATGCTCGCTACGCCGTGACGCTAGAAAGTCCAGACGGTAGCAAAACTGACTTGGGCAGTCAGACGACTAACGAATTTGGCACGTTTTCCCTAGAATTGCCTCTCGCGAAAAATCAACCTTTGGGTTACTATTTCCTGCGGGCGAAAGGAACAAATGGAGTAGAAATATCCGGCTCGTTCCGCGTGGCTGAGTTCAAGCCGCCGAATTTCAAGGTCGCTTTAAGCCTTGACAAAGAGTTCGCTTTAGTGAATGATAAGGTAGAGGCAAAAGCAGAAAGCACTTACCTGTTTGGTTCGCCCGTAGAAGCGGGTCAGGCGAAATACTACGTCACCCGCCGCAAAACGGAATTTAGCCCTAAAGGTTGGGATAAATTCTCGTTCGGGCGGCAGTGGTTTTGGCCAGAAAATGAGCCTTCTATTTCCAGCGACGTCCTGCAACAAAATGCGGTGCTGGATGCTAGCGGCAAGGGCAGTCAAACGGTAACTGTTGCGAAAGATTTGCCTTATCCGATGGTGTACCGGTTCGATGTAGAAGTGTCCGATGTTTCTAATCTGTCTGTGGCGGATTCCAAGACGTTTACAGCGCTGCCGAGCGATCGCTTCATCGGGTTGCAAAGCAATTTTGTAGCTGATGCAAACAAGGCGTTTCCTGTGGAAGTCGTCGTTACCGATACTGCCGGAAATGCGATCGCGGGCGATCGCGTGGTAGTCGAGCTGCAAAAGATGGATTACAGCCGCGTCACGCAGGTGGTGGAAGGCAGCCAAAGCGATCGCAACCAAGTCGAATACAAAACAGTCGCTAAGGCAGAGATAAAATCTGCAACCACTCCCCAAACAGTCTCGCTCACTCCCCCGGAATCCGGCGCTTACCGCATCCGAGCGAATTTTGCAGGGAAAGATGAAGTCACCGCAACTGACTTGCAAATTTGGGCGACGGGTGAAAGTGCGGTAAGTTGGGGGCGGCGGAGCGACGACAATTATCTGGAAATCAAACTCGACAAAGAAACCTACAAACCAGGTGAAACGGCAACGGCGCTGATTCAGTCTCCCTATCCCGAAGCCGAGCTGTATTTTGCAGTGGTACGCGACAAAATCCTCTATCAAACGGTGACAAAAGTCAAGGGCGGCGCACCTCAAATCCAATTTAATGTCACCCCAGAGATGCTGCCCAATGCAGCCGTCGAGGCGGTTTTGGTGCGGCAGGGCGCTCCTCTATCTCAGGTAGAACCGGGAAGTCTGGAAAATTTAGCGCAAATTGGCTTTGCTCCTTTCCAAACAAATTTGGATGAGAAGTATTTGCAAGTCCAAATCACGCCCGGACAAACCGAATTACAGCCGGGTGCTGAGGAAACAGTGCAGCTAGAATTGAAGGATGCCAAGGGCAACCCAACCCAAGGACAATTCACCGTTATGGCGGTGAATGAAGCGGTGCTGCAACTGAGCGGCTATCGCCTGCCAGATTTGGTAAAAACTGTTTACGCCGAGCAGCCGATTTCGACTCGCCTTGCGGACAATCGCGCCGATGTCGTGCTAGAACCGCTCGCCTCTCCGTTAGAGAAAGGTTGGGGTTATGGCGGCGGATTGTCAGCCGGTGCAGCCAACACTCGCACGCGCACAAATTTTCAACCATTGGCGTACTATAACGGCTCTGTTATTGCAGACGATCGCGGCAAAGCTCAAGTCAAATTTAAAGTGCCGGATGACTTGACGACTTGGCGAGTCATGGCGGTTGCTGCGACTGCTGACATGCGCTTTGGGAATGGAGAAAATACCTTTATCACCACTCAACCGCTGCTGTCTAATCCGGTGCTGCCGCAGTTTGCCCGCCCGGGCGATCGCTTGGAAGCCGGTTTATCCGTGACTAACAATACCAAACAAACGGGAAATCTGGCAATTAATGGCGAAGTCAAGGGTGCAGTCAAGTTTGACAATAACCAAACTCGCCAAACTTTGCAAGCCAAGGCAGAATCCGGCACCCGCGCTTACCGCTTCCCAATGGTTGCTGAAAGCAAGGGTGAGGGTAAAGTTAAATTTGTCACGAAACTCGATAGCGGCGCGAGCGATGCTTTTGAAGTGCCTTTGACGGTGAAGCCGCTAGAGGTGACAGAGCAAGTAGTCGAAACGGGAACGACGACTAATTTAGTGAAAATTCCCCTCGACGTGAATAAGAATGTCTCGCCCGATGCGGGTGGGTTGGAAATTTCTCTCGCCAGTACCTTAATTCCAGAGATAACCGTACCGGCGCGGCAGGTTTTGGATGACGACGACTTGCCGTTCCTCGAACCGGCTGCAAGCCAGTTGGCGATCGCAGCTTCCCTGCAAACCCTGGGCAAACAGTACAAGCAGACATTCGCGAATTTCAACCCAACCCAACAGGCTGCTCAATCGATTGAACGCCTGCAAAAACTCCAGCAGCCAGACGGAGGATTTGCCTATTTTCCGGGAGAAACAACCTCCGATCCGTTCGTCACGCCTTACGCGGCTCAAAGCCTTGCTTTAGCGAAAGCAGCGGGATTGCCAGTCGATTCTGTGATGCTTTCTCGCCTGACGACTTACCTGCAAAATATCCTCGCGAACCCCGGACAATACGAGCCATGCAACCGAGAATTGTGCAAGGGTCAAGTACGCCTAGATGCTCTGATGGCGCTGGCAGAATTGGGGAACAAGCGCAATGATTTTCTCGCTGATATTTACGCGCAGCGGGATAATTTCGATGCCGTGACGAAAATTAAACTGGCGCGATATTTATCCCAGTTTCCCGATTGGGTGGACGAGTCGAAAGCGCTGTTTGCCAAGCTGCAAGAAACAACTTACGAAACCGGGCGATCGGCTGCGGTGAATTTGCCGCGCGGCTGGAGCTGGTTGAGTTCGCCGGCGACGGCTCAGGCGCAAACCCTGCGTCTGGCGATCGCGCAAAAAGTTAAACCCGAAGTCAGCGATCGCCTGTTGCAAGGACTGCTAAATCTGCGCCGAGAAGGCACTTGGGGCAACACTTACGACAACGCCGAAGCCCTGGTTGCTCTGGTGGATTACAGCAAGACGCAGCCCGTACCGCCTGACTTCATTACAACGGTAAAACTGGCTGACAAGCGGTTAGATTCGGCGCGGTTTAAAGGCTACGAAAATCCCAGCGTTTCTGTAAATGTGGGGATGACAGAGCTGCCGCGCGGGAAAAATGACCTGATTGTACAGAAATCGGGTAACGGCACGCTGCACTATCTGGTTGCTTACCGCTATCGATTGCAGGGAAATCAACCGGGACGCTTTAACGGCTTGCGGGTAGCGCGAGAAATTCGCCCCGCCAGCGAAGAAAAACTGCTGCAACGGATAGGGCTATCTGCTGACGGTAAACCTTTGACTGTGAATGCCGGACAGGTGTTTGATATTGGGTTAGAAATTGTCGCCGATCGCCCGGTCGATCGCGTCGTCATTACCGACAATCTACCCGCTGGGTTTGAGGCGGTAGATGCGAGTTTCCAAACCTCCACGCAGGCGGTACAAGCGCAGGCAAGTAGCTGGCAAATCGGCTATCAAACGATTTACCGCGATCGCGTGGTTGCCTACAGCGATCGCTTGGAACCGGGCGTATATAATATGCACTATCTCGTGCGTTCCGTTACACCGGGAACGTACCTTTGGCCAGGTGCAGAAGTGCATTTGCAATATGCGCCAGAAGAGTTCGGGCGATCGGCTTCCTCTACCTTAGTGGTGAAGGAGTAGTGAAGGAGTAAGGTAGTGTATTCTCGTTCCCAGGCTCAGCCTGGGAACGCATACATCGGAGGCTCTGCCTCGCAGAACGCCTGCATCAGTAAGGTAATTTCAGGATTGAGGAGCGATCGCTCTTCAATCCTTCTCCTACAAACCGAATTTCAGTTATAATAATCAAAACTTCGCGATCGCATATTCGGGAGAGTTACAATAATGAAAAACGCTCTTGACGTGGCTCGTTACTTCCTGTGCCGCGTTGACCGGGAAGCTGGTGACACGATTTCGCCTCTCAAATTACAAAAGCTGGTTTACTACGCTCAAGCTTGGAGTTTAGTCTTTAGAAATAAACCTTTCTATTCTCAAGACATAGAAGCTTGGGTATCTGGCCCAATTGTGCGCGATGTCTGGAATGCGTATCAGGCTTACAAATATAGCGTTTTTCGGCCTGATGAGGTACAATGACAGTGATGAAGTTAAATTAAGA
>CAYOOD010000036.1:0-66734 GCA_964405435.1 uncultured bacterium
TGAGAATCGCCTCAATCTTGTCGGGCAATTGCTCTAAAGTAACAGCCGTTGCGATCGCCTCTAAAGAAACCGGTTTCCAATCGGACGCCAGCTTTTCCCATATCCGCTGACGGTTGCGGATCGTGCATTTCACGGAATCGATACCGAGCAAGTTGACTCCCCGCAGGATAAACGGGTAAACCGTCATCGGTAAATCGGCTCCGCCCACTAAACCGCAAGCTGCCACTGAGCTGCCATATTTCATACTTTTAATAACTGCCGCTAAAGTCTCTCCTCCTACCGTATCGATCGCTCCTGCCCAGCGTTCTTTCAAAAGCGGTTTGCCGCTGCTGTCTTCTACTTCTTCCCGCGATAGAACGGTTGAGGCTCCCAGGGTTTTCAGGTAAGAATCTTGGGAAGGTTTGCCCGTCACTGCTGCAACGGAATAGCCTAATTTTGCTAAAATAGAAACAGCCAGACTGCCCACTCCGCCCGTGGCACCCGTTACCAAAACCTCTCCGTCAGCCGGATCGAGGCCGTTTTTTTCCAGAGTGTGGATGCACAGCGCTGCCGTCAATCCGGCAGTGCCGAAAATCATGCTTTCCCTGAGCGTCATTCCGTTCGGGAGGGGAACCACCCAGTCAGCAGGAACGCTAATATATTCTGCAAATCCTCCCCAGGTATTCATGCCCAAATCGAAGCCAGTAACGATGACGCGATCGCCTGCTTTAAACTGGGTAACTCCACTGCTGACGACTTCTCCGGCTGCATCGATTCCCGGGACGTGGGGAAATTTCTTCGTGACTCCCGGGTGTCCGCGAGCAGCGAGCGCGTCTTTGTAGTTCAGAGAAGAGTAGTGTACGCGAATGAGAATATCTCCGGGCGGGAGTTCGGACAGGGCTTTTTCTACAAGATTTGCCGTACAATTATTCTTATCTGTCTGGCTGACTAGAAAGGCTTTGAAGGTTTCTTCTGCCATCATTTAAATCTAAAAATTCAGGAAAGCTCCTCTTTTATGGAATTATTCCACTCAGCTCACTTGCAAGCAGAAAAAGATTCTCCACTGGCTGCTCGGATGCGACCGCGATCGCTCGACGAATTTATCGGGCAAGACCACCTAATAGGCCCCGGTCGCTTGCTGCGTCGTTCTATTATAGCAGATAGGCTCTCCTCGCTGATTTTTTCTGGCCCTCCCGGCACGGGCAAAACGACGCTAGCTCGCGTTATCGCCAACACGACGCGGGCTCACTTTATTGCCATCAATGCCGTACTCTCTGGGGTTAAGGAAATTCGGGAAGCGATCGAAACGGCGCGCGATCGCCGCCAAAAACACGACCAGCGAACCATTTTATTTGTCGATGAAGTCCACAGATTTAACAAATCTCAACAAGACGCGCTGCTGCCGTGGGTGGAAAATGGAACGGTCGTGCTGATCGGCGCAACGACAGAAAATCCTTACTTTGAAGTCAACAAAGCCTTAGTGAGCCGATCGCGGATTTTCCAACTCAAACCGCTGAATGAAAGCGACTTGTACCGCATTGCCGAGCAAGCCCTAGCAGATGCCGAACGGGGTTACGGCAATCTAGCGGTCAAACTTGAACCGGATGCCCTCGCTCACCTCATTAATGTTGCCAACGGCGACGCGCGATCGCTCCTCAACGCCCTAGAATTAGCCGTCGAAACCACCCCGCCCGACGCAACCGGCACCATTCACATTACCCTCGCGGTTGCCGAAGAATCCATCCAGCAGCGCGCTGTCCTCTACGACAAAGAAGGCGACGCCCACTTCGACACTATCAGCGCGTTTATCAAAAGCTTGCGCGGCTCCGATCCTGATGCCGCTTTGTACTGGCTGGCACGCATGGTTTATGCGGGAGAAGACCCGCGTTTTATCTTCCGCCGCCTGTTAATTTTAGCCAGCGAAGATGTGGGATTGGCTGACCCTCATGCAGTTGTGATTATTAATTCTTGTGCCGAAGCCTTCGATCGCGTGGGAATGCCGGAAGGGCGCTTTCACCTCGCACAAGCCACGCTGTATTTAGCCACAGCGCCGAAATCCAATAGCACTATGGGATTTTTCGACGCTTTGGCGGCAGTAGAGCGAGAAAAAGAAGCCGAAGTTCCCGCTCACTTGAAAGATGCGAATCGCGATAAAAAAGGATTCGGGCACGGTGCGGGCTATCTCTACCCGCACGCTTACCGCGAACATTGGGTAGCGCAGCAATACTTGCCCTCTAGCTTGCAAGGACAAGTTTTTTACCAACCTTCGCAAGAAGGTTTTGAAGGAGAAATTAAAGCGCAAGTCGCTCGCCGCCGCGAAGCGCAACTCGCCGCATTGGTGGAGGGTGCGGGCGTTGCGCCGCCAGAAGTTCTCACCTACGCAGCAACCAATCGCGCTGTCGATCGCTGGCTGCAGCGGACGCTTTCTCAAGTGGGAGAACAGTTAGCCAGCACGCGCGATCGCCTGTTTGCGATCGCCGAATTGCAGCGCCACCACGTCGTCTTAGATTTGAATGCTGGCAGCGGTTTATTAACCTGGGAAGCCCTGCGCCGCGTTCCCGAAGGCGGCGTATTTGCCCGCGCCTGTACACGAGAAGATGCGGCTGCCTTGCAGGAACAAACCCTGGGGCTTCCTGAATTGACGCGCCCTGTTGTAGTCTTTTCAAATCATTTGAGTGAATTGCCGGCTATATTAGCACGAAAAGTACCCGACGTGAGATTTGATTGGATTGTCGGGCGCAATGCGATCGGACGAGAACCTGATAAAATAGCAACAGCAAAACTTCTGGCTGAATGGCTGCAACCGCAGGGAGCGATCGCCCTAGCAGAGAGCGTCCCCCGCCACGCGCAGCGGCTCTATCGCTTGCTCGATCCTGACTGGATGAATGCTTCTTTATACGATCGTCTGGTTGCTGCTGAAGAAGCCATTTATACGCGCGCCGCCGATCCGATGGTGAACTGGGATGTCGGCGATTTGCAAGCCGCTTTCGAGGCGGCAGGTTTTGCAGTTGAGGTGCAAGTCGAGCGTTCTGCCGCGCCAATGCACCTCAGCCAAGCGCTGCTCGATCGCTGGTTTGCTCCCAGCGGCGAACGACCTACTTATCGCGCTCATCTCGCGCAGAAGCTCAAACCAGCAGAAGTGAGCGCCGTGCAAAATTTATTCACCCACCACTTGCGCGAACAAACAGTCACCTGGGAAAGTACGATCGCTTTTGTGCGGGGGAGTCGCTAATTTTATCGCGCGTCTATTCTGAAAAATGTTTGTCAGGAGGAAAGCAAAAATGAAACATCAGGAACGGTCAAATTTTCAGCACTTCATGCTCGGAGAAATCCACGAGCAGTCAAACGTCGCGCGTTCTTGTTTAGAGGCATATCTCAGCCGAGACTACTTGGTTTCTGGCTCTCTCGACACGTCCGCAAGCCCGCTTACTTTGGGCTTGCCCGATACCTTGACTGCCAACCTAGAACAGGTTAGAATTTTCGCCTCCGGTTCGAGCTGGCACGCGGGATTAATCGGTCAATATTTGATTGAAAAATTGGCGGGGATTCCGACACTCGTGCGTCGATCGCCTGAGTTTCTCGACGCGCCGCCGCCCCTCGCTGCCCATACCCTCGCGATCGCCGTGACGCAATCGGGAGAAACCGCTGACACGCTCCAGGCTTTGCAGATCGAGCGATCGCGCTGCTCCGGGCAAGCACCCCGCTTTCAATCTCAGTTTTTGGGAATGGTCAATCACCGGGGCAGTTCGCTAGAACGTTTCGTCTCCCATGTCATTGTCACTCCCGCCGGCGTTGAAAAGGCGATCGCGGCAACGAAAACCTTTACCGCCCAGTTAATAACCTTTTATTGCTTGGCATTGCATCTGGCGTGGAGTCGCAAAACTTTATCGCTAGAAACCTTCGATCGCCTCCTCGGAGAATTGCAACTCATCCCCGAAAAAATTGAGATAATTCTCGAAAATCAAGCGCTGTACCTCAAAGATTTGGCGTATAGTTTGGCGAATGTTCGAGATTTAATCGTAGTGGGGCGCGGGATTAATTTTCCCATTGCTTTAGAGGGCGCGCTGAAAGCAAAAGAAACCTGTTACCTTCACGCTGAAGGCTATCACGCAGGGGAATTCATGCACGGGCCAAAAGCGATTTTAGATGAGAATGTCCCGGCGATCGTCCTTGCCGTACCGGGCAGCAGTTGCGAAAAAGTGCTGAAAAATGCGCGGGAAATTAAAGCGTGCGGGAGCCGCGCGATCGGCATAACTTCACTGAGCGATTCCCTACCCTTCGGGAAGGCGAAGCGCCTACGGGATAGCTCCGCTTCACGCGAAACAGCGGAAATATTCGATGATGCCGTGACAATTCCCGCAACAGACGAGCTACTTTCGCCCATCTTGACCGTGATTCCTTTGCAATTGCTAGCCTATTACATCGCCACCCATCGCGGGCTGGATGTTGACTCTCCGCGATACCTCACAAAAGCGCGTACTAGCGAGTGAGAACATGGGCGCTTAATTTAACAATTGCCATTTTTTCAGAGGCGCGATCGGTTGACTCAGCAGGCAGCTCGGACAAATCGAATTCTGAAGCACCTTCCTCCAATGGATTCACCTCAAAGATGCCCCCTTCAAGCGGATTGACTGGAGCGCTTTCGGTGATTTGACTGGGCGAGGAGATAAAGGGAAGGTCTTCGATAAACTCTGGCGTGCTGTCTGTACCTTCCTGATTCTCATTCGCATCGAGAGCGGCAGCTTCTCCTAGAAAATTTAACAGCTCCCGATGGTTGCTGTGGGACTTTTGCCAGCGCTCGGCATTCTCTGCACCTTTGAGCAAATCGCTGGGGGTTAAAATTGGTTGTAGATTAAATTTTTGGGGTTGCAAGCCTTCAGCTATTTGACGCTTTTGGCGCTTTTTTACACCTTCATCTAACAACAACATCAGCGAGTCTCCTTTGTTGGTTGAAAATGTGCGTTTCAAGTCAGCGTGCAATCGCGCTTGACTTTCCCTTTCAACCTATCTCTCTGCGATTGCCCTCCTTTTTTACGGCGACCGCTGGCAATTGTTACAAAACTTTACAAACTTGTCCGCATCGCTCTGGCCAATCCCCCCGTTCCCGAATCTTTAAATGTAAAGTTTTGTAACAAAAAATCCCCGCTCCGTAAAAACCGCCCCCCCTGGATGAGAGATAGGTAGGGAAGCGCAAACAGACAGAAGATGGGGAGCCTGCAATGGACGATGTGCAAAGAAATCTGCAAGACGAGCAACTGCGGGAGCTGGCGATCGCAGCGCAGGGGCACCCCCAAAAGAGTCGCGATCGCCAGGAGGCTTTAACCAGACTGGTTGAGGCGATTCGGCAGTCGGGCAGACTGCGCCGTCCGCGTCTGAGTCAGTTTGCAGAGTGCTATGAGGATATTTACGATGAAGCGCTCCAAGAACTCATGCTTTATATTTGCAAAAATATTGAAAAATACGACCCGAAACGCGGCCCAGTCCTGAGATGGGTGAATTACCTGATGGAAAAGCGATTTTTTGTAGAGGCGATCGCCACCGTCCTCGGCGACAAAGATTCACCTGAAATCTATGTTGACGATGTAGAATCTCTAAACAACCTGGAAGAAGAAACGCCTTTCTTGTCAGATATGATTCGCGACTGTCTGGAAGAAGATCCGGATAATTTATTTAAAAATAAATACGTTGAAAATCACCCTAAAGCCAATTTTCAAATCCTGGCAAAATACCGATGGGAGGGCAGGAAGTGGAAAGAAATTTCAGCAGAGTTTAGAGTGAGCGTCTCAACGCTGAGTAGTTTTTACGAACGGGGTTTAAAAGAATTTGCTCCGATTTTTAAGTTATATTTAAGTAACGAACCGTCAGAGTGAGGAAAATAACCATGAGTAACCTGACTGCGCCCTTAACCTTTACAGTGCCGCTGACTAGACAAGCCCGCCAGATCGCTGAAAAATTTAGCTGCCAGCAATCCAATCCCGCGAAAGCCGAACAAGTTTATCGCAATACGCTCGCGGTGCTGGCTGTAAAATTTTACTGCGAGTGCATGGAAATTGAGACGGAACTGGAAAAAAGCGATAGCTGGAATCCGCTGATACAGAGTTTGGCAGATGTGGCAGATTTAGAAATTAAAAATCTGGGGAAAATAGAATGCCGTCCGCTGCTGGATTCTTCCCAAGCTGTGGAAATTCCGGCAGAGGTTTGGCGCAACCGCATCGGCTATGTGGCGGTGCAGTTAAGCGAGTCGATGCGAGAGGCAAAATTGGCAGGATTTGTAGAAACGATACAGGCGGAAGAACTGCCCCTGTCTGAGTGGCGATCGCTCGCCGATTTCCTCGCTCGTGTCAGATCCCTCAAGGCATCCCAATCGGTTAAGGAGCAGGTGAAACTGAGCCAGTGGTTGCATGATATTTTCGAGGCGGGTTGGGAAACAGTCGAATCGCTTTTCGCGCCGCCACAAATCGAGGTAGCTGTGAGTTTCAGAAGTTTGCCTCAAAATAAATTCAGAAAGGCTGGCGTCGAGCGAGGCAAGGTGATAGACTTGGAACGAGCAGGGGAACAGGTGACTTTGTGCGTGGGGTTGCAACCCGGAGAAGCGCCAGAAATGGATATTCGCGTCGAGGTGTATCCGGCGGGAGGTCAAACTTATCTGCCCCAAGACTTGCATCTGATGGTACTGGATGAAACCGGCGAACCTGTGATGCAGGCGCAGGCAAAAAGTACCAAAAATATTCAGTTGGAGTTTAGCGGCGAACCGGGGGAGCATTTTAGCGTTAAAGTAGCGTTGGGAGGTGTTAGCATTACGGAAGCATTTGTCATCTGACGGAGAGCAACTCGGGGACGTGGCATGAGTAAATTAGTCGTTCTCAAGCTAGATGGAGATTTCAAAAATCGGGGGTTTCAGGTGAGTCTGGAAATCGGGGCAGAAGGCGCTCGCCCGGAAATAGAAATCAGGGGCGCTTTGTCCCCAGAGCCAGAACTCGCCGCCCACATCCAGCGGCACTGGCAGGAAACCTACCGCCGCGCGGGAATGCTAACCCGACAGCTCAAACCAAAAACAATTAAATACGACGGTTCGGTTAATAATTGGTTTCGGGAATGTCGAGAATCGGCAAAAAAACTGCGCGATCGCTTGAGCGCTTGGCTCGACTGCGAAGAATTTCGGGAGATAGACAAGCGATTGCGAGAGAAATTAAAGCCAGAGGAAGCCATTCGGGTACTCATCCGCACCGAAGACGAACACTTGCAGAAACTTCCCTGGCACCTGTGGGATTTTATCGATCGCTACCCTTTATCGGAAGTCGCCCTGAGTTCTCTCAAGTTCGAGCGCCCGAAATTCCCCCCAGTCACTGCTGCGGGAAAAATTAGAATCTTGGCAATTTTGGGGCACAGCGCGGGCATCGATATCGAAAGCGATCGCGAGATATTAAAGAACTTGACCGATGCAGAAGTCGTATTTCTGCCAGAGCCGAAACGCGCGGAAATTGGAGAACACCTGTGGGAGCAAGCGTGGGATATCGTATTTTTTGCAGGGCACAGCGAAACCGAGGGCGATGCGGGGAGAATTTACATCAATCCCACAGACAGCTTAACCATTGACGAACTGTGGTACGGGTTGAGAAAAGCGGCAGAACGGGGGTTAAAATTAGCGATTTTTAACTCGTGCGACGGGTTGGGATTGGCGCGGCAGTTGGATGACTTGCTGATTCCGCAAATCATTGTCATGCGGGAACTCGTACCCGATCGCGTAGCGCAAGAATTTTTAAAGCATTTCCTCGCCGCTTTTGCCGGAGGGCAACCGTTATATTTAGCCGTGCGACAAGCGCGGGAACGCCTGCACGACGAACTCGAAGGCGAGTTTCCCTGCGCGAGCTGGCTGCCCGCAATCTGGCAAAATCCCGCCGTCGTACCGCCGACGTGGAAAGAGTGGCTGGAAAGTAAAAATCGGGGCGAATTTTGCGGGGAATCTCTCGCAGAAAACCCAGCGCCAACGGCGGCAAAATTCGTGCTTTCTCGAAATTGGCAAAAAGTGCTGCTGGCGAGTGCTGCTTGTGCGGCGGCGGTGGTGGGAGCGCGATCGCTCGGTTTCTTGGAGCCGTGGGAGCTGCAAGCCTTTGATGCGCTGATGGTGGCGCGTCCAAATGAACCGCCAGATCGGCGAATTTTGATAGTGAATATCACCGAAGACGATTTGCAACTGCCAGAGCAAAAAGATAGAAGGGATTCCTTAGCTGATTTAGCGTTAGAACGAATGCTGGAGAAACTGGAAGTCGCGAAACCGGCAGTCGTCGGCTTAGCAATTTACCGCGATTTTCCAGTTCATCCCAAAGTGCTGGCACTCCGCAAGCGCTGGCAGCACCAAGATAACTTAATAGCCATTTGTAAAGTCAGCGATGCCAGTACCAAGCACCCGGGGATTGCGCCCCCTCCTGACATTCCGAAAGAGCGCGACGATCGCATAGGTTTTAGCGATTTTACAAAGGATAAAGACGACATTATCCGCCGCCACATCCTTGCTTTAAGACCCTCACCAGCCTCTCCCTGTACTTCATTTTATGCCTTCAGCACTGCCCTGGCATTCCGCTATCTAAAAGCTAAAGAAATTGTTCCATATTATACGCCACAAGGAGACTTAATCCTGGGCAATACCGTGTTTCAACGGTTGCGAAGCCCGATGGGCGGCTATCAAAAAGCCGACACGAGAGACTACCAAATTTTGCTCAATTATCGTGCGGCAAAGTCTTCTGAAGAAATGGCACCTAACGTCACATTAAAGCAAGTGCTAGAAGGACGGATTAACCCCGATGACATAAAAGATAAAATCGTTATAATTGGCGTGAATGCACGCAGCCTTCACGAGTTCAATCGCACGCCTTACGGTACGCTGCCGAGAGTGACAATTCACGCGCAGATGACGAGTCAGATTATCAGTGCGATTTTGGAGGGGCGACGCCCGATTTCGATGTGGAGTTGGTGGCAAGATGGCGTGTGGATTTGGGGTTGGTGTGCAGTCGGGGGCGCGAGCGCTCTATACGGCAAGTCCGCGCAAAATCTGGTACTCGCTAGCAGCGCTGCGATCGCTGTATTGTCTGGAATTTGTTTTATTTTGTTGACTCAAAGCCTGTGGGTGCCGCTCGTTCCGTCTGCAATTGGTTTAGTGGCGACTGGCTGCGCCGTGGCAAAGCGATCGCTCTCGTAGTGCGAGCGTCTCGCTCACTCTCCCTATTCGCTATCCTTATAAAAAAAGCGAGCGAGACGCTCGCACTGCCAAATCCGAGCAATTTTATCGCTAATTAGGTTTTTTGATATGAAAGAAATTCACTTAGTGATCAAACCCATAAAACTGACTTTACTGGTGAGTTTAATACTGCTGGCAGTCTCGCCGACAAATCGGGGCGCTGTAGAAGCATTGGCCAGCGACAAACAAGCGGGAAAAGACGTAAAAGAATCCGTATTCAACGCGCCCGCTCCCCCTCCAGATATCGAGAGATCGGATGGGCGAACTGATGGAGGCGATCGCGGCTGTGTGGATGTGGCAGATGCGAACAATCGGGCTGATAGAAAACCCCTGACAGCCTTGGTGCCCCTGTACGATCGCCCCAATGCAAAAGTGGTGTGGGGATTGACGGCAGCCGAGCGCCCCACTTTTTGGTTTTACGTTCCCTACAACGCGCCATTTCCCGGAAAATTCGTGCTTTACAATCGCGAAAACAAGACCGTCTACGAAACCGATTTTACCCTCAACGGCAAACCGGGAGTCGTTAGCCTTTCCCTGCCGGCTGATGCTGCTCCGCTAGAAATCAACCAGCGATATCAGTGGTATTTTAAGATTTACTGTCAGCCAGAGCAACCGCCGGCTTTTACGAGCGGGCGAATTGAAAGGAGAGACGTGCCGAATCCCGATTTTAAGACTCAGCTAGAGAAAGCAACTCCGCGCGATCGCGTCGCCCTTTTGGCGGTAAATGGGTACTGGTACGACGCCCTAACCGCTGCCGCAGAACTTCGCCGCACCGAGCCCAATTCTTCCGAGTGGGCGGCTTTGTTGAGAAATATTGGCTTACCCGATATTGCTTCTGAGGCAATATCGGATTGCTGCCAGCCTAAAAATTGATATTTTTTAGAAACCCGGTTTTTCCAAAAAACCGGGTTGGCTCTCCCGACTCCTTGGTGATAAGAAAAACTAATATTTTTGGTGAAAGCCTTGCAGGAAAAGCATTTTCCATGCCCCATGCCCCATGCCCCATGCCCGGAAAAGCCCGGTTTTCCACCACAAAGTCAGGAGAGCCACCGGGTTGCTTCAAAAAAACCGGGTTCCCGAATCCCCCTTTTGTTAATCAGACGACAAATACAGCCAATTTCCTATTAAGACGTAAGGAGCCCAAAATCGGGGCAGGTTGTAACGGCTGTCTTGCAAAATAAACATCTGAGCTTGACGCAGGGCTTCCGCTTTCGTTTGCTTTTTGTCAATTAACTCGCGGTAAAACTGTTTCATCAGCACGGCAGTCGATTCGTCGCCCACATTCCACAGAGAAGCGAGGGTTGTACGCGCCCCCGCACGCACGGCAACCCCCGCCAAACCCAAAGTCGCGCGCTCGTCTCCTGCAGCCGTTTGACAAGCACTCAAAACGAGCAATTGAATTGGATTCGGCTTGTTTAATCCGGTAGAGCGCAGTAAGTTATTTAATTCGCGAACGTAGATGGGATTATCCCACGCTAAAATAAAGGTATCGTTGGGATTAGAGCTGAACTTTCCGTGAGTCGCGAGGTGAATTATGGGTTTGGGCTCGAACCTCATTCGATTTTGAAAAGACTGGGTAACAAAGTCTTTATTAAACAGAATGCTGCTGGATATTTGAGACTGGATTGCCTCCAGTTCCCCTTTCACGTTCGGAAGTTCCCGAAATCCCGATCGCGCTTCGCTGACGCCGGCGGCTATGGCTTGTAATTGTTCTGGTTTTAAGGGTTTGGTATCGACGAGCTGCAAGCCAGGAGTGAGAACGATGCTGTAGTTTTCCAGAAGATACTGACGCCCGTCGTAGAGTATCCCCATCGGGATATTCCGAAAAAAACCATCCAGCACGAATACTAACGTTTTCACTTGATGGGCGGCTAAATCTGCCTTGGCGGGTGCGAGCAGCCAGTTGTAAACCTGCTGAGACAAAACTTTGATATTTTCTTGAATAGGGATATCGGGTTCAGTGAGGTTATTCCGCAATTCTTTGAGAATTGTTGTCACCGCCTCAGAGGATAATTTCTGTCGGTAGTGGCGGAGTTCGTCTTTCTGAGGTAATTTGAGGATGACTTCCAAACGCTCTGGCAAAAGAATCGTATAAATCGCGGCTGCTGGCGGGTTTGACGTATCAACGATCGCGTCAATTTCTTGAGTCTTGACTTGGGCACAGGCATCGCGGAAAAAATTATCGAGTTCCGCGAGCTGCAAATCTTCAATTGTTTGACGAGCTTGCTTGAGAGAGGTTTGTGTCGGGGTTTCCGCGCGCAAGAGCAAATCGACGTATTCCCGATAGGCAGATTCTACGCGATCGCGAAAATCAAACTGTATATCTGGATTGAGCGCTACTAAATCCGCCCGCAGCGATTTGAGGATTTCTACCGCTTTTCTGTAGTGAACAATTGCCGCCCTTTCTTCCCGCGCATCCCGGAGAATTCGCCCCATTTGCCACTGCCACTGATATTCTATTTCCGGCGCATTATTAGCCAAAGCGATCGCATCTCGGGTGAGAGTTTTTGCCCGTTCCCAGTCTCGATTGTATTCGTAAAGCTTTCCGAGCGTGCCTTTTGCGTAGGATTGTACGCGCGTATCTCCTAACTTTTCCGCTTGCAGCACCGCCGCATTTAACAGTTCGGCGATTTCCGCCGCTGGCACAGAACGATCGCTTTTCAGCATAATTTCTGCTAAATTAATTCTAGCATTCACTGCCGCGCGAGAAGCTGGCAAATCGCGCAACTGCTCTAAAATTTGCGATCGCACTTCTCGCCCCTCTGCCAGTTGCTCCGCCTCTGCCAGCAAATTCAATTGATTCAGTTGCGCCTGAATCCTCGCGATAGAATTCGCAGATTGAGAGGCAGCCAGTTCATAATAGCGGATAGCCACTGCTTTGTAATTCTCGACTTCTTCCCGCTGCTGTAACTCTTTCGCGCGTTTAAATAGAGCCGCTTCCGTATTGCCCAGATTCAGCAGCGCCAGACTGACATCTAGGGGAGATTTTACCTCTTCCGCCACCGTCAAACTTTGCGCTAATATTTTTTGGGATTCTTCCAGAAAACCGAGCGATCGCAACAAATTCCCCAAACTCCTCAATCCCAGCGCCTTGATGGTAGAATTGCGTTGATTGGAGATAGCCTTTAGCACTTGCTCGAACTTCTCAGAACCCTCCTGATTCAATTCCTGACAAGTCGCGCCCTCTTGCCCGAATAGTTGCAGCACCGTACTGCACGAGCGCCGATAAGAGCCCATCGCTTCCAGGGCTTGAGCTTGGTTGAGCAAACTGCCGTTTACCCCCACATTATCCCCAATTTTTTCGTAATTTTCAGCCGCTTTTTGCCAACTTCCAAAAGCTTCCTCCGCCTGCCCCCTTGCCAATTGCAAGCGCCCTTGAGTATTGAAAACTTGCGCCAGCAAGGAAGTGGGGGCATCGGCAATATTTTGCAACAGAGCCTGAGAAGATGCGATCGCATCTTTTGCCTGCTCCCATTCCCCAAGTTTTTGATAAGTCAGCGACAGATAATTTAACGCCAGCGCTTCATTTAGTACGTTTCCTCGCTCGTTATAAACTTTTGCTGCTTGTTGCAACACCCGCGCCGCTTCCGCAAATTTTTCCTCTTGATAAAACCTTCTCCCCGCTTCGATGAGCCCCTCCCCTTTCTCATGCCCGGGCTGTAGGGGCGATGCCCCCGTGCTCGCCCCGAAACGAAGTTCCTGCAGCCCCAGGCTGTCAGCCTGTGGAATAGAAAGCCCCAAACTGACAATCAGCCCCAAAATTACCCAAACCAAAAATCTCACCCCGCGCTTCAAAACGGGCTGGAAGTTATCGAAAAGTATAAACCGTTTTCTTGCCATGTTTTGCCTTTAGAGTCAAGATTAACCAGCGGAATCCCCCAATCTAAATTAGCAGCCAATCCATTGCCTAGCCGCAACCGCAAGCCAATGCCTGCAGACGCCAGGAAATTAGCGCTAGGAGACGTGCGATCGCTGCTATTCCACGCAGCCCCCGCATCGACAAACGGCGCGACTTGCACCAGCCCCGATTGCCGCGCCAACCGCAAAATCGGCACTCGCAATTCGACAGAAGCCAGAGCGCCATTATCCGTTAAAAGCACGTCTTGGCGGTAGCCCCGCACGCTATTTTGCCCTCCTAAACCAAACTGCTCTAAAGCCAGCAATTCCCCCGCTGAAAGCTGCACGCCGCCTCGAACAACTAATAACGTATCGCCTAAAGTATCGGCACCTTCCCCGATGCGGCGCACCCATTGCCCTTGCCCCCGCCACGCTAAAAATTGACTGTCGGGTTGGCTGCTATTCACCGTCGCGTCGAATAACCCGACGCCGAGGCTGAATTCAGAGCGAGCGGCTAACACTTCGCGCTCGCTTCTTTGCCGCCATTCTTGAAAAAATCGCAGCGCCGATATCCGCGTTTCTCCCTCGTCATTCGCTCCCAGAGAAAGAGGATAATTCACCCCTAAAAGAGAAGTTTGACTTTCCCGCCGCGATGCCGTTAAACCGAGGGAAAATTCCTGTATAATCGAATTCTCGCGAATCGTTTGCAGCAACGGCTGGCGATAAGTGAGGTCATAAGTACGCGACTTGGCTTTAATATCCAAGCGATCGAAAGGCGCTTCAATAATGGTACTGGATGCGGTGCTGTAAGAAAATGCGATCGCGCCGTTGCGGGAATTAATGGGAAGGGTATAGCCAATATCCCAATCGCCGCTCCCCTCCGTCTTCGTATAAGCAACACTTGTCACATCTCCCAAACCCAAGAGATTTGCATAGCTAGCTTGCGCGGTTTGACGGAAACTGCCGACGCTGGGAGCGCGATTGTTATCGACAGCCAGTTGCGTGCTGAAAGCGGGGATTTCTTCCACCCTTACCGTCAGCAAATTGGTGCCGGGGCGCACGCCGGCAGAGAGTTCGGCTGATAATTTTTCGATTTGGGGATCGAGTTGGAGCAACTGCAACGCTCTCAGCAATTTTTTATCATTTAATGGCGGATTTATTTCTCTCACTAAGCGGCTTTTCACATAGTTAGAATTGAGCCGCCCTCGCGTATGCACTTGGATGTCTTCTAATTTGCCTTCGAGAACCTGTATCGCGACAGTGCCATTCTGACTGACTTGAGGCGGAATGAACGCCCCGGAGGTGATATAGCCATTATTAACATAAAGTTGAGTAACCGCAGTTCGCGCCGCCAGTAATTGCTCAAATGTGAGAGATTTTTGCGCGAAGGGTGCGAGTAGCTCTGCAAATTCTTCCGGCTTGAAAATCGTGCTGCCGACTACCTCGAACCCATTCACGCGGAAGGTTTTTTCTGCATTTTTCTCGTTTTTCTCGTTCCCAGGCTCAGCCTGGGAATGGCTTTTACGAGGCTCTGCCTCGTCTTCCTTCACCTCTGGAGGCAGAGCCTCCACTACTGCGTTCCCAGGCTCAGCCTGGGAACGAGGTATATCCTTTAGGGTGTGGGGCAGATTTGCGGGCGAGCACCCGGCAGGCGTTATCAAATTTACCGGCGCGGATGCTATCAAAACTAACTCGCCATTGCCGTTAATTTGCCAATCTCGCGCCTCGACAATGCGATCGCGAATCGAGACTTGAGGATTAAAATTTGAGGAAATTCCCTCTCTCCTTCCTACCTCTGTCGCCCGCCAATCTTCCCAAACTGCCTCGCCGCTGAAAGCGTCATTGGGAGTAGCGGGCAGCCCGCCTTTGCCCGTGCGAACTAATTCACTTTGAGAGCCGACGGCACACAGCGTCTCGTCAATCAATCGGGAAACGTCAACGAGTTCCGGTGCTAAGTCTAACAGCCCTCGCGCGGGATCGATATCGGGGGTTTGGATTGCCACAATGCCGCTGAGTTCGGGAGCGGTGCGGGAAATGGCAGTGATGTCACTGGTATTCAATTGGCTGGGAGAAAATTCACTCAAATCCGAGGTGCCGAGCAGGGTTTCTAAATCCAAACGCGATCGCGCTTCTAATCCAAAAATACCTTGTGTAGTGATGTCAACCCTGCCCCCCGTGCCCTCGAAAGCATTGGCAGAAATATCGCTATTTTCCCAACCAACCATCGTATCGGTTTGTACGGCAATATTGCCGCCATTTCCCGGACGATTTGCCGTGCCGGCGGTGGTAGATATGGCACTTTGGCGGCGCAATTGCACGTCTTTCGATCGCACTTGAATATTGCCGCCTTCCCCCGAAACCGTTTCACCCGTGAGAATTCCGCTACCCTCCAGAAGCAGGCGATTGGCAGTAATTTCTAGATTTCCTGCATTCCCCGTCGCTTCGCCGCTGACAGATACCTTCGCCCCATCTCGAACGAGCAAGCGCCCGGTAGAAATCCTCGCGTCGCCCGCATTTCCCGCACCTTGGGTTTGCGTAAACAATCCGCTGGGAATCGGCAATCCAGTTGCCGGATTAATTTCAGTTGAACTGCCGCTCAGTTCCAGTAATTGCGAGGCTTTGACGGTGACAGTTCCTCCCGCCCCGCTGCTAAAAGTAATCGCCGACACCTGCCCGCCATTCTGAACAATCAATCGCTCTGCGTCAATGGTTAAATTTCCCCCCTGCCCGGAACCCACGGTATTCGCTGATACCCGCGCACCCTGCAAGAGCAACTCTCCAGTTTCAACCGTCAAATTTCCTCCATTTCCGGTTGCTCCTTCCACGACTACCGCAAATAAACCGCTCTCGCTTCCGCTCAAGTATACTGATTCCTCAGCGCGAACCAATATATCTCCGGCTTTCCCTGCACCCAAGGTAGAAGTCGTGACTTGAGCGCCCTCTGTAACTGTTAGCTTTCTCGCGCTAATTGTCACGTTGCCGCCATCTCCAGTTCCTTCGGCATTCGCTCCCAAACCACTAGGTATCTGAAGAACGGCTGAGATGCCCCGCAGTTCCACGTCAGAAGCGGTTACAAACATATTTCCCCCGCCTCCTCTAGAAAATGTAGAAGCCCCGATTTGCGCTCCATCGCTAACGAGAAGGCGCGGCACAGTTATCCTCACATCTCCGCCAGCACCAGTCCCTCTCGTACTCGAAAAAAGACCGCTTCCCAGGGTAAATGCACTGCCCGTTCCATCTTCAATCAGGGGCGTTTCTCCGATAAATTCTGCTGAATCAGAGGCAGTTACGGTAATATTTCCTCCTTTACCCGTGCTTCCTTCCAACGCTGAAGCGGATGCCTGCCCTCCATTTTGAAAAATCAACCGTCCGGCGGTAATTGCGATGTCTCCTCCGTCTCCAGAACCTTCGGTTTCAGCTAGCAAACCGCTGGGAAAGCCATCGGGAGTATTGCCCCGCAACTCCACAGATTCCGAGGCGCGAATTGTGATATTTCCTCCCCGCTGCGTTCCCAGGGTTGTAGATTGAATGAGCGCACCATCTGCCAGCGTCACGCGCCGCCCTAAAAGCTGGATGTCGCCACCGCCACTGTCGCCAATGGTATCGATCGCACTGCCTAGTGACAGTTGAATATCTGCAAATTGTGTGGTTTCTGATTCGCTGCCGAGGGCAAATTGCGGACTGGAAATCGCGAGTGAGCCACTGGCAACAGATGCCACCTCAATGCGTCCTTCCGGTGCTAGCAAACCTGCACCTTCTAAGGCAATATCGCCGCCCATCAGCGCCAAAGTTTTACCCGGTTGCACTTCTAAAAAAGACCCTTGCACCAAAATTCCGCCTGGATTGCTGCCGTATTGCAAGCCTACCGGCACGCTCACCGTCAGCAGCGCCGACGTTTCCCCCGCTCTCGCGCTGAAAAAACTGCCGTCTGCAAAATTCAAGCGATCGCCAGTTGCTGCCACAAAGGAACCGCCCACATTCAAACTCGCATTAGGGCCAAAAATTATCCCGTTGGGATTGAGCAGAAATAAATTAGCCGTACCGTTGGTTTGGAGAATGCCATCGATCGTAGAAATACTGCCCCCCGTCACCCGCGTAAAGATGTTTTGAAGCGCCGGGTTGTTGTTGAAAAAAGCCGTCGTACCCGCAGGGACAGAAAATTGCTCGAAGCTGTGAAATAGATTGCCGCCTGCCGCCGTGCCGCCCTCAATTGTCAAAGTATTTCCGTCAGGGGTAACGGTGGAATTGACGGGCAGGGTGGTATCGGGGACGATTTGTGCTGCCGCAACAGTTGGTAACAGACAAACGACGAGAGGCAAAAGTGACGAAACGCTCCGAGTCAGAGCTGTAGGGGCGAAGCATTCGCGTATCGAGCTGTGCAACCAACCGAAAACATGTGAGCGCGAACGCTTCGCCCCTACAAAAATGGGACGATCTCCATCTCCCAAACTGCGATCGCCGGCCACATCCTCGCCCATTGTCCCCTGCCTCCCGCGACTTTTTCAGAGAGAATTATAAGCCGTGAGAACAAAAATAGATAGATTAGAAACCCGGTTTCTTCAAGAAACCGGGTTTCTGAACCCGGCGGGCAGTCTTGAATTGCGATCGCCTGCCTACTTATGCCAAATAGGGGGTTATTCCCTCCGTCCTGAAACTGACGAAGTATGGGATAATTTCCGCTTTACTGCCAAACCCAGAGCGATCGCTCCTACCACCACAGCCGCCAAATTAGAGGTGGGCTCTGGAACCGCTGGGGCAGGATTGTCCCCGGCGATCGGCAGTGGCACCTCCGTCACCGCAGCCACCTTATAAGAACTCGAAAACAGGCGGCTGAATATATTGCTGTCCGTAACGGGATCGCTGCTAATAACGTTGATGCTGGAAGCGGTTTTGATGGCGGAAGCTAGCTTATCGTTATAAGCGAGGCTCAAGAATAAGTCAGGTGTAGAACCGGGAGCATTCTGAACGCTAGTAGGGTCTAAAACAACACCCGTATTAGAGTTTCCAGAGTCAGTTTCATCGCGCGGGCGAAGCTGCCACCAGTAAGCCTGAGTGGGGAGTTGCTTGAATAAATTGTCGAAATTTTCATCCGGATCGATCCCCCAGCCGGGTTTGACACCCGTGAATCGACTTCCCCAAATAAAAGGAAGGGATATCGTTTCGCCACTGCTGGTCGATTGCATGGATAGATATCCACCGCGCACCGTCTCTAATTCGCCCGAAATCTGATTGGGTTCAACCCGTTTCAGCACCCAAAAATTCGCCATTTTTTTACTTCTCCAAAGTAGTGAGGACTTTAGCCCTCCGTTTGTGGTGAGGACTTGAGTCCTCACCGAGTCCCTCGTTATGAAGGCTCCCCTTCAATGACGGCAGCCGAAATCCAGCGATCGGTTCCGGCTATTCGATACCAGCGATCGCTCGACGTTCCCAACTCGGCAGTATAGTCTACAAAATCGCCTGTAGTCCACCTGTCAAAAATGAGGAGTTCTCCGAAAGTTTTCAAGTCCACTATCTCATTACTGCGTCCGGGACCCGATCGCACATTTGCCCCAATCGTAGATATCACCGTCCCCGTAAAAGGAACCACTTCCCAAGACAGATCGAAATTAGTCGCGCCCCGCTCCTCATAGTGGTGGAAGTGCATATCGTACCAGTCAGTCGTCGGCACAGTAAAATCAACGGTTTGATATGCGCCGTAAGCTTGCTGCCACTGGTCTTTCGGCGTAATGTAAACCCATTCGCTGGTATTGGCACGCCGAGCGAGTAACTGGAATCCGTCATCGCCGCGCACTCGCGCTCGATATTTCACGCCAGATTCGAGAAAAGTCTGGGTAAAGCTGCGAACGGCAAAATTATTGTCGGGCAGGCGAACGTCGCCGAGAGGAGCCACCTCGCCCCAATCAAAGCTGATACCAGGTTTGCCGTCGTTGCGGATATTCGAGCCGAGATTGACAGTGCCAATCCGATTGCTCGCCTCCGCATAGAAATCTCCCGGCGGCACGTTTCCATTCTTCCGATCCCACCAGAAAAACGTAGATGCCCACTGCCCGCCATTCACCGGATCTTGGAAGAATTTAGCCTCTTCTATGTTGACATCAACTACAGAAGCAAGCCCTTTTTCGTAGTAATCGATATAGAAGTCATAGTCGCCAGATTCCGGGACTTTGAAGAAAATAGTTCGGGGGGCGTCAGTAGCACTGCGATCGCGCCAATCTGCCCCATCTCCGCTAACGACAACGCTGTCGCCCAACCACTCGCCAGTCTGGGCATTTTTTAAGCGGAACCAAGTGCCGTCATCCGATCGCGTCGTAATTTTGTAGAGCTTTCCAGCCTCAAAATTGGCGCGCGTCCAAGCTTGCATGGCAAAATTATCGTTCTGTACCCCGCTAGTGGGGCTCCCGGGCCAATTTGTATACAAGCGCAACCCGCCATCTGAGCGCCCTTGATGTTGGTCTCCCAAATCCAACACGGCGGCTGGATTGGTAAAGTCATAGGAAGTGCGATCGGCCACCGTCTCAAACGTGCGATTGATAAATGTGGCATTCCAGTTCGTCGGAGAGCCAACCGTAAAACTGCCTTGGCTGGCAAAAGGCGAACCTTCAAAAGCCGTGTCAATAGCTTGCACGCTCCAGTAATAAGTGCCCGGTTTGAGATTGTTGAGCGTCCAGTCAGTGTTGTGATTGACATTGCCCATTTGAGCAACCAAGCGGGTGCCATCAGCATTAGACATCGGCGACATAATCTCAGAACCGCCGGGAGTCGTTCCGACGCGCAGGTTGTAAGTCAGCCCCTTTTGTGGCGTTTGGGCATCCGTGGCAGGGTTCCAGCTCAGGGTAGCAGAAGTGCCGTTAATTGAGGCATTTAGCCCAGTGGGCGCTGTAGGAGTAGTGTTATCGCCTGCGGTATTGTTCTGATATATCTTTGTGATGTGCTGGCGTGAAGTATCTTGGCCAGTTAGCAGTATATCAAGATCGCCATCATTGTTATAATCTCCCCATGCGGCATCACCCCAGAAGATTCCGTCTAAAGGAGCATTGGTATCGGTGAAATTACCGCTATCATTCCGGTAAACCTTTGAGATCGCCCCCGATGAATTTTCAACATTAGAAGAGTTACCTGTTAGAAGAATATCAAGGTCGCCATCATTATCGTAGTCACCCCACGCCGCAGAACTAGGCGAGACTTGTGGTAAAGAAGCACGGATGTCAGTAAAGGTGCCTCCATTATTCTGGTAGACTTTAGCGGTAAAGACACCTGTTAAAAGGATGTCGAGGTCGCCGTCATTATCGTAGTCACCCCACGCCGCAGAACTGCGCCAAACTTGGGCCAGGGGAACTCCAATGTCAGTGAAGCCACTGCTACCATCGTTCCGGTAGATTTTAGTCGTGGCATTGCCTATGATAGAAGCATTACTTCCTGTTAGAAGAAGATCGAGATCGCCATCACTGTCGTAATCCCCCCAAGCTACAGAACTCTCTTTAACGCCTATAAGAGAAGCGCCAATGTCAGTAAAGTTGCCGCTATCATTTCGGTAAATTTTAGAAATGAGCGTGTTTGGCTTGCCATTGCCTGTCAAAATGATATCGAGGTCGCCATCATTGTCATAGTCTCCCCAAGCTACAGAACCAGCATAAATCCCTGTTAGAGAAGCCCCAATATCTATAAAAATGCCTTCATCATTGCGGTATATTTTGGAGTAGCCCGCACCCGTCAAGAGGATATCGAGATCGTTGTCATTGTCGTAGTCGCCCCATTCTACAGCCCCAAGATAAATCCCTGTTAGAGAAGCCTGAATATCAGTGAATTCACCGCTGTTATCATTACGGTAAACCTGGGAAACACGAGAGAGTGGAGAAATACTATTTTCACTTCCTGTCAAAAGAATATCGAGGTCACCGTCGTTGTCATAGTCGCCCCAGTCTAGAGCACCATACCAAACACTAGAGAGAGAAGTGGCAATATTAGTAAAAGGTTCTGCCGCATTGTCATTATCGGCAATATTCACCATCCCGCTCTTATCCGCCCCCAGATTGTAGGCACTATCTGCCGTCAGGTTCAGCACTACTGTCTCATTCCCCTCAACTGCCTCATCTTCTTGAGGGGTAATGGCGATCGCTGCAGTGTTCGCACCCGCTGGAATGGTAATGCTGCCACTCAGGGCGCTGTAGTCGCTGCCATTGCTGGCAGTTCCCGCCACTGAGTAATTCACCGTCAGCGGGTTTTGCGTCGTGCCGGTGCGGGTGATGGTAAACTGCCCCGGCTCGCCGCCTTCTGTTGCACTGGCATCTGTGGCACTAAGGGTAACGGTGGGTTTGTCGTTGTCGGCAATTGTCACCGTGTGGCTGCCGGGGAATGCGTTGTAGCTGCCTGCCGCCAAACTCACGATTACAGTTTCTTCCCCTTCAAACTCGGCATCGTCTTTAGGGATGATGGGAATCGCCGCAAAGTAAGAACCTGCTGGAATCGTGACGCTGCCCGTAAGTGCTTCGTAGTCGCTGCCGTTCGTTGCCGTACCCCCTAGGGTGTAATTCACCGTCAAAGGCTGTGCCACATCAGTGCGGAACACATTCACCCCGCCCGACATGCCGGATTCGGAAGCATTGGAATTTCCGGGAATGAGGATAACTGTGGGCAGGAGTTCGTTGTCGGCAATATTCACCGTGGCACTATTTGCCGCCCCTACCTGATAGCCGGCAGTTGGCGTTAAGTTCAGCACGACTGTCTCATTCCCTTCAACTGCTGAATCCTCGACAGGGGTAATATTCACCGTCACCGAGGAAGCCCCGACGGGGATCGTGATGCTGCCATTGAGCGCCCCGTAATCGCTGCCATTTGTAGCAGTGCCCGCCACAGCATAAGTCACGGTTAGCGCCTTATCCGTACTGCCCGTGCGGGCGATCGCAATTTGCCCGGGATCGCCACTTTCAGAAGCACTGGCATCTGTAGCGGTGACGGTAACGGTGGGCAAATCAGCGACGCTGACGGATACGGGCACCGCTGTTGCCGAAACTGCTTCACCGTCATTCGCCCGAACAGTAAAAGCACCCACCGCCGCACCCGTTCCCGCAGGCATCCACACTAATTGCTCGCCCGCCGCCAATGCCGTCACTCCGGGCACGACGGCGACGCCATTTTTGCTCAGGGTGCCGGATGTCACGCTCTCAATTTGGAACGAGAGGGCATCCCCGTCAGCATCTGCCTCGTTGGCGGCATTCGCCAAGTTGGCATAAGTAATCGTGAAAGGCTGATTTTGTGTCGCGCCGGAGAGCGTTGAGACGGCTGTTAAAGTCGGGGGCGCGTTTGCGACATCATTGTCGGCGATATTTACCGTGGCGCTCTGAGTCGTTCCCAGGTTATAAGCAGTGCCTGCCGCCAGGTTCACCACTACCGTCTCATTCCCTTCAACCGCCAAATCTTCAACGGGAATAATGGGAAGTTTCGCCGAAGCCGCCCCAGCAGGAATGGTAACAAAACCCTGTAGGGGCGATCCCCCCGCCCCGTAATCCGTGCCGTTGTTGGCAGAGCCAGCGAGGGTGTAATTCACCGTCAGCGGATTTGTGGTATTCCCCGTGCGGGTAATGGTAAACTCGCCAGCATCGCCGCTTTCGCTGGCATTGGCGTCGGTGGCGCTAATCGCGACTGTTGGTTTGGTGCCGTAAAGGTTCAGTTTCCAAGATTTCCAAGTCCCTTCATTGTTCGGGTAGCGATCGCGCACTTGCAATGTCCATTCCCCTTGTGACGAATCGCCCCAGTGCCGCACCGAATTAAACACCCACTTGTAATAGTTATCGCCGCTGTCATCTATCGAATTCGCTAACAGCGATTTTGTCCCATCTGGCGCAGTCAGTTCGATTTCCAAGTCGCCCCGGTACGGGTGCGTCGCATCAAACACCACTTCTGCCGACTCGACTGTAATATCTTCTGCAAAGCTAAATTTCTGCGTCACCCCCACTGGGTGATTGTCGGGAATCTTCTTATTAACAAGCAGCTCCCCAGAAGTCAGCCGCACTTCTGGAGCCACTGGCGTCCAATTTGCTGCCGCATCCACCGCCGCTGCCGCGTCTATGATTCCAAACCCGTACTTCTGGCTGTGGCGAATCCCATCTCCGACAGCGCCGCTCCACCCAGCATCGGCATCGTTAATCTTGTCGCGATTGGAGGTTTCGGCGATGATATGCTGCACGTCGCGCCAGCTCAGAAGCGGATTCTCCTCTAGCATCAGCCCCACGACGCCGGAAACCAGCGGAGCCGCTGCAGAGGTGCCGTCAAAATCATTCGTATAATCCAAATCGCTGTAATTCGCGCCAAACTTGCCGGTGCCGTTGGCATTCCGCCCGTCGCTGCCGGATAAATCTGTGGTTGAAATTCCCGCCCCATTCCAGCCGGAAGGAGCCGAAACAAACAGCGAGGCTCCCTCTTGCGAATACGGCGCTTTTGTGCCTTTGTGGTCGATCGCTCCTACGGCCATAGTGTAGCGCGAACTGGCATAAGCATTGTAATTCACGTTCTCGGCATACCCCATCCAGGGATACCAATCATTCCCCGCGCCAAAAACGTAGACATTCCCCAAACCGCCTCGCCCTTGCGCTGCTGCCTGCTCCAGCGCCATCAACCCCTGTGGCTGTGCCCACAAAGGCGGCGTTTTCCAACTATTGTTATAGATGTCGATCGCCTGGTTGCGCGTCTCGGAATACAGCGCATCGGCTATCTGAATATCTTGAACGGTATCGCCAGTCAGCCGCAATCCCGCCCAATCTGCTCCCGGCGCTGCCCCGCTGACTCCGATGCTGTTATTTCCAGTCGCTACTGCTACCCCCGCTACTGCGGTTCCGTGCGGATTCGCGGTATCGAATGTCAGCGACCAATTTTTTAATTCTCCCTCATTTCCCGCCGCCGTATCTTCAATAACTAAACTCCATTTCCCGCCAGCTTGTTCGCCATTAAACCGCTCTGTATCGATCGCAAAAACGCCGCTGCTGCTGACGCTAGGGACTTCTAGCAAAGTGCCTTTTGGGCTCGACAGGTACAGTTTCAACTCGCTGGGGGCGGGGTGTTCGACATCCACCGTTAGTTGCAACTTTTCCACAAACCCTTTCAATCCCACATTTAAATCGGGAATCTCGAAGCTCAAGTCTTCATCGAGAATGGCTTGCGGCGCGGCAAGTTTTGCGGGAACGGTGACGTTTTGCGAAAAAGGCGCGGGATCGATATCGTACTGCCTCTTTAAAATGTCTCCCTCGTTGAAATCCGCGCTCAATTCCGGGCGGTAATTTGCCGCTAAATCCGGGTGCGTATATTGCAAACCGTCATCGACAATCCCAATGGTGACGCCTTCTCCTCGCGCCTTCTCCCAAGCTGGGGTAATATTTGCATCCACTCCCACCGTGCCGCCGGTTTGCCCTGTATTTTCCAGGTGCCACTGCTTGTTAAAAAATTGATCGTTGGGAGCAAAGAGGGATTTCAGCGACACGGAAACAAGGGGGTAAGCGAATTCGATGCCGTTGAGGGCATCTAACCGCGCTTGCACTTGTTCGGGGGTGGGAGTTGCGGGGAAATTCCAGATGTAGCTGTTGGGAACGTGCCCGGTGGCTCCCACGTTTTCGGCTTCGTAGAGGGTGGCGAATTCTTCAGCAGAGTAACCGGGGGTGACTCCGACTACCCACTGGCTGGTTTCTTCCAGAGCTTGGGGATCGTAAGTTTCTAGGTTCTGCGATCGCTCGATCGCGTACTTGACGGGATCGGAAAGCCCGTCTGTAATCTTTTCTTCACTTCCCGTCTCCTCTTCCGTGCCGTCATCCACTTCCCGGGTGGCATACTTCACCAGCGCCTGCCCCAGCTCGGAATCATACCAATTCTTCTTCTGATTGATGACCTCTTTCATCAGCGCCGCTTCTCCCACGGCACCCTTCACCTGAAAGATAAAGTCGTTGTAATCTTTATCCGTCCACTTATCCACCCGCAAGTCTTCAAAGACGAAGGTGCTGCCGTCTCCGATTACGTCGGCAATTTGTCCAAAGTTGAAGCTTTTAGCCGGATTGCTTGCCGCCATTGAGAACAGAGGCCGCTTGCTGTCGGCAAGAGAATCAATTCCCTGCTCATTTATCTGTTTGAACACTTCTGAAACGGTGCTGTCGGGGACGAGCAAGACGCCGAACGTATCCCCCGCCGTCATTTCAAAGGTTTTGATGCCCTGATAGTCGCCTTTATTCGCGTCGGGTTCTCCCAGAGAACCGCTGAAGCGGGCTCCCTCGGCGAGGTCGGAAATGACGACATAGCCTTGCGGGGAATTGGAGAGCGATCGCGACAAAGCCTCTCGGACAAATGCTTCTAACCCCTGTTGCTGAAATTCCTGCATTCCCGTCAGGCTGAAGGCTGCCACCTGTCCCTGATAGCCGCCGCCGTCAAATAGGTAATCAAAGCTGACAGAGCCGGTTTCTCCGACAGTGAAAACGCCAGAGGTAAAAGTGACATTGCCGAAATTGCTGGGGGATTTCTCTTTTTCAGAGAGACTGCCGCTACCGTCGGGCTGTGGTGGTTCGGATGGTTCGGGAGCCGTCAGGGTTTGGCTGTCGCTGGGAATGGGTGAATCTAACGCCTCGGGAGCGATCGCCACAACAGCGCCGTCCGATTTCACTTCTTCTGAGTTGACATCTTTCTCGGCATCCGTTCCGCCACTGATGAGGATATCTGCTGCAGTCTCGCGATCGAGGCTGCTCCCACTACTGCCTGTAGGCTCGCCACTGAGCAAATCTCTATCAGCCGTTTCGCCATACTGAGAACTGAAAGTGCTGTCGCTGGGGCGACTGCTGCCCAATAAGTCAATAGGATTATCTGCAATCAAGCTGGCGTCCTCCGTGACAGTCTGGGACGAATCCTGCAAGCCACCACCAGTGGGGCTGGGCTTTACCTCTATGCTACCGCCAGGGACGCTGGAGAGGGAATCGGTGAGGGCGTTCTCCTTGAGGGGATCGCTGGCGAGATTGACACCCAAGTCGAGACTGCTGCTGTCGTAAATATCAGGCATTTGCGATTGGCTCCCATGCACGAATTGAGGCTGCTGTCAAGCGATCGGAAGCTGAAAGTTTCGCGAGGCTTTCCGATCGCTCTGTCTGTTGGAAATTGGAATTTTTACGGCAAAGACTGCTTGTGTTGCAAAAATTTACGCCCTCGGCAACCGCAAAAGCTCGCGGCTCCGGCGCGAGCCCCTGCCCGAACCCCATCCCGCCTGCCAACGTCTGGAAATTCCCAATTAACCAAAACTTCACGATCGATAGATGCCCCCCACAGACAGCCCCCTGCCCAATATCCAGATTGGAAAATAAGTATTTATTCTGCTTATTTTTGCTTTATGGGTCTATAAAAACATAAAATCCGTGCAGCGTGTAGGCTGTACGGATACAGTAGGCGAGAAATTTACAGAAAATTTAAAATCTAAGGGTTTTTTCGGAGAAGCGGAAGTGGCGGGCGATCGCCAATCCTCTCTAGGGCAGAATTCATTTAATTTTTATATTTGACGCGCGCGACTGATTTGGGAGACAAACTGGGCAAGCGATGGCAGGGCAACCGTCGGGCAAATAACAGCGATCGCGTGGCAGAAAGCGAGAGGGGCTCCTGAGCGGCTCCTACTGCGCAGGCGCAGCCGAAATAGCTGTTCTGGGGCACTTTTCCCAGAACAGCTACACTCGCAGACTTTTTTTTGAGTCTGTTGCAGGCTTCTGCGTTTTATGAGGCTGTCGCAGCTTCTTCGGAATTATTGCTTGCCCGGTCCCGATGCAACCTGAAAGCCAGCAAGCGATCGGGCATGACATACTGTAGACCTTTGTGGCGTGAAGCACGAGCGATCGCCCTCCAGGCGAATCGCTACTTTTTGGTCAAGCTTTTCTGACTTGAAGAAGATCCAACGCTGCTTGTTAGCTGCGGCTGAAATCTGCCAGCTACGTCGAGTAAGAATTTGACTCATCACCTACAAATCAAACAGCAGCACTCCGCGACCTAAAGAACCAGTGCCATGTCGGTCTTGAGGTATAGCTGATACAGCCTTAGTTGCTTTTAAAGGCTGTGAGGACGGAAAAATTAGCTTGTCCTCGCGCTGTATCGGCTGTTTTCGCCCGCCCAGCCCAGTCTAAAAGCCAAGGTCGTCCGTTCCTAGGTTGTCCGAGATCGGCTGGAAATTAAGCAACTGCTTCGTCCGCTTCTTCTTCTCCCTCTGCATCCTCTGCTTTTTCCACCAAAATCAGGTGGATGTGCTTGTAGCCGAGCTTAATTTCAAATTCTTGGCCCGGTTTCAAGCCCATTGCTTGCGTGTAGGAAGATCCGATGACCAGAGAACCGTTTTTGTGGACGCTCACCCGATAGGTGGCTTCGCGCCCGCGCGAATCTTTCTTGTCTGACGAATCAAGTTCGATCCCTCTGGCTGCCAGCACGGCGTCGTAGAATTCCGTGAGATTGACCCGGACTTCGCCACTTTTTGTTTCAGTGTAGTAGCCGCAGAGTTTTGCCGTTTCGCGGCGGGGCAGGTGGGCGTGTTTCTTCAACTCTTGCAGGAGAGCTTTACCTTTCAGGGGTTTGGTCGCTGCAGTTTTTGGCATAATGGCTCCACAAAATTTTTCCTGTTTTTAGTATAGTACCAGCTTGAAAAAAAAAATGGAAGATGTTTTAATTTTTTTTCGGCGTGGGGGCGATCGCCTTCCTACCTTCTTCAAGAGCGCGCGCTCTTGGGGAAAAATCCCGCGCCAACCGGGTTGCTAGCGAGTAGCGGCAAGCGTGGACTGAGCGATGGAGCCTGCTGAAACAGGGATATTATCGTTGATTTTTTTCCCTTAAATTTTTTTAAAGCTTCCGGGAGGGACAGTCAAGAAAACTTGATACAGGCGAGCGTCAAGCTGGAAGAGGGGGGGGAGGGCGAGAGGGGGGGAGGGCGAGAGGGGGAAGGGCGAGAGGGAAAAATGAGCTGCTATGTAGAAAAATTTTCTCTCGCTCGGCGGGTTGAGCGGGGAGGAGAAGCCCGAAGAAGCCGCCTTTGGTTCGGGATATTTACGCGGATTGAGACGTTCGCGGCAAGATTTTCCGCCTGCTGTGGCAGTTTTTTACATCAGGCGGTTGTGTCTGGAAAAAGGGGGCAGGGCGCTTGCCGCACGGCGATCGCAGCTAGAAGCGCGCCGGATTTTCAGCGCGAAAACTTCTGCCCTTTTGGGCGTGCGGGTCTGTTTTGACAGTACGGAAGCTTGAGGGGTTGAGGGGTTCAGGGTAGACAAAAGCTGGCATTTTCCAGCTTTGGACGGAAGAGTTTCTCGAAAATCCTTCCCCCTTCCTCCTGAGAAAGCTCAGAGGTTCGGGGAGGAAAATTTCGCGCCAGATGCCCCACCTGTAGCGCGCTCTGCCGTGAGGAGAAAATACAGGCGTCTTTGTGGCGGCGCAAAAAAGGGGGCGCGCTTGCGCAGACGCTGCCGCAATTCCCTATCGGTTTATAAAAGCGCTTCAGATGACGATTTGTGAAAATATTCCAAACAGGGGTTCGGGCGAGAACTATCGGGGGTTCGCTCCCGTATCGGGGTTTGGCGCGCCAGACGTGACAACCGATACTCTTGAAGCGAGTATTTTTACAAAATTGAAATATTTCTCAAATGACGACAGCTAGGGAAGTGGGCTTTCTTCAGGCGAAAAAGGGATTTTCGCCTGCCGTTGTTGCCGAAGCAAAAAAGGCTTGCTGTGCGAGAAGGAGAGGGGGTTCTGAGCGCGCGCCAGTTGGAAAAAGAGCTCGTCTGTTTCCAGGGAGAACGAGAGAGCTGGACTAAAAACACGGCTCGATCGCCGCACATCAGCGCCCTTTTCTGAGGCAGCGCTCCCTCCCAGCGACTCGCTTTGGGCGAGCGCTCACTATTTATTAAGTCGGCGATCGCGTGAATTCTCTAACACGATAAAGATCGAACCGCTGATTGCACCCGCTTTCTCCTTCACGCCTCAGCCCGATCGCGCAATCCCCCCGAGATGGCATCCGCCACAATTTTTGCCGAACTCATTACCCCGGGCAGCCCAGCTCCCGGATGCGTTCCTGCTCCCACAAAATAGAGATTGGGCACGTCTTCGCTACAGTTGTGGGGACGAAACCAAGCGGACT
Source organism: uncultured bacterium (assembly GCA_964405435.1). Classification (GTDB taxonomy): domain Bacteria; phylum Cyanobacteriota; class Cyanobacteriia; order Cyanobacteriales; family Oscillatoriaceae; genus DVEG01. Next base: position 29,169 of record CAYOOD010000036.1, read on the forward strand.
GGGTGAGGATGGGCTCGACAGAAAAAGCACTCCCCTTATAACTGTTGAGGGTATCGCGGAAATACAGCGGATCTATATATTGTTCGGTGACGATATGTTTGGACAGATCCGGCAGATAGTGCTGTTCGAGATACTGCACGATGCGATCGCGGTAAGGCAACGCCGTTGTTTTCCAGTCCGTTTTGCCGTCGAGATTGGGAACGGGCGAGAGAACGTACCAGCAATCGCAACCCTCTGGGGCGAGTGAGGGATCGGTAGCAGTCGGACGGTGCAAATATAAAGAGAAGTCTTCTGCGAGATGCTTGCGATCGAAAATATCCCGCATTAACTCCCGGTAGCGATGGCCCATTAGAATTTCGTGGTGAGCCATATTTTCGTAGCGCCGATTGGTTCCGAAGTATATCACGAAAAGCGACATCGAGTAACGCATCCGCTGAATTTTGCGATCGGTGTACTTGCGCCGAAATTTTGCCGGCACTAAATTAAGATAAGTAAATGCGACATCAGCATTGCTCACCACCGCATCCGCTTTCAGAAACTCCCCAGTTTTCAGGGCGACGCCCGCAGCGCATCCCGTTTTTGCATCGATCGCAATCTCGGCGACTTCTGAATTGAGCAACAGTTTTCCGCCGATATCTTGCAGCAGGCGAACCAAGGCACTGACGAGCGCCCCCGTTCCGCCCATTGCGAACCAGATGCCGAATTCTTGTTCGAGCTTGTGGATCATCGCGTAAATTGACGTGCTTTGAAAGGGATTGCCGCCAATCAGGAGGGGATGGAAGCTGAAGACTTGACGCAATCGCTCGTCTTTGATATACTTCGCGACAAAATCTGCAACAGATTTGTAGGACTGTAATTGCATCATGTCTGGGGCAACCCGCAGCATGTCGGTGAATCGGGAGAACGGTTGCTGCATCAGGGGCAGTCCTTTTTTGAAAACGTTCTCGACTGCTTTGTGGAAGCGCTGATAGTGGTCGGCGTCGTCGGGATTGAAGGAGCGGATCTGCTTGAGGAGCTGTTCGCGATCGCCGCTGTAGCGAAAAACCGAGCCGTCGCTGAAGCGAACATTATAAAAAGGATCGAGCAAAACCAGCTTTACATAGTCTTCAGTTTTTTTGCCGCCCAGTTGAAACAGCTCGTGGATGAACTGCGGCGCGGTAATAATAGTGGGGCCGGCATCAAAGGTGAAGCCGTCTTGCTTCCAAACGGCAGCCCGCCCGCCGGGTTGGTGGCGCTTCTCGACGACCGTCACGTCGTGCCCCTGCGATCGCAGGCGAATCGCCGCAGACAGCCCCCCAAATCCACTCCCGATGACAATAATATTCATATTTGCTCCTATTTTTGCCCTTCTGAGTTATAAAGTTTTGTATGCTTGAAATCAATAACTAGCAGGGAAAGCGATCGTGAAGTTGGGCGGCATGAAACAGTGGCAGCGCTTTATTGGCGCGTTCGTACTGTGCTTGTACTTGATAGTGGGTTTGGCATTGCCGGCGATCGCTTCGACTCACACCTACCCAGAAGGTGGCGCGCAAGTGATGTATCGATCGCAGCAAAGCTTGCGGGATACGCGCGATCGGGCGTGGCAAGCGGTACTCTACAAGCGCGTCAAATCCGATCGGGTGGATTCGGTACACCTGCGATTGGTGGGATTTCCCGGCGTGACTGAGGTTTCCCGCTCTGAGCCGCTGCGGATAGCGGCAGGCACCGGGCAAGCCTGGACGGCACCAGACGTGCCTTTGCCCTCTTCTTTTCCGCCCAATGTGGGAGAATACGATTTTTTCGAGGTAATAGCGCAACTGACTGACGCACCTTTGCGGTTGTCTTTACCCCTGAAAGGCGATCGCCCTGCCGAGATCGTCGTCCCTCCGTTTGTGGCGCGCGAGTGGCGGCAGGTTTTTTCAGGACGGTTGTCACTCGTGTCAAACTAGGAAAATCTCATCGAGTCGCGCATTATGTTTAAAGTCATAACCCCTGGTTTTTCCCGAGAGTTTGAAAGATGGACAGATGCTTTAAATACGGCAAAGTCTCTCAAACCAAAATGTAAAAGCCTGTTTGAGGATATCCGAATTTATGACGGGGAAGAACTGATCTGGGTGTACAGCCGGACGCACACTTATCCTCAATACGTCGGTGCTGGTACTTATAAGAGATTGGCCCTGCTTTTTATTGAAGAAGCTCGGGAGAATGGCGAAGAATGGGCGCTGGGAGAAAGTGCAGAGTCTTGAGAGAGACGCTGTGCCTGCATTGGGGCGACTCGCTCGGCTGCAGGGGAAATCGGGCTTTTATATAGCAAGTACAGCCGATGTAACTCTAAAGTTGGCGAGGGAAACCAAAGAGCGTGCTGCCGTTTTGAGGAACAGCCAGCGTAACGGCGCGCCGATGCGGAACGATCGCCGCGCTCCTTTGCACTGCCCTCCGTCGCTCGATCGGGTTGCTTGCACCCGGGGGGCTCACAACGGTGCGCGAGATCGGTCAAGTCCGAGGGGTTGTATTTACGGCTGCGGTCTGTAGACGATGGGCAACCGCTCTTGGCTATTTCGTTCGCGCCAGAGATTGCCCATTTCCGCAGGTGTTGGCTGTTGATTCAACTCGGAGGTAGCCTGGGGAGCAGAGGAGACGCAAACGCCCAGAAACACATTGAGCGAGAATGTGATGGCGGCGGCTAGCAATAATCTGTTCAGCATTTCAGTACCCTCCCCAGCTACATAGAAGAACGGCGTCCCTATCTAGGTATTTGACTATAGATAGATGATGACGTATTCCTGGGGGCTTCCGTGCGATCGAAGCCGCTTCACCAATGTGATTATCTGCACTCGTTAGTGTGACGCCGATCGCAGCAGGCGAGCTATTCAAGACAATTTATATTTTAGATTTGAAACTTTAGAGACAGCGGCAGCCCGTGCCGCAAAAATTGCCAGTCCGTTATAAGATGCAAATTTATAGTAATTATTTTGGGCCTGACCGCTTGACACAGCGCGGCGAGGTGCTGTCAATCTTCGGTAGAAACTCGGAGAAAGCTCGTGAATGGCATGGGTATTTATCTCAGGAAGGATTCTCTCAAAAACTGATGAATTTGCCTGTTGAAGCAGGGGAGGCTTATCGCTTTCAAGCAATCTCGTTATCTGCGTTGGGATATTCCAGGCGATCGCGCAAGAGAGCCGCGATCGCCGCCGAGGAGTAGAAAGCTTCTCGCTTCTGCTGCGATGGTGAAAAGCTGTCAAATGTCAATCTAAAATTTGTAGATACAGTGCCCGATCGGCTTGGTTCGCGCTGGCACGAGAAAAGCATTTTCATTCCTTGTTGTGGATGCTGCCGTCGGGCGCGATCGCCCCAGACAACTCGACGCCAGCTAAGTTGACTCCCTGTAGATTGGCTCCCAACAGGTTTGCTCCGCTCAGATCTGCCGCGCTCACAATTGCCTCACTTAAATTCGCCCGAATCAGACTGGCTCCGATCAGCTCTGCCCCCCCCAAATCAACCCGGATCATGTTCGCCCCAATCAGATCCGCCCCACTCAGAACAGCTCTGCGCAGTTTCACCTCGTACAAATTGGCTCCGTGCAAGTCCGTCTTAATGAGAATCGCCCTCGATAGATTGGCTCCCACCAAGTTCGCTTCTCTGAGTCGAGCGCCTCTGAGATCGACTTGGGTGAGGTTTGCGCCAATCAGATCGGCCCAACTCAAGTTGGCCAAAACCAGATTCCCGTCAGTCATGTCGGCTCCAGAGAGATTCGCCCTTCTCAGATCGCTTTGGCGCAAGTTAGCCCCTCTGAGATTGGCACCTTGAAGATTCGCCCCCCTCAATTTCGTTTTGCTCAAGTCTGCATTCTGAAAGTTGGCCCCCCTCAAGTCGGCTTCGCTCAAGTCAGCGAGTCGCAGGTTGGACTTGCTAAAATTTCTGACTCCTGTGGCATATAGCTTGAGAATGCGATCCACGCTCATTGCGGCTCCTCAACACCGTGGGTTCAGGATAGTTTTACAGGGGTAACTCCGTGCGATCGCGAAAGACTTTTGAAGCGGAAAAGACATCGGCATCCGCTCGGTGGCAGCCCTCGGAGCGTGGCGCTGTCGTTGGGGCGGGCGATTCCCTTCGGGATAGCTTCGCTTCACGCCTGACTTTCCGAGGCCAAATGCCAAGCCTCCTGGCAGCGAAATCGATCGAACTGAGAAGGCAAATGTTCCCCAAGCGCCCAGATTTTCACCCCTTTCTCTTCCCAACGGTACAGAAAAAGGAGAACATCGCAGGTCGCATCGCCTCTCCCAACCTGCACCTGGGTGCATTCCAAACAACTGACCGCCACTCTATCAGCAGAAAGAAAGAGGAAGTAGAAACTCCAAATAAGCGCTAGTAGCCGTGTTTGGTTGTTCATTTTCCAATTCATCCTTTTCTTCCCTTGCCGACACTCTTGAAATCATTCTCCGGGAAGAGCCAACCTGAAAGCGATGCAAGTTAAATTTCGATTAGTTGATTTGATAGGAGTTAAAACTTGCGCTGTCAGGAGTCGTTCAGTCTGATAGAAGAACAGAGTTTTTAATCTCTCGCGAGGACGCGAAAACAGGGATTAGCTGGAAGCGATCGCGCTCCTTCAATTCTCAAGCGTCTCAAAGGGTGCTGGATACAAAACTTGCCAACAGTCCCAAAATAGAAAAAATTTTTGACGAATTCTGGAGACAAGAATTATGAACCCGGACGACCGCAACACCTATAACCGCGAAGTGCGTCAAGAAATCCATCCCGATCCGGAAAGCAACGCTCCAACTAGGGTAACGCAAACCACCGAATCGGTTCGCGCCCCAGCCGACGAATATGAAAGAGAAGCTTATCGGGACGGTTACGCGCGCGGTCGAATGACCGAACACTACCGACAAGCCGAGAATCGAGAATACCGCGACAGTAACACGGCAGTTCGTTCCTTGCTCATCGGCATTATCCTCACCTCTCTGGTGGGTTTGGTTGCCGGTGCCGTATACTACCTCAGCCAGCGCAATGAATCTGTCGAGCCGACGACTGAAATCGTTCCCGTCCCCTCGCCAAATCCGACTCAAACCATAGAGCGCGAAAGAACCATTATTGAAAGACAGGCTCCGGCTCCGCAACAATCCCCGGTTGAGAGGATTATTCCGATTCCCGTGCCTCAAAATTCGCCAACTCCTGCCGCTACGCCGGATATCAATATTACCGTTCCCAATACCCAGCGACAAGAGGCACCCTCTCAGCCGACTCCGGCTCCTCAAAATTCGCCCGCCACTGCGCCGGATATTAATATTAACGTTCCCAATTCGCGGCAGGAAGACAATTCCGGCGATCGCACTCCGGCTTTTAGCATTCCACAGCCGGATAATACGGACGCTCAAACCGATACGACGGCACCGGGCGACAATACCGATGCCAGCGATCGGAACGCCCCCGCTAACAATACGGGTGCGAACGGTACGGCGACGCCCGATAACAGTACCGATGCCAACGGTACGGCAGCACCCGGTGGCAACACGGATACAGGTGCCGGGGATGGTTCTGCACCCTAGAACTCGCAACGGGCATTTAATGCAGGAATTGTAAGTTTTGGCTCTGGGAAGTTGTCGGCTCTCTCCATATTTGGAGGGGGCTTTTTTTTACCAGATTGGCGGGCGATCGGGTGCGATCGCCTTTGTTAAACCATCACTTCCGATCTGCTCCTAGCATTTGTGAGAGTATCTGATTCACTCTCACATACAGTCACCGTTAATTTTAATCCCAGCTCTGGAAGTCACTGTGCCAAATGGTAAATCGCCTCGCTTCAAGAGTTTTCACTTTTTCAATAGAAACGCGACATAGCAGTTTTTTTGTCGAGTGAGGCACCTCAGAAACCCGGCTTCTTCAAGAAGCCGGGTTTCTTGCCTGTACTTCATCTGCCTGAAAAACGCGATAGGTAATTTAGCTCAAGTGCCGTGCTTGGCAAGATATGCCGAACCTGCCCGATCGCGCGCCGGCAGGGCTGCGGCGGCAAAATAAATGGCCCAAATCTCCGCCGGACGAAAAAAGCGATTCGCGCTTCACGCCGACCGTACAAATAAGCTACAATTATTAAGATATTTGAATATTCCGTAACTTCCAGAAACATTCTGTCAGTCCTAGACCAACCTATGTCTCTCCCCATTCGCAACGTCGCCATCATCGCCCACGTCGATCACGGCAAAACGACCCTCGTTGACGCCCTTCTCAAACAATCCGGCCTCTTCCGCGAAGGGGAAGACGTACCAGATTGCGTCATGGACTCCAACCCCATCGAGCGGGAACGCGGCATCACCATCCTCGCCAAAAACACCGCCGTCAAATATAAGGACACCCTGATCAACATCGTCGATACCCCCGGGCACGCCGACTTTGGCGGCGAAGTCGAGCGGGTGCTCGGCATGGTAGACGGTTGCCTGCTGATCGTGGACGCCAACGAAGGGCCAATGCCCCAAACCCGCTTCGTGCTCAAAAAAGCCCTCGAAAAGGGACTGCGCCCGATCGTCTTCGTCAACAAAATCGACCGTCCCCAAGCAGACCCCTACGGCGCTGTCGATAAAGTATTGGATTTATTCCTCGAACTCGGCGCGGACGAGGATCAGTGCGACTTCCCCTATCTGTTCGGATCGGGGCTCGGCGGCTACGCCAAAAAAGACCTCGACGCGGAAGGCGTTGACATGCAGCCGCTGTTTGACGAGATTCTCGATCGCGTGCCGCCGCCGGTAGGCGACCCCACAAAGCCCCTGCAGTTGCAAGTCACCACCCTCGACTATTCCGAATATGTCGGGCGGATTGTGATCGGGCGCATCCACAACGGCACCATCAAAGCCGGTCAGCAAGCGGCTCTTGTAACAGAAAGTGGCGAAATTGTCAAGAGCAAAATCACAAAATTGATGGGTTTTGAAGGGCTCAAGCGCATTGAGATGCCAGAAGCTTCAGCAGGGCATATCGTAGCCGTTGCCGGGTTTGCCGAGGCGAATATTGGCGAAACCATTACTTGCCCGAACGAACCGCAAGCGCTGCCGCTGATTAAGGTAGACGAGCCGACGTTGCAAATGACCTTCTCGGTGAACGATTCGCCATTTTCAGGGCAAGAAGGGCAATACGTCACGTCGCGACAAGTGCGCGATCGCCTGATGCGCGAGCTCGAAACCAACGTCGCCCTGCGCGTCGAAGAAACCGACTCCCCCGACAAATTCCTCGTCTCCGGGCGCGGCGAATTGCACCTCGGCATTCTCATTGAAAACATGCGCCGCGAAGGATACGAATTCCAAGTATCCCAACCGCAAGTGATCTACCGCGAAGTCAACGGGCAACCCTGCGAACCCTTCGAGTGTCTCGTCCTCGACGTTCCCGAAGAAGCCGTCGGCGGTTGCATCGAACGGCTCGGACAGCGCAAGGGCGAAATGCAAGACATGCGCGTCGGCGGCAACGGTCGTACTCAGCTAGAATTTGCCATCCCGGCTCGCGGATTGATTGGCTTCCGGGGCGAATTCATGCGCCTGACGCGCGGCGAAGGGATTATGAACCACAGCTTCCTCGACTACCGCCCCCTCGTCGGCGATATCGACGCGCGGCGCAACGGCGTTTTGATTGCGTTTGAAGAAGGCGTCGCCACCTTCTACGCGATGAAAAATGCCGAAGATCGCGGCGTATTCTTCATCACTCCCGGCACGAAAGTTTATAAGGGCATGATCGTCGGCGAGCACAACCGTCCGCAAGACTTGGATCTGAACGTCTGCAAGGCGAAACAGTTGACGAACCACCGGGCGTCTAGCGGTGAGGAACTCGTGCAGTTGCAAGCGCCGGTCGATATGAGTCTCGAGCGCGCTCTGGAATACATCGGTCCCGATGAATTGGTGGAGGTGACGCCGCAATCGATTCGCCTGCGGAAGCTGAGCAAGAAGTTGGTGAAGCGATAGAATAACAGGTAGGGTGGGCAATGCCCACCCTAAATTTTTAGTACCGTCAGCCAAATTTTCCTTACCAGAAGATAACCATGTCTGCCATAACTGCACAGATTTTGGTCGGTCGCGCTCATCCCGATCGTCGAGGGATCGAGCCAACTCACTATTTATATCTATCGGAGAATGGCAAGCCAGCCTGGATTCTAGTTTCTCAAAATATAGCCGAGCCAGAGTCGAGTAGCAGTGAAAAAAGAGTGACGTGGATTCCTACAGGAGAAAATCTGCTGGAGGACGCTTTGTTAATGATAGCGATTTACGTTCTCAAAGTCCCGGAGATTATAGAACTAGCGAAAAATTATTTTAAAAATGGATTCCACGACTTTCTCAACCTATCCGATGAGATAGAAAGAGAAACTCTAAAGAAATTACATGAAAAGTGCCGCCATATAGACGATTTTTACAAACTGGCTATAACGGTTTTTGAGGGGTCAACAATTCACCCCCAATTGAAGGTGCTAGAAAAATATAAAATGGAATTAGAGGTTTGTACGCCCAGATATTATAGGTTATATTCTTCTCAAAATGACCCCCCCAAGCAAAAAGGCTATCTAACCGATTTATATATCAGCGATGAAGAGCTTATTGCTATGGCAAATGACCCCCAAATTCAAGCCGAGATAGCTGCTATTAATCGAGATTTTACCATACTGGCTGCAATGGATTTACAGGGATCGGAAGGTTTGTGAGCATTCAAAGAGGGCAGATATATTTTGTAAATCTCGATCCAGTACAAGGAAGAGGAGAGCAAGGTGGAGTGCGACCGGTTCTCGTCCTCTCGATTAACGCGATTAATCGATCGCCTCTGGTGATAACCGTCGTGCCCGGTACGAAAGGCTCGAATATTTCCCGCGATTTCCCAACTAACGTCCGCATCTCCCCTGCTGACAGTGGACTGCCAGAGGAAACTGTTTTTCTGTGCTTTCAAGTACGAGCGATCGATCCGAGGAGGTTTCCGGCTGAAGCGGCTGGTCAACTTTCAGCGGAAAAGATGGGGCACGTTGAAAGGTCTGTTCGTTACTGTTTGGGTTTGTGAAGCTTCCCCTACAGAATTACGGCTTGGGGTAGTAAGTTTTCACATACTGTTTCACCAGCGGCGACAGGGCGAACAGTGTTTGATTCGCCTGTTCGTGTTTTTCAATCAACGAACGCCGCCCCAAAGATTGCAGGGCACTGAGTACCTCGGAAGGCGATCGCTGCAGTTCCTCTAGTATTTGGAAAATTAAAACGGGCTCGGCTTGACTCCCGATGCTGGACATCACCTGTTTCTCTAACTCTGCCAACCGCTGAAACTGCTGGTGCAAGAGAGCAACCAATTCTTCCCCCAAGAATAGCTTATCATATTTGAGAAATTCTGCAACCCTGCCGCGAAAAAATTCTGCGATCGCTGTAGCGACTATCTTCAACCATAAAGGGTTGCCCCCGTAGGTATCAATCAGCTCTTGCCATTTCTCCTCGTCAAGCAAACCTTTTTCTCTGAATAGGTGAATCGCCCCTTTACCTAAACCCTCCAGATACAAGACGCGAACCGGGGCGCTTTCCCCTTTTAAAGCAGTAATTTCTCTGGGTGGCTCCCAACTGAGCAGCACGAAGCAACTGTTATGGGGAAATTCTCCAACCAGTTTGAAGAGAGTGCTGTAATTTTCGCAGTCCGGTTTGTAATTCCCTGCCAGTTGCCCGCTGCTAAAAATTGTTTGCACGTCGTCGAGGATTATCAGACTGCGGCGCTGTCGCAAGCCTTCGAGGAGGAGCGATCGCCTTTCGTCGGCGCTGGCTGGCAACTCGATTTTGCTTCCCTCAGACAAAACTTGAATGATGTGTTTTTCGATCGCTTCCAGGGGCGGGCAACAGCGGAGACTCCGCCAAATTACGCAGTCAAAATGATTCTGAATCTGGGTGATTAGCTGGAGGGCGATCGCGCTTTTGCCAATGCCGCTCGTGCCGGAGATTGTGACGAGGCGGCAGCGTTCTTGCACGAGCCATTTTTCTAATGTAGCCAGTTCGAGAGCGCGATCGTAGAACGGCGAGCGATCGGGCATATCCCCTAAATCTTGACGAAACGGGGGTTTATCGTTGTTTTGATGAGGGGAAGAGGGGGATCGCGCCTGCGAGACTTCTGGCGAGTGCGAACTAACTTCACAAATATTAAAATTCCCAATCTGTCCAGAATTTTTTTCAAAATTTGATGAAACGATAAATAATTGCTGCCTTTCAATTGTGGCTCTAAAATTTGATTTATTAACTGTTTCGCCTATTACACCTGAGATAATTTGCCATACTTCCGAGGCGACATTCCTGACATAACCTTCAGTGCAGTGAAATTCTTCCGCAATTTTTGAGTATTTTTGCCCTTGCCAAACACCCCGCACTATAGCCTGTTGCAGATCGTCCAGATGTTCGTCTGTTTTAGCGAAAACCAAGTCATCGACCAATTGTAAGACTTCCTTAACGTCCATATTTCGGTTAGGTATGGTGTCTTTCTTACTTTATCATATATTATCAGACATTTTTTTATATTTTATGACATAGACGTATTTTTTTATACAAAACTTAATATAAAAATTCTTAAACCCTCTTACATTATCTGATATTTGAGGGCTTGACAAAAATTTTATAAAATAAATAAAATAGGGTGTGAAAGAGCTGTTTCACAGCAGCCATCAGGTTAGACAAATATTAAAAATGGAGGAACGATATTTATGGAGAGCATCCAAACAATTATAGCTAAAATAAACTCTCTGCCAATTCACTTTCAAACCCCTGATAATTTGGGTGAATCTGAATTAATGCAGGAAATGAATGAATTACAAAAACAAATGTTTTGTCAAACTATGAACAAAGTAAGGAAAAGCAAGAAAGTAGCTTTTTCCCTTTGTTTCTTCCTTGGAGTGTTGGGTGGACATCGTTACTATATAGGAGACTATGCCATAGGAGCTGTTTGGACAATTATTGCACTTATTATTCAGAACATATCTGAATCTTTAATATTTATTCCTGTCATGGCAGCCTTAGTAGACTTTTTATGGATCTTAGACCGCATAAAAGAACATAACCGAGACAAGTCATTACAAGTTGCAGCACAAGTAAAAAACTCTGAAAATCCCTTCCTTACGCCGGCTATCGAAAAAGCTTTGAAATATGCAGAGATAGAGAATTTTGAAGAGGCTATTCGAGAATTAAAAAATGTATTGGCTATGCCCGGTAGTGAAGTAAAGGCAGGAGAAATCAAACAAAAGTTGACTGAATATCAAAATAAACTTGACAGAAACATTTTTCGTCAAGCTGTAGAGCATGTCACGAAAAATAATTTTGCCAAAGCGATTTCTAGCTTGAAACAGATCGCCCCAACTTCTGAAAATTACCAAGAAGCTCAACAGAAAATAACCGATTATCAAAATGCCTTTGGCGATTATTTATTCCAACAAGCTCAAGAAATGGCTTCTCAGAGTCGTTTTGACAAAGCTTTAGAATCTTTAAAACTTATTCCAGAGGGGACTCAAGCTTATCAGCAGGTACGGGAAAAAATTGCTGAGTATGAAGAATTACTAAAGCAGCAAGCCCTCGAACGAGCAATTGAAAAAGCTTTGAAATATACGGAGGTAGAGAATTTTGAAGAGGCTATTCGAGAATTAAAAAATGTATTGGCTATGCCCGGTAGTGAAGTAAAGGCAGGAGAAATCAAACAAAAGTTGACTGAATATCAAAATAAACTTGACAGAAACATTTTTCGTCAAGCTGTAGAGCATGTCACGAAAAATAATTTTGCCAAAGCGATTTCTAGCTTGAAACAGATCGCCCCAACTTCTGAAAATTACCAAGAAGCTCAACAGAAAATAACCGATTATCAAAATGCCTTTGGCGATTATTTATTCCAACAAGCTCAAGAAATGGCTTCTCAGAGTCGTTTTGACAAAGCTTTAGAATCTTTAAAACTTATTCCAGAGGGGACTCAAGCTTATCAGCAGGTACGGGAAAAAATTGCTGAGTATGAAGAATTACTAAAGCAGCAAGCCCTCGAACGAGAAAACCTAATAAAACAGCAAGATCTCGAACGAGAAAAAGCTGAAAAAGCTAGGCAGGAACAACTAGCAATCGAACGAGAAAAAATTGAGCAACAACAACGAATGGTTCAGAAAGAAAAGGAAGAACTTATATCCAAGTTCCAAAATCTTATTTCTGTAACGTATAAGAAGAAGCTAGTTGCTGCTGTATTACTAGATAAAACGCTTTATCTGGTTGATTCAGTAAAAAGAACCCGTGCAATTCCTGCATTAGGAAGCAATACTTATGCTGATGGTGAATTTTTGATTATTACGTTAGTGGTGCGGAATGAAGATAAAAAATCGCGGACTATATCTGTTTCAGAGATGACTTTAGTTGATAGTGAAGAACGAGAGTTTAGTACATCATCGGAAGGAGGTACTGCTCTAAGCTTATCAGGAGTTGAAAGGGCTGAATTTCTTCTAACAGAAATTCAGCCTGGTTTAGAGAAAAGGATTTCCATTGTGTTTGATATTCCCCCTAATGCAAAAGATTTAAAGTTAAAGGTTTATAGTGGGCTGTTTGGAAAGCCGACTTTATTACCTTTATCTTTGGCTTTGGGAGAGTTCTAGCGGTTTTTATCCTCGTGAGAGACTGAGAAACCCGGCTTCTTTAAGAAGCCGGGTTTCTGGGCGTACTTCATCGGCCTGAAAACCGCTATATAGCGTTTCTCAACACAACTTTGCTGCTATAGAATCTTGGCGTCAGTACCCGATCGCTCTTCACTCATCAGTAATACGCTACAATCCGCTCCGCTATTGTAGTTCTGGGAAAAAAGATCGCCCTTCAATCTCATATATGAGGGGATAGATTGTTTAAAGTAGGCGCGATCGCCTTCGTTTTATACTCAGAGCGATCGCCTCCTCTCACCCTCTAAAGATTCATCACAAAGTCCTCAACAGAAATCCCCGCCTGCTCCAAAATACTTTTCAGGGTTCCGACTGCCAAAGTTTTGCGCTGTACTGGCACGACACAGCCTACTTCTACCACCCCTTGAGGATTTACATCCTCATCGACGGGCAATTGTTTTTTCAGAATAACATGACTGCCTCGCTGCCGTACTTGAACAAAGCCTAAACGCTCTAAAGCGCGGATGGCTTCTGCGCTGCTGACTCGCGGTAGTTTAGGCACTCAGCACCTCAAATGTCGTTAGCAAGCGGGGAGAAGTTTTAGGTAAAGGAAATTCTTCTAAATACAGTTCGGTTGCCTCTTTGAGATTGCCGATCGCTTCTTCTATCGTTTCTCCCTGACTAGCCGTTCCGACTTCAGGACATTCGGCTACATACACGTCGTCTTCCCAGTAAACTATTGCCGTGAAAGTACGAGACATATTTTTGTAACTCTCGACTGATTTAAAACCGCCGTGCTATATTTTACCACAAATAATGTAGGGGCGAAGCATTCGCGCGAAAAATGTATCGGAAAATTGCAGATATTCATACGCGAATGCAACGCCAAAGCCACCAATCGCTACTTATCCTCAGCGGGATTGTAAATCTTATTCGGATAGTGACTCTCGAAATAGGCGATCGCAGCCTCTCCAAACGCCTTAGTCGCTGCTGCAGCGATCGCGGGCTTGGCAAGCCAACCCACAAACGGAATAAACGTAGACGCTTCCCCGGCTATTTTACTCAGGGTGTTCGCGCCGCCAAATACCATAATCGCCCCCGCCACTGCTGCCGCTCCTCCCGCCGCCTCCAAACTAAATCCGTAAATTTTTGCCAGTCGCGTCACCATTGCAATTTGCACCGCTGTCGTGCCGGCTGTAAACGCTCCCGGTACGGGTACGGCTCCGACAACGGCACCGCCTCCCATCATCAGGGCTAATTCTTTTCTAGCTTTATCCCGACAATATTCGGGGGAATTCACGAGCTGAGAAACTGCCGATTCGGCAGGAGAAATAGTGCGATTGCTGGCATTTTCAGAAGGTAAAGATAATTGCGGGTTGGGGGTGAATTCTTCAAACCACGCTAATTTTGCCATTCCCGATTGCTTGCCGTATATTTTAACTTGTTTGATAAAATCTAGGGGCGCGTATTCGATAACTTGGCGAATCAGCGCCACGGCTTGTTCTTTGTTGGGAATTGAGCTGGATTCGACGATGACTTCTACCAGACTGTGGCTGAGGAGAACTTTGGCATTCATGCCGTCACCGTGCAGGAAGTAGTTAAAAAGGTCTGCGATCGCCTGCGGATCGCCCTGTTTGGCAAGTTTTACTATGCTGGGCTGCATAACATGCGTGCGGGTGCGAAGTGAGTCTAAGCCTTCTACTAGCATACTCTACAACAGGCTTTCAACGGGGCGCTGCCCTTCACCGCTCCGCACAACCCCGCCAGCCGCACTGACGCCGCGATCGCCCGATGGTATTATCCTAGAAATAGGGGTGGCGATTCGCGAAACGCGATAGCTTTCAGCTTCACGCGCGCGGCGTTCCGCTGTCGGGACGAGAAACAACCAAGCTCGACCCACGTCAAAACAGAATAATCTATTTTAAAACCCGGAAATTCATAACTTTACTGCCACAACTCGACTGGAATTCCCATGAAACCCAAGCGGCTTTTGTTGTGTGTTTTTTCTGCGCTGTCGGTTGCTGTCCCCCTGGGACTGAGCCTTCCTCTCTCTCCTGCCCTCGCCCAATTTGAAGGGGAAGAACAGACCAACATTGTTATCTATCAAAAAGTCAGTCCGGCTGTCGTCACGATCAAAACCGGCAGGAGTGAAGGCTCTGGGACGATTGTCAGCCCAGAAGGTCTGATTTTAACCAACCAGCACGTTATCCTGGGCTCCCGAAATGGCAGGGTCAGCGTCACAACCGCCACCGGGAAAAATTATGCCGGAGAGGTGATCGCCAGCGATCCCCGCAATGACCTAGCTCTGGTGCGGCTGAGTACCAAAGACCGCTTCCCCACCGTGGCTTTAGCCGGTGAGGAGGGCATTCGGGTGGGGCAGCGCGTCTACGCGATTGGCTCTCCCTTTGGACTGTCGGGGACGTTTACCACGGGCATCCTCAGCCGCATCGCCAGCAATGGGGATTTGCAAACTGATGCGGCGCTCAATCCCGGCAATTCCGGTGGCCCGCTGCTGAATTCGCGCGGCGAACTCATCGGCGTCAACAAGGCGATTTTAAGCCCCGATCGCCGGGGGAATATCGGCATCGGATTTGCCACGAGCGTCCTGACGGCTAGAGATTTCATCGCGCAAAACCGCGACAGACAGGGGAGCGGCGCGATCGCCGGCAATCCCTCCTCCCAGCCGCCGCGTCTGGGCGTCACCGTCGATTCCAGTCTGGTGATTCGCGCTGTCGCCCAGGGTTCGCTGGCGGAGCGGGTGGGACTCAAGCCAGGAGACAGTCTGGTGGCGATTAACGGGCGTCGCATCCGGGAGAGCGCGGAGGTACTGCAATTTCTCAATACCCGCCCGGATTCTGCCGTTCTAACGGTTCTGCGGAATCGCCGTTTGGCTAATGTGCGCGTGGATTTTTGAGGCTCGTATGGGGGCGGGTTTTCTCGTTCCCAGGCGTACTCCTGGGAACGAGGGGAAACGAGGGGAATTCAAGCCCAATCGCGAGGAGATTTCGCCGAGTCGTAGCCGCCAGTTCTCATCAGCCGCTCCAGCTCGTGGGCGTCAGGAGAAACGCTCATCGCGTCCTCGATGGTAATCCGACCGGTGATGACTTGTTCGTAGAGTGCCGTATTCATTAACTGCATTCCTTCGATGGTGTCGGTTGCCATCAACCGCAGCGCTTCATCGTCCTCGCCTTTGAACAGGTAATCCCGCATGGCAGCGGTGTTAATCAAAACGTCGTGAACGGCGGTGCGCTTGCCATCGGTTGTTTTCAGCAGCAATTGAGCAACGACTGCCACCAGCGACTCGACGATTTGAATCCGCATGGCGTGCTGTTCGTCGGGGCTGTACAGGTTCAGCAAGCGGTTCACGGCGTTGATGGCGCTGCGCGTGTGCAGGGTGCCCAAGACGAGGTGACCGGTTTGCGCTGCTTGCAACGCCGTGTTGACGGTGATGCGATCGCGCATTTCCCCAATTAAAATCACGTCCGGATCTTCCCGCAGTACCGCCCTGAGCGCCTTGTGAAAGTCAAAGGTATGCAGCCCGACTTCTCGCTGGCTGATCAAACACTTTTGCGACGGGTGAACGTATTCGATCGGATCTTCAATCGTGACGATGTGCTTCGATTCTGTCTCGTTCAGGTGGCGGATCATTGCCGCCATTGTGGTTGACTTCCCCGATCCTGTCGGGCCAGTTACTAATATCAATCCTTGATGGTAGGCGATGATTTTTTTCAGGACTTGCGGCAGTCGCAACTCGTCAATCGACGGGATTTCGAGGGTGATTAACCGCAGCACGATCGCGCCGCCCGTTAGGGAGTCAAAACAATTCACCCGACACCGCACCAATCCCGGATAGAAAATCGCCGTATCCAGTTCTTTTGTTTCGGCGAATTCTTTGCGCTGCGGCGGCGTGAGAATTTCCGACAAATAGGCTTCAAAGATTTCTCGGGTTACTTTTCCGAACTCGGTCATCGCTACCATTTCGCCGCGAACCCGAAATCTGGGAACTTGTCCGACGCGAATGTGGATGTCGGAGCATTTGCGAGCAAACGCATCTTTAACCATCTGCTGAATGCTAATAGTCGGAACAGCAGTTGGCGCTTGAGCGTTTGGTTTGGGGGGTGGCGGCGGCGGCGGCATTTTTTGGCCTGCTTGAGCCGGCGATCCGGGGGCTATTGGTGCATTCATGGCGTTCATTTTTTCCCTTGCCTTCCAAAGTGAAAGAGATGCTTTATTTTTTGGAATGAATAGATGCTCTTTTCCTGATGTTAAAAAGTTAACCGTTACTCTAAAATCGTCAATCGCAAACAGGCTTTTAGCATTTGGGGTCTGGCAACGTGGCAGGAGCGTCGAAAAAGTATTTCCCAGTGCCCAGCGTCCGGTTTCTCGCCGGACTGACGGCTGAACCACCAGACGCGGGATTGTACTTAAATTATAAAAGATCGGGCGATCGCCTGCTGGCAGCGATGTCCCCGGCTCGACCGCGTGCCCGAGGGTTTTGGGGAAGTGAAAATTCTAGATTAGATAGCCAGAAATCAGCACGGATTGGGAAAATAATCAAAAACCGCGTGGCTGGTTAACCGCGCTGCTAGTTGGGCAGGATTTCATAAAAATTTACAGAATTGCATTGAGCTAGAATCGAGGAATCAGCAGGTACACTCAGGGGAAATCACGCAGACATGAAAATCATCGAAGCGATCGCCGACTGGCTGGAAAGTCACTGGGCGGCACCCGCCTACGCCGGTTGGCTGCTAGGCGGGCTGGCGATCTTCTTTTTCGGGGCGGCAACCAATACAATGGCCGGGTGGCTCTACGTTATCAGCGGCATCAGCATGGCAATCCTGGCGATCGCTGCAGTGCTGCCCGCCAGATCGCTGCGGCAACTGCGAGTCCGCCGCCGCCCCATCCAGCCGGTGAGCGTTGGCGATCGCCTGACTGTAGAAATAGAGGTAGAAAATCCAACTGGCGAACCCAAGACCATGCTGCAAGTCCAAGACGTCCTCCCTTATGTTTTGGGGACTCCAGTGCCAGAGGCGATCGAGGAAATTCCGCCCCGAGCAGTCCACTTGTGGGCATACTACCAACTCGCTCCCCGCCGGGGCATCTATCGCTGGCATGAAGTGCAGTTGAGAACCGGAGCGCCGCTCGGCTTGTTCTGGTGCCGGCGCAGTCGGGAAGCCAAAGCTACTGCCGTTGTTTATCCGACAATTTGGCCAATCAAAAACTGCCCCCTCGTGGATGAAATGGGCAGAGAAGACAGCCCGCAAGTCTACAGCGAACGGCGATCGCAAATGGCAACCGAGGGCATCACCCGCACCCTGCGCCCCTACCGCTACGGCGATCCCATCCGCCTGATCCACTGGCGCAGCAGCGCCCGCTACGGCGAATTTCGGGTGCGCGAATTGGAAGTCTCCACAGGAGGGCAGGAAATAATCATCGCCCTCGACAGCGCCAACCCCTGGCGTCCCGACGATTTTGAACAAGCCGTCAGCGCCGCCGGCTCTCTGTACTTCTACGCAAACCGATCGCAGCGCCACGTCAAACTCTGGACGGCGCAAACCGGTTTAGTTCACGGACACCGCGTGGTTTTGGAAACCCTCGCCGCCACCGATGCCGGAGAAGACGCCACGGGGAAGCCCCCCGCGCAGCCCCTCATCTGGCTGACGCAAAACCCCGCCAGCCTCAATACCTTACCTCCTGGCAGCCGCTGGATTTTGTGGCCACCAGCCGCGACAGAAGGGGAAAAAATCGCGGTTTCTCGCGACAAACCGGGATTTGAAATTCAACCCGACAAGCCGCTAGAACTCCAGTTGCAGTCTCCTTTGAGTCGGCTGTAGTGTTTTTGTCAAGCAGGTTGTGGCGGGTGGGAGGGTTGCCGGGAGCAAGGGGATGAGGGGATGGAACGGGAACGAGTTTTCTGCGGGGCAGGCGAGCCGTTTTTTCAATGCTGACAGAACACTAGACTGCCAGCACCCCCGCATTAAGTAGGGGCGGATCTCCGTATAAACTCGATATTTTTGAAAAAATTTTTTTATGTATTCTTCTCGATGCTTCGCCGTTGTTTAGAGAAGATAATAAATTTGTACCGCCGAGTGTGTATTTTGCCGGACTGACAAAAACCCCAAATTCATACTGGTCAAATCACAATAAAAAGGCTGATGGAACTGGTCGAATTACCCATCTCAAAAGAACCGATAGAAGCTGCAATTGACCGGCAGCCCCTGACGGTTGCGCCCGATACTTCTCTAGCCGATGTACTGATGTTGATGAGCCAGGTACGCAGTACCTGTCCGCTAGCCGTGTCGGAGCAATCGCCCGATACCGCTATTGCCACCGAAGCGCGAGCGAGTTGCGTCCTCGTCACGGAAACCGGGGTGCTGGTGGGGCTGCTGACGGAGCGAGATTTGGTCAAGTTGGCGCTTCAAAAGACGGACTTTCAAGAGCTGAAAGTGGCTGAGGTGATGGCGCGGCAGTTGACTGTACTGAGAGAATCGGAATTTCGCGATGTGTTCAGCGCGCTTGCCCTGTTGCGGCAGCACCGCATTCGTCACCTGCCTGTTGTGGATGATGGGGGTTATCTCGTCGGGTTGGTGACGCCAGAGAGCATTCGCCAGATCGTGCAACCGGGTGACTTGCTGCGAATGCGGCGAGTCAGGGAAGTGATGGCCACTTCAGTCATCCACGCGCCGCCCGCCGCCTCCGTGCTGGATGTGGCGAAGTTGATGGCAGAGCATCAGGTCAGTTGCGTGGCGATCGCTGTCAAAACTGCGGAAAATACCCTCACGCCAGTAGGTATCATTACAGAGCGGGATGTCGTCCAGTTTCAGGCTTTAGGGCTGGATTTTCAGGGGATTCAGGCGCAAACCGTGATGAGCTCGCCGTTGTTTTTTTTGCAACCAGAAGATTCTTTGTGGACAGCTCACCAGCAGATGCAGCGGTTGCGGGTGCAGCGATTGGTGGTGGCTGGCAGGCGCGGAGAACTGGTGGGGATTGTCACCCAGACGAGCTTGCTGCTATCGCTCGATCCGATGGAAATGTACCAAGTCATCGACGCATTGCAGCGACAAATCTCTCAGCTACAGGATGAAAAAATAGAGTTATTAAATAATCGCAATCTAGAATTAGCCCAAAAAGTCAGGGAACGCACGGCAAAACTCCTGCATCAGAGCGAACGCGATCGCCTCCTGGCGCAAATCGCCTCCCGCATCAGCGCCTCTCTGAATCTACAGAACATCTTGGCAGCAACCGTCAAGGGAGTGCGGCAGTTATTGGCGAGCGATCGCGCTGTCGTCTACCAGTTCATGCCTGACATGAGCGGCCATATCGTCGCTGAATCTGTCGCTCCCGGTTGGACAGTGGCATTAGGACAGCAGATCGAAGATACCTGTTTTATCGATCGCGGCGCGCAAAAATACATTCAAGGGCAAAAGTGGGCGTGCCCTGACATTTTCCAAGCCGGGTTAACCGCTTGTCACTTGCAGTTATTGCAGCGGTTTGAAGTGAAAGCCAATCTCGTCGTTCCCATCTTAATCGGCGAGCGGCTGTGGGGATTGCTAATCGCCCATCAATGCTCTGGGGCGCGGCAGTGGGACAAATCAGAGCTAGATTTATTAGACCAACTCGCGGTACAAATCGCGATCGCCATTCAGAAGGCGGAACTGTTCGAGCGGGTGCAAGCCGAACTGGAACTGCGGAAGAAAGCCGAGGAGCAAGCCAGAGAAAGCGAGAAACTCCTGATGTTATTTTACGAATCGACGATCGTCGGCATCAGCATCACCGACGAACGGGGATATTTTCTGCGAGTCAATCCAGCTTTCTGTCACCTCTGCGGCTACAGCCAGCAAGAATTGCAAGGGAAACCTTTCACGGTTATATTGCCCCGTGAAAGCCGCAAGCATTCTCGCAGATTGTACCGGGCTTTTCTGAAGGGAAAGTTTAACGATGAGGGCGAGTGGATGATTCGGCGTCGAGATGGCAAACTTTTGGACGTTCACGTCACCACCAGCCGCGCCATCCGCGAAGATGGCAGTCGCTTTGTGATGACAACGATAACTGACATCACCGAACGCAAACAAGCCGCCAGAGCGATCGCCGAAAGTGCCGAGCGCTGGCTGACTGTCATTAAAACCGTCGGCGAAGGCATCACCCTCAGCGATGCCTCCGGGCGATTTTCCATCTTCAATGCCAATATGGAAGAAATTACGGGATATACCCTACAGGAAGCGAACTCCTGCGAGAATTTTATGGCGCTCCTGTATCCCGATCCGCAGACTTATCACAAGGCGATCGCCGGATTGCAAAAACTGACGCGGCGGGAAAAAAACCGCAATAATCTAGAAACGACTATTCGAGCCAAAGACGGAACGATTAAAACCCTGTTGGTGACAACCTCGATTATCCCCTATGAAGGGAACGATTTATTTTTGAGCGCCTATCGGGATATTAGCGATCGCAAGCAAGCCGAGGAAGCGCTGCAACAGCTCAATCAAGAATTAGAAGCCAGAGTCGAACGGCGGACTGCCCAACTGATTGAAACCAACAAATTACTCGCCGCCGAAAACGAGCATCGGTTGCAGGTGCAAAAAGCCCTCCAAGATAGCCAAATGTGCTTGCGGTTGATTAACACCATTTCCACCGCCAGAACCCGCGAACTCTCCACAGAAGGAATCATCGATCGCACCCTCACGCAGATTCACAAATTTTTTCCCCAGTTTGGCGTTACCTATGCCACGATTGACGAGGGGGATACCATGAGGATTCTCAAGGCTTTTGCGCCGCCAGAAATGGGCTTATACGCCGGAACAACGGTTGATTTAACGGCTGCCCGTGCTTATCTCAACTATCTCCGTCAAGGAGAAATGATTCTGTCCGGGAAAGTCGCAACCGACTCGGAACTTTTGCCCCTTGCGGATTGGTTGAATTCCTGTCAAACCGGCGCTTTGCTAGCAGCGCCTTTGAAGCATTCCGACCGACTGCAAGGCATTATCAGCCTTCACGCCAGCACTCCCCGCTTGTGGAAAGAATACGAAATAGGCGTGCTGGTGGAGATTGCCGACTATCTCTCCCTGACTCTCAAAGAAGCCTACGAACAGCAGGAGCGACTAAAAGCCGAAAACGCCAGGGAAAGAAGCGAGGAGGAGTTGCGCGATTTCTTTGAAAATGCCAACGATTTGATTCAAAGTATTTCTCCCGACGGACAGTTTCTCTTCGTGAATCGCGCGTGGCGGGAAACCTTGGGGTACAGCGAGGAAGAGATTCGCCATCTCTCGATATTTGACATCCTCCATCCCGACAGTCGCGATCGCGATAGGCAAGTATTACAGGCTGTACTGAAAGGGAAAGACTGTCCGCGTTTAGAAGCAAAATTTTTGACTAAGTATCGAGATTATATTGTTGTTGAAGGGAACATAAACTGCCGATTTGAGGACGGAACCCCCGTAGCAGCGAGAGGAATATTTCGCGATATTACTGAGCGAAAAATAGTAGAAGAAAGCTTGCAAAAGGTTATCAAAGAGCTAGCCTTTCAAAAATTTGCCCTGGATCGGTGCGCGATCGTGGCGATTACTGATGCTAAGGGCGTTATTACTTATGCTAATGAACAATTCTGCGAGATATCCAAATATTCAAAAGAAGAATTGCTGGGAAAAACTCACGGCGTTGTCAACTCGGGCTATCATCCCAAAGCTTTCTTTCAGGAGATGTGGGCGACGATAGCCCGTGGGGAAGTTTGGAAAGGAGAAATCAAGAATCAAGCCAAAGACGGCAGCATTTATTGGGTAGACAGTACGATCGTTCCCTTTACAGATGAGAAAGGGAAAATCTTTCAATACTTGGCCATTCGCTGGGATATCACGCAGCGCAAGCAGGCAGAAGAAGCGCTGAGGGAAAGTGAAGAACGCTGGCAGCTCGCCCTCAAAGGCAGTAACGACGGGATTTGGGACTGGAATCTGAAAACCAATACCGTCTTTTTCTCGACGCGATGGAAAGAAATGCGCGGCTTCGCCGAAGGGGAAATCGGCAACCACTTGGATGAATGGTTAAAGCGAATTCATCCCGATGATGTGGAAGGCGTGTTGCAAGCAATCATCGATCATTTGGCGAAGAAAACGCCATTTTTTACGGCAGAGTATCGGGTGCAGCGCAAGGACAATTCCTATATGTGGATTCTCGATCGCGGGCAAGCCCTCTGGGATGAGGAGGGAAACGCCGTGCGGATGGCGGGTTCGGAAACCGATATCAGCGATCGCAAGCAAGCCGACGCCGTGCTGCGATCGACGCGAGAGCGCCTGGAATATCTCCTTTCCTCCAGCCCGACTATCATCTATAGCTGCGCAATCGCAGGCAATTTTCCCACCACATTTCTGAGCGAGAATGCTGCCGCCATCATCGGGTATGACGCTGGCGAGTTCCTCAGCGAAGCGAATTTCTGGAGCGATCGCATCCACCCAGAGGATAAACCGCGCATCCTAGCTGAAATCAAGCAAGCATTCGATCTGGGGCATCACGTTTGCGAATACCGGTTTCTGCACAAAGACGGACAATATCGCTGGATGCGAGACGCACTCAGATTAGTGCGCGATAGCGCAGGCACGCCGCTCGAATTTATTGGCTCTTGGATGGATATTACAGAGCGCAAGCAAGCGGAGGAGGCACTGAAGCGACAGTTAGCTGCCGTGGAAGCAGCGAGCGACGGCATCGCGATTTTAAATGAAAAAAGCGAATATATTTACCTCAACAGAGCGCACGCCGAACTCTTTGGCTATGACAGCGCCGGCGACTTGCTGGGCAAAACGTGGCAGCAGTTGTACTACCCCGATGAAATCGATCGCATCGAGCGGGATATCTTCCCCACTTTCCTGCAAGATGGCAAGTGGAGCGGAGAAGCGATCGCCAAGCGGCGAGATGGCTCTACCTTTGCGGAGGAACTGTCGCTGACTTTGATTGACGGCGGCGCGGGGCTGATTTGCGTTTGCCGGGATATCAGCGATCGCAAGCAGGCTCGAGAAGCCTTGCAACAAGCTAAAGATAAACTCCAAGCTGTCTTAGATGCCGTGCCCGGATTGGTTTCTTGGATTAGTTCGGATTTGCGCTACCTGGGAGTGAACCGCCACTTAGCCGCCACTTTCAACCTGCCCCCAGAAAGCTTTACCGGTCAAATAATTGGATTTATAGATAACAGCGATGAATTTGCTAAATTTTTGCGCCAGTTTTTTGCTAGCGCCAATCAGACAGACGCTCAAATCCTTACCTTAGAAGTGAATGGGGAATCCCGCAATTACTTGATTGTCGCCCAGAAATACCAGCAAGGTTCCGCCTGCGTCTCCGTGGGCATCGACATCACCGAACGGCAACAAGCCGAGGAGAATCTCAAAGCCTCTCTCCGAGAAAAAGAAGTCCTGCTGAAAGAGATACACCACCGCGTCAAAAATAATTTATATGTGGTTTCTAGCCTGCTAGAAATGCAGTCCGACTTGATTTTTGAGCCGGATATCTCTAAAATGTTTCAAGACAGCCGCAATCGCATTTATTCGATGGCGCTGATTCACGAAAAATTATATCGATCTCAGGATTTAGCTCAAATTGATTTAAGCGAATATCTGGAGAATTTAGTTTTCAATTTGTTTGAATCCTACGCGATCGATGACAGCCGCATTCAGTTAGACTTCGATGCCGAACCCATTTTATTGAATATCGAAACCGCTACCCCTTGCGGGTTGATTGTCAATGAATTAGTTTCCAATACGATGAAACATGCCTTTCCCGACGACCGGGAAGGGACGATCTCGATAAAATGCCACCAAACAGAAACCGGCGAAATTCACCTGATAATCGGGGACAATGGCATAGGTTTCCCGGAAGGTTTAGATTTTCGCAATACGAGTTCGATGGGCTTTCAAGTCGTTTGCACGCTCACCGAACAGCTAGAGGGAACGATCGCACTAGAACGGGAGCAAGGTACGGTTTTTCAGTTGACATTTGCCGAACTCAATTACCGCAAGAGGTTGTAAATATGGCGATTGCTAAAATTTTGATTGTAGAAGACGAACTTTTGATCGCGAAAATGCTAGCTCGCAAGCTGGCAAAAATGGATTATGAAGTCGTGGATATTGTTTCTTCGGGAGAAATGGCTGTCAAACGGGCTGCCGAAAGCCTGCCCGATCTGATCCTGATGGATATTGTGATTAAGGGAGAAATTGACGGAATAGAAACGGCGGCAATCATCGGCAAAAATCTCGATATTCCGATTATCTACACGACGGCGTATGCCGACGATAAAACTTTGCAACGAGCCGAGGGAACAGGCTGCTATGGTTACGTTATCAAGCCCTTCAAAGAGAGAGACTTGCACGCGACCATTAAAATGGCGCTAAACAAGCACAAAGAAGCGCAAAAAATCCGAGAATCTCTAGCGGCAGCAGAAGCGCTCGGTGAAGATAAATCCCGCTATTTGTCAATGGCTTCTCACGATTTGCGTGCCCCGCTGACGGCGATACAGATGTCTGCCGACATGCTGCGACGCTATGACCAAAAGTGGGATGAGGAGAAGAAAAGTAAACACTTCCAGAGAATCCAACAGGCTGTCACGAATATGAACCAGATGCTGGAGGATGTTTTAACGCTGAGCAAGGCGCAATCTGGGAAAATAGCCTTCAATCCGGCTCCGGTAGATATTCTTGAGTTCTGCAGCCATCTCGCGGAAGAGGTAAAACCGCTGGCGAGCGATCGCCACCGCCTCACCTTCAGCAGTCACGGAGACTGCCAGCCCGCGCATGTAGACGAAAAATTGCTGCGATATCTCCTGACGAATTTACTCGGCAATGCGATTAAATATTCCCCCAATGGCGGCACAGTCAGCTTCGACGTCACCTGCAGCGATCGCGCCGTCACGTTTCGCATCGCCGACGAAGGCATCGGCATTCCGCCAGAATACCAAGCCAAATTATTTCAGCAGTTCGAGCGAGCAGCCAATGTCGGCGAGATCAAAGGAACGGGATTGGGGCTGTGCATTGTCAAGCAAGCAGTTGACTTGCACGGGGGCGAGATAGCCGTCGAAAGTCAAGTGGGAGTCGGAACTACCTTTACCGTCACTTTGCCAAGAGCCGCTTGACAATAGAGCCGAGCCGCTCTTAGCCGCGATATTGTTAAGAATTTTCAATGCTTGTCAGGGGGTTGCCTTGCCGGCGCAGTTCTTGCGGTACAATGCAAGGTTAACAGTCCCATCCTAAAGTCTGACTCCATGCAGCCAACCGACACCGCAAACACAGCCAGCGAAAAAAACCTAGATGCCATGCGGCACTTCGCTCAAACCTACGCCCAGCGCAGCGGCACCTACTTCTGCTCCGATCTTTCGGTGACCGCTGTGGTTATCGAAGGGCTGGCGAAACACAAAGAAGAACTCGGCTCCCCCCTGTGCCCCTGTCGCCACTACGAAGACAAACAAGCCGAAGTCGAATCCGCTTTCTGGAACTGCCCCTGCGTGCCCATGCGCGAACGCAAGGAGTGCCACTGCATGTTGTTCCTGACGCCAGACAACGATTTTGCCGGCGACAAGCAGGAAATCTCTCTCGAGGAGATCAAAGCTGTCTCTGAAAGCTTGCAATAAATGTCGCCGCAAGCAATTCCCGATGAGTTCTGGCAGGGTGTAGAGCAGTTCAACCAGCAGGAGTTCTACGCCTGCCACGACACGTTAGAGGCTTTGTGGATGGAGGCGTCCGATCCTGAAAAGCGATTTTATCAGGGCGTCCTCCAAATTGCCGTTGCTCTCTATCACTTGGGCAACCAAAATTCGCGCGGCGCGACGATCTTGCTCGGAGAAGGGATCGGTCGGTTGCGGAATTACCAGCCGACTTATTTTGACGTAGACGTGGAGCAGTTAGTCGCCGAGAGTGCTGCGATTTTGAAAGCTTTGCAACAAGCAGAACCGGAGCAAATAGCCGCGTGGGTTGCCCAGATGCGATCGGGCGATGCAGGGGGCGATCGCGAGCTGCACCTGCCAAAAATTGCCAAACTGATTGAGTAGGTTGGGAACGCTAGAAGCCTGGTTTCTCGCCGTAAAAAAATTGCCGCGACAGCCGCTCGGAACAAATCTCGACCGTCGCGCGACAATTTTCTGGTAGATACTGAAATTTCATCCGATTGGTTGGTAGCTGCACCCTGCAAGGCGAGCGCTTGTCTAAACTTGGCATTGTTTCTGCATTCCCTGCCAAAGAATTGTCGCGACAGCCGCTCGGAACAAATTTCGACCGTCGCGCGACATTCTTCTGGTATATCTTTCTGGTAGATCGTAGAATTTCACCCGATTGTTTGGTAGCTGCACCCTGAAGGGCGTGAAGCGCTTTTCTGTCGCCATAGCGAATCGCTGTTTTTGACTTTGCATCCTGATTTTTGTTAACCGATGCACCCTCTGATGGCCCTGTGCGGGGCTGATGTCAACCGCCGCTAAATCTAGCGCATTCGCCTTCTTACAGGAGTATATCAAATTTCCCTGAAGGCGGCTACTTTTTAAAGAAAATTACCAAATCTCTCCCCACTTTTCGCCTCGATATTGACCGCGATCGCCCTCTTAAAATCAAAAATTCAAACTCTAGAATAGAAAAACTCAAACTTTTAATTAAAAAATCCGATTGCCGGCGTTCCCAGACTGAGCCGGGAACGCAGGGAGCGATCGTCACGCAACCCTGGCAATAATCGTGCGGTGGCGGTGCGTATTGCAGGTTATCGTCGGTGGGGCAAAGCCAGCCTCGACAAGGGCTTGCTCGATGTCCAAGGCAAAATACTCATCCAGGTAAGGCTCGGTACTCTTGAGCAGCGTCAGGATGTAGGGGGGCATGGTGGCATATACCTGAGATTGAGGATTCATGTCCATGATGGCGATGTAACCGTTGGGGCGCAGCAAGCGGCGAACTTCGCGGAATATCTGCACGGTTGGCTTTTGGGGCAATTCGTGGCACAGCAGGAAGAGAGACACCAAATCGAAAGCAGCGCTCGGGAGTCCCGTAGATTCTGCCATTGCGTGAACCCAGGTGATGTTTGCGCCCTGCTGTTGGGCGCGCAAGCGAGCGATCGCCAGAAAATGCGGCGACAAATCCACCCCCGTTAACTTCGCTTGCGGATAAAGTTGCTGTAGGGTAAAGGTACTCAGCCCCACACTGCAGCCCAAGTCCACAATATCTCGCGGCGCTTCCGGCAGCGTCGCTTTCAGGATATCGTGATAACTCTGGCGCAGTTGGTCATCGCCTTTAGCCCCCGCCTCGGGCCAAATGCTGGCGTGGACAGTTCGCGCCGCCACTTCCTGTTCTGTAGCCGCTTCCCAGCTCAGATTGCCATTGTCGTAAGCGTGGAATGTTCGCCGGTAATACTCTGGATAAGTCAGGTGGGGATTTTGCACCCGGGCGAATTCCCCTTCCAAGTCGAGCTCTCGCAGGGCTTCTACTTCCTGCCGCCACTGTACCCCGATTCTCTCGGCGCGCTCGATCATCATTTGGCGGGCTTTGTGCTTGGCGAATTTCGCCAAAGGCGCGATCGCGAGGATGCCATTAATCAGCCGGGAAGCCAGCCCCGGTGTCGTTTGTGTTGCAACAGTCATATAGGGTTCATCGTGGTTAAAGCCTTTTTATTTTCCCACCGCACTGTCTTGAAAATAATGGGGAGCCGAGAGTGTGGAGTGTAAGCGTAGCCGGTGCTGAGTCCGCGAATCGTGAAAACTAGCTTAAGTGAGACTCTTAAAAGAGTTTTATCGTTTGTAGTGGGCGATCGACTCGCCCGTTGGCGCGAATCGATCGCCTTTGAACGAGTTATCCCATCCCCTACAAATTCGCAATCTGCTGAGAAAACCACAAAGCCGCATTAAGATTATTTGCCTCGTTCATCTGTTCTAACATTTGCGACAGCAGCGAAATTGGCAATCCCGACAGCACCCCAGATACTTCAACCTGCTGATATCTGCCATTTTCCTGCAAGCGGAACGCCAGCACCCGCCTGCCCTTGATATCGACAACCCAATATTCGGGAATTCCCATCCCGGCATAAAGCTGTTTTTTCTCGTCTAAATCCGTCGCTAAGGTTGTATCGGCAATTTCCCCGACTAAATCGGGAACTCGCCAATTATCCAGATTAATTCGTCGCGGCTCTCCTTCTTCCCATTGTGGCGAACCTCCCCCCACATACAAAACTTTATCGGGAGCCGCCGATCGCGTGTTGGGCTTTTCCAGCACGCACCCGCTGAGGGAATCGGCTAACATTCCCGCTTGACGAGCAAACCAGACGAAAAAGACGATTGTAAATAAATCGTTAAATCTAGCGTGGTTAATTCCTTCATTTCCCATATCAACCCAAAGATACCCCTCGTTAAAAAACAGCCGCATGTCTTTATCTAAATTCCCGCTGTCTCGCAAGGCTAGGTA
The DNA here is from genome assembly GCA_964405435.1 of uncultured bacterium. Classification (GTDB taxonomy): domain Bacteria; phylum Cyanobacteriota; class Cyanobacteriia; order Cyanobacteriales; family Oscillatoriaceae; genus DVEG01. Next base: position 58,134 of record CAYOOD010000036.1, read on the forward strand.
ATCATCCCAAGTAGCGGGTTTCCATTGAGGGGCAGAAAGCGATACGCTGGGTGCAACACTCGTTGTAGGAGTCATATCGGTTTTGCCTTTTGGCTTTGACTAACTGTACCAGTTCGGGAGCGCGATCGCCACCAATGTTTTATTCTATCACGGTTTGGCAAGGGATCGCGCGTCCCTTTTCTCTTGCCGAAAGAGCGATCGCCTCTGCCATTGCTTTTTTCCTCCGAGCCGCCTAGGAAAACCCTTGAGGAATTTTATTTTTCAGCAACATAAACTTCACCGTCCGAGAAGCCTGGTTGTCGGGTATTTCCAAAATTTCTTGCAAATGTTGCAGAAACTCCTTCTCTTTAAAAGTCAGAACCCCATCGGACAAAACAATCTCAGTCGCAACCCCAAAAGCCATTTCTCGAAGTTGAGGAGGCAGCGCATCTTTAGCGGAATACACGAGAGACTGCCCGCCTTTTTGCCTGAGAAGCTCGAAGAGCTTGGCCAGTAATTTCACACGCCGTTTTTCCGAATAATCCTTAAAAATTTGCAAGCTAGATATCAAAGAAAAAAGGCGTTTCCTTTCCTCATCCAGTAGGTAGCCGTCTGCCGCCACAGCCGCGACAGCAATCGCCGCTATGGCTTCGGCTTGCGAGAGAGAATTTGGGTCTAGAGTTTTCCCCAATATTTTTTTGAAAAACCCCACAGTATTTGCACCTTTTACTAATTTTGTATTGTCAAATTATACGCGATTAGACTCCTTGAAAAGCCGAGGGACAGACAAGAAGTGGCTGCCCGCTCTGTCAGCTTTGAAAAAAGGAGTGCCTCCCTATAGAAAACTGCTCCCCCTTTTCCCTCCATCCCCTAATCCCCCAATCCCGGCAACGCTTCAAAACCCGCCACAACCCTCTTGACAAAACACGAGGAACGAGTCAAATGCAGAGAGCGAGATTGGAGGTGGAGCCTCCTTTTAGGCACCCTACCCGGGCAGAAATAGGGAATGAGTTGGGGAGCCTCTCAGTTTTGTAGTGCGGGCCAGAAAGCCCGCGATGAGGTCATAGTTCTCGGGCTTTCTGGCCCGCACTCCTGATAGTCTTTTTACAAAACTGAGATGCTCCCATGAGTTGACTCAGCACCTTCAACACTAGCGCTCAGCCCTATTAACAAGCTATTTTTCCTTCGGTTTGAGGGCAAATAACATCTCCATCTGGCTGGTGGAAGGATCGGGCCAAGTAGCGGTGAGGCCAATTCCCCGAATCGAGTTGAGGACGGCGCTTGCTTCGGGAGAAAAAGGCGTTCCAGATGCCTGCAATACGGGCGCGAGTACCGACATGGATTGCTCTACATCCATGTAAAATAAACCTTGGTTCGACTTGGGCAAAGAACCGGTAATCGCTTTAAAACTGGGGCTGTTGTCGAGGCGATCGCCCGATTTGGCAGCGATCGCGTCTGCCAAAGGACCCATCGCCACAAACAGGTAATTTCCATCCAGCCAACCGTGCCCTAATAAAGTGCCTTGTGCCGGGATTTGCCATTCGCGAACCCGAATGCTGCCGACATCTTTTTGGGAGAAATTGATAACGGGAGCCGAGCGCTTTACCAGGGCTTCTAGTTTGCTCACAGTCGCTTCAGCTTGTTTGCGATCGCTCGTCTGCACCATCAGCGCGCCCCCCACACCCAACTGCGCGAGGGCTCCCTCCTGCGACGGAATCAGCCCGACGGCAAATTCCCCATCCATCCAGCCGAAAACCTCGCGATCGGCATCGAGATTCACCGCACTTTTAATAGACTGGCGGATCTGATTCATCGCCGTCTGAATTTCAGGCACGTCTTTTGACTGCGCCATCAAATCCGACCAAACCTTCCCAACGCCCCCAGAACTCATCAGCGCGATCGTTTGGGCGGGAAATTGACTCACCACCTTGCCCTTAACCGGTTGGAAGTCGTATTTCACCAGCGCGGGATCGAGAGAAGCTCGTGCTTTGAGCCGCAAGCCGTCACCGTCAACGCCGACACCCATCACCATTGACTTCACTTGCTCGAACTGTTTGAGCGTCGCCGGGGGGAGCGGCGCAGAATTCGATCGCAATTGTTGCATGAAACCCGCATAATCTTTCACATACACTTGCGCGATCCGATTCTGCACGCCTGCCGCTTGCACGAGCGCTGCTTCCGCATCCGGTTGCGACGCCAGGGCGGGTTCGCCTTTAAAAGCATCCACCGCTTGTTCGACGGCTTCCAAAGAAAACGCCAAGACTAAATGATCCCCCAGCACCGCCGTACTGTAGCTCGTGCCGTTCGGCTGCTTGATATTCGAGATAGCAATCCCTTTGTACTGCTTCTCCTCGACGCTGCCCTGTTTTTGACTTTTCATCTGGTTGGCAAACTCGAGAGCTTTGAGTTTATTCTGAATGCCAACCACCATCAAGACGTTGCGCTGTTCCGGGCTCGCTGACGCCTGTCGCGGCAGCAAGGCGAACATCACGCCCCCCACCCAAGGTTTCAAGTCTCTCTCAAAGTTGAGCGTTGCCTCGCCGATTTGGAACTCCTCGAAAATGCTGGCGATCGCCTGTTGCGCTTCCGGCGTGCCAAACTGCCGCAATTTCCCCCAAGATTGCTCGTCGGTGGAAATAAAAGTCGCCATCAACGCTTCATCGGGCACCAGCTTGGCGCTCTCTACCGCCGTCGTTGGCTTTCCCGGAATCCCCTTAAAGTACAGATAGGCTGCCACGCTGCCGGTCACAACCACAGCAGCAACAGCCACTAGAAACCCTTTTCTTTTTCTTTTGTCTTCCATTTCTACTTTCCTGTAATGGTTCGCCATCCCCTACACCGCCACTTACTCAGCATGTCTTCTGCGGCGCGACTGCAAGCATTGCCATAACCTGCTACATTAATAAACACCTACATTGCGTGCATCTCCATCCCTCCACGAACTCGCCCCTAGGAAGAGGACGCGCCCGAATGGCGCGAGCTTTGAGCCACTCGTCGAGGGAAGCGCTCGACTCCGGACGGCGGACACGTCGGCTGAGTGCGACGCGAAACTTTTTCATCCCTGCAAAATCCTTGCATCCAAAATCCTTTATCCGTTGGGGTGCTGCCGATACACTAACGCAAGACGCGCTAATCTGGTAAGGAATAGGGAACAAGCGTCCAAAAACTCACACAATTAGCCATACCTGCCCGCGCGAGCAGGCTGAGAAAGCCCCATGTTGCAGTCTCACTTTGACGTAGAAAATAACGGCCACAAATCTTTTGAATTGCCAGGAGCTCGCCCCCACTACAACCCGGATCGCCCGGGCCAAGTAGAACATATTTTTCTCGACCTGGTACTTAATATTCCCAAAAAAAGCTTCCACGGCACCTGTACGATCTCGCTGACGCCAGTGCGCACCGGCATCGATCGCCTGACGCTCGATGCGGTCAATCTCGACATCAACTCCGTCAAAGTTGGCGAAATTCAACAAAATTTTGAGTATGATGGCGAAAAATTGTACATACAATTAGCGCAGCCGACCGAAGCGGGCAAGCTGGTGAAGGTGGCGATCGCTTACAGCGTCGAAAACCCCCAGCGCGGGCTCTATTTCATCGGGCCAGACAAAGACTATCCCGAAAAACCCGTGCAGGTCTGGACTCAGGGCGAAGACGAAGACTCTCGCTTTTGGTTCCCCTGCTTCGACTATCCAGGGCAGCTAGCCACTTCCGAAATTAGGGTGCGCGTTCCCAAGCAATTTCTCGCCATCTCCAACGGCGAACTGCTCTCTGCTGAAGAAGCCGGCGAGGACAAAATCTACCACTGGCTGCAAAAACAAGTCCACCCCACCTACCTGATGACTCTGGCAGTCGGCGACTTTGCCGAAATACAGGATGAGTGGAACGGCAAACCGGTCACCTACTACGTCGAAAAAAATCGGGTTGCGGACGCGCGCCGCAGCATGGGCAAGACGCCGGCGATGATCGAATTCTTCAGCCAGAAATACGGCTATCCTTATCCCTTCCCCAAATACGCCCAAGTTTGCGTCGATGATTTCATCTTCGGGGGAATGGAAAACACTTCCACCACCTTGCTCACCGATCGCTGCTTGCTCGACGAGCGCGCTTCCCTCGACAACCGCGTCACCGAAAGTCTGGTGGCTCACGAACTCGCCCACCAGTGGTTCGGCGATTTGGTCGTGATCAAGCACTGGTCCCATGCCTGGATTAAAGAGGGCATGGCTTCCTACGCTGAGGTGATGTGGACGGAGCAGGAATACGGCTCCCAAGAAGCCGCCTACTACCGCCTCAAAGAGGCGCGCAACTATTTTAGCGAGGATAGCAGCCGCTACCGCCGCCCGATCGTCACTCACGTTTACCGCGAACCGATCGAACTCTACGACCGACACCTCTACGAAAAGGGTGCCTGCGTCTACCACATGATCCGGGCGGAGCTGGGCGAGGAGATGTTTTTCCGAGCTATCCATACTTTCGTGCAAGATAACGCCCACAAAACCGTCGAAACTATCGACTTGCTGCGGGCGATCGAAAAAGCAACCGGGCGCAATCTCACCTTCCTCTTCGACCAATACGTTTATCGCGGCGGTCATCCTGAATATAAAGTCTCTTATTCCTGGGATGGCGACAGCAACCTCGCTAAGGTGACGGTTACTCAAACTCAGGTAAAAGACAGTAAAAACGGCTCCGATCCGAGCAAAGAACTTTTCGACCTGAAAGTGCCGATCGCCTTCGGGTACGTTCCGCCCGCCGAGGGGGAAATCAATTCCGCCGCGCCTCCCCAATTCAAGACGTTCGCAGTCCGCGTCCACGAGCGCGAACAGAGTTTCTATTTCCCCTTGGAGGAAAAACCGCAATTTGTCAGTTTCGATGTCGGGAATCACTGGCTGAAAAAAGTCACGCTGGAATACCCGATGCCGGAATTGAAAGCACAATTGCAGTACGATCCCGATCCCCTGTCGCGGATTTATGCGGCTGAAGCCCTGGCGAAAAAAGGCGGGTTGGAGGCAGTGAAGGCGCTGTCGGACGCGCTCCAAAATGACGCTTTCTGGGGCGTTCGCTTGGAAGTGGCGAAGCAACTGGCAGAGGTGAAATTGGATCAAGCATTTGAGGCTTTAGTCGCGGGGCTTGCCGATGCTGATGCCAGCGTGCGAGCGGCAGTTGCGGAGTCTCTGGCGAAGATTAAGACGGTAGAAAGTTACGAGGCGATCGCGCCGGTGGTGGCAAAGGGCGACGCCAGCTACTATGTGGAAGCAGCGGCTTGTCGCGCCCTCGGAGCGATCGCTGCAGCCCAGCCGGAATCCCAGTTCGAGATCGGGAAAGCCATCAATCTCCTCAAGTCGGTTATCGAGGAGCGATCGGGCTGGAATGAAGTCGTCCGCAGCGGCGCGATCGGCGGTTTGAGCCTGCTCAAAACCTCCCAAGAAGCCCTCGACATTATTCTGCAATACACGATCGCTGGCGTGCCGCAAAGTATGCGCTTGGCGTCGATTCGGGCGCTCGGCGCGATTTCCACCGGTCAAGCACCCGCGAATGTGGAACGGATTCTCGATCGCCTCGACGAACTCTCTCGCGAAACGTTTTTCCTGACGCAAGTGTCGGTGGTGTCGGCACTCGGGCAAATGGAAACGCCCAAGGCGATCGGCATTTTGCAGGCTTTGGCGGATCAAACCCCCGACGGGCGGGTGCGCCGCATTGCGGAGGAGGCGATTCAGAAGGTGCAGAAAAATGTCGGTTCTGACAAAGCGGTTAAGAAACTGCGGGAGGAACTCGATCAGTTGAAGAAGGAAAATCAGGAGCTCAAGAGCCGGCTGGAGAAGCTGGAAGCAAAGGCTAAGTAAGTTTCTCGCGTAGGGGCGCGCGGGCAGCGCGTCTCTACAGGCGATCGCCTTGTCAAAATTCTTCAATGATTCCTGCTATGAGTTCTAATTTTCCAGAATGGCTGTTATGGATGCTTCCGGTGCGGGAAGACACGATTCATATAGATATCGCCCCCTACCGAGCGCGCCAATTGCTCGCCGAACAATTTACAACAGAAATTATCGTCAAGCCTTCTTCATTTTTGAGGGCAAAAACTCGCTATCGAGGTTCGATTGAGGGCAATCTTTTTCACTTAAAAGGGCCATTTGGCCATAAAAAATGGCCTTTGGAAACGCGGGGTGAAATTGTTGAAGCGCCGGGGGGCAGCGAAGTGCGGCTCTCGATGCGCTTTGAAACTGGTCCTTTAATTTTTATGGGTTTTGCTTTGGTCGTTTATTTATTTTTTTCCTTTGAGTTCTTGCATTTAACGATGTTGTGGCCTTATATGATTTTTCAGGTTCTCCTCATCTATGGCGTGGTTCTCTGGAATTTCAAATATGAAGCTTCAGAGATTAAAAAGTTGATTCAGAGATTAGTAACCGAAGATAAATTATGGTACGAGTAAATCACGATAACTGAGCGCCGTTCATAGGAGGGGTTTTAGCCCCTTAAATAGTAGTTTGTAAGAGGCTTTAGCACCTATTACAAATAGAATAGTTTAGTTGCAACCACCGACTTAAAAGATGGAGCATCAGAAACCCGGTTTTTTGGAAAAACCGGGTTTCTCGGAGCGAGATTTAGATTTAGACGCGAACCGGGTTGCGGCTCACCGTTGCCAGGGATTCCACTAAGCTGCGAACTGCAGCGATCGCGGCAATTTCGCTGTCGAGGCGGTTGATCGCGGAACCGACGCCCACGCCGGCAGCACCGGCAGCGATCGCCATCGGTGCGGTGACGCTGGAAATCCCAGAGGCGCACAGCACCGGCACGGATACGGCGCGGGAAATTTCGTAAGCGGCTGCTAGCGTCGGCGCTGCTTTTTCAATCAAGCCCAGGGTGCCGGCGTGTACTGGGTTGCTGCTGGTGCCGCCTTCGGTTTGGATGATGTCGGCACCGAGTTTGACGAGTTCTTCTGCCAGGTGCACTTGCTCGTCGAGGGCCAAAATGTGGGGCACGGTCACGGATAGGGTGATGTCGGGGAGGAGCGCGCGAGTCTCGCGGGTTAGTTGCATCACTTCCGCCGCTTCAAACCGCCGCCCTTGGGCGTAGAAGGCATCGAAGTTGCCGATTTCAATCAAATCTGCACCGGCTGCGACTGCGGGGAGGAACTTTTCTGCTTCAACGGCTGATACACAGATTGGCAAATTTGTCAAGCTTTTTGCCAGCCGCACCAAGTCGGCGTCAGCGGCGATATCCACAAACGTCGCGCCGCCTTTGTCGGCTGCCTTGACGGTACGAGCGACGCTGTGGCGGTCAAAATTTGTCAAACCGCTGATAACCTTGAGGGCACGTCCGAGTTCAAACGCGCGCTGTAGGGTGGGATGCAGGCTCATAGTTGTTTTCCAGTTCGATAAATAGCCAGAAATATTGTGACACTCAGCGGCACGGGAAGCCAGAGGTGAGGGATCGGCTGCTGTTGGGTTGGCGGTGCGGTACGGGTTGGAGCGTTTCTCCTTGCCGGCGCAGAATGGATGAGGCGCGATCGCAACTGCAAATGTGCTCGTTTGAAAGTAGCGATCGCTACTTTCCTGACGGCAAGTTGACTGCCGGAATCTAGAAATTTCAGGCCAGATTCTTTAATCCCTGCACATAGGGATATCCGCAACGTTGCAATGACGAAATACTACCCGATTTTGATGTTGATTCTCAGGCGCGCGTTGCCGATAAAGAGCCCGGGCCGATCGTCTTTTCGTGTTTGAATTTTACGAAAGTGAAACAGTCAATTCGACCTGACCGATCGCATTACGGGATTTTAGCAATTATCGGGCAAAATGTCAACGTCCGCTCCGAGCCCGGGATGGGCGGTCGAATTATCGGGTCAGTATCTGATGACTGTGTGGCGTTTAATCCGGCTGGCTGTAACAGTTTCCCGGCAGGAACTAAGGAAATAATGCCAGCCGATCCCGTCAAGGGTTGGACGCCGGTGCGGTTGCGAAATGGCGTGCAAGGCTGGATTCTCAACCAGTATGTTTGTGATGAGGAGAATGATTACCGGGCGAGTTTTGTTCGCTCGCGCGGGCAGTGGCGGCTGCGCTATTTCCTGCCGGGAAATGGAAATTAAGCGGGCTCGATCTCTGCTGAGCCAAACCTGCGGGATATGCCAAGCAGTCGAGGGGCGATCGCTTTGAAGGCGCGTAAACCTGCGGAAATCTCGCCGCTCTCACAGGCTTGGAGTCCCGTAATGCTAGGCATATCCCAACGACAGTAACAAACTGTAACATTCGCTATCCTGTATTTTGCCAGCTTCAAACAGATCCAGCATGGCTTCTGCTAAGTGGTAGGTGGCGGTGGCGCGGTTGACGTATTCTTTAGCGCCGGCGATCGCCTCGGCAAGCGTTTTGTAAACGTCCCAGTCGGTGTAGGATTGCTGGCGGTCGGGTGGCAGGCACCTGAATGCCCATCCTTCCGGCAAGGGCAGTATCCATATCAGCCACTCTCGATAGGGTAGACTCCACGTTTTCATTTTTCCATTTTTGCACCTCCTTATCGATCGGTTTATATTGTTGGCATATAATTCTCAGAAAAGAACGATTTTGTTACAAAAATTACCTTAATATCATGTCCGGTCGATTAATTGGGATATAATAGTGGGAGACATTTGAAAGA
>CAYOOD010000037.1:0-66719 GCA_964405435.1 uncultured bacterium
CCGGGATATATAAAAAAATGTAACAATACTAAGTTAGCCAACTTGGTATAACAAGTTGGCACCGCTGATATTCGCACCCTGCAAGTTAGCTGCATCTAGGTTAGCTCCTTGCAGCTTGGCATCCATTAAATTTGCACCGCTCAGGTTCGCATCGCTCAGATCGGCACCTATTAAATTTGCGATCGCCAGATTGGCATTACTGAGATTGGCACCCTTTAAATACGCTTGTCTCAAATTGATATAACTTAAATTGGCATTACCCAAGTCAGCATTCACCAGCTTGGCATTCTCTAAATCTGCCTCAAATAGGTTGGCATTCATCAGATTGGCATTCGCCAGATTGGCCCCAGATAAATTTGCATTAAATAAATTAGCACCCTTTAAATTTGCGTGACTTAAGTTCGCCTCACTCAAGTCAGCGCTCCCTAAATCAACATCTTGTAAATTCGCGCCGCTCAAGTCGCACCCGCGACATTGTTTGCTTTCGCGCAACTGTTTGACGTGAGCCGGATTTTCCGCCTTAACCGGAAGTGTCCAACTCAGAGCGATCGCCAGCCCTACAGTTCCTATCAGGTTCAGTTTCATATTTTTCCCATCAATGCCATTAACTCTAGTTTTCCCGCCATGAGATGTGCTCTATCGCAGCGCGTCAGGGTTTCCACGCGATCGCGCGATCGCGCCGCCAGTAATCGTAGAAATACTGAGACACCTGTAAAGAAAATAAAAAGCGATCTAAAAAACCCGGCTTCTCAAAGAAGCCGGGTTTTTCCACCTTAAATTCATCTCTGCGCGATCGCTCTTTCCCGCTAGCGCCCCAATCCGACAGCATTTGTAAAGTTGGCACCGCCAACCCCCAGCAGGTTCGCTCCGAACAGCGTCGCTGCATTGAGATTGGCATTATATAAATCTGCCCCTCTCAAATTCGCCGCATTGAGATTCGCCCTAAATAAGTCCGCTTCCCTTAAATTGGCTTCAATCAGCTCCGCGCCGCTCAAGTTCGCTGCATTCAAACTCGCACCCTTCAAATTCGCTTCATTAAACTTGGCATTCGCTAGGTTCGCGACGGAAAGATTGGCTCCGGCGAGATTGGCATTGCTCAAGTCAGCCCCGCTCAGGTTCGCACCCGTCAGGATAGCGCCGCTCAGATTCGCACCGCTCAAGTTCGCACCATTCAAGTTGGCACCCCTGAGATCCGCTTTGGCTAAATCGGCACCTTTCAAGTCTGCGCCACTCAGGTTAAAACCCGGGGCTTGTCTGGTTTGCAGCAACTGTTGAACTTGTGCGGGATTCTCGGCTTTCACCGGCATCCCTAAACCCAGCGTGGCGCTCAGCAGTGCTGTTGCCGCTAATATTCTCACTTTCATCTGCGCTCCCTCCTTAAACCGTATTTTTGCGTATGTGACTTTTGCCTATATTTCCACCAGGTTGTCAAATTGGCCTTTTACTATAGTAAATTTGCGCGCATGTCACCCTGAGATATCAGTACCTACACTTAGATTACCATAAGCTTTTAAAGTTCCGCAACTTTTCAGCCAAATTTTGCCCATCTTTTTTTTATTTTTGAAAATAATTGTGAAACCTTAGCTAAAAATGTACCCAGAGCAGAGCCGAGAGCGATCGCCCGTTCCTTTCTCAGTCAGGGGACGAGATACTTTACTGCGGTAGAAAAGTAATCTAAGATAAACTATAGGAATAAGTGAAACTGCTCAGTACGTCAGTCGCTGGGGCGATCGCCCTCTGTCAAATCTTGCAGCACCTCTCGAAGAGAGAGGCGATCGTAAAAAAATAAACCTTTAAAATAAATAAGTATTAGCCAAAAAATTACTTGAACTTAGAAAAAACTTGCAAGTAATTTCCGAAGCCTCCCCTTTTTGGAAAAGGGAAAAAATGTCTCCGTTCAATTCATTTCTCCCCCTCTCCCCCAACCCCAGAGCTGTTTCATTCTCTCGGTATTTACGCAAATCTTTCTATCTACCCCTAAATGTAGAGGCGATTCGCTTTCTCGCCTCTACAAGGTATGGTTTTTTTTCGAGAATGAAACCGCCCTGCCCACGGAGACTGCCCCGTTTTCTTTTTGGGGCTTTCCCCGGGGGGAAAAGCCCCTACCATTTCATCCCCACATTGTGCCAACCCTAGTCCGGAATTTGACAAAATTATTTGACAAAACCTCTTGACTAATCCTGTGTTTGCCTGCTAGGCTATAATCACAGGGGGAGTTGCAAAATGTAACTGTACCCACAGTCATTAACAAACATTGAACATACCATGAAAAACAACAAGCATCGCAATTCCAACGCAACAGCAGCCGGTGCCGACGGGGGCGTCGAGCAGGACTTATATATTTTGTCCGACGGCGAACTAGAGTCGATCGTGGGGGGTTCATATCAAATTTTTTATCAATTATTAAAAGCCAATTATCCGAAATGGCATAAGTAGGGAAGCGAAGCCTCCTGATACTATAGCACTGAACTCAAAAAATGTCAAAAGTCTTTCCCCGCTTCGGCGATCGATTAGCCTCGATAAACTGCCGCACAACCTGTGCCACTAACTCGTTTTCCGATACCTGGCATCAGGCGGGGCGGCAGTGTTGTTGCCTGGAACAACCGGGGATGGAATCAAAATTGGCAGATTAAAAAGATGCGATCGCAGCGCAGGTTGATTAGACAGATAGAAACACTGCGATAAGAAAATGATGTGTCTTATGGTAATGGCACCCCACGGAGACGATATCTGTTTTATTCTCTCGGTATTTACGCAAATCTTTCTATCTACCCTAAATGTAGAGGCGAGGGCTGCGTAATTTCTCAGAGAATGAAACAGCCCTGCCCACGGAGACTGCCCCGTTCTCTTTTTGGGGCTTTACCCGGGGGAAAAGCCCCTACCATTTCATCCCCACATTGTGCCAACCAGCTCTAGTCCGGAATTTGACAAAATTATTTGACAAAACCTCTTGACGACTCCTGTGTTTGCCTGCTAGGCTATAATCACAGGGGGAGTTGCAAAATGTAACTGTACCCACAGTCATTAACAAACATTGAACATACCATGAAAAACAACAAGCATCGCAATTCCAACGCAACTGCAGCCGGTGCCGAGCAGGGCGTCGAGGGTGACTTATATATTTTGTCCGACGGCGAACTAGAGTCGATCGTGGGGGGTTGCTTGAACGAGCACCCACACCCACAATCACCAGATCACCACCAACTTCAATCACCACACCTTGCTATTGCAGAATTTAAACAACTGGCGAATGGATTTAATCGCGACGGGAGATTGCTGTCGTATAAGGGTAGTAAATTTCATCGTGTCGTTAAAGAAGGGATGATTGAATCGGGAATTTACTAAAGTCAGATGGAATTTTGGAATTTAATTAATTGAAAAAGACAGGTTAAGGAGAAGACAGAGGGAGAGGAGAGCCTTCTACTTTTGGAGAAAGTGTGGGAAGCCTCCTGATACTATAGCACTGACCTAAAAAAATGTCAAAAGTCTTTCCCCGCTTCCCAAGGCGATCGATTAGCTTCGATAAACTGCCGCACAACCTGTGCCACTAACTCGTTTTCCGATACCTGGCACCCCGGATGTCCGGCAACTTTCTGAGTGTGATTGGCCTTTTTTGAGCGCTTTTTATCACGAGAAGAGTTGATATGAACCCCAGCTAAAAGCCGACTCCCCCAGTGGGAGCGGCTTGGGGTTTTTCCAAGGGGTTTGTACTTTTGGCAAAATCCTCGGTATTTCTGGGCACACTCCTCAAGAGTGCTGCCCAGTTGCAAGAAAGCTGGATGCCATTGCGTGAGTCCATCGTCTGTCAGGCGTTCGTAACTTCCATAGTTGCTGAAATCATAGAAAAAGCCTTTGCGCATTTTGGCAGCTTTGGGGTTGCCGTGAATGTAGCGGAGCGTGTTTAAAGCGCGTTCCCTATCGGAGGGCGCAAAACCGTCGCAGTGATACCGCTTTTCCCAAAAATGGCCGGTGCGCCCAAGCATCTGGTTGAAACACATAGCGGTATACCAGTTGAGGAAGTGCATAATTTTGGGCAAATCTTCCGACTGCGCCGGCTCAATGAGATAGTGGACGTGGTTGGACATGATGCAGAGGGCGTACAGTTTGAATTGATATTTGTCCAGTGTTTTCTTAATCGCATAGAGAAACACCTCCCGGCAGTCGCGCCGAGATAATTTGAACTCGCGGTTATTGCAGCGAGTGGTGATATGATAGGAGTAGCCGGGTTGGAAATGGCAGCGAGTGCGATACAAAAATTATTTTATATAGCGTTCCTAATTGAGTTGTGAAAACTTAGAAACCCTGCTTCTTGAAGAAGCCGGGGTTCTTGCCGCGAAAACTCAGAAGCCGGGGTTCTTTAAGAAGCCGGGTTTCTAGCCGCGAAAACTCAGAAACCCGGCTTCTTCAAGAAGCCGGGTTTCTAGCCGCCACTATAGCCAACCTACAAGTCTAAGCATCCAGATCCCCCCAAACCCCCCTTTTTTACCCCGGCTTTTTCATTCTCGGACAAAAACAGATTATGGCTTAAGCATCCCTACGATACCTTGTAGAGGCGATTCGCTTTCTCGCCTCTACATTTAGGGGTAGATAGACAGATTTGTGTAAGTCCCGAGAGAATGAAACAGCCCTGCCCTTTTTAAGGGGGGCTAGGGCAGGGTTGTTTCATTCTCGAAAAAATCAAGATTTTGTAGGGGCGCGTACCGCCACGCCCCCCCTATCGAATAGCTGTCAGGCATTTTCGGGAGCGGGGCTTTCCCCGGGGGGATTGCCCCGGAGCGAGAATGAAACCGCCCTCCCCCGCTCCCCCTCTTCCCCTTCAGGAGATTCTGGATAAGTGTACGCTCCCTCATCCAGAGTCGAACAGTACCAGAAACCGGGTTGCTCTGCATGGGAACGCCGAAAGGCTGGCATTATAAACCAAAGAAACCCGGTTTCTTACCTATCTAGAAACTAAACTGCGTCCGCACAGTCCCCGTGTAGATGTGCGGGTTGTCGTCAAAATTGTTGGGATTGCCGATAACGAAAAAAGACGGAATAATCGCAATATTATCCGTCAGCGGGAAATAATAAGCCGCCTCAATCTCGTACTCGACGCCGCCATCGCCTCCGCCAGACACGAGAAATTTGCGCCCGCCCAAGACGCTAAACGGCAGCCCATACGAAAGCGTCGCCATCGCTCCCTTTTTACCCAAATCGGGAAAAGCCAGCCCCAGTTGCAGCGACTGCGCCCGGATACTGCCGCCAGACACGCGATCGCTCGCCGGTTCTACGCGCGTATCCGCGTAACCGTAGCGCCCGAAGACGCCAAAGCGAGGCGAAACTAACCAATCGAAATTAACTAAAAAAGTGTTCGCGGTCGCATCTTCCAGAGCGCCGCCAAACCCGTCATCCGCAACCCCCATAATCGGGCGCGCGGTTACTTGTCCGTCAACTGGCTCTAGTTTGGCATTCTCGTAGAGCAGCCGCAAGTTGATATTCCGGGTGGGGGAATAAGTCAACTGAGCCGTCAAAGCCCGGTTGCCATTAAATAGCCCCGTCTCGGGATTGGAACCGTCGGGGGTGTTAGTATAGCCAAACCGCAGGTCGAATTGTTCATTGACGCGCCACAAGACGACAGCACCCCCGCCCCGAAATAGGTCATTCACCAAGGGGCTGCCAAAGGTGTTGAAAGCACTCGCACCCCTGCCAAAGCTAGAGGTAAAAGCATTGACGTCGAAGTATCGCTGCCAAAACAATCGAGGTCCCACCGCTACTTGCAGGGAGGAGCTCAATGGCGCGACGTAGAAGGCTTCTATCAAGGCTACTTCGTTGGCGTTGACGCTGGGAGTCAAGTCAAACGCTGAAACCCCGTAAGTATTGAAAAAGCCTGCCGAGGTATACCAATTGGCAGGCGAGTTGCCATTTCCCACCCCGAGAGTCGTCACCAAAAGATCTTTGCCGGTGAAGGAAGTGGTAAAAAATAAGCCGACGAGTTCGCTGAAGGTGACGCTGGGATCTTCTTTAACTGTGGTGACGATCGGCTTGCCATCGGCTCCCCGCCCCGCTCCGCTGCCGGTGTCTGTTGGATCGATTCTCTCGACTTTCACGTCGCCGCCCGCCTGGGCTACAGCCATATTAAAGGTGGCGGTGACGTTGAGTTTGGTGGTGGTGGAAAATTGGTTGGCTTCTAGTTCGGCGGTGCGGGTGTCGATCGCCGAGACGCGCGATCGCACTGTCGCCAGCTCCAGGGCAAACTCCTCGCTCAACCGCTGTATCGCGGCTAAATCTTCCCGGCTTACCAAATCGGGCTGCCCAGTCGCGAGTAGCTGGCTGACGCGATCGAGGGCGGCATTTAACCCAGCGGCAAATTCGTAGCGCGTCATGGCGCGATCGCCGCGAAATGTTCCGTCGGGATAGCCAGCGATCGCGCCGTAGCGCTCGACGAGATTCTGCAAGGCTTGAAATGCCCAATCCGTCGGCTGCACGTCTGACAACTGCGAAACCGAAGTAATCTCGGCAAGGCTCGATTCTTCTTCGCCCGCTCCTTCATCGAGTGCTTCAAGAGCGATCGCTCTTGAGGAGTCGGGATTTCCTAGCTGCGCCACTGACGGGATTGGCGCGAGGAAAGACGTCGAATCGGAAGCCGGAGCGAGGAAAAAAGAAGAATCGCTCTCGCCCCCTGCCTTGCTGCTGGCGAAACCCACAGCCCGAGCCTGGGTATTTTTTTTGATGCGATCTAACGGAGCATAAGTTAGCGGAGCCCCGCCTGCAGCCACTCGCTCCGCATCTGTTGCCGGGGGATTCTCCTGTGCCGCTGAAGCGCTACCGGTCACTAACAAGGCAGTGAGTACAATCGCTGGATTCCAGCAGATAGCGGCCCAAAAAACTTTTACCATAGTGGATGGGTTGTTCTACTCATTTGTCGCGAGCATATTCGATCCTTAGCAGTACACCACGGTGATGGAACAAGAATGCCTGAGATAGGAAAAGAGGGAAAATAGGTCATTTTCCCCCTGCAATTGTAATAATTTTGTCGAGATTGTGTCGGTACAGGTGAAGCGATCGCCTTTTGTTCTGTTTTGCTCTGCCTTTTGCTCTGCCAATACTATATAGTGTGCCGATCTCGCGTGCCGAGCGGTGGCACTTGCCTCGGCAGGGGCAAGCTACAGTGCCGGAGTTTTTTATGCATGCTCTTCCGGCAGTGTCAACCAGATACTCGCCGCAACGTGCCTGCCCGAGAGCCATCTCGCAAGCGATCGCCACCAACCCTCGATCGGGCAATTCCGGAAAGCTATTGTCTAGCTTCCGATTAAATAACTTTTAAAAAATCCGCCTTTCAACCAGTTTTGTATGGATGCTTTCTTCCGGAGATGAGAAAAATTACAGGCGATCGGCACCAGAAATGCCAGAGGTGACTGTGCCGGGACGATTGGGAGCAGCAGCACGCCGCGATCGCCGCCGCTGCTCAATCCGGCTCCCGTTTGTAGCGACGGGGCTGGCCTGATGGCCCTTGCTCCACATACCAGTTATACCACTGCTGCGAGCTGCGAATTGCCAGCCACAGCAGCAGCAAAGCAATCAAGCCGCCCTGTCTGGGAGCGTCGAAGGCGAAGAAAACGAGGGAAACGCACAGCATGTCTTGAGCTACAATTGCCCAAAGCGGCAATCCCCGCAGTCGGTAGAACCATCCGGCTTGAACGAGCTGGAGGACGAGGGCCAACAAGCCGCCGACGGTGCCGATAATCCAAAGCAGAATATTTAACTCAGCATTGCCATCTATAAAAGTGATCTGCGCGATCGCCATTGCCACGATCGCCCCCACAAGCGGACTGAACGCGATCTGGACGAGCTGAAGGATGCGCTGTCCCAAAAGCTGTTTCGAGGCAAAGAGTTCAAATAATGACCAGCTCACCAGCACCCCCACAACCACTGGCGGGGGAATCCGAGATAGCAGGGGAACGCGCGACCAGAGATTGTCGCCTTGCAATAAACCTATCAACAGGAGGGGTAGGGCGATCCGCATTCCCCCTGCCGCCGATGCAGACAGAGCGGCTAAGATTTCTATCATAAATGCAATTGAGCCGGCACTAGCATCTGATTGGGTGAGAGTCATCGAAGAGCGATCGCGCGCGGAAACAGTTCTTTTAACCCTTGTTGGTGAGAGCGCGGAAGCCAGATGATTGAGAATCCACCACTTCCAGTTTATAGCCTTCTCCGAAGTCCGTGCAGCACTCCCCCAAAAATAAGAGAGGGAATAAACGCAACAACAGCGCGCATAAGTACAGCCGGGTTTATTTTTTCCCGATCGTGCAGAAAACCCGCTTTCGCAAGGGCCATCTTTCTCCTCGCCACACTCTAGAGATTGGCTGTGCAGAAATCCCTGAAATTCTGCCAATCCTCCGTAAATCACAAGCACTTTAACAAAAATGCTCCGTTCCAGCCAAGCGATCGCCAGTGCTGGAGCTCGTTCGTCCGCCTGCTGTTGCGATCGCCCCATTCGCTTTGGCACCAGTAGCGCCTCGGGCATCCCTTGTCCGTCTTTGCTCTGGTCTTTGCTCTGGTCTTTGCTCTGGATGTATGCCAGCGCCTAGAAGCGAGAGCTGTTTCTATATTAGCACATTTCCCGACCGACATTCTATCCCATTCGATGAAAAACCGCTATACCCAACTGGGGGCTCGTAAAAGTACCGAAAAAAAATGACCAATGCAGATGTTTACTACACCAATACGCCAGAGGTCTAAGTGTTTTCCAGCGATTTGAATATTTTTTCCCTTGATCCCCAGTAACTCCTTGACATTCTCAATCTCGTGCTAATATAAATTTAGTAGCGAAAGCTACCGTTTTATAGCTCAACCGAAAGAGCCAGGAGGCATTGGAACAAAACGCCACCGCTCCTCGGGCTGGGAACCTGTCAACCTACAATAGAGAAGTATTGCCATGTCAGAATCATTATTTGCTGACGCCAGTCAAAGACTGGCGCGGGCGATGAAATATGTGTCAATTTCCGAAGATGCCCTGGAGTATCTAAAATATCCGCAAACCAGCTTGATTGTGTCGATTCCGGTGCGGATGGACAATGGATCGCTGCGCATTTTCCAGGGATATCGAGTGCGCTACGACGATACGCGAGGACCGGGAAAAGGAGGGGTGCGGTATCATCCCAACGTCACCTTAGATGAAGTGAAATCCCTGGCATTTTGGATGACGTTTAAATGTGCAGTGATGAATTTGCCTTTCGGCGGGGCGAAAGGAGGCGTCACCGTCAATCCGAAAGAACTGTCGAAGCTGGAATTAGAAAGATTGAGTCGGGGATATGTAGACGCGATCGCCGACTTCATCGGTCCCGACGTAGACATTCCCGCCCCCGACGTTTATACCAACCCGACGATCATGGGTTGGATGATGGACGAATACAGCATTATCAAACGGCAACTTTGCCCAGCAGTCGTCACCGGCAAACCCGTCACCCTGGGCGGAAGTTTGGGGCGAGATACCGCCACCGCAATGGGGGCATTCTTCACCATCGAAGCGATCGCGCCAAAATTTGACCTAATCCCGCAAGAAACCACCGTAGCCGTGCAAGGTTTCGGCAACGCCGGGGCGCACATCGCCGACATGCTTTTCAAAGCAGGCTATAAAGTCGTCGCTGTCAGCGATTCTCAAGGCGGAGTCTATGCCAAAAAAGGGCTAGACATCGCCAGCATCCGGCGGTTCAAGCAATCGAACAAAGGAATTCAAGCCATCTACTGCGAAGATACCGTCTGCAACGTAGTAGAACACGAAAGCATCACCAACGAGGAGCTGTTAGCCCTAGACGTAGATATTTTAATCCCAGCCGCCCTAGAAAATCAAATTACTGAAGCGAACGTCAACGACATCAAGGCTAAAATGATCTTTGAAGTAGCCAATGGCCCGACTACTTCAGGAGCCGACGAAATTCTCGAACAAAAAGGAATTTACGTCTTTCCCGATATTTTAGTCAATGCCGGTGGCGTCACGGTCAGTTATTTTGAATGGGTGCAAAATCGCAGCGGACTGTATTGGAGCGTGGAAGAAGTCAACAGCCGCTTGAAGCAGAAAATGGTCGAAGAAACCCAGCAAATATGGCAATTGTCGCAGGAACTCGCCATTTCCATGCGAACTGCCGCTTACGTCCACGCCCTGAATCGGCTGGGAGAAGCCATTAATGCCAAGGGAACCAGGGATTATTACACCAGCAATTGATGGGAAAGGCAGGGTGCGTTTCGTGCAGCGCGATCGCAGCACTGGCAGTCGAAGTAGGGGCGCTCCGCAACTGCGCCTTTACTTCCGCCAAAATTTCTTCCCCCTTATTCTTTGCCTTGCTCTTTCAGGGGAGCGATTCTCATTCCACAGCTCCCCTGCTAGCAATTGCTAAGATTGAGGAAATCTCCTCTCGGTTTACCATGAACACCACCCCTCTCAACCGGCGCAACCCCGCAAGCAAACGCCCGAGTCTGAATTACTTCATCGCATCCAGCCTTTGTTTGAGTTTGCTGGGCTATTTGGGGACGCCAGCCAGAGCGCAGCAACCTGTTGCAGGCAAAGCGCCGGTCGTTGCGCAAGCAGAAAGCGCTCCAGCAACCCCAGCCGTTTCTCAGCAAATCTTGGGCCAATGGCAAGCCAAAGATCCGTCAGGGCAGCGGTTGCTGACGTTTATCTTTGGGCCAGAAGGCCAACTCTTCATCGTCCTGCCGGCAGAAGAAGCGCCAGCGCCAGCAGTCGAGATGGGGTACGCGATCGATGCCGCATCGCAACCGATGCACCTAGACGTAAAAATTAACACCGCCGAAACCGTCCTGACCGTTTTTGAATTCACCAGCGATGGCAAGCTGCGCCTGCAGCTAGAAGGCACCAATCCCGGACAACCCAGACCAGAAGCCCTGAGTGAGGGTGCGACTTTGTTCGAGAAAGTATCCGACGCCACGACATTGCCAGCAGACGCTAGACTCGTAGACGTTAACAGCGAAAACAAATAGGTTCCAATTGTTCGCAGTCAGGGCTTCAGTCCTCCAGTCCTCCCGTTCGTAGTGAGGACTTCAGTCCTCCAAACTCATATAAGGGCTGAAGCCCTCACTACAAACCCAACCAGAATGTTGAGTTGAATTTTGTTTGCCTACGGATAACCGACTTTAACTGTAGAGTTTGGCTACATATTCCCCATAGCCGTTATAGGGGAGCGTCGGGCGCGTTTCCCAGGAAAACGAAGGGCCTTTGCCAATCAGGCGCTCGGTGGCCTGGGACCAGCGGGGGTGAGGCTTGTTGGGATTGACGTTCGCCTCGAAATCGTATTCGCTGGGCACGAGGGTATTCCAGAAGGTAGGCGGTTGGGAGTCGAGAAATTCGATTTTGACGATCGACTTGGCACCTTTGAAGCCGTATTTCCAGGGCACAACCATGCGGACGGGTGCGCCGTGTTGTTTCGGGAGGGTGTGGCCGTAGATGCCGGTGGCAAAAAACGCCAGCTCGTTGGCCATTTCCTCGACCCGCAGGCTTTCCGTATAGGGCCAGGGCAAGTCGCCGAAGTGCAAGCCGGGACCGGGGGTGATTTTGGGATTGTAGTAAGACGTGAAGCGAACGAATTTGGCAGCAGAGGTGGGCTCGACATCTCTTAAGAGCCGCTGCATGGGGAATCCGATCCACGGCACCACCATTGCCCAGGCTTCTACGCACCGGAACCGATAGACGCGCTCTTCTACGGGAAATTTTTTCTGCAAGTCGTCTAAATCGTAGGTGCGGGGGTTTTTTACTCGCCCGGTGACTTCTACTTTCCAGTCTTCTACTGGCAGAGCTTGCGCCTCTCTCCAGATGGATTTAGTGCCGCCGAATTCGTAAAAGTTGTTATAGCGGGAGGCGAGGGATTCGTCGGTGATGGCTCGGTCAACTTTTGCAAAGGCAGGATTGGGAGTGATGCCATTGAGCTTGAGGGTGCTGCCGGTGGGATCGGTTGTTGATTCCGGCTTGTTCTCGCAGCCAAGGACGGGCAGGAAAGCGGCACCTATACCGGCACCAATTAGGTTTTTGACGAAACGACGCCGATTCAGAAAGACTGCTTCGGGCGTCGCTTCTCGCTCTGGAATTTCCCAGGGTTTAGGGATGCGGATCAGTACCATCAGAAAGCCACTCCACTTTCAAAGCTTCAATTCAGTCTCGGTTCTGTAAATAATGATGAAGGAAAGGGGCAAGTTTTGCTAGCGGCGGGGGATTTTGGGAAAAATAAACTGAAAATCATCGCTTCGCGGAAAACCGGAGGCGATCGCATTCCCGAGCTAGTCTTGCCCGCAGGAGATTTGCAACAGAAGCGGTGGCTTACCTTTGGCAGGGGCGATCGCCAGTCTGCTAGTAGCTTTGGCAGGAGCTGGTTGCTTTGCCTCGTATTAATTCCTGTTATATTATCATTAGATAAGCTCCGAAGTGCAACATGCCCCCATGCCTAAACGCATTACCGTCCAACCGCACCTGAGTGCAGAAGAACTCGAAGCCCGCTACCGCAAATCCAAAGATCCCGTCGAACGCAGTCACTATCACATCGTCTGGCTGCTGGCACAGGGAAAGCGCACTGAAGACGTGGCAGCCGTGACGGGCTACTGCTGCGACTGGATTCGCAAAATCGTCCGCCGTTACAACCAATCCGGACCGGATGGGCTCGGAGACAGGCGACACGAGAATCCCGGTGCCGAACCGCTGCTCGACGACGCGCAGCAAGCCGAACTGTGGCAAGCCCTGCAAGGGCCAGCGCCGGATGGGGGGTTGTGGAATAGCCGCAAGGTGGCTGATTGGATTGCCCAGCGGGTGAATCGCCCCGTCGCCATGCAGCGGGGCTGGGACTACTTGCAGCAAATGGGTTTTCGCCTGTCTGCGAATACTGGCGATCGCGAGGCTGACTTGGCAGTCCGGGAGACAGCGAAAAAAAACTCGCTGAGGTAAGGCAAGACTAACGCAATCAACGCTGGCGTCAAGGGCGATCGCTCCTAGCGAAACGCTAGCGTTGCCCGAAACGACAGCAAATCGCCCCCACTGCCAGCAGCGATTTTTAGACCGCGATTGCCCTCACCCTGGCAGGGCGCGAACTTTAGGACTCCAGTCTGGAAAGTCGCTTCTCAACTGCGGTGATGCGTTCTTGGAGTTCGATGACGATAGTTGCCAGCCGCTGGAACATCGGATCGGTGGGTTTGGCAGGGCGAACCGGATCGGGTTCTGGCGAAATGGGCGAGCGGCTGTCTCTGGAGGTGGGAGATTGCGATCGGTTGTTGAGTTGGTAAACTTGCGATTCCAGGCGGCTGAGCTGCGATCGCAGGGAGTAAACTTCCGACTCCAAGCGAGAGACGCGGGAATCCGTTTGGGAAAGGGCAGGAGACGGCGCAACCATTTGCAGGACGATCGCTGCCACAAGCAGAGCTAGGCAAAGCACTGCTATTTTTTTAAACAACTGCGAAATCTTGGCGATCGCTGCTCTTTTCATCGCTTTCCCCCTCCACTTCCAGATCCTCCTATTGCTAGTGTAGACGACTCAATTCGCAGCAGTGGGAGAAAAACCGTTATTTTGTCGAGCTTGCATGCCCCTTTGTGCGGTATCCTTGCAGGAGTTGGGCTGCAGGAAAATTCTCGTCGAAGTTCTGTCAAAAGTTATGTCAACTCAAAACCAAGCCGCGCTCACCCCCGCCGAAGCCGAAAAAATTCTCAATGCTTTTATTTGCACGAATAATCAATCCGTTGACTCGTCAGAAGAAAAATCTGCCATCCGCGCAGCGCTAGTGTTGCTGAGCAATTTATCGGATTACCAGATGCTAGGCATCTGTGCCGATACCGTAGAACAGGGTTTGTTAGCGGCAGAAAGCTATTTGAAAGCTTTGGGGTACACAGTCACCCTCAACCGCGAGGCGATCGCCCCCGTTGAAGGAGCGGCTTATATCAAGTATAATACCCTGAAAGGATCGTATTACGCCGATTCGTACACCGGACAGTATCGCGGCGTGCTAGTCTCTTGTCAATCCGCGAGCGAAGGGGGGATTAACGGCACTTACGGGCACTTGCCCTTGGATTTATTCGCCTAGGAAGAAAGGCGCGCGATCGCCCGAAAGCCGTGCGGGAGGCGATCGCTTTCTTTCCAGCCGGGATTGAGAGATGAGAGGATTCGGGGAAGCGATTTCAGCCGATTAATGCTTTGGTAGATGGTTTAACGGCGTTGCAATCTTGAGTTGCCAGTTTTACCACATCTTCAAACGCCAAACCCCAGATTTTCAGTTCCCAGCGAATGCCTTTAGCTTTCATCCGGCGCGCTTTGCGCAGCTCCACATCCTGCGCTTTTTGCTGTTTGAGGAGGAATTTCATCGCCTCTGTGGCTTTGGCTTTGGTGGGATAAGCAATATAGGTGATGAATCCGCTCCGCCAGTGGTGTTGGTTGGCAGCGCTGCTGATAGTTGCCACGCGATCGCTGAATTTGTTCCAGTAAAAATCGCTGTATCCCAGCCATTGGGTTTTGACTTGCAGTTTATCCATTGATAAAATCCTTTTGTAGTTTTTTTGCTGATTGCGCGGTTCGCAGCCCTTGTTTTTTTACCCCCATCTCTATTATAAACCTCGAACACGCGGTGTGCCAGCTTTTTCAGCTCCAATTTCTAAAAAAAATTAACGTGTCTAGACCGCGAACACGCGGTTTAAAATGGAGCTAGACTGACATCCCACTCCGGACACAAACATGCCTAACAAAAATCCCAAGAATCACCACACGCGCTTTCAGCAGCAAAATCCAGTTCCCTTGGCTAAGCAGTCCCTGACAGTGCGCCTGCCAGAAGAAATCGACAGTCAAATCCGTTCGCTGCCAGACCGATCTGAGAAGCTCAGGGCATGGATCTTGGAAGGGTGGTTGCGCTACCAGGCTGGTCAGGAAGACAGCGATCCTGTACAGTCAGAGACAAATTTCTCACGCGCTGGAGGCGAAAATCCTAAACCATGATACGTCCATTATAGCCGATGGGGACGAACCTGTCAATGTAGCCGCTCTGCTCGCGGTACTTTTTCTCAAAAGGAACCCGTAGCGGAATAGCCCGTCAATCTGACTCTCTCGGGTAAACAGCACCGCAATCAACCACATGGCTCAGTTTGGTAACTGCAATGTTCATGCAGGGGGAATCTACCCCTCTAAAAAGTTAAAAGGCGCTTTCCGCCCGCGTCAAATTTCTCTACTTTTTGGAGTTGCCTGGTTGTCAAGTTGGACAGATGAAGAACTATAACGACACCTTAAAGCCATCTCCCACGTCTTAAAAATTATCGAGATATGACACGAAAACAAGGTGACGCCATGAAAACTTCACTTCCGCTTAAAATTGCTGCTTTAGCGACAGCAGCCTTTTCAACAATCGCCGCTTTCAGTCCGGCGATCGCAGTTACTTTCGGTCAAAAAGAAGTCGAGCAATCCAGACTTATTGCAATTGCCATTCCCGGCGGCAGCTTTCCCAAACTGTACGTCGTCGAACAGATATCAGATGCTCGTCCCTGCTGGAGCGAAAATGGCAGCAACCCGGTGGTTGTAGACCCGCTATTTTCGACTTTTGACTTTACCGGCATTTGCGGACGCGCGATGGACAGCAACGGCTATTCTATCCGCATGGCGAATCAAGACCTCGGCTTGCAGTACAGCCTGCGCTTAGTTCAGCAAGAAAATGACGTCGTTCTCGTCGGATTTTCCCTCCAGCCAAACGTCCCTCAGATTGAAATCGGCAGAACCTACGGGCTCTCGAACGAACCGATGAAAGTCGTACTGAATCCCGGCTGGCGGTTTACCAAAAGAACTTACGAAGGTAAAACCCTCGGTCACACCTATTTTACCAACGACCAACCGGTCGGATCGCTGCCTAGTGGCGGCGGTGGTACGACGGGCGGCGGCGGTACAACGGGCGGCAATACGGGCGGCAATACGGGCGGCTCCAGTTCCTCCAAATTTAAGGATATCGCCGGTGATGTCTACGCTAGCGAAATCGAACAAGCAGTCAGCCTCGGGTTCGTCGCTGGATTTTCCGACAGTAGCTTTCAACCTCAAGGAACTTTAACCCGGGAACAATTGGTATCTTTGGTGGTAGAATCCCTCAAGGGAATCCCGAAGGCCAACATCACCGTACCCGCCCAAGTGATTTCTCGCCCCTATCCCGATGTCGATACCTCGCGCTGGAGCGCTGCTAAAATTCAATTTGCGCGGGACAATAACATTATCAAAGGATATGAAGACGGCACCTTCCGCCCCACTCAGCCAGTCACGCGCGCGGAAATGATTGCAGTGCTGCGGAAGGCAGCGGAATTTGGCAAATCCCTGCGCGGACTTCCCCCAGATCTAACTGCTAAACTGCCGATTAAAGTTTTCTCGGACACCAAGAAGCACTGGGCTGCCTCGACAATCGAGCAGATGTCTTCCTACTGCGCTGTTGCTTCTCCTCTCAATGAAATCGGCGAGCAATTTTATCCGGATCAGGCAGCTCGTCGGAACTATGCGGCAGCAGCCACTCTGCGGATGCTCAATTGCGTTAAAGAGGAAAAACCGACGGCATCGTCGTAAATTTCGAGATGGCTATCCCCTACCCTTCAAGGGTAGGGCTGCACGCATTTGCGCCCCCGTTAAGTGGGGCTATTTTTTTAGTCAATCGTCAATACTGAAGCAAGGCGATCGGGACGAGACAAGTGCGGGCAATGTCCTCCGGGTAATTCTATAGCATCAACCCCCAATCGCTTGCGTGCAGCGTAGCGCGACCATACAGGAGAAATTATCCGGTCATCAGTACAAAGAATATATTTATACTCTACATTGGGCAAAGACTTCAAGGGGTTGACCTCAAAAATATAGGCCATTGATTCCTGCCTGCGTGTTTTTGAGAGCGCCCAGCTCATTACATCCGGCTGACAATCGTGGTAAAATAATTCCCTCAAGACGGCTTCATCTGAAAAATCTTTTCCCACAGAAACAGGATTAAATATATAAGGTTCATCTTCAAAATATTTCAGATTACTGGGTTCTCGTGATTGATAATTCAACGATTTAAGACTTTCAGAATCGAGATGGTGGGCAAATTGGTCAAGTGTACTGTTTCCCGGACAGGCAATCAGCGCAGTCAAGAATACCAGTTGACGGACTGGACGCGCTTCTGCAACAAGGAGAATAACCGTCCCCGCCATTGAATGACCAACTAGCACGATATCATCATCAGTTTTTGGCAGCGCTGCCAATACTACATCAGCCCATTGCGATAAACTGGCAGAAGTATCTTCTATGGGCAAATCCATTGCGACTGTCTTGTGACCTTGCGCTTCTAAGTAAGGAATTAACAAATCCCAACACCAAGCGCCTTGAAAGGCACCGTGAACTAGACAGAAAAGGCTCATAGCAATTTTAGGTGTTTTTTTTGTTTAGGTTAATCTGAGAGTTTACATGGAAATATAGAATAATTAAAAGTTTGTGCAATAAAATTTTACAATAAATCTGAGGCGATCGGGCCGATTTTGTAATGGCCTGCGAGAGGGCGAAGCATTCGGATGGTCAATTTTCGAGAGCGATCGCTAGATTTACGCAGTTGGCGGCTTTCCCGCCGGACAAAAACGCGGATTTATTCGGGCTAAATGCGGGATGCTAAATCAACTCAAAAACCCGGTTTCTTCAAGAAACCGGGCTTTGATTGTACGATCGAAAAATTGAAGCGGGACAGGCGGCAAGCGCGTTAATCATGCGAGAGAATCGAACTCTCAAACCTCCATCTGGAATGAGACGGTGCCAGAACCACTGGCAGCGATTTTGCCTTGCTCAGTTCCCGCTGGAATGTACTATACTACAATTTCCCTTCGGTGCATGAGATGGGTTAAACAGGACGGGCGATTAGCATTTCGGCGTTTTGTCCCAAATCTGGTATCAGGGTGGAGAAGCGCCGCAACCTAACTTAGTTCCCTCTGTAATATAGCATAATACACTCTCGTCGGTTGTGTCAAGTATTTTCTTGAAAATATTCTGGCTTGGCAAAAAGCGAGGCGTATACGAGCTGTCCCTCTTCTTCCACGAACTGACCGGCGAAATTCTGCCCGATCGCAGTTTTCAGGCGCAGCCCGAGAAAACGTTCTTCTTCCTGTACCTGGAAGTGTTCTCCGCGCGTTTCCTTTAGGGACTTGCGGAGGCTCTCTTGCAATTGCAGGCGGCTTTCACGGAGCTGCGATCGCACTTCTTGCAGGCTGCGGGCGGCAAACGGCACCGCTTTCTGAGGCGTCGTCTCCCCTTTTTGCTCCAGATACATCGCCGCCGTGCCGTAGCAAAAACAAATAAGCGGCATCCACACTTCTCGGAAATAAGCCGCAGAAGGCGCAATCTCTACCCCAGCCAATTTGTCTCGGATAAAGAAGAGTGCCCCAATTTGCCCGTTCAAGAGTTCCAAGCGGCTCTGATATTGCGTCAGGTACGCCCGCTTTTTCGTGACGATCTGCTCCAAATGCCCGCTGTCTGACAAGCCAAATTGTACGTTAAGCTGCGAAATTTCTCCCCACAGCTTGCTGTAGCTTTTCTCCCCTCGCAATTGCAGGGCTTTGTAGCGCAACTGCACGGGCAAGATGAAGAACCACTGTTCGCGCCCTTCCAAATATCCGCCCTGGGATTGTTGCACGCAGCAGGCATCTTCAAACATCAATTTCTGACCGGCTGCAATAAATGCCGAGCGGCAGAGGGCGTGATTTTGCGCGCCGTCTTGGATGTAGCCCATGTGCAGGGGCACGATCGCCACGCCTTTTTCGCCCGGGTTGGAAAGTTCCATATTTCCATAACCCCGCACTTGCGCGAGTTTCAAACCCGAAAGCGGGCTGGTGAAATTGCCATCGCGATCGCTCCCAAATATCGGCACAACCGCGATCGCCCCTGACTGCTGCGGCATCCCGAAACGGTAAGGGGACAAGTCAAATGCACGGGGAACTAATTCTTGGCAGTCCATTGCGATCTGTCCTTTTTTAGTGCTGAGTGCTGAGTGCTGAGTGCTGAGTGGGGGAGAGTCTGGATTGTGTAGGGGCTTTTCGCGAAAAGCCCCTACAGGAGTGCTGAGTGCTGAGTGGGGGAGGGAGAGTGTGAAGTTTAAAGTGTGGAGTGCGGAAGGAGTAATTAAATTTTTCTTCGACTCAATTCTCTCCCCCATGCCTCATGCCCCTTGTTAATGACTCGCCGAACTCAAAACTTTTTCAAATCGGTCGAGCTTTTCGAGCAGAAATTCCCGCATTCCTGCCTCGCCCGCGCCATCTTTTGCGGCTGAGAAAAGCAGCATCAGCAATTCTTCAAACTCGTCTTGATGCCAGAATTCTAACTGGGGCAGGTTGTCTGCCGATCGCCGCAGGCTCAAGTCGTCTTGGCTGGTGAACTTGCTGTGGCAGAAAATCACGGGCGTGTTAATGCCGATCTGGGGCAAGGTGGCGATAACTCTCGCCAAATCTCCCGGATATACATTCTCATAACCGTCGGAAACGATCGCCACTAAATCCGGTTTGCTTTCCAGGGCGTCGAGCAACGCATCGGCTAGGTCGGTGTGTCCTTCGGGCACGGGCAGTTCGCCGCTGCCGCCGACGGGAAACACGCGCAATTCGGCACAGCATTTTTCCAGCACGCGCTGCAAGGCGAGGGATTGTGCAATGCAGCAATATTCCCGTTCGCCGTAGCCGCGCGTGGATGCGGAGGCATCGAGAACGAATGCCAACCGTCCGGGAAATCGGGGCAGTTTGCTAGCGGTTTCTCCGACATACCGATCTAAAGCTTGCTGCAATTCGGCTGAGGTTCCGCCGCGATACAGGTGAACGAGGGTAGCGGAAATGTCTCCCCGATTGGTGGCGGTGATGGTTTTCGGACGCTCCGGGCGATCGTACAGTTGTTGGCGATATTTGGCGTGAACGAGCTGATAGTTTCCGCTGCTCGTCTGGCGGGGTTCTTGTTTGTACAGAAGGGGTACAAGACATTTCACCCATTCGGCATCGCGGGCGTATTTGAGCAGGTTCGATCGCAGGTAGGTTTCGTCGGCGACGGCGGGATTGCCGAGCATTTTGGCACAAGCTCTGGCGACATTTTTCCCGATCGCGTGTTCGAGACAATCGACGATCGCCGCTCGGCGCGCGATCGCCATGTCTTCACTGTGGGGATGGTTGAAGATGTACTTCAAAATCGCTCTCGATGCGTGTTTGTGATTGGCTCGCACGCGCCGCAGTGCCAGAAATACGGTGAGGACGCGATCGGGATGGAGGATTGCCAAGAGGATATTCACGACGCGATCGAGGGTGCGCCGCACTTCTTTTGACAAGCCCCTGCGGGAAGCGCTCAGCAGTACGAACAAGACGCGATCGCGCTCGGCATCCTGCACGGATTCGGCAAGTGCTAACAAGGCGTAGATTTCGGGATTTTGCTGGTAAGCGGCTCGGTGCGCGGCTTCGTCGCTCCACTCTGGCGGCGCGCCGTTGCGCCGCAGCACGAAGGGTTCGTCGCGAGATCGCAGGTGCGCTAGCATTTGTCCGGCACGGGGGGCGCGATCGTCCATTGTCTCTCTCCTATATCAATGATCTCCGGCTAGGCGGTTTCTCTCCCAGCCCCACCGAGGTCGAGAGGTTTACAGCGTTGATTTAATACTACAGTATACTACAAAGCTTACAATGTCAAGGGGCACGCCAAAATTCCCACAGTGGCGCTTTCCCCGCTCTGCGCAATTGTTTGGGCGTTTTTTCACAAAAATATATAAATCTGTGTCGGGCTGCTGTGAGATCGGCGGCCCTCGCAAAAAAAGTGATACATAAGTTACAGACTTAAAAGCGGGAACAATTGTCTAAAATTATGTGTCTTGGTGCTGTCTGTGGCAATTATCAGCGCCTCACATTCCCTAACTAAGATTTAGTTTTATGTCGAAATATTTTGATAAATTTATCGAGACACAGCCGTCAGGCGGCAATTTTGGCAGGTGGCAGCCAGTGCAAAAAAGCTAAATTGCAAGTATAAAGAGCACGCCCGTCGCGAGTTCAATGAGAGTGCAATGAGCAGAAAAGTTCAAACCTGGTTGATTTCCTGGCTGTGCCTGGGAGTGGCGTTTTACCTGACGGTGCTCGCTCCGCTGCACGGGAGATCGCTATTTCCCAGAGCGATCGCCGCCAATCCCCAAACAGCCCCTGTCGCTGCTGAGGTGCGGGGCGTGTGGCTCACCAATGTTGGCAGCGCCGTTCTCTTCGTTCCCTGGGGCGTCAACCGGGCACTGCAGCAGCTATCTCAACTCAACTTCAACACCGTCTACCCCGTCGTTTGGAACCGGGGGCACACCTTTTACCAGAGCGATGTGGCAAAACGAGTGACGGGGCGGGCTGCCGATCCGCTGCTGACGAGTTTGCGTCTGGGGCGGGATTTGCTGCCCGAGATTGTCAAGCAAGGACATCAACAGCATTTGAATGTTATCCCGTGGTTTGAGTACGGCTTGATGGCACCGGCGTCTTCGCAACTGGCGAAGCGCCACCCAGAGTGGCTGACTGTTCGCCAAAACGGCACCGAGACGCTCAAGGAAATACCCAACGAGCAGGGGGCGATCGAGCAAGCCCTGCCCAACGGGCAGACGAGCTTGCAAAAAAAACGGGCAATCCAGCAAGTGTGGTTGAATCCGCTGCACCCGGGCGTGCAGAAGTTCGTACTCGACTTGATTGTGGAAGTCGTCAGCAAATACGATGTAGACGGCATTCAGCTAGATGACCACTTTGGGATGCCGGTCGATTTCGGTTACGATCGCTTTACAATCGAGCTTTATCAAAAAGAACACGAAGGACAAAAGCCGCCCGACAACCCCAAAGACGAGGAGTGGATGCGCTGGAGAGCCGATAAAATTACCGATTTGATGCAAAAAGTCTACAGCGCCGTCAAAACCGCCAAGCCAAAATGTCTGGTTTCTCTCTCGCCCAATCCCCAGGATTTTTCCTACCGATCTTACCTGCAAGACTGGCAGACTTGGGTTGAGCGCGGTTTGGTGGAAGAGGTGGTTTTGCAGGTGTATCGCGACGACATGAAGACGTTTCTCTTGGAATTGCAAACCCCCGCCGTGCAGGAGGCGAGGCGTCGGATTCCCGTCAGCGTGGGAATTACAACCGGGACGTGGGGGACGCCGGTAGATATCAAACAGGTTCAGCAACAGGTGAAAGCGGTTCGCGATCGCGGCTTTCAGGGCGTTTCTTTCTTTTACTGGGAAAGCTTGTGGGGTTATATCGCTCCCGAATCCCCGATCGAGCGCCGCGTCGCCTTCAAGAAAATTTTTGCTGCCAGAGCGCGACGACCGAAACAAATTCTCTCTCCTCCCTACGAGGAAGCTGAGAGCATGACAGCGCAAGGCAAAAATCTGCTTTTCTCCAAACATGGGAATGAATCAGCATGAGCAAAACTTCAGTACCGACAGCGGTTTATTATTACGTTCCGATCGAACCGATTAAACCTGGAATTGGATTTTGGCTGAGGTGGGTATTTTTTACCTGGGTTGGATTTTTAGCGAGTTTGTTATTTGTCGAGATCGGCGTGCGACCTTATATCGGGGCGGTGCAGGGAGCGATCGGCGGAGCTGCCATCGGTTTGGCGCAGTGGTTGGCGATCAGAGAGCGCATTCCCCGATCGCAGGGGTGGATCTTGGCGAGCGTACTCAGTTGGATGGCGATCGGCGGCAGCAGCCTCGGCGCTTTGGGCTGGATTGCGCCCCGAAGCGATTTTCTAGCAGTCCGAGCGCTGCACGGCTGTTTGGATGGAATATTGGTTGGGGCTTTAATAGGATTGGGGCAGTGGTTTGTCCTGAAAAAGTACGTCACCCGATCGGCTTGGTGGATAGTTGCCAGTGCCGCGAGCTGGGCGATCGGACTGCCCCTCGGCTGGACGATCGGCGGCATTTTGCATCAAGCCACGCGCCAGTTTTTGAGCGAATTAATCGGTTTAGCGCTGACGTGGCTGGCAGTCTCCGCGATGACCGGATTTTCCCTGATGGGGTTTTTGCGTCGCGCCTATCTTTGAGAAGCGGTTTGCGTCTCGGATCGGGCGACGCGCCCTATTCCAGTTGAGAACAAATACTCAGCCAGCAGAACTGCGAAAATCTCCCCTATCTTCTCTTCCGTTTCTGTATCAAATTCTACCTTTTGGAAGGTGTAGGGGAGGAGATTGCCGTGCTTTATTCAAATTAAGCGAGTGAAAACTGGAGAATCTATGGCGCTGAATGAAGCCCACAGGCAATTGGTGATTATCGGTGGAGCGGAAGATAAGGAAGGGGATTGCAAAATTCTTCGGGAATTCGTGCGACGAGCTGGAGGCACGAAAGCGCGGATTGTGATTATGACAGCGGCTACCGAGCTGCCCCGAGAAGTTGGAGAAAATTATATTAAAGTATTCGAGCGGCTCGGAGCTGAGGATATTCGCATCGTCGATACGGTGACGCGCGACGACGCGCGCTCCTCGAGCGCTCTGGAAGCGATCGAGAATGCGACGGGTATCTTTTTCACGGGGGGAGATCAAGCGCGGATCGTCAGCATCCTCAAAGATACGGAACTCGATGAGGCGATTCACAAGCGGTACTCGGAAGGTGCCGTCATCGGGGGCACGAGCGCGGGTGCGGCTGTCATGCCGGACGTGATGATTATCGAAGGAGATTCCGAAACTCATCCCCGCGTCAATGTTGTGGAGATGGGACCTGGTATGGCATTCCTGCCGGGGGTGGTGATCGACCAGCATTTCTCGCAGCGCGGGCGTCTGGGGCGCGTGCTTTCTGCACTGGCACAGCAGCAGGCAGTTTTGGGATTCGGCATTGACGAGAATACGGCTGTGGTGGTGAACGGCAACGAATTTGACGTGATTGGGGAAGGCGTGGTTACGGTTGTGGATGTGGCGGAGATCGACCACTGCAACCTCGACAATATCTTGAAAGATGAGGCTTTGGCGATTTGCGGAGCCAAACTTCACATCCTGCCCGAGGGATATCGCTTTAACCTGGAAACTCGCCAGCCGATCCTAGACAAACAAGTCATGCAAGCGGCGTAAAAAGGAAAAAGCGATCGGGCTTTTTCTGTTTCCCGATCGCCGCCGTGATGCCATTGTGTCAATTCTGAGAAAAGAGCGATCGCCCTGAGAATGCGATCGCTCTGGTGCGAGAACTTCAAGCGCTCAGCGGCGGCTCGACGTGCAGCGGCTCCTCCTGGTAGCTCGGCAGCAATTCCCAGCCAATACTGCGCAGCTTTTGGTAGGTTGCCCACCCTTTCGATCCGCCGGGGATCTTGTAGTCCGGTACGGCATATTCGCGAAAAGCCGTATAGGGTTGCCAGGGCTGGTTGGGAGACGTCCGCAAGTGCAACACCTTTTGCCCGTTAGATCCCAGCTTGGGCAGCCAGCACATTTGTTTAACCATCTCAAACTCCTTTATGTCAATTAGGTATTTTTGCAGTCTTACAGGTCAGCAGGTAGACCTAAATTCCTACAATTCGCCAATTTTATGAACAATCAATTTTAGGTAAGGGTTGTGCTGGAAGGAATTGCAAGAATTGCGATCGCCTACTTCCCCAGTGCCCGGAAACAAGACAGAGACGAAAGTCAGGCTTTCAGAAGAACAAGCCGGAGGCTATTTCTTTATTCACCCAAAATCCTTTCTGTTTCCAAACATGGCATCAAGGCGGACTAGGCATTTTGCCTCACTCGCTTGACCGGTAGAAAACGGCGAAGCACAGAGCGCGGCTGAAACAAAATAACTGAGGGAGAGTCCAGGTAAATCCCCGCTTGCATTGGCGGGAAGTTTTGAAAACTGCGACTTGCTACCCATGACCTCATTTTCTCCATTTATGTTTCCTGCCACCTCTTTCTACGGCGTCATCTATATACTTCAGGAAAATCTTTCTAAAGTTCCAGAATCGGCTTTTTTCTCGATCGCCCCTAGCGAACGGTTGCGATTTGGTAACATCGATCGCACTTGATTATTAAATCTTTCTCTTTCTCCCGGGCGAGACACCGTTCGAGGGGGAATAGTTCCCTGCTACGGCTGAAATGTTTGCTATGCCGCTCTCCGACCGCGATCGAGAAATAACCTTCATTGCCAAAAGCCTCTTTATTTACACCTGCGATTATAACCATCCATCAACTGCGAAAACTGTAGCTAAAACTACGAAACTTTACTCAAAAAAGCTTTTTCAGGGTTTTTGCCGCTACAAAAATTCAGGATTTATTGCCCGCGCCAATCAGAAATCCTGAGTTTTGCAGGCCTGGAGGAATTAGTTAAGATAATCTTAACGGCGATATTTAAAATATAAATTCGTGCGACTGGCAGCAGTCGGAGGGCGATTGGCGATCGCGAGCGTTCGAGCTTCACGCCAAATCCATACGCCTTGTCGGCGGCGCTACCCTTCGGGAACTACTCCTGTGAGTGGCTGAAGACTTTAAGTGATTTCTATCCCGAGAAAGATGCAGAAATTAATACTAAACTTAAAAAATAGTAATATAACTATTCACATTGGGACGCCAACACTGGCCCTCAATCTCCTGCCATTGTGAAATCATACCCTCACGCTCAGCTCGGTCGCAAGCATCTTCTTCCGGGAGTGATTCTCACGAGTTGGAAAGATCGACTTAAAATTACCGGATCGAACTGGCTTATTGTGTGGGATTCTATATATGGATAGTTAACCTTACCGGAAGAGTGCGCTACGCGCGTGGGTGTTGCCTGCCTTTTAAGGGTGGGGACACGCGCTTTGGGATGCTTTTTTCGCCCAGCCTCTTTTAGTAGAGGGGCGATTCGCTATCGCTGTATAAAAGTGTTCCACGCGCGCCCTTTCAGGTGAGGGACATGTACGCTTGGATACTTTTTTCACCTAGCTTCCTGCACGCATGGAGGTTGGGAATTTTGAGCTGTCTTCCCATCGGGAATCAGTCGAATTTCGTTCGCCTACGATTTTTATGAAAGGTGTCAAATAATGGGCAAATCTATTGAATTCAAGCTATTTGCTCCCTACAATAAAGGAGCGGCGTTGGTCGGTTCTTTCTCCAATTGGCAAGAAATACCGATGCAAAAAGACGAAAAGGGATATTTTCGCGCCCTAGTAGATTTAGAGGATGGCGTTTATGAATATAAATTTCGCGTCCAGACCTTAAGCCCCGGCTATAACCGCGATGAATGGTTGGAAATCGTCGATCCATACGCGACTCGGGTCGGGGACGGAGGCCAAACCGGGATCGTCCAAATCAAAGAGGGCGAAGCGATCGTCGATACCTACGTCTGGCAGCACGATGCTAACTGGCTGCCGCCCAATCACGAGCTAGTCCTGTACGAAATGCACGTTTCGGATTTTTGCGGCGCGGAAGATCCGCCGCGTCGGAGCGAAAAATTCAAGCGGGTTGCGGAAAAATTGGATTACCTGTGCGAACTGGGGATTAATGCCATCCAGTTAATGCCGGTGACGGAGTATCCCGGCGAATATCGCTGGGGCTTTAAAGTCCGCTACTTTTTTGCGCCGGAGACGAGCTACGGTCCGAGCGAAGATTTGAAGCTGTTAATTGACGAGTGCCACGCGCGGGGGATTCGCGTTTTCATAGATGGAACCTACAACCATACCGATGAAGAATGCCCTTTAATGTTCATCGATCGCGGTTACTGGTACTATCAGGGGCCGCACTATCCCGACGAGCCCGTTAATTACTGGGGGCCAGAATTTAACTACGAACACTATGACGCACGCCTGAATATCCGTCCGGCTTGGGAGTTTATCGGCGACGCGGTTAATTTCTGGATTAAAGAATACCACATTGACGGGATTCGCTTTGATGCCGT
Organism: uncultured bacterium; assembly: GCA_964405435.1. Lineage (GTDB taxonomy): Bacteria > Cyanobacteriota > Cyanobacteriia > Cyanobacteriales > Oscillatoriaceae > DVEG01. Next base: position 26,794 of record CAYOOD010000037.1, read on the forward strand.
GCGCCAGTTGGGCAACCGCGAATTTTTGCACTGGATCGCGCAGCAAGCCCGAGAAGCGGCGGGAAGCAAGCCTTTTTATTTAATTGCCGAACACATTCCCGAAACGCCGACGATTGTAGGCTGGGACGCTCCCTTTGAAGGGTGCTGGCATGAAAGTTTCAGCATATTTGTGGTTGACGCTCTGTGCGATCGCGAGTTTAATCTAGAAAACCTCAAAAAGGGTTTGGACCCGAAACGGGATAAGTTTTGGGCTGCTACCAATCTGGTCAATTACTTGGGGAACCACGATCGCGAACGGGTGATGGCACAACTCGGCGATTGCGGCGTTTTTGACGAAGATGCCTTCCGGCGGGCTAAATTGGGAGCTGTCATAATGATGACGGCGGTGGGGGTGCCGATGATTTGGATGGGTGATGAATTTGGATTCTACACGCACAAAAAACCCGTGACCGAGCCGAACCCGCTGGAATGGAAGTTGTTAAAGAATAGCCGCAATAGCGACTTATTTTACTATTTTCAAGGTTTGATCGCGCTGCGCAAGCAAAATCACGCGCTTTATACGAACAATATCGAGTTTTTCCACGAAAATGCCGAGTGCAAAGTGCTCGCCTACGTTCGCTGGAACGATCGCGGCGATCGGGTGGTGGTGGTGGCGAATTTCTCCAATCGCTATTTGGGCAATTACGGCGTGCCCAACTTTCCTGCGGGGGAACGCTGGCACGAGTGGACGTACAATTACGACGTGGAAGCGCGAGACTGCTGGTTGATAACTGACTTGCCGCCTTATGAGGCGAAGGTGTTTGTCTGGCAGTAGGGAGAACTCGCGATCGCCCCCTTGCCTTTTGAGACTGCTCAATCGCAGCTTTCTAATTTCACGAGGTTGGCGATCGCGGCTACGAGATCGTCGGGCTCGACGGGCTTGCTCAGGTGCGTCTGAAAACCGGCTTCTAGGGCTTTGAGGCGATCTTCCTCGCTGGCATAGGCAGTTAAAGCCGCGGCGGGAATCTGCTTGCCGGGGTCGGTCGCTCGCAGTTGGCGGATCAGCGCGTAGCCGTCTTGTTCCGGCATCCCAATGTCGCTCACCAGCACGTCGGGCGCGAATCCCTCCAGTGCACAAAAGGCTTCGGCAACGGATGCCACTGCCGTCACCAGCGCCCCTGACTCTTGCAGCGTCGCAGCCAGAACGTCTCGCGTGTCTGGTTCGTCATCCACGACGAGGACGCGCAAGCCGGAGAGAGCGTTGAGCATTGAGTGTTCGATGCTTTGGGGATAGTGATTCTCAGCATTGAACATTCGTTTCTCGGGACTTTGAGAGAAGGGCAAGCGCACGGTGAAGGTGGCACCCTGCCCCTCGCCGGGGCTGTCGGCAGAGATCGTGCCGCCGTGCAGTTCGACGATATGGCGCGCGATCGCCAAGCCCAGCCCCAGCCCGCCGTGGTGGCGAGTTGTGGAACTGTCCGCCTGACGGAAGTAATCGAAGACGTTGGGCAGAAACTCTGCTGCGATTCCCTGCCCGGTATCCGTCACTTGGATCAGGGCATGGGGAATCGGAGATGGGGCATTGGGCATTGGCTTGATGGCTGTTCCCCATTCCCTATTTGCCAGTTCTACGGACAGGCGGATTTCAACTCTTCCGCCGTCGGGGGTGAACTTGATGGCGTTTGAGAGCAGGTTCCAGATGACTTGCTGCAGGCGCAGCGGATCGCCGGCAACCTTGCCGACGGCTGGCTCGACAAAGGTTGCAATTTCAATGCACTTGGCGATCGCTGCGAGGCGCAGGTTATCGACGCTTGCCTGAATGACGGATGCGAGGTTGACTTCGCTAACTTCTAGGCTGAGCTTGCCTCTGAGCAGGCGGGAAATATCGAGCAAATCTTCAACCAGTTGCGTCTGCAATCGGGCGTTGCGCTCGATTGTTTCGAGGGCGCTTGCGGTGGTGGCTTCGTTGAACTTTCGCGATCGCAGCAACTGAGCCCAGCCGAGGATGGCGTTGAGGGGCGATCGCAGTTCGTGGGAGAGTACCGCCAGAAATTCGTCTTTAATTCGGTTCGCTTCTTCTAATTCTTGCGCTTGCTGCTGCAGGGCGATTTTCGCATTGGCGCGATCGCTGATATCCATCCCCACGCCCAGCATCCGCACGGCTTTTCCGGTTTCGTCGCAGAAAGTTTTGCCTTTTCCGGCTATCCAGCGAATGCTGCCGGGAGCGGTGACGACGCGAAATTCTAGGTCGTACTCTGTTTTATTGTCCACGGCGGCGGCGATCGCTCCTTTGACCATTTCCCGATCTTCGAGGTGAATAATTTCTAGAAACTTTTCAAAAGACCCTGCAAAAGTTCCAGGAGCCATGCCGTGGATTGTTTCCAGATTGTCCGACCACTTGACCTCGCCCGTGAGGATATTCCAATCCCAAATCCCCATGCGTCCGGCTTCCAGGGACAGCCGCAGTCGCTCCTCGCTTTCTTTGAGCGCCTTTTCGGTTCGCTTGCGTTCAGTCAAGTCGAGGGCGAAGAAAACACCGCTATCTGTACTTCCCTCAAACATCGCCGCACCGAGCAGAACGGGAACGCGGCTGCCATCAGCGCGAACAAATTCTTTTTCAAACGGCGTACAGATCCCCGACTCGCGGCATTCCTGTATTGCCCGCTCGTCTAAAGGCGCGTGTTCTGGCGGCGTCAGGGCTTGCCAATTCAATCCTCCTGTGGGGAAATCTTCTGGCGAATACCCCAGCAATTTCAGCAGGGCATCGTTGGGCGCGGTGACATTGCCGCTGATATCCCAACAACCCATGCCGATCGCGTGGGATTCGACTACGCGCCGAAACCGGGCTTCGCTTTCTCTGAGGGCTTGCTCTACTTGCTTGTATTCCGTCACGTCGCGACTGATGCCCAAAATTGTTTTGACTGTTCCATCCCGATCCAGCTCCGGCACCATGCGAGATTGATAATATCGCCTCCCGCTTGGAGATGGAAAATCAAATTCCACCAACATTTCTTGTCCCGTTGCAAAAATTTTTCGGAAGTTTTCTTCCCAGCATTTGTAGATTTCTTGAGGCACCCCCAGTTCGGCGTAATTTTTTCCTAGAAAGTTTTCCGGGGCGATCCCTGTCGCTTTTTTTATAGCTGGATTTACATATAAATGGCGACAATCTCTATCGATTCTAGAGATAATATCCGGCGCATTTTCTACCAGGGCTTTAAATTCGTGTTCCCGGCGCTGCATCTCTTCCTCCGATCGCTTTCGATCGGTGATGTCGCTGAACGATATCGCTACCCCATCTCCCAACTTGACTGCCATATTTCTGAACCACCCGTTAATTCCTTCGGCAGTGTAGGGAATCTCTATGTCGTGAGCTTCAGCGATTTCTACGACTCGCACATATCTGTCAAATAATTCGCTATTGGTTTTATTGCCGGGAAGGACTTCTAAAAGCCGCTTCCCTGTCAAGTATTCGGCTGAATGCTGGAGAATTTCTGCTGCTTTGGGGTTGACGTATTCCCACGCAAAATCGACGATTTCTCCCTTTTCGGAGCGCACGCTCTTCAAGATAGTAAAGGCATCGAGGGAAAGTTCCTGTGCGACGCGGAAGCGTTCTTCGCTGGCGCGCAGTGCTTGTTCGATTTGCTTGAGATCGGTAATGTCGGCTACGGCGACGCCGACGCCGAGGATTTCCCCGGATTCCGATCGGGCGGGATAGTAGTTCGCCAGCCAGTACCGCTGCTGCCCTGGGGACGCGAACGTCTCGCCGCCGATCTGTACGTTGGAGATGGGCTCTCCTGTATCGAGGACGCGCTGCAAAATGGCGCTGACGCGGGACGCGATCGCCTCTGGCAGAACTTCTCCGAGGGTACGCCCGATGTGTTCGCTTGCCGGAACGCCGTTGATTGCGGCTAGGCAGTCATTGACGCGAACGAAGCGCAACTGGCGATCGTGGAAGCCTATTCCCACAGGAGCGCTGTCGATCAGCGCGTCGAAGATGGCTTGAGACTCCTGCGAGGGCGGTGTTGCTGTTGGCTGGCGCTGAGGGTTCAATTCGGGGGTGAGGCGATCGCGTTCTCGCTCGTTGTCGGCTCGTTTTTGGGCAGCGATCTCTCGGGCGATCCCCAGCACGGTTTCTACCGAGCCATCCGCTCCCAGCTCCGGCAGCAAGCGAACGCAAAAGTATGCCATTTCCCCGGTTTTTCTGGGAAAATTCAGTTCAACGCTCTGCTGTTGATGGGTGAGAAATACGGTTCGCACGGCTTCTTCCCATTGCAGCAGCTCGATGCTCCGCTCTCGCCAGATCTCTTGCAGGGTTTTGCCGGTGAAGGCGTGCGGAGCGATGCCGGTTGTCTCTTCTATCGCTGGGTTGATGTAGGTGCAGCGCAATTCCCGATCTGTTCTAAAAATGACGACCGGCAAGATGTCTGCGATCGCCTTAAATTCCCGTTCCCGGCATTCGTGCAGTGGTTCGCCCGCAATACAGCTCTTTTGTTCGATCTTTTGTAAGGCTATTTCGCACGGCTGGCGGTTGGGGATCTCCACCAGAAAGCCGCGCAGGCGCTGCAACGTGCCTTCGCCCACTTTCTGGAGGCGATCGCGCAGCCAGACGACGCGCCCGTCAGCCGCCACTGCCCGGAACTCTACCTCTCGGATCTTTTCCTGCCAGAGTGCTTGGCGATACTCAGCCAATACGCGATCCCGGTCCTCTGGATGGATGCACTCAGCCCAGAAATTGGGTTCTGTCAGCCACCGCTGTGCAGGATAGCCCAGGAGTGTTTCGATTCCTTTGCCGACGAAAGTTATCTGGAAAGTCGCTGGCTCTCTTTCCCAGACGATCGGATCGAGCCCTAGTACGAAGTCGCAGAGGTAGTGTTCCATTGTTCGCTCCTCAGTATGGGCCAGTTTTTTGCCAGCCAAACGAGTGATACAGAGTTTTTATGAATTTTACTCTGACAACCAGAGTCAAGGATGTTTCATCCAACACTTTTGAAGGTTAAAAGTCACTTTATTCTGACTGAAATTTTATCACTTTTAGGCAAGCCGCTTCCGGGTGTTGTATAAATTTATACTAAGTATCAAACCATCGAATCCTTTTCGGTCGAGGGCGCGCGTCTTTGCTGAGTGTGGCGTCTGAGGGTGGCAGGTGCCTGTGGCGTGCTGCTGAGTGCTGAGTGACGAGTGATATAAAAGTGACGCTTTCGCACAAAAGTGAGCGCAAAATATCTTTATAGTGAAAATTGAAATGGCATGAGAACGCGCGATCGCGATTTTCCACTCAATCAAGGGTGAAGAGCGCTCCTGACTCCCGACTGGCGACTCAATCTGAAGTCCGGCTGTTTCTTCCTTTGGGTAGAAGCGATTCAAGCCATTGCAACGATAAGATACAGGCACGATTAGGAGGCAGCAGCAGTGAATTTTAAAACCATCGTCGGGCTATTAAAAGACACATTTGCTGAGTGGCAAGAAGATAAAGCGGCTCGGCTGGCGGCAGCGCTGGCTTACTATACGGCGTTTTCCCTGGCACCGCTATTAATTATCGTCATCGCGATCGCGGCGGTGGTATTCGGACAAGATGCCGCCCAGGGTGAAATTGTCGGGCAAATTCAAGGCTTAGTCGGCAAAGAGGGCGCTGAAGCCATCCAAACGATGATTGAAAATTCCCGCAAGCCAGCGGAAGGCTCGATCGCGACGATAATCAGCCTTGTTATCCTCTTTTTCGGAGCCTCTGGAGTCTTCAACGCGCTGCAAGACGCCCTCAACACGATTTGGGAGGTTGCGCCAAAACCGGGACGGGGCGTGACGGCGATCGTGAAAGACCGCTTTCCGTCGTTTGCGATGGTGCTGGGGATCGGCTTTTTACTGCTGGTTTCGCTGGTGGTGAGCGCGGCGCTCTCGGCGCTGAGCAATTATTTGGGCCACTTGTTGCCCAGCCTGAAAATAGTGTGGCCAGTCGTCAATTTTCTGTTTTCCTTCGGCGTCATCACGGTGCTGTTTGCAATGATTTACAGAACCTTGCCCGACGTGAAAATTGCTTGGGGTGACGTTTGGATCGGAGCGGCTATTACGTCCTTATTGTTCGCGATCGGAAAAGCTTTCATCGGGCTGTATCTGGGAAATAGCAGCGTCGGCTCTACCTACGGAGCGGCGGGCTCGTTCGTCGTCCTCCTCCTTTGGCTAAATTATTCCGCGCAGATTCTCTTTTTTGGGGCAGAATTTACTCAGGTTTACGCCAATCGATACGGTTCGCGGATCGAACCGTCTGAAAATGCCGTGCTGCTGACAGAAGAAGCCCGCATCCAGCAAGGAATCCCCCGCAAGAGACATATAGAAGAAGTCGCACGCCAACAGGAGCAGCCGCGCCCGGGCGCGATCGCTGCTGAGGACGTCCCCACCGCCAATCCCCCACAGCAGCCGCGCCGGCGCAAATCCCTGCATCCCGCCCTTGTGGTGCTCGGCGCTTTCATCGAATTTTACGAGGAAGGCGCTCGCCTGCTGGGATTCAACAGCAGAAAATCTCGCCCTAAATAACTCAAGTTGCAACCTGTGGGCTGTTCGCTCGCGGGAATGGGCAATCGGTAATGGCAAATTGGCTTTCTGGAAGTGGCTTTCCCTGGCAATCCCTGACACAATTTGCCGCAAGTTTCCTGCTTACCGCCTCCTGGATCGTCCCGTCACCCCATAAGTGTTTAAACTGATTTTTAAGCAATTTTTCACAAATCTCCTTTTTTTCTCCCGTCAGCCTTTTTCCTTCTCCGTTCGGCTCAATTCTGTCCCGAGGCAGATGTGCGAACTCATCATAAAAATTTTAATGAAATTAAGGTAAAACGTCGCACAGTCCAGAGGAGAAAAGTAGAGATGGGTTGGTTAAAAAGACTATTTGGGCTCGAAAAACCAGACAGAGAGCAAAACGCTGCAGCTCAGCCTCCAGTGGCATCAGCCCCTCAGCAAGCTGCACCCGCTCAAACTGCTTCGTCAACTGCTACAGCACCCATTCCGCCAGAGCGGGTGGGATTGCACGGAGAGTACGACCAAAGTGGCTTGGCAAAGCGAGTCGCCCGGGCTTTTGATGAAGATGCGGAAGTCGCCGATATTGAAACAGTTTTTGTTGCTCAGCTCGGCAGCACAGTCGTATTGAAAGGAAAAGTCCCCAGTCAGGCAATTCTTAACAAGTTGGTGTCGATCGCCCGCAACGTTCACGGCGCGACTGCAGTTCAATCCGATCAAGTCCGCATCGAATAAGTGCTCTTCGGCTTCGGCTTCGGCTGAGTTTGGAGTGCTGAGGAATGAGTTTTGAGTGTGGGGTGTTGAGTGAAAAAAATTTAAATTCTCACTCAGTGACACTGGAATCGCTCGTCTGTGTAGGGGCGGAGCATTCGCGCTGATAATCTTTTTGTTTGTCCCACATATTTGTTGGCGGATGCTTCGCTTCTAACGATTTAGCTCATAAAAGCAAGGCTTTTTATCCCTCAATTGCCGATCGCGATTGCGCGTATATATTGCAACAAGGATGCGAATTAAGCGAATAATTGACCTGTAAAAATATGGCAATTTATCGCCGCAGCGCCAGCAAAATAATGCGATTTCACCAGCCTAAAACATTGAGAATGCCATAAAACATTCTATTTTTGAAGTGAAAAGAGGTGATTTTTTATCGATTCGCACGCCAGCCGTGCGGGTGCATTTCCTTTCCTAGCAGATTTGAGCTTTTACAACCGAGGAAATTACGATGTTTCAAAGTACGCACATAATACTCGGACTGTCCGGCTTGTCATTCTGGCTCGCGCAAAGACCGTTGGGCGGGAGGATTGACACCGCAGAAGAGGCGGCACGCACGTTTTCAGGGCCGGAATTTTTGATATCGTTAATTGCAGGCGTGGTACTCGCCTTTGGGTTCCAACTCCTGATCACAAATCTTTCCGTCGCTGCCGGTATTTCCTACTTGGGGCACCACTCCGACTCCGACGACGAACACAAGGAATCCGAAAGTCTGGGCGGCACGATTCGCAAAATCGGTACGACGCTGGGAATGTGGACGCTGTTCTCAGTCAGCATTGCCTTATTCTTCGCCTGCTTGCTGGCAGTTAAGCTGAGCTTGATTAGCAGTGCGGGATTGGGAGCGATCGTGGGCTTGGTGATATGGGGCACCTATTTCTCCCTGCTCGTCTGGGTGAGTTCGACGACGGTAGGCTCTTTGATTGGCTCAGTCGTGAATACGGCGACTGCGGGCTTTCAAGCGATCGTGGGAACGGCAGCCGCCGCGATCGGTGGTAAAGCGGCGAGCAGTCAAATGGTTGCCACTGCCGAAGCAGCAGCAGCAGCCGTGCGCCGGGAACTGGGAGCGGGGATCGATCCGACTGCCTTGCGAGAAACGGTTGAGGATTACATCCACGCCCTCAAACCCCCCCAACTCGACATCCAAGAAATGCGGCGGGAATTTGAAAAGCTCCTCAACGATCCCAACTTGAAAGAAATCGCCGGCAAGGGACAACTTCCCAACCTCGACCGGCAGGCATTTGTGGATTTAGTCAGCTCTCGCACCGATTTATCGAAAAAAGACGTGAATCGGATTGCCGAGCAGTTGCAAGACGCCTGGAACCAAGTGTCGAAGCAGGTGCAGCAGCAGCCCGGTAACGGATTGGATCGGCTGGTTGACTACCTCACGTCTGCCAAGCCAGGCGAGTTATTATCGGAAGGGCTGGGCAAGCGACTCGACCAACTTCTGAATGAATTTCGCCAGCGCCGTCAAGCCGAAAATCCCAGCTTGCAGGATCGGGCGATGCAGATGGCTTTTAACACGCTGTTGGGCGTTGTTTTGGGACGCACCGATCTCAGCGATTTAGACGTTGAGAAAATTTTAGGTCAGTTGAAATCGGCTCGCGACAAAGCAGCGGAACAAGCGGATAAGGTGGCTTCTCAGGTGACGGTTGACGTGCAGGCAACTCCGTCGAGCACTTTGCGGGCGGATGTGGAAAATTACCTGCTCAATACTTATTCCTGGCAGATGAAGCCGGAAAACATCGATGCGGATTTCCGGGCGGTGCTGTACGATCCAGAAGCCGATCCGGGAATGATTCGCCGGGAAATGGAGCAGTTGAGCCGATCGCAGTTCGCCGACATGCTCGCGAGTCGCGGCGTCTTCACGCAAGCGAAAATTCAACAAGTCGCCGATCGCTTGGAAGCGGTTCGGCAGGATGTTTTGAACCGGGCGGCGGCGGCTGAGGAGCGCGAGAAAGCCGAAGATTTGCGGCGGCGGGTGGAAGATTTTATCCGCTTTACGAATAAGGAAAATCTCACTGCTGCGGGGATCGAGCGGGAGTTCAAGCCGCTGCTGGAAGATGCGGAGGCGTCTTACGAGCAACTGCGCGATCGCTTGCATCAATTCGACCGGCAAACCCTGCGGTGGATGCTCTCTAACCGGCACGATTTGACTGCGGAGGAAGCGGATACGGCGCTGACGGTGTTGGAAACGACGCGCGATCGCGTGCTGATGAATGCGCGAGAAATGGAAGAGCAAGCCAACGCGCAATTAGTGGCGGCGCGGCAGCAAGTCGAGTCCTACCTGCGCTCTACCGGCAAGGCAGAACTCAGCCCCGAAGGCATCAAGCGCGATTTGCGAACTTTGCTCGACAATCCCCAAGCGGGAATGCGGGCGCTGCGGGCGCGCTTTGCTCGCTTCGATCGCGATACGCTGGTGAAACTGCTGTCGGCACGCGGAGATCTCAGCGAGGCAGAGGTGAATCACGCTATCGATCAAGTAGAATCGGTGTGGAACAGCGCCGTACACGCGCCGCCTGCGATCGCTTCCAAAGCGAAGGAGCAGTACGAGCAGGTGACGAGAACGCTCGGCGATTACCTGCGCAACACGGGCAAGGAAGAACTCAATCCTGAAGGCATCCAGCGGGATTTGACGAAATTGCTGTACCATCCCCAACAGGGGGCTCGGGCGATGCGCGATCGCCTCTCTCACGTCGATCGCGACACGATCGTTAAATTGCTCAGCCAGCGTCAAGACTTGAGCGAAGAACAAGCCAATCGCATCGTAGACAACGTGCAGCAGGCGATTCGCGGGATCGTCCGCGCCCCGCGCCGCGTTGCCACGCGGGTGCAGCACCAAGCCCAGGATTTTCAGGGCGTCTTGGAAAATTACCTGCGCAACACGGGCAAGGACGAACTCAATCCCGAAGGCATCAAGCGCGACATGCAACAGTTGCTCAACGATCCCAGGCTCGGCGTTCAAAGTTTAGCCGAGCGCCTCTCGCACTTCGATCGCTCGACGATTGTGGCACTGCTTTCGCAGCGCCAGGATATTTCCGAGGAAGAAGCGAATCGGATTGTCGATCAAATCCTGTCGGTACGCGATCAGTTCGTGCTGCAAATTCAGAAAGTGCAGGACAGCATTCGGGGAGCGATCGACAGCATTTTGGCGAAGATTCGGGATTACCTGAATTCTCTCAACCGACCGGAACTCAACTATGAAGGGATTCGGCGCGACGTTCGCAAGTTGTTCTCCGATCCGGAAGCTGGGTTTGACGCACTGCGCGATCGCCTCTCGCATTTCAATCGCGATACTTTGGTAGCGATTATCAGTTCCCGCGAGGATATTTCCGAGGCAGACGCCAACCGGATTATCGACCAGATCGAATCGGCTCGCAATGGCGTGCTGCAGCGAGCGGAACAGCTTCAAATGGCTGCACAGCAGCGCCTCGAAGCTGTCAAGCTGCAAGCGCAGCGGCAGGCTGAAGAAACGCGAAAAGCTGCGGAAACGGCTTCTTGGTGGCTGTTTTTCACGGCTTTGATATCTGCGATCGCCTCGGCGGGTGCGGGTGCTTTAGCCGTTGTCGGTTAGCGTTATTGAGCAGTTACGCGCCTAAGCGCGATCGGTAAAAAGTGAAAAGGGAGAAGGAAGTAATTTCTAACTTTCTTCTCCTTTTTTCATTGCTGTGTCGGCAGTAGGGGCGAAGCATTCGCGAATAAATCTTGACTGCTAACCGACAGTCTATTTGCGCGAATGCTTCGCCCCTACAAAAGTGTGATAAGCAGATGAGCATAAATCATTGCAGTAGGGTTCTGGGAGTGCGGGCTTCTAGCCCGCTACTTATACCAATTTTCTTTAACCGCGAAACAGATAGTAATTCAAAAATGCCTATTTTAGCGGCTTTCAGGGTTTCTATCTGTTTCGTGCCAAAACAAAATTGATATTAGGGAAGCGGGCTAGAAGCCCGCACTACTTTCGTAGGGTTGTGCAATTGATTCTGCATAATTGCTTACTTCCCGTTACTACTGAGGATAGCGATTTTTCACGGATTGTTTTATTACGGGATTGAGAGAAAAAAAGGTTGTCTTGCCCTGCTCCTCGGCATCCACAAGAAACCGCCTGACGAGCGATCGCGTCGCATTCAAAACCTCAGCGGGAGATAGCGGAATATTCTTGCAAATTTGCGGCAGAGCAACCGGAGCAGTTTCCCTAGCAAGCTGAATCATTACCGCCTGTTCTGGCGGCGCTAACCGCTGAAAGTCTTGCTCTAATTGCGATTGCAAAGATTCATCCAAAATCAGCGGCTCGTATTGCAAAAACTCAGAAACCCTGCCCCCGCACAACTCTTGAATCAAAGTTGCCGTCAAATCCAACCAGAGGGGATTGCCTTGATACGTTTCAATCAAAGTATGCCAGCTTTCCTCATCGGATAACTTGCGGGCTCTCAAAATTTCTTTAGCCGCCGCCCCCAAACCGCCCAACACCAGCGAGCGAACCGGGTGGTTTTCTCTTTCCAAGTGCGCTACTTCTCGCGGCTTTTCGGAATTCAGCAACATCAAACAACTCTGGTGAGAGACTTCGGCAAAGATGTTGAAAAAGAGGTGAGCATTTTCGCATCCCGATTTGTAGTGTCCGGCAAACTGTCCGCTGCTGAAAAGCACCTGCACATCATCGAGGACAATCAGACAGCGATACTGGCGCAAATAGGTGAGGAGTTGGGAGAGTTGGGCTTCAACGCTGTCGGGAATTTCGGCTTGCGGTAAAAAGACGTGCAGCAGGTTGGCGAGGGTGGCATTCAGGGGTGGAGAAAAGCGCAGGCTGCGATAGATGATATAATCGAAGTGAGTTTTGATTTCGTCAATCAGGCGGATGGCGATCGCGGTTTTGCCAATGCCGCTAATTCCCAGAAGTGCCACGAAACGGCAGCGTTCCTGTATTATCCAGCGTTCCAGGGTGGCGAGCTCAGAGGTGCGATCGTAAAACGTCAATACTTCCGGCGCGTCGCCCAAGTCGAGATGCACTTGAGTTTTGTTTTGCTGGGGTTGCGCGCTCTCTGTTGGAGATGGGGTAGTTTGCGGACAACAGTTAAAATTCTGAATTGCTATATTATAATTATTCCCTATAACTGATGGAGAATTAGAAATTTTACCCTTCTCCAATATCGCTCGACAATTTGCTTTATTGATGTTTTCTCCCAATACTTCTGAGAGAAGTTTCCAAAGTTCCGAGCCGACATTTCTAACATGCCCTTCGCTAGAGTAAGTTTCTTCAGCGATTTTCGTGTATGTCTTGCCTTCCAACGCCCCCCGCAGGATGGCTTCTTGCAAATAGTCCAAGTGTGCCCCCGTTTTGGCCAATAGTAGCTCGTCCGCCAGTCTTAAGATTTCTTTAATGTCCATCGTGTCAGATAGGTGCTAGGATGTGCGGTTTGCCGCATTATACCCGACTTTCTGACAGTTCTGACATTTCCGACAGTTCTGACACACCCATCTTAGCAAATCGCTGACATTTCCGACTTGGCAAGAAGTAGAGGCTAGTAGATACTGAGATTGAGTTGAACTACAAAAAGCAAGGTAGTAGTTATGGCTAAAAAGCAAATGGGTGGTAAAAATTTAGGTCAGGAACTTGACAGGAGAGGATTTTGGGGTAAAGTAGTGATATGAAGCTAGATAAGGTGCCACAGCTACCAGACCGTAAAACTCTTGAATAGTTGTCCCAGACACAACTGGTATATCTGCTATTGGCACAGGAAAAGCTGGTGGAATAGCTGATAAAAAAGGCGAACTTTTCTCTGCTAATTTCTGATTATTTTGTCTCACGAACAACGCATTTTTTTACTGAATTGTTACTATGTCAAGAACAATCATTGGATACTTACAAGGAAAGTATGGAAGCTATGAGGTTTTTCATAAATGTCCTCAAGATAGTTCTATTTACTACCAGAATAGTGCAACCACTTGTTCTACAGGTTTTAGAAAAACAGATCGAGGATATTCAGGCCCAGATGGATCTTTTTATTCCAATGAGACGAGTGTTATATCTGCGATTCAGCATAAATATAACTTAGGAAAAATCTAAGTCTCTTAGTTCTTCAGGGTTTAGAGTGATAAGCTCCAGCTATACTTATAGATGAAACTTTTGCCAGATAAAGCTTTCAGTTATATAAGGCACCCAAAAGCTTTCAGGACAAAGAAGGGCTGTAAAACCTGAAAACTCCATTCAGCAGTAATTCCGAGCCTTACATTATAACAACTTATCCCCGCTAAGTCTGAAGAGCAAGTCTCTTTTTGATTTGCATGTTCTAACAGCTTGATTTCGAGGTAAATGACGTTAGTAGATACGTTGGCGTTGCTGAATTAAGGTATGAAGCGAGGAGAGTATCTCACTTTTGTAGTCTCGATCGCTTTTAAAAGATCGCGATCGAGATGCTCACACTCAGTCATGGTCTTTTTGCCTTCGCTCACTGGATGGGGCGGATTAATAAGATGCTGGCGATTTACGAACGGGCGGCGATAAATGCCACAGTCCAAGAAAAGTAAAAGTAAATTTCTCTCCATGCAAAATGAGAGAGGTGCGTTACCTATATATTTTTAAACTACAAATAAAGCCCCTGCCAAAAAGTTTAAGAAATAGTTATTGAGAAGGAAGAGCATGAATTTTCTTATTCTTATTGTAGTTGGTCTTGTTTTTTTCTGTATTTGGTATCAGTTCAATCGTCTTGAAGAACTCAAATCTAAAAGCAAATTAAAAAGGCTTTTAGAAAGGAAGAATTTTAGAGGAGCTGATATAGAAACTAGAAGAATCTTGCTTTTTTTGTCTAATCGGCATCGAGAGGGATTTCTCCGCGATATAGATATAGAAAATTTATCATGTCAAGATTTAGGGGATATTGATAAAATTTGGATTCGCTCTAGTAATGGACGATTTGGCTATAGTGTTCAAAGAGAAATTTGGAAAAAGCATGGGCTGGAACGTCACGAAAGTAAATGGATTGAGACTCCAGATGATCCTAGATTTACTGGATATCGCATAGAAAAAGGGTTTCCAGTCGAAGTGGGTTGGTGGCATCCTACCTATAGGCAATCTGGTACGGCTCCCATTGGGTTTAAAAGATTTCATGAACTTAGTTTTACTTTAGAAGCTCCAGTAGGCCATCTACCAACGCACTTACGAACAGTTGATAGACGCGGCAATGGAGAAAAAATTAATCATAGAACACTTTCATCTATTGATGCTGTTTATCTGGGAGAAGAAAGGGAAGGCTGTACTTTAGCTCTAGCTCGAAAAATAGATGAATGCCAATTATAACTAACTACATGGATAACAAAATAATTGTTGATAGGCTCCCAAAACATTTTCGTTTGCGATAAAAGGGTTTGAGAATAGTGAATGTAAAAAATTGAAAACAGCACAAGCAGTAATAGTAGCTCCTGCTTCATCGCCACTGCAGCTTACTCAACTTCCGCGCACCCTGACCTAGACACCTTCCGCAATTTCCGCGATGAAAAGCTCCTAACTCATCCTGTTGGCAAGCGGCTAGTAAGTCTTTACTACCGAATCAGTCCCAGCATAGCGCAGTATGTGGAAAACCTGCCTATTCTTAAGAATTTTTTAAGGCGACAGCTAGGACGCCTAGCCCAGTGGATGCGTACTCAAAGAGTGACCAGTAAGTAGGTTGGGTTGTACTTAGGATAAGCTATGCTTGTTCTAGAGCCAAAGGAGACCACTTATGAACCTGGAACAAGCCGTTTTAGAAAAGTTGCGGGACTTGCCGCCTGACAAGCAGCAAGAGGTCTTGGATTTTGCGGAGTTTTTGCATCAAAAAGTGACTCTCAAGCGTCCGCTCCGCAGCGTCAAAGGGCTGTGGGCTGATTTAAAGGTCGATATCACAGAAGAAGATATCGCGCAAGCTAGAAAAGAGATGTGGGGGAACTTTCCCAGGGAAGATATTTAATGACATCAGTTGTAGCAGATACTCATGCAATTATCTGGTATTTGCGGGATGTAACCAGGTTGTCTGAAGCAGCACTTGCCGCTTTGGATGGGGCGGTGCAAGCGGGCGATCCGGTATACTTGTCCGCAATTTCTGTGGTAGAAGTCTGCTATCTAGTGGAAAGGTATCGATTGCCCGAAGAGGCATTGGGGCAGTTAATTAATGCCTTATCCGATCCTGGGACTGGGTTAGAGATCGCGCCTCTGGATATCATAACAGCACAAACCCTGCGTCACATTGCCCGCGATGTGGTTCCAGATATGCCAGACAGAATTATTGCCGCTACTGCTTTATCTTTGAGTCTTCCTCTAGTCGCCCGCGACGCGAGAATTCAGGCATTAACGACTATTCAGACAATTTGGTGAGATGGATAAGTCCCTGAGACATCTATCAATCCGGGGAGAGACTGGCTCTTTTACCTGTACGCTTGTCAAGCTAACACAGTAGATAGGGGTTTGACAAGAGGGTATAAGAAATAATCATCGATCGCGGGTGATGCCAGTGAACTTGTGGCGAATCTAGGGGCGATCGCATCACCTGCTCAAAACGAGCGATCGCCTTTCCACTTTTCGCTAGGCTTGTTGCCCGGAGCCTTTTCTCAGCTTTTCTAGAAATTCAGGATAATTTTCCATATCCTCTATTGACTTCACGGGCGGACATTTGAGCGCCGTTTCTTCTTCATGGATTTTATCCATATAGGCATAGAATGCCTCGTTGTCGTCTCGATGAGCTAAGACGTATTATCGCAAATCTGTCTGACTCCTTTTCTTGAAATTTGGTTTCATCTTTCTTCCCTCAATTTCCCGCTCTGTTCAATTTCTATCTCGATATCCTCGCCTGCCAACATGAAGATATTTCCGGTGCGTTCATCCTGGCGGACTATGTTAATATACAGGTACATTTTTGTTGTGGCTCATGTACAAATAATAAAGCACTTTAAAAGCTGTTCGGCTGTAGGAATAATCGTTCCTCCCAAAAGTCGCTTATTTCTATAATACACGATTTTGAGTTTTCTGGCTGACAGCGGTAGGCGTATGGATTGGCAGGCGTGCAAAAAGCACGGGTTGTTTAGATAGCGCCAGAGAGAATAACTCTATCGAGGACTGAAGTCTTCACGGCAAACGAAGAAGAGGGCAGATTTTCTGGTAGTCTAGATAAGGCTCAAATTTCAAAGTGATACCGATGGCAGAAGTGACTCCTCCTCCAAACGACTTTCGAGAATTTGAATATCGCGGCTGGCAGCAATCCGCCGAGCAATATCATTTATCTTTTGGCTCTCTCACCAATCAAACGATCGCGCCCCTACTCGATGCGGTTGGTGCGGGTGTCGGCACGAAATTACTCGATATTGCAACCGGCCCGGGTTATGTCGCCGATCGCGCCTTCAAGCGCGGCTGTCACGCGATCGCAGTCGATTTTTCAGAAGCCATGCTCGCCAAAGCGCGAGAACTCCATCCTCAAGTAGAATTTCGCCAAGGGGATGCGGAAGCTTTGCCGTTTGACGACGCGCAATTTGACGCGGCTGTCGCGAATTTCGGGATTTTGCACTTGTCTCATCCCGACAAGGCAATTCGCGAAGGGTATCGGGTTATCCGCAGCGGCGGAAAATTTGGATTTACGATGTGGGAAAAACCGGAAATTTCGGTGGGTTTGCAGATTGTCATGCAGGCGATCGCAGCCTGCGGCGATGCGGAAATTTATCTGCCGGAAGGGCCGCCATTTTTTCAATTTAGCGAGGCAAATCGCTGCATAGAAGCGTTGCAAAGTGCGGGATTTAAAAATCCTTCCGTTCACAAGATTTCCCTCAGTTGGGAACTGTCTGACGGCGACGAATTGTTCGACGCTTTTTATAAGGGTACGGGAAGGACGGGCGGTTTGTTGCGGGCTCAAAAGCCTCAAACCCTGGAAAATATCCGCGCAGCCGTTCGCGAGGGGGCGTCAAGTTATGTGAAAAATGACAAATTGATTCTGCCAATGGCGGCTCTGGTTGCGTCGGCTGAAAAACCCTAGCAGATTTGCGGCGGGAGCCAGAAACCCGGCTTCTCAAAGAAGCCGGGTTTCTAATAGCACCCTATTACAGATTTCTCGAAAAGGTTAGTTTTCGTGCAGTGCCGTCATCTGCAAAACGCTCCTCTCCTACACCCATCATTTCCACGATGACTTCCCGTGCTGGTGGCGTCCAGTTGCCTTCGCGTGCCCCGATTTCTACAATTATTTTTTCTCCTTCTAGATGCACGCTGTAGGTGGTTGTTGCGCATTCGCCTGTTTGATAATTAAAACTGCGCCCGTCATCTTCGTAGAATGTCCAGCTACCATTTCCCGGCCAGATGCACAATCGTAATTCACCGATCGCCCGTTCGTCAACGTGCTGCTGAATGGGCGCGATCGGAATAATTGCACCCGCACGGGCATAAAGCGGCATCCGTTCTAAGGGTGCCTCTGCTAATATATGTTTCGGCCCTTCGTAACGCTCTTGACTCCACCAATCATACCAAACTCCTTCTGGCAAGTAGACGGCGCGGTGTTCGATTCCCGGGCGGTAAATGGGTGCAGCCATAATTGAAGGGCCGAGCAATACTTGATCGTAAAGGGTATAAGTTGCGGTATCGTTGGGATAGTGGTAAAGTAAGGGTCGCAAAATCGGAGCGCCGGTGGTTGCTGCTTCCCAAAATAAGGTGTAAAGGTAGGGCAGCAGTTGATAGCGCAATTCGATGTATTCTCGGCAAATTTTTTCGACTTTCTCGCCAAATACCCACGGTTCGTGCCGCGCCGTACTCATCGCCGAATGTCCGCGCATCAAGGGATAGAGCGTTCCCACCTGCATCCAGCGCGCGAATAATTCCGCTGTCGCGTTGCCGGCAAATCCGCCGATATCGCAGCCGACAAATGCGACTCCTGAAAGTCCCATATTGCACAGCATCGGCAGGGACATTTCCAGATGATCCCACAGGGATTGATTGTCGCCCATCCACACAGACGACCACCGCTGAACGCCTGCAAAACCCGATCGCGTCAAGACAAACGATCGCTCCGTCGGGCGGTGGCGATCGAGCCCTTCGCGAGACGCTCTCGCCATCATTAAACCGTATAAATTGTGAGTTTCCGCGTGGGTGGCGCGTTCGTCAAGGGGGCCGGTGGGCGCGTCCAAAGGAAACCAGATTTTATTTCCCGGATCGCCGAACGGGCGATCGTCGAGCGCCGGTTCGTTCATGTCGTTCCAAATCCCGGCAATGCCAATATCGGTGAGGCTTTTTTGCCAATCTCCCCACCACTGCCGCACGTCAGGACGCAAAAAATCTGGGAAAACGGCTTTATCCGGCCAGACATAGCCGTGAAAAATTCGCCCGTCTGGATGGCGCACGAAATAATCGTTTTTCACGCCTTCGTCGAAGACGGGATAATCGGCGTCTGGTTCGTATTTGACGCCCGGATCGACAATCGTTACGGTTTTGAAACCGTCTCGCGCCAAATCGGTGACTAATTTTTGCGGGTTGGGGAAGCGTTTTGAACTCCAGGTAAATACGCGGTAGCCGCGCATGTAGTCGATATCGAGGTGAATGACGTCGCAGGGAATGCGGCGATCGCGAAATTCTTTTGCCAGCGATCGCACCACTTCTTCCGATTCGTAACTCCAGCGGCATTGGTGATAGCCCAGCGCCCACTTCGGCGGTAGCGGCATCCGCCCGGTTAATTCACCATATCTCTGCAAAATTTGCGCCGGTTCGGGGCCGTAAATAATATAATAATCGAGTTCGCCGCCCCGCGCTTCCATTCGCAAAACTCCCGGCTCTCCGGCACCGATATCAAACTGACTCCAATAGGTTGTATTGCAGAAAATCCCAAACGCAACCCCGGGACGCAGCGCGATAAAAAAGGGAATTGCCTGATACATTTCATCGGTGAGAGAACCGTAATCGAGCGCGTCAACCGTCCAGTTTGTTTTCACCTCGCTCAGCTTGTCGAGCAGCCCGGTACGTTCGCCAAAACCGTAAAAATGTTCGCCAGCTTCGATGCGCTTCCACCCGGCAACCGCACCCATGCGCCAGCCCATGCCCATGTCTGCATCGGCGGCAAAGGGTTGACCCTCTTTGGTAAAGCACGTTAACCGAAATTTGTCAAGGGTAATGCGAAGGCGCATTTGCTCCGTTTCGATTTCCACGGCGTCAGGCGTTTCCCGGACTTGAAAGGGCACGAGTCCCCATTCGCCATCATCGAGGGTGACAGCCCAGGAGCGGCGCTGGAGAAATTCGCCCGTGGGAGACATGCGCACCCGGATGAGATTGGGTGCGAGGATGCTGAGGGCGACGCGGGGCGCGCCACAGTTGAAGTAAAGGTGGCGATCGCCCTTCTGTAAGGATTGGACGGCGGCGATCGCTGACCAGGGCTGGTCGGTAGTTGGGAGTTTTCCGAAGTATTGCGGCATAGATTTCAATAATAAAGCAGAAGGCTTCTGACCAGAAGGCTTCCAGACAGAAGGCTCCCAGACAGAAGGCTCCCACACAGAAGGCTTCTGGTCAAAAGGCTTCCAGATAAAAGGCTTCTGGTCAGAAGGCTGCTAGGCATAAAATCAGCTTTTTAAAGCTTTAATTTTTTAATTTTTATCCATGTAATTGTTGGTTTTCAACTCCCCTACAGATAGATAATTGCTGAAGTTTGATTCCTCCGGCAGGCAGATAATGTTTTCAGGGCAGATCGCCTAGATTGAGCCAAAGAAAAGTTAAGAGGAGATGAGGACGTGACGCAAGAACAAGCTGGGCTGCACGAGCAAGCGCTGAGTAAAGCAGCCGAAATCGGCATAGCGAGTCAACTCGATGAAGTCGAGAGACTGGAGGTATCGATTCAAGCCGATCCCTTGAAACTCGTGACTGGAGAGGTGGAAGCGGTTGCGATTGAAGGGGAAGGGCTGGTGATGCAGCAAGATTTGCGGATGGAGAGGCTGGAAATGCAAGTAGATCGCCTCGCGATCGACCCCTGGAAAGCGGCTTTCGGTCAAATTGAACTGACCAAACCTACAGCCGGGAGCGCCTGCGTTGTTTTGACGGCAGCCGATATCAATCGCGCCTTCAATTCCGAGTATCTCAGCAGCATGTTGCAGAATTTGCAGGTACGCGCCGACAATCAACCCGCGACGGCAGACGTGCAGCAGGTAGAATTCAGCCTTCCGGGAGAGGGCAAAGTCGCTTTGAGCGCTACCGTGCAACTGAGGGAAACAAATCAAACTCAGCAGGTTGATTTTACAGCGGTGCCCCGCGTGCGTGCGAATGGCGAGGGGGTGGCACTGGAGGAGGTTCAGTATCGAGAAGGGAAGGAACTGTCGCCAGAACTGACGGCAGCACTTTTGGAAAATGCCGCGCAGATTCTGGATTTCAAAAACTTCGATATACAGGGAATGTCGCTGAAAATCAATCGGTTAGATGTGGAGGTGGGAAAATTAACGCTTATGGCGCAAGCTCATGTCGAGCAGATTCCTACAAGGAGTGCTGAGTGCTGAGTGCTGAGGGGAAAGAGTGTGGAGTGTTGAGTGTGGAATGGGGAGTAGAGAGTATGGAGTTTGGAGGAATGAGCTTTGAGTTACAAGAATTGTGTTCCTCAGCACTCAGCACTCAGCACTTTCTACTTCACGGCGTCGCCCGATCGATCTGCTGCACCTCTTCTGGAGTTAGCTCGATATCGAGAGATTTGACGGAATCTTCGATGCTAGAAATTTTACTCGCGCCGGGAATTGGCACGACGCAGGGAGATTTCGATCGCAACCAGGCGAGAACGATGCTGTAAATGGAGACGCCTTTTTCTTCGGCAAGCTGCGCGATCGCTGCAATTTCCGAGAGCAAGCCGACGCGACGGCTGCCACCGAGCGGACTCCACGGCAGAAATGTCAGCCCTTCTCCCTCGCAATATTCCAGCACGCCGTCGGTTTCCGGCTGGCGGTGCCAGGGATTGTACTGATTTTGTACGGAAACAATTTCCACGATCTTGCGGGCGCGTTTGATTTGTTCGACGCTGAAATTAGAGACGCCCACGAATCGGATTAAACCGGCTTCGACGGCTTCTTTTGCCGGGGCGATCGCTTCCTCTATAGTATAATTGGGATCGGGGGCGTGGTACTGCCAAACATCGATCGGTTTCTCGCCTCCGAGGGCTTCAAAACTTTCGCGAATTGTCTGGCGCAAACGATCGGGATTGCCGTCGCGAGCCCAGGCACCTTGCGGGCGCATTAATCCGCCTTTGGTGGCGACGCTAATTTTGCTGACATCGCCTTTGTACTGTTTGAGTGCTTTGGCGATGAGCCGCTCGTTATGGTGCTTGTCCGATTCGTCTTGACAGTAGGAATCAGCCGTATCGATCAGCGTAATGCCGAGATCGAGGGCGCGGTGGATGAGAGCGATCGCATCTGATTCCGGGGGTCTGCCGCTTATTGAAAGCGGCATTCCGCCCAAACCAAGGGCAGGGATGCTGACATCAGTATTTCCCAGCTTTTTCGTTTTCATTGTTGAAATTGCTTTTTGACTGTATTGATTTTATCTTGATATCTTGACACGCGCAAACGAAACTCAACCTTTTGATAGAGAACCCCAGCGTCAAAATTTTGCTATAAGAAAATCACTGTCATATTTTGTAGGTAAACTGCCATGCAAGAAGTCAGCCGATTGGATTCTCTAGCCAGACTATTGGCTGTAAGTTCTATCGATGTCTACAAGACTTATATTTCCCCTAGAAAGGGGTTTTCGTGCGCCCACCGAATGCTGCACGGGGACGAATCTTGCTCGGATTACGTCCGGCGGATGTTTAGCAGCGAGAATTTTATGGCAGCCGTGCAACTCTCTCGAGGGCGCTTCCAGAATTGCGCTGCTGCCAGTAAAAGCCTGAAAGCGAGTGGAAGCTCCGGCGGATGTATCGTTATCCCGTGTTGTTTGCCGATTTGAGTGCTGAGTGCTGAGTGCTGAGTGCTGAGTGGAACAAAATTAACTCTTTATTGCTTATTCCTCACGCTTCACTCCACAGTTGATGCTTTCCACCACTCAACACTTTTCACTCCACACGCAACCGAGGCATCGAGTACCACGCGCGGAGGCACTCAGCACGAGCGCACTTTTCACTTTACTCAGCACGAGCGCACTTTTCACTTTACTCAGCACGAGCGCACTCAGCACTTTTTACTAACTAGACGCGCTGGTGTAGAAGCGCAGCACAAACCGCCAGAATGCGCGAGAAGCGAATAAAAGCGCGATCGCCAGCACGCCAGCGCCGCCTATCCAATTCAGATGAACGCGCCCCAGCATCGCCTCAGCGGGAACCGTGGTGATAAATGCCACCGGAACGATAAAGGTAAAAAAGAAGCGGTAGGCGGCGGGATAAGCCACCAGCGGATAGCGACCGGCTTCGAGCAAACCTCTGAGTACTTCCGTGACGTTGTAGATTCTGACAAACCAAATGCTGGTAGCTCCCAACATAAACCAAAGGCTGTAAAGAATAAGGGTGCCAAATAGCATCGGTACGGCACTGATGAGGTAGTTGCTCATTGCCAAACCGAGTTTATTTCCGGCGTACCCCAGCAGCAGGCTCCCGAAAATTAAATCTGGCAAACCCCAGGGGGAAATGCTGCGAGTAGAAAGCCAGAATTGCGAGCTGATAGGTTTCAGGAGCACGAAATCGAGCGTCCCTTCTTGAACGTGCGTGACAATGCGATTGAGATTGGGAACGAGGAAAGTAGTAGAAAAACCTTGCAGCACGGTAAAAACGCCCAGCACGACGAGGGCTTCTTCCCACTTCCACCCCGCGAAGTTGTAGTTATTGCCGTAGAAGAGGGACAGTCCGAAAATGCTGCCGCCGAGATTTCCCAAACTGGTGAGGGTGGAGATGAGGAAGTTGACGCGGTATTCCAGCTCGGCTGCGATCGCGGTACTCCAGAATAATTTGAGAACGTTCAGGTATTTTGTCATCGGTTGATGTTATTTTCTTAATTTTAAATTGTAGGGCGATCGCCCTTCACGCTCCCATCCCCGAATAATGCTTCAAACCGCGCCGCCACAGCCAGCGATTGCAG
This sequence comes from uncultured bacterium, assembly GCA_964405435.1. Taxonomy (GTDB): domain Bacteria; phylum Cyanobacteriota; class Cyanobacteriia; order Cyanobacteriales; family Oscillatoriaceae; genus DVEG01. Next base: position 50,065 of record CAYOOD010000037.1, read on the forward strand.
ATAAAAAATATCGCGCCCCAAGCAAACATCACTAAAAACCCGCGCCCCACATCAACGGGCAAGCCAATGAGCAGCGCGGCGGGAAAATGCACCAGATAGGGAAACGGCGTCCACAGCACCACCTCGCGCACGGCAGGCGGGAACACTTCCAAGGGTGCAATCAAACCCGATAGAAACATGTAAACCAAAAACCAAAATTGTTCGATCGCCGTCGCTCTTTCCATCCAAAAAGCAAACATTGCAAAGGTATACTGGATGACAAAGCGTAGGGAAAAAGCCACGATTACGATTAACACAAATAGCAGAAAATTCCCCAAACTTGGCAGCCAAAACGCATCGGGATACAGCACGAAAAAGAACAGCACCAATCCCAGACTGAAGGGCAGGCGGGCAAAGCGTTCGGCAACGTGCGCAGTGAAGTGGTGCCACACCGGATCGATCGGCTGTAGCAAGCGGGGAGACAGTTTCCCCTGTACCACTTCTTTTTCAAACTCCCAAATCACCCAAACGACATTAAACTGCCTCACCACAAACGCCGTCAGAAAGTAGCGGGCAAATTGCATCGGTTCGAGTCCGAATCGTCCCCCTTCAGCCGCTTGCATCCAGACTCCCATCAGGATGAAGGGCAAGCAGCCAGACAGCGCCCACAACAGCAGCTCGGCTCGGTACTCTAGCATGTAAGCATAGTTAGTGACGAGCAGAGTTTTCGCAATTTTAATAATTCGGTTCATGTCGATTTAGGATTTTAGGAACGAGAACAATCACGAAACGAAACCTGTACGAAAGACTCGACCGATCACTTCTTCAATTGGCGGATCGGTGACGGTTAAATCCAACACCTCTAATTCCGCCAGAATCTTGGCGACAGTGCTCGTGAGTGCCTCCCGCCGCACCAACAACCGCGCTGACTGCCCTTCGACTGATTCGACTTCTCCGTAGGCTGTTAACTCTGCTTCGGAGAGCGATCGCGCGAATTCTACTTGTACCTCGCGGTAGGGAGAAAATCGCTCCAGCAACCCATCTAAACTTCCGTCGTAAATGAGCTCGCCGGCGTAGATTAAAATCACCCGCTGGCACAGGGCGGTGATGTCTGCCATGTAGTGGCTGGTTAAGAGCACGGTTGCCTGATAGCGCTGGTTGTATTCGCGCAGGAATTCTCGCACGCTCACTTGAGCATTTACGTCGAGTCCGAGGGTTGGTTCGTCTAAAAATAGCACCTGCGGGCGGTGCAGCAGCGCTGCCATTAATTCGGCTTTCATTCGTTCGCCGAGGGAGAGTTTGCGCACGGGTTGTTTGAGCTTGCCTTCGAGGGAGAGCATTTCGGTGAGTTCTCCCACGCGCTGCTGATATTCTCTGTCGGAGATGCCGTAAACGGCGGCGTTAATTTTCAGGGAATCGAGGGCGGGCAAGTCCCAAATAAGCTGCTGTTTTTGCCCCATGACGAGGGTAATTTTTTGCAAAAAGGACGCCTCGCGGCGGTAGGGGACGCGATCGCCCACCAGTACGCGACCGCTAGACGGGTAAATCAAACCCGCGAGCATTTTCAGCGTGGTGGTTTTGCCAGCGCCATTTGGCCCCAAAAACCCCACGACTTCACCGGGTTCTATCTGAAAGGAAACCCCTTGTACTGCTTTCACCTCGCGGTAAGTGCGGCGCAGGAAGTGGCGCAGCGTCCCCTTGAGTCCCGGTTCTTTGACGGCAACCGGATAAACTTTGCTCAGGTTTTCAGCCTCGATAATAGACATATTATGACGACACCAACACCACAAACCAGCCAAGCGCGAGACTTTCCAAAATCATTATATTCGGTAAAGACCTCTTCAGACATTCTACTATGATGCTGCGAACGTTTCTCTACCGCTAGCGGTAGGTTGGGATTCCCGATGGCGATCGCGCCTTTTTTGAAACTCAACTCAACTATCTATCTTTTGGCTGTCCGAGGTTCTGTCACAGGCGATCGCCTGCCTGTTTGACGGCAGCGATCGCTTTTTCCAAGGCAGCGAAAACATCCTTTTCTCTGTGAATAATTTTCTCGTATTCCAGCAGCGGTCTGCCAAATCTAAAAATTCCGTCCTGCTCCACCTGATTGACTTGAGGAAGCAGGTCGGGTTCGGGTAAAAAATCTTTTCCAATCGGGTAGGGCGTATGGAAGGAAAAATTATACTCTGGGAAATGCTTATCTTTGACTTCTAAATAATAGAAAGAGTAATAATCTTTATCCTCTTTATAAATGCAGTTAGGGCAGTGTTGAATCTCTGGGTGGTAAAAATACAGAAAATCCCATTTATTGTAGTAATTCAGATTTTGCATTACATTGTAGTGGCGATCGCACAAGCTAAAATAAAGTTTATCTGGCTCTTCCGGTCGGTAGAAAGATAGGGAGGCATAGGACGTCTTAAACAATAATTCGACTGCCTCATTTTTGCGCTCGTACCATTCCTCTTTTCGGCGGTCATAAAGCGTGCTATTTTTTACAGCTCTTTGGCTTTTTATTTGATTTTCTTTCGCCCAGCGAGATGCCCAAACTGTCCAGTAGGCAAGCTGAAGAATTGCTGAAATTTCTGCCGATCCCTTTTGCCGCCATTCTTGGCGAATTTTTTCCCAAGCATTGATAAAGTTTTGTCTGTGGCCTTCGTTTTCTTTCCGACTTTGAGCCGCTACCTGGGAGCCTATTTTCCTATTTTCTTTGACGCGATTTTTATGCTCTTCTCTCCACTGCTGAATCTCTTCTTGAGACAAACTTATAATCACCCGTCTGTCGTGGACTGGATATTCCATATCTATCCCCGATTGTCGAAAATATCGATATTCTAAAATTGGTATTTTTCCTTCTTTAATCCACCGCTTTCTTTCGGTTTTTGAACATTGTAAAATTTGCATTAATTCGTAAGGCTCTACAGCTAATTCGCTTTTAAATTTCTCTAAAAATCTTTCTTTTGTTGCTGGGTCTGTTTCGAGAATTGAAAGAATTAAAGGCACGAGAATTTCTTTTTTTTCTTTGGAGGTTTCGGGGAATCCTAAAAATTCGAGCAGTTGGGCTCTGAGGATTCTTTTCGAGGAAATTAGCTGTTGTAGCATAGACAGATACCATAGGGGTTAAATAGGCTTATCTCCATTGTGCGCGATCGCCCGAAGGATCGGCAATTGCTGGCCTCGCTCGTAGTAGCAAAGGATGTGAGAAAACACAGGATTGTAATGGCACTAAAACACGGGCGAACGGGCGTTCTGCCTTTTCTGAAAGGCTTGACGATTATTATAGCGATGCCTGAATTCACAGGCAAACAAAAAGCAGTATACCGCGCTGCACAGGCTCGACGCAAGTCGGGTACGGCGCAGGGCACTTTCTCAAAAAAAAGGGCCAAACTGCTTGTCGTTTGCGTCACGTCGTGCTATGGCGCGTTTCTTGCCAGAAACCACTGAGTTTTTACGACTTTTTGCGAAGGGGGAGGCTTGTGAATGCAGGCATTAATAAAGGCTCGCGTTCGCAGGAGGGGTTAAATCCCCGTAAAGCTTAATATATCAGGGGCTAAAGCCCCTACTACAAACCAGGCAGATATTTGCAGTTGAAGTTTGCCGTCACTTTAACGGATTGCGAATGTAGCCCCACTTGTCGCCCATTTTTACCCGCGCCAGCCCTTCGGCAAAGTGCCAAGGCTTTTCGGCTTCGTCAAATTGCGCTGGGATGAGGAATTGCCCCTGACTGTCAATGTAGCCGTATTTTTCGCTGATTTTTACCCGCGCTAGCCCGTTAAAAAATGAATCTGCTTCGTCAAATTGTGGCGCGATCGCCCTGATTCCTCTTTTATCGATATATCCCCACTTTTCGCCGATTTTTACCGCCGCAAGCCCTTTAGAAAAAGGTTTCACTTCGTCAAATTGGGGCGGAATGATGCGATCGCCGGTTTGATCGATATAGCCCCATTTCTCGCCTATCTTTACCCCTGCTAATCCTTCGGAAAATTTCTCCGCTTCGTCGAGTTGCAAGGGCACGGCGATCGCGCTAGGGTTGGCTGGTTCGACTTGCGCTGCGGTTAATTGCGGCTTGTACAAGACGCAGGCGACAATAGCAGCCAACAGCGCCACTGCGATTAAAATAGCCTTCAGTGGCGATTTAGAGGGTTTTGAGGAAAAATTTGCTCTCATCAGGCACTCTACCTCACGAAGTGTTTTCGAGGGATTTTGCATTGCCTGCTATTATAACGTTTGCCATCCGAGAAATCGGGCGATCGCTTCTGCGCTTGCTATTGGCTAATGGGTAATTGCTTCGCTTATTCTTCCCCATGCCCCTTGCCCCATGCCCTATCCCCCATTCCCAAAATTAAAATAATCCTGCAACGAACCCCATCCCAACCCGCGCAGGTGCAAGTAAGCGGCGATTCGGTGCTTGCAGAAACAGGGATTGCAAAGTTTGTCGTCGCAGTTGCAGCTCTGACTCGTCACCTCGCGCACTTGTTGGCTGACGGGATTGCTGACAAATATTCTCCCCTCTGCTACCTGAACCGTCAAGCGATCGAGCGCCATCTGATTCTGCCGTGCCAGAAACGCGCGCATTTCAACTGTAGGGAAACTGTAGCGCTCCTCTCCCTCCAGCACCGCGATGCTCGTTTCTCTAATCCCATAGCCGGTGATGCGTGCTATCCCTGTGTTTTTGATGCCGCACAGGTTGAATAGCGACTGCCAGAAATACTGCCGCGAGACGAAGGTGCAGCAGCGCCCGTATTCGGTGTAGTAGACGATGTAGGGGGTGTTGCCCCGCTGGGTGACGCCAATCCGCTCGATGCGCAGGATCGGGCAGTTCACCAAGGGCTGGTTAATGGATTGCTTGCCTTTTTTGGGCAGGCGTTTTGAGCGTCTCCGGCATTCGTCATCGGCAGGCTGGGCGAGGAGAATTTCTGAAATCGCTTGCTGACCTTGAGCTTCCATGCTATAATACCTCCTGGTATTGTTTGACACAGAGCGCTGCGCTACTTGGTAGGTGTTGCAGCGCTCTTTTTGTATCTTCTTTTATTTTAAGGGGGTACTAAATAAAAGTCAAGGCTTTTGGGATTTTTTCATTTTTGCCTGATCCGCCAGCGCCTCGAGCATGGCTTCCACCAGCGGCATCTTCTCGTCAGGGATAACTTTCAGGATTTTGACGGCTTTGACTTTCCCTAGAGGTATGTAAAGCTTCGGCCCTCTGCCGGTGGCTGGGCGTCCGCGCTTGTTGGTTGTCATGGAAGTCGCGCTCAACTGCTGGGGTTTTTTGACTGATAATTTCACCCACTCTAGGATACTCGCAATTCTCCCAAAGCTGCTATCTACCTGCATTTGGGGGCGGCGATCGCCCCTCTTCGCCGCAAGCGATCGCGAATTTAGTGCACCCATAAATTATGAAACGCGCGCAGCCGAAAAGCAAAATAGGGCGGACTGGAAGCCCACCCTATTTTGCTGAAGCGGAAAAACTCGTGACTGCCGCCAAGGCGCGATCGCGCTAAGTCCAGAACCTCGGTTGCTTTCAGGTCGTGTACTCGGCGTTAATCTTCACATAATCATAGCTGAGATCGCATCCCCACGCCGTGCCGGAACCGGAACCGTTGCCGACACTGACGGCGATCGCGACGGTTTGTTTCGAGAAATCAGCCGGCGAGGCGGGGCGAGTCAGGGAAAGCGATTCACCCTCTTTTGCAGGCTTCTCAGCCGCCTGCTTCAAATACGCACTCGCTGCGGCGCGATCGAAGGGCAGGGGTTGGCCATTTTCCATGAGCACGAAATCCCCCAACTGAATGCGCAAGTTTTCCTGCTCGAACAGCACCCCCGCGCGCCCAGCCGCTCCGGCAATCCGCCCCCAGTTGGGATCGTGCCCGAAGATGGCAGACTTGACGAGGGAAGAACCGACGATCGTTTTGGCAATCTTGCGGGCGGCGGCATCGTCGGGGGCTCCCGTGACTTGCACTTCGATCAGGCAGGTGGCACCTTCGCCGTCGCGGGCGATCGCTTTCGCCAAATACTGGCAAACCGCCGTCAGCATCGCTTCCAGCTTTTCTGCTTCTGGCCCCATTTCGGTAATCGCCGGGGTGCGGGATTGCCCATTTGCCAGGGCGATGAGCGAGTCGTTGGTACTCGTATCGCCGTCAACGGTGATTTGATTGAAGCTCTTGTCAGCGGCGCGAGAAAGCATCTCGTGCCAGAGGTGGGGCGAGACGGCAGCGTCGCAGGTGACGAAGGCGAGCATCGTTGCCATGTTCGGGTGTATCATCCCGGAGCCCTTGCAGATGCCGCCCACCCGCACCGGGCGATCGCCGAAATGGGTTTCTAAGGCGATCGATTTTGTGACTAAATCCGTCGTGCAGATCGCTTGAGCCGCTGCGTCACTCCCGGTTTCTGAAAGCGCCGCCACGACTTTGGGAATGCCCGCCCGGAGCGCGTCCATTTTGATCCGCTGTCCGATCACGCCCGTGGACGCCAGCAGGATGGATTCTGGAGAAATATTCATCGCTTGCGCCAGCAGCTCGGCGCTCTCGATCGCGTCTGCCCAGCCTTGCTGCCCTGTTGCCGCGTTTGCCTGACCGGAATTGCACAGAATCGCTCTGGCGCTTGCCTTGGCTTGCAGGCGATCCCGGCAATAGTCCACGCACGCCGCTCGGACGACAGACGTCGTGAATACCCCTGCGGCGATCGCGTCCACATCTGAGACGATTAGCGCCAAATCCGCCATTCCCGAAGGCTTCAGCCCCGCTACAATCCCTGCCGCTTTGTATCCTCTGGGTGCCGTCACTCCCCCAGCGATTACCTGCCAATCTGCCATAACTCCTCCCACTCGCACAAGCCTGACGACAGTGGCGATTATATCAGGAGATCGGGCTGCCGATGCCTGCTGGCGCGTTCTCTCGATCGCCCCGTTGCCAAAAAAAGAGCAAAAACCCCTTTTCAGATAGAAGATTTGCGTTCAATCGGCGATCGCCCAAAAGGCCAAGTGTTCTCACTATTGAGAAGTCTCATCCGTCTCATCCATCCCGCGATCGCCGCTCTTTTGAAAAGTCTAAATAACCCATCCCTTTGTCGCTCCTGCGAAACCGGCTTTTTTACCCTGCAGTTTCTTTCTATCTATTTACTTAGCTTGCCGCCAGCGACGATCGCTGTCCCGCTCCGGCTTCGGTACTTAAGTGAATCGAGGCGAATTCAAACGGAATCAGCTTGCTAGATTCTTAAAAAATGTCGGAGACGGGGATAAGCAAAGGAGGAGGGAGGCGGGGCGTTTGTGGCAGGAGAACGCGACGTGATAGCGATCGCATCTGACAGCGGATCTCGGTCGCGTTTTAGTGAGACGCCGATCGCAGGTTGGCGGGTAAAATATCACCGCTCGAAGCCCTGGAAAATCACAGGCATCCGTGGGGCGATCGGCGATACTGATAATAGGACGGTTTTGGGAAAATTTTTTATAAAATCTTCTCAACCCCGCCGCGATCCTGTGCTTAGGGTTAAAGCGATGACTGCCGCCAGTTGACTCGTTCGAGCTGCGACGATCCGCGACACCCGATAGCCTGCTACCGGGCGCGAAGCGAATCGCTCAAAAGCCAATGCCAAAACCCGCCGATAAACCAAATAAGTAGCGGGCGCGGCTGGGCGGCAAAAATGCTAAGCTCTATTGTCAGTAGATTGTCGGAGAATAGCGAGAGGCCGGTGATGTCAGCAGAGATTATTTTCCTGCCAGAAACGAACTTTGGAGAATTTTCAGTGCATACATTCACGGCTCGCGGCTCACTTTCGAGAGGTTGAGCAGCGGCTTTCCCCCCCTCCGTTCCCGTCAGGGAAGGGCGATCGATGAGTAATTGCTCCAGTTTGGAGCGGAGCCAACGACGACCGAGCGGGCGAAACGCCAGCAGGGGTTTGAGATCGGTGGATTGAGACTGAATATGACACAGATCGCTGTAAGTTGTTGACGAAAATCACAGGGGGTTATCGTCTCAGTCACTTTACAGAATCTTTAAAAAGCCTAGGATAATTGCTAACGATACAGAGGAGCGGGCAGACATGCTGACTGACAAGAAGCTACTGCGTAAAAATCCCTTCAACGCTTATCGCGATCCCGAAACGGGCCGGTGGGTTGTGGTGAAGGCGGATGAGGAAGAGCGCGCCGAACCAATCGCATCCCCTTCAAAACCGAATAGTTCCACCGAGCCCGCTCGCACTCTGGCACAGCGATAGCGATCGGGCGATGTCCGATAAATTACGCGCTTTAGTGAGAGGCTTTTATTCCCCACTCAATCAGAGGACTGTCTGGAGAATACCAGTCGCACCAGATTTTTGCTTGCACTAGCACTCGGGCGATCGCGTCCTCACCGCATCTGTAGTTTTTGGTCAATAACTGCTCGGCTTGGTTTCTGGCTTCTAAAGCAGACGCGCCAAGCGCGTCCCTTCCGACTCTCCACGGGGACGAGGCAGGTCTATTTCGGTTCGTCAGCTCTCCAGTGCTCTACCACAATTCCTCCTGTCTTGACGATATTTAAACCCATCCTCTCAATAAAAGGTGAACGCGAGCCAGATGCCACATATAATCGTCTAGCTCGAACTCGACTGCCTCGGCGAGATGCGATCGCGATTGCTCTAAATCTCCCGCCGCTTCCCAGTACAATCCCAGGTAAAGATTGCTGTAGAAAATGCCGCGATCGCCTTCTCTCTTCCCCGCTGCCACCAGCTCTTCTGGCGTGCAATTTCCGGCATAAAAATCATACACGCGCCGCATCACCGGACGGGGATCGTTCCGGACGGGAAGCAGGGAATCGCGTGCTGCTGCAGCGCCGTACAGGCGGGCTTGGCACAAATACCGCCACACCGTTTCCTCTACATCTCGGGCGTTTACTTTCAAGTCAACCTCGAACTGTTTCGCCCCTTCCTCAAATCTCTGAGCGTAGTAATAAGATAGCCCGCGCTGCCACAAATAGGGAGTCAGGCGCGGCTCTAACTGCTCCGCCCTGTCGAAATCGCCAATCGATTCGGAAATTTTGGCCAATTTAAAATAAGTCATGCCCCGCCGCACAAAAGCGCTGGCGTCATTGGGGCGCGCCTGAATGGCAGCGTTCCATTCCGCGAGTTCCTGCTCTAGAAGATTGCGATAAGTCATCTCAGTTTTACTTGCACGTCTGTCACGAGGGATGATTGACCCTGCACGGTTCAATATAGCAGGGTACTGCGGGACTTTAAATGGTACTGTAATGAGTATATTGGCTTTTGGTATTGGAAATGGCAGAACTTCCTGACGAACAAAAAACTGCTGCCGGGGACGAGTGGCAGTTAAAAATAGAAGAAGCGAACCGCAACAATATATTTTGCCACTGCCGGAGGTGCGGGAGAGAATGGGTGGACTCTTCTTTTGAGGCGGCTTGCACTTGCGGCAGTTCTGATGTGGAACATATCTCGTGCTGGCAGTTTCCAGATGACTGATACAACTGGGCAGAGGGTATAGGGAGAGGTAAATATTTGAATAGTTCCGGCCCCGGGGCCGGAAATCTATCGCTTCCAAGAGCGTGCCGGCGCTTTCGGCTGCGGGCGACGTCTAGATCGATCGCGCGCTAGAATTTCCGATTACTACTTGAGATAGAGGGAGAAAGCTCAAGGGCTGCGATATAGTTTTAAAGTTAAATTATTTGGTGAATAAAAGGCAATGAGCGAAACAGGGACATTATACGAACACCTGGGCGGAAAGCAAGGGATTGAAACCGTGGTAGACGATTTTTACAAGCGAGTCTTGGCCGATCCCGAGGTCAATCACTTCTTTGAACACACGAATATGGAAAAGCAGCGCCGCCATCAAACGGCTTTTATCTCTTATGCCGTGGGAGGGCCGAACCAATACACGGGGCGGTCGATGGAAAAAGCACACGCCGGGTTGAATTTACAGCCAGAACATTTGGACGCGATCGCCAAGCATCTAGGCGAGGCACTCGCAGATCGGGGAGTGTCGCCAGAAGACATAAAAGCCGTAGCCGATCGCGTCTACAGTTTAAAGGACGCTGTTCTGTACAAGTAACGGGTGAGGGAGGGAAAATACGGGCGATCGCTTGAAAAAGCCTTTGAAAGGCCGGTTGATTGGGAACCAGAGAACGCGCAAGTTCACAGCGAGAGCAAGGCACCAGATTGCTCGCCTGTTGTGTATAATACTGCCCATTGAAGAGTTTGCCTCAGCGAGGGGCAGCGAGACGCGGGTGCAGCAAAATCAGGAGATTTCACCGCGCTCAGCGCCAGCCCAAACCGGCTAAAGGAGTCAGATCGAATGAAAGGAAAGCGTCGCCAACCCTCACCGAGCCGCATGGTTAATCGGGACGGACCGAGCAACATCGCGCGCTTGGGCGTGTCTCACTCGTACTGGAGCGACTTGTACCACCTGCTGCTGGAAATTTCGTGGCCCGGGTTTCTGGGACTGACCAGTTTGGTGTATGTCGTCGCAAATGCCCTATTTGCCCTGGCTTATCTGGCGGGAGGGGATTGCATTGCCAACGCCCAACCGGGCTCGTTTCTCGACGCCTTCTATTTCAGCGTCCAAACTCTCGCCACCATCGGCTACGGCGCGATGTACCCGCGCACGCCCTACGCCAACGCACTCGTCGCGATCGAAGCGCTGGCGGGTTTGCTGGGAGTGGCGATGGTGACGGGGCTGGCATTCTCCCGATTCTCCCGCCCCGACGCCAGAGTGCTTTTCAGCAACGTGGCGGTGATTTGCCCTTTTGATGGCGTGCCGACTCTGATGTTCCGAACGGCGAACCAGCGCTACAACCAGATTATAGAGGCGCAGGTGATGGCGAGTTTGGCACGCAATGAAGTCAACAAAGAGGGGCAATTCATGCGCCGCCTGTACGATTTAAAACTGACGCGCAGCCAGACGCCTATTTTCTCGCTCAGTTGGACGGTGATGCACCAAATTGACGAGAGTTCTCCCCTGTATGGAGCGACGCCAGAATCGCTAGAGGAGGAGGAAATCGAAATCCTGATAACGCTGACGGGAATTGACGAAACGGTTTCGCAAACTGTCCACGCCCGTCATTCTTTTATAGCGCGAGAAATTCTCTGGAACGTGCGGTTTGCGGATATTCTTTCGCGGCTGCCGGACGGGCGGCGCGTCATTGACTACAGGGGATTTCACGATATCGCGCCCCTAGAGTAGGCGATCGCCCTGTCATTTACCAGCAGCATCTCCATGACTGTTATTTTGCATATTGCGCCGCGCCCGGAGTGGGAAAGCGCCAAACAAGCCGGCAGTTATCGCGGCGATACCTTGGAATCAGAAGGCTTTATCCACTGTTGCTTTCCGCCGCAACTCGCCACCGTCGCCAATCGGTGGTTTCCCGCACAGAAGGGATTGATACTGCTTTGCATTGACGCGGAAAAAGTGCGATCGCCCATCAAATATGAAGGCGCGGAAGGAGGGGAGCAATTCCCTCACATTTACGGAGCGCTAAATCTGGATGCCGTCTTTAAAGTTCTCGATTTTGAACCGGGAGAAGATGGCAACTTTGAAGGATCGGAAGCACTAAATAGTGTAAAGTGCTGAGTGCTGAGTGCTGAGTGCAGATTGGAACGTCTTAACTCGTGACTAGGCTTCCGTCTGGGAAGAATTTTTGTAAGGATTTTTACGACTCAATTATAAACGCTATAATCAAAAGATTGAGCGATCGGGGAAAAAATGGAAAAAAAGAAAGTCGATGCGGCTGAATACGTCGATACAATGGCCCTTTTACTGGAGCTGCCCCTCGCGCCAGAACACCGAGCGGGGGTTGTAGAAAATTTTGCCAGAATCGAGGCGATCGCGCAACTCGTTCTAGAATTCCCACTGCCAGAAGAAATCGAAGCCGCGCCCATATTTGAACCATGACTCTAGATTTAAACAAAGCCGATGCCCTCTCAACCGCCGCCGCCGTTCGGGCAGGGCAAATCAGCGCCAAAGAAGTCGTATCGGCGGCTTTAGAAAGAATAGCGGCGCGGGATAAAACGCTTAATTGTTTTACGACGGTAACGGCGGATGCGGCAATAGCCGATGCTGAGAAAATCGATGCGGCGATCGCATCTGGCGAAGAACCCGGTTTCCTCGCTGGCGTTCCCTTTGCCGTCAAAAACTTATTTGATATTGCCGGAATTACCACCCTTGCCGGCTCGAAAATCAATGCCGAAAACCCCCCCGCAACCCGAGACGCTACCGCAGTTTCCCGACTCAAACAAGCCGGTGCCGTGCTGGTTGGGGCGCTGAATATGGACGAATACGCCTACGGATTCGTCACCGAAAATGCCCACTACGGCGCAACCCACAACCCCCACGATTTAAATCGCGTCGCGGGCGGTTCCTCGGGCGGTTCGGCGGCGGCAGTTGCGGCGGGATTGGTGCCGCTGACGCTCGGTTCCGATACCAACGGATCGATCCGCGTGCCGGCGGCGCTGTGCGGCGTGTACGGCTTGAAACCGACTTACGGGCGTCTGTCGCGGGCGGGTGCGGCGCTGTTTTGCGGCAGTTTGGATCATATCGGCCCGTTTGCCCGCTCAGTACAGGATATTATCGGGGCGTTTGATAGTTTGCAAGGATCGGACGATCGCGATCCGGTCTGTACCAAGCGCCCCATTTATCCTGTCATGGCGCAAATGGGGCCGGACATTGGCGACGTGCGAATCGCGATCGCGGGCGGTTATTTTGCAAAAAGTGCGGAACCGGCAGCCTTGGAGGCAGTGGAAACCGTGGCTCGCGCCCTGGGGGTGACGCAGTACGTCGAGATTCCAGAGGCGCATCGGGCAAGGGCGGCAGCCTTCGTGATTACGGCGAGCGAGGGAGCGAATTTGCATTGGGAAAAGTTGCGATCGCGCCCGCAGGATTTTGATTTTGCCACCCGCGATCGCTTTTTAGCGGGTGCAATGATTCCGGCTGCGTGGTACATTCAGGCGCAGCGGTTTCGCCAGTGGTATCGCGATCGCGTCCGCGAAATCTTTGAGAAAGTCGATTTAATTTTAGCGCCTGCCACGCCTTGCGCCGCCCCCGAGATCGGACAGCAAAAGATGATATTAGATGGCGTTGAAATCCTCGTTCGCCCCCATTTAGGATTATTTACACAACCGCTCTCTTTCATCGGATTGCCGGTTTTATCCGTACCGATTCAGCGCCCCGGCAAACTGCCATTGGGCGTGCAATTAATAGCCGCACCCTACAACGAAGCTGCCATTCTGCGCGTTGCATCCGTGCTGGAAGAGGGCGGCATTGTATCAGCACCCGTAGTGGGAGAAACCTAACCCCCCACCCCCCTTCCCTGCGAGGGAAGGGGGGGAATTTGAGAAGTATCTCATTAACAAATCCCCCCTCTCCGCCTCGGAGAGGGGCGGTAGGGGGGAGAAGTCACTCTTGCTTCAAACAATTTCAAACTCTACATTGTAGGTCGTCAGTAAATTGCAAGTATCGTGGTCGTTAATATTCGTATCGCTCAGCTCCAAATTGTAAAAATCGACAAAATCCTGGTCGAAATATGGCCCCGCGTGCCAAGTACCAACCTCTAACTTAATAAAACAATTCCCCGGAATTCTAAAGACTGCGATATCCTGCAAACGCGGTTTCGGACTCTCTCCCGGCGGAGCCACGCCCATAAACCATTCTTTACCCTCCAGAGAACCCAAGCATTGCGTGCATTTGACGTGGCGCGTAATCTTGTGAAATTTTCGACCTTTTTCGACTAGGCGCATGATATAAAAACGGGGGATGCCATTTTGCAGCACCAAGTTAGCGTCATCCGAATCGAAATGCTTGCCATCTTGACTTGCATAGATCACCTGCCCGTAGGGCTGAAATGTTTCTGGCGTTATGAGTTGTGCCTGTAATGGTTTGACTGTCTGGATTGAGTTCATAAAAAGTGACTTGTAATCTTTCTATTTTCCAGATAAAATACTCGTGCAGTTTTACCACAAAAACATCATGGCAACTTGGTTTGAAACGGCTCGATTTGGGATGTTCGTGCATTGGGGACACAGCAGCCAGCGCGGCTGCGAATTGTCGTGGCCACTTGCTGGCGGCGTTTTCAGCCTGCCTTACTGTCAGACTATCCCAGTTGAAGAATATCACAGCACCGCCCGAACTTTCAACCCGCAGGAATACAACCCGCACGAGTGGGCGCAACTGGCAAAGCGCCTGGGAATGCAATATGCGATTTTAACGGCAAAACATCACGACGGTTTTGCGATGTTCCACACGCAGCAGTCAGATTTTTCGATTCAAAATGCGCCTTATGAGAAAGATATCGTGCGGGAATTTGTCGAAGCCATGCGATCGGCGGGAATTCGCATCGGATTGTATTTCTCGCTGATTGACTGGCATCACCCGGATTACCCGGCTTTTACAGACGCAGACAAGCCCTATACTTTCGGGCAGTTCAAGCAGCCAACGCCGGAACAGTGGGAACGCTTCAATGAATTTATGTTCGCTCAAGTGCGGGAATTGTTGACAAATTACGGCAAAATTGATATCATTTGGTTTGATGGGAGTTGGGAGCGATCGCCCGAACAGTGGCGGGTGGAAGAATTAAAAAATACAATTCGATCGCTGCAGCCAGAAATTTTAATCAACGATCGCCTGCCCGATTGCGGAGACTTCGACACGCCAGAGCAGTTCGTGCCGCCGCAACCCCCAGGGCGGGTGTGGGAAACTTGCATGACCATTAATGAAAGTTGGGGCTACAATCCGGCTGACACGCAGTTCAAATCACCCCGGCAATTAATACACGCCCTGTGCGAAGTTGCGGCAAAAGGCGGGAATTTACTCTTAAATGTCAGCCCGATGGGAAATGGCAAAATTCAGCCAGAACTGCTCGAACGTTTAGCAGAAGTAGAAAAATGGATGAATGGGAATAAAGAAAGTATCGTCGGCACTCAGCCGGGATTGGAACCCTGGCAGTTTTACGGGGCTTCGACGTGCCGGGATAATCGGATTTACCTGCACTTGCTGATGAAACCTTACGAGACTGTATCGGTGCGGGGCGTGCCGATAAAACGGGTGCAATCTGTTCGCGTTCTTGCCAGCGATACGGAGCTGAAATATACGACGCGCTGCTCGATAGTTGATTCGATATTCAATTCCGATCCGCTGGGGGAATTAATCATTCAGGTGCCGGAAGCAGAACTCGATCCTTACGCTACAGCGATCGCGATCGATTTGGCGCTAGAGGCGGTGAATCCCTGAGCAAGCCTGCTGGCGAGGGCAGCGAGAAGCAAAATCGGATAAGATGAGAATGCAGCAAACTAACTTTCTATGCGTAAATTTCTCATCGATACCGATACCGCGTCTGACGACGCCGTGGCGCTGGTGATGGCGCACCGCTGGGCTGGCATTCGCGTCGAAGCCGTGACAACCGTCAGCGGCAACGTGCCCGTCGAGCAGGGGACGAAAAACGCCCTGTACGCGCTGCAAATGTGCAATGCTTCCACTCCCGTTTACGTTGGTTGCGGCAAACCGCTACTGCGAAAAAGCGTTTATGCCCACTATTTTCACGGCGAAGACGGCATGGGAAATATGCACTATCCCGCCCCGATTCGCCAGCCAGAAACCAGACACGCCGTAGATGCGATCGCGGAGATTATTAAAGCCAATCCCGGCGAAATTACCCTCGTCACCTTGGGACCTTTGACAAATATCGCCACCGCTTTACTGCGGGCTCCCGAACTTGCCGCACTCGTGCATCGCTGCGTGATTATGGGCGGCGCTGCCAATACAGTTGGCAACGTCACGCCTGCTGCTGAGTATAACATTTGGGTAGACCCCGAAGCCGCTAAAATTGTATTTCGCAGCGGGATGCCGATTGAGATGGTTGGCTGGGAATTGAGCCGCGCCGAAGCGGCACTGCACCCCTCAGAAATCGAAGGAATTATTAATTTAGAGACTCCCCTGGCGCGGTTTGCAATGGAGTGCAATACAGCGGCATTAAATGCCAGCATTCAACTCCAGCAAGCCCCCGGTTTGACGCTAGCCGATCCGGTGGCGATGGCTGTGGCGATCGCGCCGGATATCGTTACGCGCAAAGGCAAATATTTTGTCGATGTCGAAGTCGCCGGCTCCCTGACGCGCGGGCAAACTGTAGTTGACGAACTGGGGGTGCTGCGAAAAGCCCCGAACGCCACCGTAATTTGGTCAATTGACGTGCCGCGCTGGAAAGAAATTTTATATCGCTGTTTATCGTGAAAACTATCAAACTTGGCAAATCCCTCACCCTCGAATATTTTTGCACCTGCACTCAGACCTATAAAAAGTATGCGGAGAAGATTGACCCATTTCCTCAGAATATAGAAGAAACGCTTCCCGCCCTGCAAAATTTAACTCAATTTATCCTAGAGCCAATTATTGATTATTTCGGCTTTGATAGATTTCGGCTGACTTACGGGTTTTGTTCGAGAGATTTAAAAAATTATCTGGAGAAAAAAGACCCAGAAACCGGGCAAAAAAATGGTCGCGTGGCACCGGCAATCGACCAGCATATCGCCCACGAAGTGAGTAAAAATGGCCAATATTACTGCCAGAGACTCGGCGCAGCCTGCGACTTTTTTATCGTCGATTTGCCGAGCGATCGCCTAGTTGATTGGATTCTAGCAGAAAAGTTGCCCTTTGATTCTCTCTATTATACCAAGTTGGCTAACTTAGTATTGTTACATTTTTTTATATATCCCGG